>JAMPIC010000010.1 GCA_023663025.1 Prevotella sp.
TTTTTTGATGGGATTACTATAAATTTTTGTTCGGTTTTTCTTTCGCAAAATGTCTTATTTTGCGAAAATAAAAAAGCGGTATCATTTTCACGATACCGCTTTTAGTTTTGCGTTAAGTTTAGCCAAGTCCCCATTGGAAACCTAAGCGATTTCCGCCTTTTCACGTTCAAAATACATCTGCAAAGCGTTGTCAATAATGCCGTTGACGTATTCGTCCGTATCGTCCTCGTCAAAATATTTGACGTAAACTTCCGCGTTCAGCTTTCGCTTTTTCGGCTTGACAGGCTTATCGGCTATGCCCTTTGAATAGCTTTCAAGCATTTTAGCAGCAGTTTCCGCGTCCCCGTCAAAGTCCTCAAACAGCTTGCGTACTGCAGGCGCGGAGTTCATATCAACCCGCGCAGCCTCGTACTCCCTGCCGTTTTTGATGACGGTTTCTTTGTAAAATTCATAAACCGCTTTTTGCGCCGCTTCGGAAATATAGGAAAGCTCAACGCCCGCCCTGACGGAGATTTCCTCTAAATCAATGCTCCGCTGTAAATCCTCGGTCAGCTTGCTTATCCGCAGAAGCCTTGTTACGCTTGTCTTAGACAGTTCGTACTCCGCTCCGACCGCGATCAGCTTGTTTTTACCGTTTCGTTTTGCATATACGGCATTTTCGTTTTCGGCTTCACAACAGCTGTTTTCAATATTTTGCAGTTCGCTTCGTATTGCCGCCGCCTTTTCTTCGCTGAACATTTTGGAGTATCTGTACGCGACCACGGCGGCGCGTTCCGATACGGACAAATCGCCGATACCTCTTTGCATAAGGTTTGTTTCGATAACATAAACCTCGGCTTCATCGTCCGTAAGACCGTTTTTTACAATGCAGCGGACTGCGGTCAATCCCTCTATCCTTGCGGCATTGCGCCTGTTATGTCCCGCGAGTATCTTAAATTTTTCTCCCAGCGGCTGTACAATAATCGGGTTAAGCACGCCGTTCGCCTTAATGCTCTGCGCCATATCGTCAAGCCGTTCGCCCTCGTACAGCCTGAATTTATGGTTTCGGTACGGCGCAAGTTTTTCGAGTTCCACCGCCATTACCGTGTTTGCCTGAACGCCGCCGATTGACGGCGTTCCGAGCATACTTGCAATATCAAAGCCCATTTTCATATTCTCCTTTCAACTTCTTCGGCAAATGCTTTGTATTCGTTCCCTATTTTGGAATTTTCTTTAAAGCACAAGGCTTTCCTGTCCCTGCTTGAATATGCCGCCGTAACCGAGCGCGAAATACTCATAGGAAAAACCTTGTCGCCGTATGTTTCATCGTATATTTGGCGTATATCTCTCGTCATTGCAGTGTTGTCAGCCATTGTGGGCAGTATTCCGAGAAATTTCAGATTTGGGTTAATTTCCGCCTGAACCTGTTCCACAATGTTTATTATCGCTTTTAGTGCTTTTTTGGAAAATTCCTGCGTTTGGGCGGGGATTACAACTCCGTCCGTCGCCGCAAGAGCGTTCAGAACCAGTCTATAATAATGTAGTCATAATCGTCGGAGACCTGCGCTAAAAGCCGTTTGAGAACCGTTTCTCTCGCCATAATCGGCGCTAAGTAAAATTTCGCGCTTGCAAGTCCTATGTCGGCGGGGACAAACTCAATGCCGCCGTTCTTTTTGCTTGTATGTATGATGTCGCGGATATTTGCATTTCTGCCCGAAACAAGGTTTTGCATAACATTGTTTATGCTGACGTCCTCGTCCTCGGTAAAGCCCATATACGCCGACGCGTCGCCCTGCGGGTCAAAATCCACAAGCAAAACTCTTTTGCCGCCGATTTTCAATGCCGCCGCCAAATGTACTGCGGAAGCGGTTTTACCTACGCCGCCCTTTTGATTTGCAATAGCAATTATTTTTCCCATTTTCTGTTCCTCCTAAATATTCATTTCATTGAGCCTGTCAATGTCGGACCGTATCTGCTCGGCAAGCCCGTAAAGTTCTCTGTCGAAGTCCTCGTCCTCCTCGTCCTCAGCAGGTAGGGGATAGCCGCCGATGTAGTCGAGCATTTCATTAAGGCATATTGTAAGAGCTTCCTTAATTCCTTTGGCGAGGTTTTCGTCCTCGGAAACTGTTTCAACAATGTACTCTCTGAATGCTCCGCAAGTATCGTCAAGCTGTTCGTCCGATAAATCCTCCAAAATGATTGGATTGACGAGGCGGCAATATCGCTCCATTCGTGAAAATCGTCCTCTACTTCGCAGCAGGCTTTGATGTCCTCGACTGCAGTTAATACTCTTTTGTGAGCTTCGCTTTTGTTTTCAAACATCTTAGATTTACAATATAAGTGTACCATAAAAAATAATGACACAAAAAGCAACTCATGTTATAATGGGAGTAACCACAACAACCCAAAACAGGAGGAGCAAATATGTGTCATTATACCCATTTTACCACAGAAGAGCGGGAAATGTCAAGAGTAATGCGGGCGCAAGGGTTCAGCGACCGTGTAATTGCGAAAGTGATACTGTCCTCGGCAAAAGGGGGACAGGCTGTATTGGCACGCATGTCGAGCGGAAAAGCGGATTTTTAGTCGCCTTTAAAATTCCCGACAGACAGGATAAAGCCTTTACAATCGCCACTGTTGCGGTGTTTGCGAAGATTTCGGAAAAACTGAAAAAGAGTTTCACGGTTGTAAAAATGTGGTTTTGTGTCCCTGCGGGACACCACTTTCCACAAATTATGCTGTATAATTATTGCAGGCAGTAAAAATACTGCAAAAATTATTCAAAAGGAGTTTTATTATGAACCTTACCAAAACCATTCGGACAAGCAATGCGCTGACATTGAAAAAAATTTTTTGCGTAATAATTTCATTGATTATTATGACTGCGTTTTCGTCCTGTGACAGCGGTGACGACGGCAGTGCGGGTTCTGCCGCATACTACAAGGACGATACCGTGCCGGGCGCGCTGAATACATATCTGAACGCGCTTATGAACGACGATTATGAAACGTACCTGAAAATCACCCGTAAAAGCGACAGCGATTCCAACAAAACCGATTTCAACGACCGCAAAAAAGGCTATACAAGCGTTGACAGCATTTCCTACGGCGAGGTTACGACAAGTACCTTATTCAATCTTGGCGCAAGCGCGGAATATATGGTTGCCGAATATAATTCCGACGGGACTTTGAAAGAAAATTACTCGTTTATAAACGGCGAAAAATACTCCTATGGGCTTGTGGTGGTTAAGCAAGATTATGACAGCGGCACATATTACATATCCACTCACCAGCGCGGATTTAATTTTAATTATTAAGGATTTTTATTTTTTGCTTGCAATCTCCCTTCAAATATGCTAAAATAAGTGTAAAAGGGGGGAGAAAATTGCCCGAAACAATAAAAACTTCCGAGCGGGGTATGGTGGAAATTCTAACCGAAAACGACGGAAAAATTATACGCCGAACCGTTAATGCGGAACTGTCTGTGTACGCCGCTTTAAAAAATTCCGAATGCAAATATTTGCCGAAAATTTATTCCGCCGAAATCGCCGACGGCAAAACAATTGTCACCGAGGAATTTATCGAGGGCAAGACCCTCCTCGCCGCAAATCTTGACGGGAAAAAGACGGTTCGCGCAATGGTTCAGCTTTGCGCCGCGCTTGAATTTATTCACGGTTTTGGCATTGTCCATCGTGACATAAAGCCGTCAAATATCTTGTTTGCCAATGACGGAAATATCCGACTTATCGACTTTGAAGCGGCGCGGTTCGTCCGCAATGATAAGGACAAGGACACCCGATATTTGGGCACTGACGGCTTTGCTCCTCCCGAGCAGTACGGCTTTTCCCAGACCGATTTTCGGACGGACATTTACGCTGCGGGGCAGACTTTTAAAACCCTTTTGGGAAGTCTTTCCGCCGACAAAAAATACGCGAAAATTATTAAAAAAGCAACTGCCCTCGACCCTGCGGAACGTTATCAGTCCGCGAAGGAATTTGCAAACGCGCTTACTAATAAGCGGGGGAAAATTTCCGTTTCGGCGGTTTTGGCTGTAGCCGTTGCCGTAACGCTTTTCGCGGCTTTTACGCCTAAAGAAATTACCGAAAATATTTCCGCAGACAATGTTGTTGCGGAAATATTTTCAGCAGAAACAACAAATAATATTTCGGAAATTTCCGAGGAATTTACCTATTTCGGAGTGCCCGAAAATCCTCCCGAATACGACCGCGCTGACTTGCTTTTTTACCCCGAGGACGAAAACGCGGAAATACTTTTTACAAATATGAAAAAAATTATTTCCGAACGTGAAAAATTTTATTTATATTACGATTTGGACGGAGACGGCGTGAACGAAGCTGTTGCCGTTTCGGCTGACGGCAACGGTTTTCTCAATATTCAATTTGTGTACGGAGTACCGCAAAACGGTTCGTACAGCGGGTGCGGCGGATTTTGGTCGGAATACCTTACGGGAATTGATTTCAGTGAAAAATATTTTTTGCAGATAACTTTTTTTGAAATTCCCTACAACGGGCGTTATGCCGCTTTAACCGTTGGGGACGGCGAAAATATAAATGTTACCGAAATTTACGCGGTGAAAAACGGTGTGATTGAATACATCGGGTGCGGCAAAGGCGAGACTACCGCAGCGATGTCCGCCCAAACGCTTAACGAATATTTTGCTGACGGACGTCATAACGTCTATATGCTTTTGGACGGCGAGCTGTCGGTGATTGACGAGTACCCCGAAATTGACGAAGATTATTCACTTCGGGATATTTTTGAAAATTTTGCGGCGCAGGAGGGATATTGATGACGGCAATTAAAGAAAAATCCACGGACGAGATGTGGAACGAAATAAAGTCCGCCGACGATTACGAAAGTTTCGCGGCGGACAATGCGGGGGAATTTACTGCAAAGGATATTTCGGATTGCTTGAATGAATTGCTCCAAGAAAAGGGCATTGATTTGAAGGAAGCCGTGAAAAAATCGTGCATTGAGCGTACCTATGCCTACCACATTTTTTCGGGGAAAAAAGTTCCCTCACGGGACAAACTCATAGCAATAGCTTTCGGTATGGGTCTTGACCTTGAGGAAACTCAACGGCTTTTGAAACGGACGAGAAACCGCCCGCTGTACCCAAAAGACGAGCGGGATTCGGTGATAATTTATTCGCTTTTGAACGGTCTGCAAATGGGTATTACCAACGAAAGGCTTTATGAGCGTGGTTTTGATTTGATATAAAAATTCGCCTTGTACTTTGGGTACAGGGCGTTTTTGTGTCCTTACGGGACACCACAAGTCAATTTAGATGTGCTATAATAAGTATGTGCATTTTTATCAAAATATGTCAAAATATTTTGTATGGTATCACATATATACCATATTGACATCGATTAAATTTTATGGTATAATAATAAATAACGTCAAAAAATGTCGGGAGGTACATATGCTTGAAATAATAATTATAGTTATTGTAATCGCCATCGTTTGGTCTATAATTAAAGCAATTTTCAGCGGCATTGCCGATGTCATTAAAGAACACCCCAAAGGAACTGTTACATTTCTGTTTGTTGCGGTCATAGGCGGGCTTTCGGTATATGGATACTATATCGGAGAATTTAATGTTGAAGAACTTATCTTTGGGATTGTCGGCTCGTTTGTATTCATTAAACTGGTTTTATGGGCAATAACGCTGTTGGTGAAAATTTTCTTTGCGATACGAAGGTCAATGATAATTTCGGGGATAAAAGGATATTTTCGTTCTGTTAATCGTACAATAAGCTATTCAAGTCTAAGAAATGACGTTAATAGACAATATGGGGGTAAAAAACTTGATTTAAAGGGTACTGAATACTCCGATAAATATATTGAGGAAGAAATGTCAATATTTACCGAACGTAACCGAGCAGATGTAAAAGACTATGCCGTCAAAATGGTTAATGATGCAGGAAAAATGAGCTTGGAAAAAGCTGTATCAACCTTAATTTCCAATAGGAAAAATTATTGTATAGGCGATTGGAATCTTGATTCGTTTGTAGATTCTGTTCTCAGAGAAGTATTCCAAAGAAAGAAAATGGATGACGGAGGAGTTCTATATCTTGCAAAGTCAGAAAATCGCAAAGCTGACCAAACTTGGTACGATAATGAATAATAAAAGCAATATCTTTGTTTACAAAATCCAATTATAATTTAGGAGATGATAAAATGCCTATTAATCCCGACAGAAAATCCGTTGCGGAAACTTTTACGAACGCTCCCAAAAGCGTACCTGCACCCGAACAGAAACCCACGGTGGAGTTTAAGCCGACAGACCCTATTTACGGAATAGAGGAAATTATTTTGTCAAAAGAAACCGCCGAGGAGATAAAAACCGTTATAAATTCCAAAAAGAATTGGGAAAAGGTTTTTGTTGAGTGGGATTTACGCAGCGTTCTGAAACAAAGAAAGAGCTTGTTTGTAAATCTTTACGGTGCGCCCGGAACGGGAAAAACAATGGCGGCTCACGCTATTGCCAAAGAAACGGGGCAAAAGATTGTCTGCGTGAATTATGCGGACATAGAATCAAAATATGTGGGTGAAACAAGCAAGAACCTTGTGCGCTTGTTTGAACAGGCAAAAAAAGACAGCTTTGTTATATTCTTTGACGAGGCTGACGCACTTTTGAGCAAACGTGTTACCAATATGAGCAGTTCCACGGACGTAAGCGTAAATCAGACCCGTTCCGTTCTGCTTACGCTGCTTAACGATTATGACGGTATGATAATATTTGCCACAAATTTTATCAGCAATTTTGATCCCGCTTTTATGCGGCGTATTCAATTTCACGTTAAGTTTGAGCTGCCGAATGAGGAAATGCGGCGGCGCATATGGGCAAGGTATATTCCCCGTCAAATGCCGATAACCGCCAATATTGACACGCTTGCAAAAAATCACGACGGCTTGTCGGGAAGTGATATTTCAACGGCTGTTTTAAACGCGGCTCTTAAAGCGGCAAACGACAATATGAATCAAGTCACGCAGGAATATTTTGAGGAGGCTGTAAAGAACATAATAACAAGCCGCAATGAAAACAGTTACGGCGAGGACGTTACAGTTACAAGAAAAAAGATTTCCAAAGAAGAGGCTATGCGGCAGTTAGGTGGCGGTGTTAAATTCAACGAGCCGCAAAGTACGGAACAGCAGGAAACTAACGGCGATAAGCCTGTTTCTTTGACAAAAACGGATTATGACAGCGGCAATGTGACTGCTGAAAATAATAATGAAACATTGTCTGAACCTACGGACAATGTTTCGGATAAAAACAAGGAGGTATAAATATGGGTTTTATTGCGGCAGCGTTAATTGCCACGGTTGTCGTGGCAGAGGTTGTAAGTTTTTGGGACGAAATTATCGCCGGACTTCAAAAATTTGTGGAAACGGTGAAAACCGTTATACGCGGATTTTTTGCCGGAGTAAAAGCGTTTGTTGAAAAAGTTGCGGGCGCTCTGCGCGAGGTAACAAAAAGCTATTCATACGTTAAAAGCGAGGATCAATGGTATATGGAGCAGAGAAGTATACCGATACAGTCAACAGATGTTCCCGAAGAAATCAAATCTCGGCTCTATAATAACAATATGGTGGATATTACCGACCAGCTAGAGCTTGAAATGGAAAGTCGTTAGGAGGAAATTTATTATGGGATTTTTTGGTGCTGTAGGCAATTGGATTGATACTCACTTTATTCAAGGTGTAAAAAATTTTGGTCGTTTTCTTAAAGGATTATTAAAAACCTTTTGGACGTCATTTCACGAAAAAATTAATAATATAATCCAAAAGGTTTCTTATAAAATTAATAAAGCCGTTCTTGGCGTGTTGACATATTTAAGAAAAGGACTTGACGGAATGATAAGCAGAGTTACAAGCAATTTTGTAAAAGTTGACAATGATTATGAAGAAATAGAAGTTATATCAAAACCTATTTCCCCAAGCGAAGTACCACAAGAATTTTTGGATAAAATGAGATACAGTAACGAAATTGACGTAAGTAATAATTATTTGGACGCTCTTACAGCATAAGGAGGATTTTATATGGAAGATAAAAAAATACAAGAGCAGAACAATAACGAGGATATTCTGATCGACGAAGAAATCGACAGCTTTTTGGACGATGTGAGAAAAGCCTTTAAATCATTATTTGCAAGATTGGGACGTATGCCGTTTGATGAATACGTCGATGCGTTAAGCGGGGCTATTGACAGAGATATTGAAAAAACTCTTAAAGCGGACGCCGAAAAACAATGTCTTGGCGGGTATATTTATTTTTCCGTAAGCGAGGACAAAAAGCTGCTGAATTTCAGAACCGAAATTTTTTATAAAAAAGGCGAGCAATGGCTCAAAGACGAAAAAAAGGGAAAAACCGAAATCAAAAAGTTCGACCCCAAAACATCAAAAGAAACCTTGGAAGAAATTTGGAAAACTCAAAAAAACGGCGAGGATTGGAAATATAAAATAGACCCACCAACTCAAAATACATAATAAAACCGAATGTAATTTTATTGCAAATGAGGGTTACTCGCTGTTGAACGGTCTGCAAACGGACATTATCAACGAAAGGCTTTATGAGCGGGGTTTTGATTTGATATAAAAATTCGCCTTGTACCAACGTACAAGGCGAATTTGTGTCCCGACAGGACACCACAATGCTTTTTATTTGTGGTATAACGTTTTTGGAGCAATTTTTACTCGGTGTAAAGCTCCTCGTCGGTGCAGAGGATTTCGCCGTTTTCGCACTCGTACTTTTTAATCTCACGGGCAATGAGAACCTCAATCATATTGGTGAGAGAACGGTGTTCCTCCGCCGCAATTTTTTTGATTTTGCAGTGGGTAAGCGGGTCCAGCCGCATTGTGAACTGGGACTTTATTACTGCCATAAGCATCATCTCCTTAATTTATTATGATACCATATTTCTAACGTTTTGTATGGTATTTATATTGTGTCACTTTGATACCTAAAATACTGAAACCCCTCATATTACATTTTGGCAATATGAGGGGTTAATTTTTGTGTCCTTGCGGGACACCACAGCTTTGCGTAAAAAAGTTATAATTTAAATAACCGATTTCCCGAAAATTCAGTTATATATAATAAATATAGAAGTCTGCGGCAAGTTAAAACCAATTCCAAATAAATTTATTTTTCGGAATTGAAAAGACTTCCGTTTTGGCGGAAACGTGCTATAATGATAATCGAAGGGAGTGAAAAGCTATGACCGAGGAAGAAAAATTTCAGATTATTTCCGAGTATGACGACGATTTGCTTTTCGGAGAAGATGAGGACGTGGAGGAAATTTCCGCGCCGAAATGCGAAGTGAGTTTTTCGGAATTTACACTGTGGTTTGAGGCTATGAAAAAGCGGCTTGAAATTACCAAAATGCAAAAGGCTTTGTTTTGCAGGAAATTGTGCGCTGTACTGAAAAACGACCAAAGCGAGGATATGAAAAAGCTGTGGTGCTTGTGCCTGTCGGAACACTCGGATTTTCTGTTTGAAAAGCAAGGCGACGTGAACGATATTGACTATATCGAGTACCGAAATTTTAATTTTGCAATACTTATGAATGACATTCAAAACTATATGCGGCGGCTTGAAAATGAAACGGCTTTGACTGCGGAATTTACCCGTCTTGCGGAAAATATCACTTTCCAAAATGAGCCTTTGTCGGAAATTAACGCAGACGCTCTCGCTTCGGCAATGGGTTCTGTTTACGGTATCGGCGGGGAGAATTACCTTGACAATATGCGTAAAATCTGCGGGGAAATTTCACGTTCTCCAGAGCTGTCAAAAATTGCGCCGAACGTGCTGTACGCGCTGTTTATGCGGTATCGGAAAAAGCTTACGGACAGCGAGGATTTTTCTCCGAATTTCAAGTCTGTACTGCGGAAAATCAATTACATTATCGACGTTGACAACGGCAAAAATCAAGCGGTTTACGAGGAGCATTTGGACGTGTACGAAAACCTGTGCGAGTGCTTTAAAAACTGCGATAAGCACCTTTGCGACGCGGGTTTTGCCTGTATGTCAAACCTGTGCGAAAACGAGGCTTTGCCTTGGGAAAATTGCCCCGATTTTGAACGTCCCATTGAAATTGAATTGCGGCGGAAATATTTTTCCTGTTTTCCAAACGGACTTGAGGACAACCCCGTTTTTGCCGCCGATGATATAGATATTGACGTCGGCGACATTGCGGCGTTTGAGATTTTTTACGACGAAAAACTTCCGCCGAAATTAAGAATAATTGACGCGGCGGAAAAATTTCTCAACGAAAATTCAGAAGCTGCGGAGCAGTATTTAACGCTTATCGAAAATGGCGAAACGGACAAGTGCATTAAAATTATTCACGACATAATCGAGCGGTCGGAAATAAATCCCGCGTTCATAAAGCCCGAAATGGTGAACCTTACAAACGCGGTAATTATGGAGGAAGTCTGCAAAAATATCAGCGGCAGAATTAAGGCGGAATTGCTTGAATTTCTGCCGAAATTTAAAAAGGAGTGTTAATTATGTACGATTTGGATATTTATGATGAGTACGAAAATTTTGAAGATGATGACAGCGGCGAGGACTTGTTTGATTACAATGACAAATTGAGCATTGCGGAAAATTTCAAGCGTTTCAGCACCGAATGGAAAAAGGGTATGCTGGAGCTTAACGATGTTTTTAACGACACGTTCAGAACGTTTGAGGAGTACGAGGAGGCTTTCGAGGACGACCTTGCGGACGACCCCGAATTTATGCAGGACAGGATTGCTTTTAACGGCTACAGAATTTTCGCGGGAATGTGCGGAAACGCCGCCGCGACTATCGGGAATTTTCTTGACGCGGCTTCGGGAATTTTAAACGGAAACAATCCGGCAATTCAAGTCCACGCGGAAAATTCCTCGGAACTGGAGCGTACTTACAAGCCCGGCGACCACCTTAAATTGAGCAGAGGCGTTTACACTCATCACGGCATTTACGCGGGGGACGGGACGGTTATTCACTACTCGCAGGGGTATGATGAAATCCCCGAAATAAGGGAAGTGCCGTTCTCGGAATTTGCGGGGATAAGCAAGGTTATGCTTGTGCCCGAAAGCGAAAGTCCGCTGAGATTTTCGGCAGACGAGGCAGTGCGGCGTGCAAGGTCGCGGCTTGGGGAGCAGAATTACAATCTCATTTACAACAACTGCGAGAATTTTGTGCGGTGGTGCAGGGCAGGGGGATAATTCCCCCCTGTGTCCTTGCGGGACACCAAATTTTCCTACAGAAAAGCTATAATGAATATGTGATATTTTGACAAATTGTGCCGCAGATTTCTATATGATACCATATATGTATTATATTGACGTCTAAAGAAATCCATGGTATAATTAAATTAACACAATTTGTAAATTTTTAGGTAAAGGAGTAATAAATATGCCAAAAAAAGTAAAATTCCCGCTCGATATGGGAAACGAGATTTATGTCAGAACGCTTGACGAACTGCGAGAAAATTACAACAGCGAAAAGGTGACGGAGTATTTTCTAAACGGCAGGCTTGCGGTGTGGCTCAGCGACAGGTATTATGAGGAGGAAACCGCGCAGGTTCGGGAGCTTACGGAGCAGGACAGCAAGGATAATCTTGCGGCAAAACTGGGTAAAATTTTCGGCGTTGAAATCGCGGACGAGGTTGACGTTGAGCTGCTGGAGATACGCCGCGAAAAGCTTGAAAAACTGCGGCTTATCACAAGCGACGACAATATTCTTGACAATGCTGACAGTGTGGCATTTACGCAGGAAGATTTGGGCGACCTTTTGGACGAGGAAGTCAAAGTTATTTATCTTTGTGGGGAGAAATTCCGCGTGCCGCTGGGCGTGAAAAATATCCGCTATATCGGCGTAAATTCTCCCGTTATCGACTTCGGCGGAAAAAACGAAAGCGATTTTGAGGCAAGCGGTATCAGCTTTGAGGGGTGTGTTATTCCCCAAAGCGAAAAAAGCGCGGCGGACGAGGTTTGCACAAAAGCCGAAACTAAAGAATGGGACACTGCAAGGGGTCATTTGTGGTGGAAAAAAACAGAGCACCACGTTAAAACCGCAAGCGAACCCGAGGAGAATAATGACGTTTATGAGGAGGACGACGAGGACGATTTTACGGACGACGAATGCTTTGAATTTGATGTAAAGCGTGGCTGGGTCAAGCTGACGGACTATAACGGCGACGACAGCGTGGTAAAAATTCCCGATATTGTGAACGAGATAGACGACAGCGCATTTTCGGGCTGCTCTGCGGAAAAAATCATTATTCCCGACAGCGTGGAGAAAATAGGCGACAACGCTTTTGAGGATTGCGGCGATTTGGTGGAAATTGTCCTTCCCGACAGATTGAGGTGTTTCGGCACGCATGTATTTTCGGGCTGCGACAGCTTGAAAAGTATTGAATTGCCCACGGGTATTGATACAATCGGCGAGGAATGTTTTTCCAACTGCGCTAATCTTGAAAGGGTTATTCTGCCCGACAGCTTAGATGAAATCGGAGAAAACGCTTTTGAATACTGCGGCTTTGAGGAGATAGAAATACCCGAGGACGTGACGGTTATCGGCGAGGGAGCTTTTCAATACTGCGAAAGTCTTGAAAAAATTAAAATACCCGAGGGTGTTACCTCAATCGGCGAGAATGCTTTCGCAGGCTGTTCAAGCCTTAAAAAAGTGTATCTTCCCGACACCTTGGAAAGCCTCGGCGAAAACGAGGACGAGAGCGATGTATTCTGCGACTGCGAAGATGTGGTTGTTGAATACTGCGGCAAAAAATATAAATACGGTCAGCTTAAATCGCTGTATATAAAAGTCAACTGTCAATAAGGAGAAATTAACTATGTCCACAAAAAACGCAAACCTGTCAATCCACAAATACTGCGCGTTCTGCAAATTTTGGTACGACCCCACGAATACATACATCAGCCCAAAGTCGCCCCGTCAGCAGATCTGGGAGTACGACTATCTCGCGAAATGCAAGTGCCTAAAGAAAAGCCGCGAGACAAAAGGCGGCGAAACTTGCAGCAATTTTCAGTGCAAAATTAATATGTGAGGGCGGCGCGTATGATATGTCAAAAATGCGGCAGTCAAATGAACGACGGTGCGGCGTTCTGCTCAAAATGCGGGACAATTGCAGGCGTGTCGTTAAAAAAGCCGTTTAAACCCGAGTACGGTAAAGCACCCGAATATGGCAAGCAACTTTCTCCAAATGATAATCTCGACCCTCATTACAAAAAAGTCGATTTGGCAGTGGGAATGCTGCGCTGGGCATTCTGCATATTGTGGATAATCGAGTGCTTTAAAGGCAACAGCGGAATTATTGCTGCAATTGTGCTGGCTGCGCTGTGCATTTATTTCACATCGCTTATGGAAAAACTAATTATGCTGGGTTATGAATACCTGCGAATGAACCGCTTTCGGTGGGTGAAATACAGCTCCTACATAGACACCCGCGATTCCGAAACTATAGCGTATCTTTTGGAAAAACCGCTGTTCGCTCTCGGTATCGGCATAACCGTCCGCGAAAAATGTCCCTTTGGAAATATCGTTGATTTTGAATATCAAGGCAGAGAATACGGCGCGGCATTTGTCACCGAGGGCGGCAGTTATTTTATGATTGTGTGCAATAATACCGCCGCAGATAAGTACGAAAAAATGTGCAAAGACGTGCCTTTTATCGTGTATAATATTCAAAACGTTCTGAAAAATTTGTAATTAAATCCCCTTGTGCTGTTTTTAACACAAGGGGATTTTTTAATTCTTAGATTTACAATATAAGTGCACCATAAAAAATAATGACACAAAAAGCAACTCATGATATAATGGGAGTAACCACAACAACCCAAAACAAGAGGAGCAATTATACCCATTTTACCACAGAAGAGCGGGAATTGTCAAAAGTAATGAAAGCGCAAGGGTTCAGCGACCGTGCAATCGCAGCGGAATTCTCCCTAAACAGCTGAAAAAATTATGCGTTTCAAGTGGAAACACAAGAAATGCAAAGGCGAAGATAAACGGGACAAAATTCCCGATAGGACGTCAATTCATGAACGTCCCGCGGGGACGGGAATGAAGGTATTTTTCTGCGCCCCTTATTCGCCTTGGCAGAGGGGTACAAACGAGAATACCAATGGTCTGCTCAGACAGTTTTTCCCGAAGGGCACTTCCTTTGCCGGCATTTCCGATGGGGAGCTTCAAGCTGTTGTTGACCTTATTAACAACCGTCCCCGGAAACGTTTGGGCTTTCGTTCTACCGCTGAGTTGCTTCTTAACTTTTTGTGAATTTTGGTGCACTTGGGGTGTAAATCTATCATCAAACAAATTTTATGTAACCTTTTTCCCGTTCACGGCGTCTATAAAAGTGAAAGGAGGAACGAGCAGATGAACGACAAAGAAACGATCCGCCTGCTGAAAAGCGGGAAAGTCCGAGGCTTGGAACTGCTTATGGACAAATACGCCGCCTATGTGGGAACGATAATCCGCCGAATAGTCCTGCCCGCCCTTTCGGAAAGCGACGTCGAAGAGCTTGCTGCGGACGTGTTCACGGCGGTGTGGCGGAAGCCCGAAGCAGTCACGGCGGAAAACGTCAGACCCTACCTTGCGGCGGCGGCGCGGAACAAGGCTTTGAGCCGTCTGCGTACCGCAAAGGAATGGCAGCCGTTGGAGGACGAAACGCTGACGACGGCGGGGGACATTGAAAAGGAAACGGACAAGCTGCTCCTTGCGGAGGCTTTGGCGTCGGCTCTGAACGAACTTGACGGCTCGGACAGGGATATTCTTGTGGGGACGTACTACTACTGCCGCAGCGTCAAGGAAACCGCCGAAAAGCTGGGCATTACGCAGGAGGCGGCAAAAACGCGGCTTTTTCGGGCGCGGGCGCGTCTGAAAAAAATACTTACGGAAAGAGGTATAGTTTATGAAGATTGATTTTTACGATTTATTTTCCCTGCATACTCCGGAGGATTTTCCCGAAGAGGGGACGGACAACTGCATCACCGCCGCCGTTAAGAGCAGGGTGGCGGAGCGGATTTCCGCCAAAAAGCGCAAGACCGTCCGCGTGGGCAGGATAGGCAAAATTTTCCTCTCGGCGGCAACGGCGGCTGTTATTTTGGTGACGGGTACTCTTGCGGCATCCGCGCTGGGATTTATCGACCTTGAAAGAATTTTCGGAAGTAGGTTCAACGGCGGATTTGAAAATATGGAAAACATTTCCGCAGTGCCGCAAACCGTTGTTACAACAGGGGACGACAGGCTGTCAATGAGCGTTCTCGGTATGGCGGGTACGTATAACGAGGCAATTGTTACTGTCGAGGTCAGACGTAACGACGGCGGTACGTTTCCCGAAAATATTATTCTTGACGACGTGAACGTTGAATGCGATGGTTTGGCTGTCTTTTGCAAAGAAACGGTACCCGTTTTTTCGGACGGTACTTCCGCGGTATTTTGTTTTACATTAGACGGTTTGTCGGGCGGTAAAATTGCGGGCAACGACTGCAAAATAATTATTACGGACATTAAGGACTATACGGATTACACAATAAAAGACGTTATAATTGAGGGCGAATGGTCTGCGGCTTTTACCTTGGACTACAACAGCGAATACCGTACATTGGAAACGGATAATATTAAAGCGGCTGAGGGATTTGTAATCACGGAAATAGGCTATTCCTCAATATCGCTTGACGTTTATTTTGACGGCTTTATTACGCAGTTTGACGAGACGGAACGTGGACTTTTGGAAAATATTTCAATTAATCTTGACAGCGGTGAAATTGTCGCACTTAACAAGGACAGAGGATACGGAACGTACAAAGACCCGAATGAAAATTATACCGCGCTTAGCTACAGCTTTGAAAAACCCGTTGATATTGACAGCATAGAAAGCATTACAATAGGAAACGCAGTAATTCCCGTAAAATAACAAAAAGGCATTGCCAATTAACGGCAATGCCTTGAATTTTTATCAATCTTTCCCCTTAAAGAACGCCCCCACAAGGTCGGGACCCGCGTTTGCCGCGATAACGCCGCCTATTCTGAAAGACATTTCCGGCGGGTAGCCCAGCTTTTTGGTAAGCTCCTTGGCAAGCTCACGCTCCTGCTCGTCGTTATCGGCGTATACAAGGCAGTAGGGGGTTTGGGGGATTATTCTGTTTGCGGTAATCTCCACGACTTTCGGCACGACAGCCTTGTCCCCACGCACCTTCGCGTCGGTGGTGGAAACGCCCTTTTTTATCTGTATCACGGGGCGCAGACCCATAAGCTCCCCCACGAAAGCGGCGGCGGTGCTGACCCGTCCCGAACGCTTTACAAATTCAAGTGTGTAGCAGCCGAAGTGTACCTCCGCGCTTGCAAGCCAGTCCTGCATATAGGCGATGACCTCCTCGGCGGACGCGCCTTTGGCAATTTTTTCCGCAGAACGTATCAGAGGGTAGCCGTAAACCCCCGTGTAGTTCCCCGAATCAATAACATGTACGCTGAACTTGCCCTTTGCTTCGGGGTACTCCTCAAAAAAGCTGTCAACCGCCATAACCGCGTTGCTGTAAGTCGCCGAGCCGAGAGAGGCTATCGCAACGTAAATCAAATCCTCATAGCCTTGGTCGAAGTATTCCTTGTACAGCTCCACAAACTCAAAGGCGGTGATCTGCGCGTGGGTGGGGAAGTCCTTTGAAGCTTTCAGCATTTTGTAGTATTCGAGATTGTCGTAATCCCGGTCGTAGAACGACTTGTCCCCCAGCGTGATAGGGAAACGGAGTATGCGTATGTCAAATTTTTCCTCCAGCTCCTGCGGAATGTCCGAAGCCGAATCCGTCATCAGTTTAATTTTGCTCATAATGTTGTTTCCTTTCATTTTTATTTTTAATTTTGGGGTTTTAATAATATTTGTAGGGCGGGGGCTTGCTCCCGCCTGTTGTACCAAACGTGTGTTTCCAAGGCGGGAGCAAGCCCCCGCCCTACGGTAATTTATTTCCAGTTATATTTTGTAAGTTTCCCCTCTGCCGCAAGGTCGGGGAAATCCCATTGCCGCAAAACCTCGTACACCGCAATTGCCACGGAGTTTGACAGGTTAAGACTTCTCAAACGGGGGCGCATAGGTATCCGCAGACAGGCGTCGGGATTTTGGGCAAGAAGCTTTTCGGGCAGACCCGCGTCCTCACGCCCGAAAATAAGGTAGCAGTTGTCGGGGAAGCTCACGCCGCTGTATGTATTTTTCCCTTTCGTGGTGAAATAATAGAAATTCCCCGAATTTTTCGAGAAAAAGTCCGCCAAATTGTCATAATAGGTAATATCCAACTCATTCCAGTAATCCAGTCCCGCACGTTTCAGATTTTTGTCCGTAACCTCAAAGCCGAGGGGTCTCACAAGGTGCAGCCTCGCCCCCGTAACCGCGCAGGTTCGGGAAATATTCCCCGTATTTTGGGGAATTTGCGGTTCAACCAAAACAATGTTAATATTCATTTCACACCTCACATCTGCTCATAGTCGCAAAGGGTGGGGTTTGTTATAAGAAAATCGAGGCAGCTTTCCAGCATAATGCCCTCACGGGGATCGGTTGAGTAGCTGTAGGTGGTCTTTATCGCCCTTTCAAGGAACGCGGTCGCCCTGTTCATAGCGATAGGCAGACTGTCCCCACGCAGGATAGAACCCGTCAGCACCGAGGCGAAAACGTCACCCGTGCCGGGATAGTGGGCGCTTATCATATTGCAGGGTATACGCCAGAATTTGCTGTGGTCGCGGTCGTAACCCGCGTTATAAGTCCGCCCGTCGGAGAAAACGCTTGTTATCACCACAATTTTCGGACCCATTTCCGAAAGCCGCACCAAAAAGCTTTTTATTTTCTGCATTGAAACGTCCGCCTGGACGGGATTTTCCCCCAAAAGCATAGCCGCCTCTGTGATGTTGGGAGTGATTATATCCGCGATAGCCGCAAGCTCCCCCATACGGGAGCAAAGCTCGGGGGTGCAGGTTTTGTATGGCTTGCCGTTGTCCGCCATAACGGGGTCTACCACCTTTAAAGCGTCCCCGAAGTATTCAAAAAATTCAAGACAATGGTCTATCTGCTCGGTGGAGGCGAGAAAGCCGCTGTATACGCAGTCGAAGCTGTAATTCAGCCGCTTGTAATGCTCCAAAGCGGGGGAGATGTAGTCGGTAAGGTCCCGGAGAACCACGTCCCCGAAGCCCCCCGTGTGGCTTGAAAGTATAGCCGTGGGCACGGGGCAGACCTGTATGCCCTGCGCCGACATTGTGGGCAGAATTACCGTCAGGGAGCACCGTCCCACCCCCGACAAATCGTGAATAGCCGCAACCTTTGCGGATTTGCTGTACATATCATCGTTCCTTTATTAGAGAATAGAGGTTAGAGGGTAGAGAATAGAATTTTTTATTCTTTACTCATAAAAAAGTTTTTGGGGATTTTCCGCACCGCTGTTACCCGTGTAGACGGGGAAATTTCCCGTTTTTTCAACGGTAAGACCGTTCAGCATACCCGTGTGCAGGGAAATGTGTCTGAACTGCCTTAAGACAAGCTCCATTCGGGTGTAGGGACAGTTTTCGGGCTTTTCCGCAAGGGCTTCGTCCGTCAAAGTGTCGATATACTGTAAAGTCTTGTCCTTTACGGCGTAAAGGTACTCCAAAAGCTGTTTGTCGCTTAATTCCGTACCGCAGGGGTTATCTGGATTGTCCATACCAATTTCGTGGAAATCGGGTTCGGCGTACACAAACGGGTTGAAAAACCACCTGTCCGCCGAATGAATTGTATGGTAGACATACCTCCAAGCGGGAGAGCCGCACACAAGGGCGTTGCGGTCGTAAGTCCGTATTGCCGTTTCAAGATTGACAAAATTTGGCACAACCTGCCTCTTTATTATTTCGCAAAGTATTTTCACAGTCTTACCTCACAATCGCGTAAGCCATATAGGCTACATACATCAGCACAAGTATTACGCCCTCGGGGCGGTTGATTTTTTTCTGCGTAACGCAGAACACATACGTCAGCACGGTTATAGCCGTGAGAATAACCAAGTCCACAAGGCTCTGACCGCTTATGCTCATTGGGGTAATTGCCGCCGAAGCCGCCAGTACGAAAAGAATGTTGAAAACGTTAGACCCCACAACGTTGCCTATGGCAATGTCGCTCTCGCCCTTTTTGGCAGCGACAATGCTGGTCACAAGCTCGGGCAGGGAAGTTCCCACAGCCACTATGGTAAGTCCCACAAGGGTCTCGCTCATACCGAAGCGTATGGCGATATCGCTTGCGCTGTCAACTACGAACTGACCGCCTATAACTATTCCCGCAAGACCGCCGACGGTGAACAGCAGGCTTTTTCCGACGCCGTAGGCGGGTATATTGTCCTCGCCGCCGGCATTTTTCCTGCGCGAACGGAGCGCGGAGGATATTACCGAATACAGGAAAATGCCCATAAAGACGAGCAGCACGATCGCGTCGCTGCGGGAGATAACGTTTTCGCTCCCTCCGCCCAGCAGCACGTCGCAGGACGTAACCCAAAGCAGTACAGTCGCTATCAGCATAAACGGGTAATCCTTTTTGATTATCTGATCCTTTATCTGTACGGGCTTGATAGCCGCGCTTATTCCGAGCACCATAAGCAGGTTGAACATATTCGAGCCGATAACGTTTCCCACGGCGATGCCGTTTGAACCGTTCACGCCCGCGATAATGCTGACAGCCGCCTCGGGCGCGCTTGTGCCGAAGGCGACGATGGTCAGTCCGATAACTATCGAGGGTATTTTCAGCAGCTTCGCTATGGACGAGCTGCCGTCCACAAAGAAATCCGCGCCTTTTACAAGAAGCACAAAGCCCGCTATGAGAAGTGCAAACGAGAGTATCATAATTTTTTACTTCCTTTTAAAAGATACTTTAAGTCCTATGATAGCACATATTTTCCGCAAAGTCAATCACTGTAAGGTTATTATTCCAAAAATTTCTCTTGAAATAAAAGTAAATATATGTTATTATTATTAAAACGGCTTTGAGGAACGTCCCCGCCGCTTTCAAAATACTGCGGCGCAAACAGATATCGTTTAAATATAAGGGTGTTGAGATGAGTAAAAAAAGGAAAAGAAAAGATCCCTATGAAAAAAGAAAGCTCCGGAAAAGAAGAGCCGCTTTGATACGGCTGTTTCTGGTGCTGGGACTGATATCGGGTACGGTTTTCGGTCTGGTGCAGATAAACAAATCCGTCGAAGTGCCGCTGGTGGTCAACGCGGACAATTATCACTGTATCGCCACGGAGCAGGAGACCGCCGAGCCTTTGGACGAGACCGAGGAGTACGTCCCCGCCGAAGCGCAGGTGCGGAAGCCTCTTGTAGTCCAGCCTAAGCTCAGGAGGGAATATCCCATCGAGACGGTCTTGCAGTCCGAATACGCCATAGTTTACGACGTTCAGGCGGACGAGGTGCTTTTCGCCAAAAACGCGGATCAAAGGTGCTATCCCGCCAGCACCACGAAAATCCTCACAGCCTCGGTTATACTGGACAACGTTGACGAGGACTTCATTTTCACGGCGGGGGACGAGCTCGATTTCGTCAATCCCGAATCCAGCCTTGCCTACATAGAAAAAGGAAACGTCCTCAACCTGACGACGACTCTTGACGCAATAATGCTGCCGTCGGGAAACGACGCGTCCTATATGGCTGCGGCTAACGTGGGGCGCAGCATTGCGGAGGACGGGACGCTTTCCCCCGAATTGGCGGTGGAGACCTTTGTGGACGAGATGAACCGCACAGCCGCTCTTCTGGGCGCGGAAAGCACGCACTTTGCAAATCCCGACGGCTTCCACGACGACGACCACTACACCACAGTCCTCGATATGCTGAAAATAACGCTGTACGCGAGGAACAAGCCGCTTATCGTTTCCTCCGTCTCAAAGCCGAGCGAGTACGCCGTGTTCGAGTCGGGGGAGCAGGTCTACTGGAACAATTCCAACAAGCTTATCCACGAGGACAGCGACTGCTACTATATGTACGCGAACGGCTTCAAAACGGGTATGACGGATCAGTCGGGGTACTGCGTGGTTGCTACGGCGAAACGGTTCGGCCACGACGTTATATGCATAGTTTTCGGTGCTTCGGCTTCGGATATAAGATGGAATGAAACTATTTCGCTCCTTGACTCGGCGTTCGCCGAAATACGGAGCAGGGAGGGCATTTGAATTGGTTAATATAGGAAACGAATGGGACGAACTTCTCGGCGGCGAATTTCAAAAGGAATACTACCTGAAGCTGCGGGAATTTCTCAAGACCGAATACAGCACCCGCCGCATTTATCCGAATATGTACGACATTTTCAATTCGCTGAAATATACGTCCTACTCGGACGTAAAGGCGGTCATAATCGGTCAGGACCCTTACCACGGCGCGGGACAGGCGCACGGTCTCTGCTTTTCGGTGCAGAAAGGAACGGCAATACCGCCGTCCCTGCAAAATATATACAAGGAAATTTATTCCGATCTGGGAATACCGCCCGCAAGCCACGGATATCTTAAAAGCTGGGCGGACAGCGGCGTGCTGCTTATGAATGCGGTGCTTACCGTCCGCGAGGGGCAGGCAAATTCCCACAAAGGAATGGGCTGGGAGATACTCACCGACAGGGTGACGGAGCTTCTCAACGAGCGGGAAAAGCCCATAGTTTTCCTGCTTTGGGGCGGGAACGCCAAGCAGAAAATGCGGCTGATAACCAATCCCAAGCACCTTATCCTGCAAGCGGCGCACCCGAGTCCGCTTTCGGCGTACAACGGCTTTTTCGGGTGCAGGCATTTTTCCAAGACGAACGAATTTCTGACAGCCAACGGCATAGAGCCTGTTGACTGGCGGGTAGAATGATCGACGGAGGTATAGTTATGAAAAACGGAAAAACCATCGCGCTTCTTATTTCCGCCGCAATGGCGGCGACAATGTTCTCGTCCTGCGGAGGGGACGGCGGTTCGGGCGAAGCGGTAACTACAGCTTCGGCGGACGTGACTGAAACGGCTGCGGCAGAGGAAGCCTCCGCGGTTTCGCTCACAGACGATTTTTTCGGCGAGGACTACGATCCCTTTGCCGAGGATTACGACCCCTACGGCGGTAACGGAGCTTCCGCCGCCGAGCATACTCCCCAAACGGGAGCGGCTGTCGGCAATACGGAGGAAGGCGCGGACAGCCCGACGTCCGAAAGGACGGAGACGTCCGGACGGACAGAGCAGACCGGGAAGCCCGCTCCCGCGGAAACAAAAGCGGCTTCGGGCAATAACGCCGATACTGCGAAGCAAACGGAAGCTCCCAAAGCCGCCGAGACGGAGGCAAAACGGGAGACAACCGCAAAGTCTGCGGAAAAATCCTCATCGGACGTAACGCTGACCCTGAACGCTTCCAACGGCTGGGAAAACGGCAGCGACAAGTTCACCCAGCTCGACGGAACGGTTAAGAACGGCTCTGCTTCCGCAATAGGCGGCTGGACGGTAACTATCGCCGCCGCTTCGGGCGTAAAAGTCGACCAGAAATGGAACTGCGAGATCTCGGTAAGCGGAGGCACGCTGACGGTAACTCCCGTGGACTATAACTCAAATATCGATCCGGGAAGCGAGGGAACTTTCGGTATGATCTTATGCAACGCGGGAACTGTGGACGCGTCCAAAGCTGCGGTGAAGTACGGCTCGTCGACGGTTTCGGGCACTTCCGGCGGAAACAATAACAACGGAAATAATAACAACAGCGGCAATAACGGCGGCGGCTCGGTGGGGAACAATAATCCCGAAATCAAGCAGGCAAAGGACGTTCCCGCGCCTACCACCGACGACTGGCTTTTCACAGACGGCAGCAAGATCGTCGACAAGGACGGCAAGGAGGTTTGGCTCACGGGCGTGAACTGGTTCGGTTACAACACGGGCACGAACACCTTTGACGGCTTGTGGGCGTGCGACCTGAACACCTCCATTGCGGCTATCGCGGACAGGGGCTTCAACCTGCTGCGTATACCCATATCAACCGAG
Organism: Prevotella sp.; assembly: GCA_023663025.1. GTDB lineage: Bacteria > Bacillota > Clostridia > Oscillospirales > Ruminococcaceae > RGIG8773. The sequence goes on from JAMPIC010000010.1 coordinate 22,989, forward strand.
CTTATCAAAAACTGGTCTAACGGCAGCTATCCGAACGCGAATTTCAATCAGGCGACCAACTCATACCTTGTGGGTATGAACAGTCTCGAGATATTCGACTACGTTGTGGGACAGTGCCGCGCCAACGGTATAAAGATACTTATTGACATTCATAGTGCGAAAACCGATTCGATGGGGCATATGTACAACGTGTGGTATAACGGCGACATCTCCGAGCAGGACTACCTCGACGCGCTGGCGTGGATGGCGGCGAGATACAAGAACGACGATACCGTAATTGCATACGACCTGAAAAACGAGCCTCACGGCAAGGCGGGAGAGTTGCCGAGAGCCAAGTGGGACGGTTCAAAGGACAGCGACAACTGGAAATACATAGCGGAAAAGGCGGCAAAGGCTGTACTGAACAAAAATCCCAATGTTTTGGTGCTGGTGGAGGGAATTGAGATATACCCCAAGGATATCGGCAAAAACGGCGATTTTTCGTCAACGAATATGGGGGATTACTACTGCACGTGGTGGGGAGGAAACCTCCGCGGCGTAAAGGATAACCCCGTTGATTTGGGCAAATATCAGAACAAGCTGCTGTATTCTCCCCACGACTACGGTCCGTCGGTGTACGAGCAGCCGTGGTTCCAGGGGGGATTTACATACGAAAGCTTGTATAACGACTGTTGGTACGACAACTGGTTCTATATCCAAAAGAGCAACACCGCGCCGCTGCTGATAGGCGAATGGGGCGGCTTTATGAGAAATCCCAACCTCGAATGGATGACGCTTATGCGCAGATTTATCAAGGAAAACAGGATAAACCACACGTTTTGGTGTTTCAACTCCAATTCGGGCGACACAGGAGGACTTGTCCTTGATGACTTTACCACATGGGACGAGGAAAAATACGGCTTTGTCAAAGAGGTGCTTTGGCAGCAGAACGGCAAGTTTGTGGGTCTCGACCACGAAATACCGCTGGGCAGCAACGGCATAACGCTGTCGGAGGCAAAATAGTATCTGCAAGGCGGGAGATGCTCCCGCCTGTTTTTGTACCATATATGATATGCTGCCGCAAAGGCGTTCACACAGCAAAAGGCGGGAGCTTGCTCCCGCCTTACAATAATCGGTATATATTGTATACCTAAAACCGCGCAAAATCAAACGCTTGCGTATGATTTTGAAAGGGTGCAGGCTCAGCCTGCTCAAACCGCTCTTGTTACCTTGCCGGAGCGGAGACATCTTGTGCATACATAAATATGCTTCGGAGTACCGTCAACAATAGCCTTTACACGTTTAACATTGGGCTTCCATGTTCTGTTGGAGCGGTGATGTGAGTGGGAAACCTTTATACCGAAAGTAACACCCTTTCCGCAAATATCGCATTTTGCCATGGGGTTACACCTCCTTTTCAATATCATTTATAAAGTTAACGTTACTATTTTAGCACAACTCTTTTGGAATTGCAAGTGTTTTTTGAAAAAAAGTTTGAAAAAATAAAGTTTTTTTGGAAATGTTAAGAAATATCCTTGTATTTTTAATAGAAATATGCTATACTAAAAATTGATTTTGAATTTTATGCCGAAAAGGAGAGGCTTTGTTTACAAAGCGTACATAATTTATGCAGGATAGGATCATTGAGCTTGTTATGCACGGCATTGTGCTGCTGACGGCGTTTCCCGTCCACGAATGCGCTCACGCTCTTGCGGCGCACTGGCTGGGGGACGACACAGCAAAGGAGCAGGGCAGGATCACGCTTAACCCGCTTCGCCATCTGGACTTGTTCGGCACGGTTTTCATGCTGCTGGCAGGCTTCGGCTGGGCTAAGCCCGTACCGATAAATCCCAATAATTTCAAGAACCGCAAGGTTGGTATGGCAGTTTCCTCTTTGGCGGGACCGTTTTCCAATCTGCTTATGTCATATATTTCCATTGTTGTGTTCAAGCTTCTTGTCTGCAGCAGCGGCGGAAATTCCTATTTGGACGCTCTTGCCGACGTTTTTTGGTATGCGACGATTCTTAATCTGGGATTGGCGGTGTTTAATCTTCTGCCCGTTCCTCCTTTGGACGGTTCGAGGATCTTTAACCTGATCCTGCCGGAAAAGATTTATTTCAAGGTCATGAAGTATGAAAACGTCGTCTTTGGTATCCTTTTTCTGGCAATATGGCTGGGATTTCTGGACAGACCGCTTGTGTTTTTGCAGCAGCAGGCTTTCCGCCTGATGGACGCTCTTTCGCGGTGGGCGGATATTCTTATGATTCGAGGGTAGTAAATGGAGCAGATATCGTTCAAGCTTGAAGTATTCGAGGGTCCTCTCGACCTGCTGCTTCATCTTATAACCAAGCACAAGCTTAATATAAACGATATACCTATCGTTACGCTGCTCGACCAGTATTTGGACTACATCAGCCGTATGTCGGAGCAGAACATGGAGATAGCGGGGGAGTTCCTCGAAATGGCGGCGCGGCTTGTCTACATCAAAACGGTGTCGCTACTGCCGCAGCGGGAGGAAGCCGAGCAGCTTAAAAAAGAGCTTCAAGGCAGACTGATAGAGTATTCCCTGTGCAAAAAGACCGCCGAGATCATGAAAGAACGCTACATCGGCAACGTTTTCGCGGTGCGCGGTCAGCTTAAAATAGAGTTCGACAACACCTATCCGCTGATACACGACCCGCAGGAGCTTTTGGACGCTTACGCCAAAATTCAGGTAAAGCCTCCCGAGGAAAAGGTCAAAACGGAGGCGTTCAATACTATTGTAAAAAAGAAGATAGTTTCCGTAACGTCTAAAATTATTTTTGTTCTCAGAAAGCTCTATAAGTCGGGGAGATGCCTTATGGACAGCCTGTTCGAGGGACTTACCGATCGTTCGGAGCGCGTGGCTGTTTTCTTGGCAGTGCTGGAGCTTACAAAGTCCGGCAGGATAATGCTTAACGACGACAACACGGAGATTACCTTTAACAGAAATCACACTAAGGAGCAGTCGGATCAGGACGGCAATTCCGAAACGGAGGTTTCATATTCATGAAAATAAACGAGGGCGTTTCCGCGGTGGAGGCAATACTTTTCGCCCACGGAGAGCCTATAGAAGCCGAAAAGCTGTGCGCGGCGGCGGGAGTTGAGTCCGATATGCCCGAAAAGCTTGTGCGGCTTTTGATAGACAGGTACGAATCCACGGGGAGCGCGCTGACTGTGCTGAAGCTGGGAAACAGCTATCAGCTTGCGGTAAAGGCGGAATTTTTCGATTACATCAGAGCCGCGCTGGAATCCAAGAAAAACACTCCGCTGTCTCCCGCGGCAATGGAGGTGCTTACGATAATCGCCTACAATCAACCCGTAACAAAGGGCTTTGTGGAGCACGTCCGAGGTATAGACAGCTCCAGCGTGGTCAATTCTCTGGTTGAGAAAAATCTTCTCGAGGAGGCGGGACGTCTCGACGTTCCGGGAAAGCCCATCGCTTATAAGACGACGCCCGCGTTCCTGCGGTGCTTTCAGCTGTCCTCTCTGGACGACCTGCCCGCGCTGCCCGATTCGGACGGACAGGTAAGCTTCGACGAAATACTTATCGCAAAAGAGGATACCGAACCGCCCGAAGCCGAGGACGGCGGCGGGGCGGCTTCCGACGAATGAAAGGGTGATACGGCGTTGACGGCTTTGATAATAATTGCCGCAGTGATACTGTTTTTCGCGCTGATACTTAATATAAAGCTTCGCGCCGCGATAAGCTATATGGACGGAAAGCTTGATTTCAGGCTGAAATATCTTTCCTTTACGGTGTATCCGCTTAAAGCGAAAAAACCTAAGCCGGGGAAAGAAAAAAAGTCAAGGTCAGATAAGGCGAAGCGGAAGAAAAAGACGGAGACGGTTTCCGAGACGGAAGAAAGTCCCGTCAAAGCTGACGGGGAGACAGGCGGCGAAAAGTCCGGAAAGGCTTCGGAAAGCGCGGACGCGGGACTTGAAAAAGCTTCCGAAGCGGAGGACGCGTCCGGGGAAAAGCCGAGGAAAGAAAAGCTTTCGGACAAGCTTGACAAGCTGTCGGGGCTTATCGAAAAGGCAAAGCTTATTTGGGGATTTTCGGGAAAACGTCTCAGGCGGATATTTACGCATATTTACATTGAAAAGCTTATGATAGATTTTACCGTGGCGGGCGAGGACGCCTGTAAAGCCGCGGTAAGCTACGGAGCGGTCAGCGCGGCTGTTTACAACGGGATAGCGGTTCTCGGCGGGCTGTTCACCACTAAAGTCAAGTCGGTGGACATTGTATGCGATTTCGACAGGAAAGAACCCGTTTACAACGCGTCTGTCAATATCACCGTAAGGCCCTCGACGCTGCTTTCGGCTGCGTTTGGGATTTTGGGAGGCTTTGTAATGAATTACAAGGCAATATTCGGAAAGTCGGATAAGCGGCAGTCAATTGAAACAGCCGCTTAACAATAAAAAAGGAGAATGAAAATGGATACAAAGGTAAAAGATCTGGTCTCGTCCGCGCTCGGAAAAATTCACGAGCTGTCCGACGCGGATACGGTCATAGGCAAGCCCATCAAAATCGAGGGAGGAATAACAATTATTCCCGTGTCAAAAATTTCCTACGGATTTGCGGCGGGAGGTTCCGATCTGCCGTCCAAAAGCGAAAAGGAAGTTTTCGGCGGCGGCAGCGGCGGCGGCGTGACTATCAATCCGCTGGCGTTTATCGTGGTTTCGGGCGAGGACGTTAAGCTTCTGGAGCTGGGTTCGGGAAACTCTCCCGCGAACGCCATCGTCAGCGCTGTTCCCGACCTTATCACAAAGATACAGTCGATGTTCTCGAAGAAAAAGGACAAGGATTCCGACGCGCCCATAAATATCGCGGATATCCCCGAGCCGTCGGCTTCCGATGAGCCGGAGATAGAAAAGGTTGAAATTAACACCGAGGGTTTTGATTTTTAACTAAATAATTCGCATACAAGCTCCATAAGATATTATGTAAATATTTCTTTGTCTTTGGAGGTTTGTATGAAACAAATAAAACGTATTGTATGCGCCGTTCTTTCTGCGGCTGTGATGATACCCTTCGCTCCGAAAGCGGGCGCGGTGTCGCTTGCGGGACTTTCCGCAAAGGCGGCTGTGCTGATCGACGCGCAGACTGGGACTGTCATTGCCGAAAAAAACGAAAAACAAAGGCTTCCCATGGCAAGCACCACGAAGATAATGTCCGCGCTGCTTCTGCTTGAAAGCGGCGGTCTTGACGAGCAGTTCAGGGTGGACAATCAAGCCATAATGGTGGAGGGCTCGTCAATGGGACTTTGCGAGGACGATATCGTCACGAAGCGGGCGCTTTGCTACGGTATGCTGCTTCCGTCGGGAAACGATGCGGCTAATCAGACTGCGGCAACTCTGGCGGGAAGCACTGAAAAGTTCGCGGAGATGATGAATTCCCGCGCAAAGGAGATCGGTCTCGGGGACACGAACTTTGTTACCCCGTCGGGACTTCACGACGAGAACCATTATTCCACGGCGTACGACATGGCGATCCTGACGCGGGAGGCTCTCAAAAACGAGGACTTCCGCGAGATATGCGGAACGAAGCGGGCAAAGCTGAAATTCGGCAACCCGCCCTATGAAAGATGGCTTGTGAACACAAACAAGCTTCTGACCATGTACGACGGCTGCATAGGCGTGAAAACGGGCTTCACCGACGAGGCGGGAAGATGTCTTGTTTCGGCTGCCGAAAAGAACGGGGTCACGCTGATATGCGTTACCCTGAACGCGTCCGACGATTGGAACGACCATAAGAAAATGTACGATTACGGCTTTTCCGCTGCCGAGAGCCGCAAGGTCTCATACGACTGTTCGGGACTGACGGTAAAGGTTGCGGGAGGAACGGTGAGCGAGCTTCCCGTTGAGCTTGAAAGCGTGCCGGACTATACAGTCGTAAACGGCGAGGAACCGGTGATAACGTCGGAAATCTTTATGAGTGACTTCCTGTACGCTCCAGCCGAAAAAGGAAAAAAAGCGGGGATTGTCAATTTCTATTCGGACGGAAAGCCGATGTGCACTGTAAACGTCGTCACGAAAAGCGGCTGCGGCGCGGTCGCCGTCGAGCGTAAACCGAACCTGTACGAAATAATTCTGGAAAAATTCAAACATCTTATAGACTAAAAGGAGCAGGCAATTGGAAAAGATCAGACTTCAGAAGCTTATAGCGGAGAGCGGAATGTGCTCCCGCAGAAAAGCCGAGGACTTAATAAAGCAGGGCAGGGTCACGGTCAACGGCAGACCCGCCCGTATCGGCGACGGCGCGTCGGCAAAGGATACCGTCGCGGTGGACGGTCAGAAGCTGCCCGCGGTAAAGAATCGTAAAAAATACTATATTATGCTCAACAAACCCCGCGGGTATGTGACGACCATGTCCGACGAGCTTGACAGGCGGTGCGTTACGGAGCTTCTGAAGGACTTTCCCGAAAGAGTGTACCCTGTGGGCAGGCTCGACAGGAACTCCGAGGGACTGCTTCTTTTCACAAACGACGGAAATTTTTCCAATGATATTATGCACCCCAGCCGCCATGTTTCCAAAACGTACCGCGTGACCGTCCGTCCTCCGGTGAGCGACGAGCAGCTTGCGCGGATGGCGGCGGGCGTTGAGATAGACGGCAGGAAAACCTTGCCCGCCTCCGTGGACGTGCTTGTTCAGGAGCAGGGCAGGGTAGTGCTGCAAATGGTTATCCGCGAGGGCAGAAACCGTCAGATACGCAAAATGTGCGAGGCGGTCGGGCTGGAGGTTGCCCGTCTGAAACGCACGGCGATAGGTCCTCTTAAACTCGGTATGCTCAAACCCGGCGCGTACCGGGAGCTTACCTCCGAGGAGCTGCGTGCGCTCAGAAGCGCGGCCGGGGATAAATAATCCGTTAAAATATGAATAAATTGAAAAAATATAAAAAAATATTGTTATTATCTTGTCAATTAAGGAAAAAAGTTGTATAATTATTCTGGTTTAATTTTTTGTATCCGCGCCCGCGTCATGCCTGCGGATACTGTGAACGGAGGAAACTTATATGTTAACTGAAAGCCAGAAGGCTAAATTTGACGCCTATAAGTCGTATTCGGCGGCGGACTGTCAAAGCGCGGCGGCTAAACGTCTCGCGGCGCTGTTTGACGACGGACGTTTCACCGAGCTTGACGCTGCCGTTATGAACGGCGGCGCTCCCGCGGGAGTTATCACCGCTTACGGATATGTGGACGGAAGTCCCGTGTATGCGTTTTCACAGGATAAGACAGTAAAAAGCGGCGCGGTAAACAGCCGTCATGCCGCCAAAATATGTAAAGTGTTTGACCTTGCCTCACGCACTGGAGTTCCCGTTGTGGGATTTTATGATTCCGACGGAGCTTTCGTTGACGACGGAGCGGAGGCTATCAAGGCGTACAGCGACATACTGACGTGGACGAGCAACCTTTCGGGCGTTGTTCCTCAGATATCGGTGGTTTCCGGTACCTGCGCGGGAAGCGCGGCTATGGCGGCTTGTTCGGCTGATTTTGTCGTTATCACCGACGAGGGCGAACTTTACACAGCTCCCGGCAAAGATATAAAGGGCGAGGACGCCGTTGCGAACGGTACGGCGGCTCTTTCCGCTAAGGACGACAGGGAGGCTGCCGAGACCGTTAAAAAGCTTGTGTCAATGCTCCCCGCAAACAATATTTCCTCCGCGCCCATGTTTGAATTTTCCGAAACGGGCAAGGCTGCGAGCGGTTCGGCTGACGATATCGCAAAGGCTGTTGCGGATTCCGACAGCATTGTGGAGCTGTCCGCCGGCTTCGGAAAGGCTGCCTATACGGCGATCGCAACGGTAGGCGGTTCTGCCGTGGGAATTGCGGCTACCAACAAGACCGACGGCAAGCTTACCTCCGACGACTGTTCCAAGCTGGCGCGGTTTGTAAGAACCTGCGACGCGTTTTCGATACCCGTACTTACTTATATAGATACTGAGGGTTTTGCTTCCGACGCCTGTGTAAGGGACATGGCAAAGGTCTCGAGCGCGTATGCCGAGGCTACGACCCTTAAAGTTTCCGTTGTCAGCGGAAAGGCTTACGGCGCGGCTATGGCTGCTTTCGGAGCGGGCAACGCGGACGTTACTTACGCTTACCCCGAGGCGGTAATTTCCCCCATCGCGCCTGTGGCGGCTGTTGAATTTCTCTGGCACGACAAGCTTAAAGGAGCGGCTAACCTTGCCGAGGAAAGAAACAAGCTTGCCGGCAAATACGCCGAGGAAAACGCCTCCGCGTTCGACGCTGCCGCAAAGGGCTGTGTTGACGGTATCATTACCGCCGAGGAAGCCCGCGCCAAGATAATCGACGTTCTCGAACTTATGAACGGCAAGAGAATGACAAAGCGTCTCCCCAAAAAGCACAGTAATATGCCCTTTTAGAGGTTAGAAATCAGAGGATAGAGGTTAGAATTTTTGCTCTGTAATTGTTCTTGAATTTCTTTCCTTTTAAGTGTATTTTACATATCTGTAAATTTTTTATGAATGGTGGTTGTTGTTATGAAAAGATTTAATATTACCGTAAACGGCAAGGCTTACGATGTTGCTGTTGAGGAAGTCGGTGCAGGCTCTGCGCCCGCCGCAGCTCCCGTACAGGCTGCTCCTGCCGCTGCTGCGCCTGCTGCTCCCGCTCCCGCTGCGGGGGGAACTGCCGTTAAAGCGCCCATGCCTGGAAATATCCTCGACGTTAAGGTTAAAGCCGGGGACAGCGTTTCCGAGGGTCAGGTACTTATGATTCTTGAAGCTATGAAAATGGAGAACGACATTGTTTCTCCCAAGGCGGGAACGGTTGCCGCCGTAAACGTGAAGAAAGGCGACAGCGTGAACCGCGACGACCTCCTCGCTTCTGTTCAGTAATTGAGAAAGGTTGATTGAAATGGCTAAGATAAAAGTTACCGAAACCGTTCTCCGTGACGCGCACCAGTCCCTTATCGCCACAAGAATGACTATGGACGAAATGCGCCCTATACTTTCCACAATGGATAAAGTGGGCTTCTATTCCGCCGAGGTTTGGGGCGGCGCGACGTTTGACTCCTGTCTCCGTTTCCTTAACGAGGATCCATGGGAGAGGCTCCGCATACTCCGCAGGGAAATGCCCAACACCAAGCTGCAAATGCTTTTCCGCGGACAGAATATGCTGGGCTACCGTCACTATGCCGACGACGTTTTGGAGTATTTCGTTCAGAAATCCGTCGCCAACGGCATTGACATTATCCGTATTTTTGACGCTCTCAACGATATAAGAAACCTAAAAACCGCCATTGCCGCCGCCAAAAAAGAGGGGGCGCACGCGCAGGTTGCCATTTCCTATACGCTGGGAGACGTGTTCACTACCGAATATTATGTAAACTACTGCAAGCAGATCGAAGCCGAGGGCGCGGATTCTATCTGTATCAAGGATATGGCAGCTCTGCTCACGCCGTACCGCACTGCCGAGCTTGTAAAAGCTATCAAGGCGGCGGTGAAAATTCCCGTGCAGCTTCATACCCACTACACCTCGGGACTTGCTTCAATGTGCCTGTTAAAGGGCATTGAAAACGGCGCGGATATGATCGACACCGCAATGTCGCCCCTTGCGCTGGGTACTTCCCACGCGCCTACCGAGTCAATGGTTGCCGCACTTCAGGGTACGGAGTACGACACGGGACTTGATTTGGTTCTGCTTACCGAAATCCGGGATTACTTTATGAAGCTTCGCAAGAAGTATATCGACAACGGTCAGCTTGACCCGAAAATGCTTGCGGTTGACGCGAACGCCCTTATTTACCAAGTGCCCGGCGGAATGCTGTCAAACCTGCTTTCACAGCTTAAACAGGCGGGCAAGGAGGATCAGTTTACCGACGTGCTTAAGGAAGTCCCCAATGTCCGCAAGGACTCGGGCTATCCGCCCCTTGTTACGCCGACGTCGCAGATCGTGGGTACGCAGGCTGTGTTCAACGTTATAAACGGCGAGCGTTACAAGACCGTCACAAAGGAGTTCAAGGCTCTCGTCAAGGGCGAGTACGGCAAAACTCCCTCGGAGATTGATCCCGAGTTCCGTAAGAAGATACTTAAGGGTGAAGAGCCTATAACCTGCCGTCCCGCTGACCTTTTGCAGCCCGAGCTTGAAAAGCTTAAGGAAGAGGCTTCCGAGTGGGTCGAGCAGGAGGAGGACGTGCTCAGCTACGCTATGTTCCCGCAGGTTGCGCCTAAGTTTTTCGCAAAGAGACGGGACGCGAAGTACGGCGTTGACAGCGCTCACGCCGACGCGGAGAACAAGGTTCACCCCGTTTGACAGAATATCTAAAATGCGTTATGCTTTCCGCGGTGTGCGTCTGCGGAAAGCATAACTTTTTTAGAGTGAGGCTGCTGTTTCCTTGAAATTGGATATTTTTTCTTTTTTGAGGTACTTTTTCGTTCAAAACACTTGCTTTTACTGCGGAAAAGTGATATAATTAAAAATAAGTGTTAATAATGAAAACGGGTATTTGAAAGAGGAAAGGACTGCGTTAAATGATTAAAAGTATGACAGGCTACGGAAGGTTTCAGCAGACTATCGACGGAAGAGAAATTATGGTGGAGATCAAATCGGTGAACCATAGGTATTTTGAGTTTTCGGCAAGAGTTCCGAGGGCTTACGGGTATCTGGAGGAAAAGCTTAAAACCTTTATTCAGGGCAGAGTTTCCCGCGGCAAGGTGGACGTGGGCGTTACCGTTTTCAACGTGGAGGGCAAGGACGCTCAGATAGAGGTAAATCAGTCCATTGCCGAGGGGTATGTCGCCGCGCTGAGGAAAGCCAATGAAAGCCTGAAGCTGAAGGACGACCTTTCGCTTTCCAATCTGATAAGGCTTCCCGACATTTTTAACGTTATCAAGACTGCCGACGACGAAACGGTCATCTGGAACAGCGTCAAAATCGTTGCGGAGGAAGCTCTGAACAACTTCATTTCCATGAGGGAAACAGAGGGCTTGAAGATGATGGACGACATAAAATCCCGTCTCGGCTACATCGGCGAGCTTGTGGATATGGTCGAGGAACGTTCCCCCGCGGTTACGGAGGCGTACCGTCAGAAGCTTTTTGCCAAGCTGAGCGAAATTCTCGCGGACAAGAAAATAGACGAGCAGAGGATACTCACCGAAGCCGCCGTATTTTCGGAGAAAACCGCCGTGGACGAGGAAACGGTGCGTCTTAAAAGTCATATAAACCAGTTCGGCACGCTGCTTGAAATAGAAGAACCCGTGGGACGGAAGCTTGATTTCCTTATCCAGGAATTTAACCGCGAAAGCAACACCATCGGTTCAAAGGCGCAGGACGTGGAGATCACCAAGATAGTGGTGGAACTGAAATCCGAGATTGAGAAGATCCGCGAGCAGATACAGAATATCGAATAGCTTTCACAAAACAGACTTTTCGGAGGGCGTATGAAGCTTATTAACATAGGTTTTGGCAACATGATAAACGCGGGACGGCTCATTACCATCGTCAGTCCCGAATCCGCGCCCATAAAGCGCATTATTCAGGAGGCAAAGGAAAAGGGTCTGCTGATAGACGCTACTTACGGCAGACGGACGCGCGCCGTTATTATTATGGACAGCGATCATGTGATTTTGTCGGCGGTGCAGCCCGAAACGGTTGCGGGACGTTTGGAGGACGAGGAGGAATCCGATGATGAGTAGGGGAATACTTATGGTGGTGTCCGGTCCTTCCGGATGCGGAAAGGGTACGGTACTGGCGGAGATCATTAAAAGCGGCAATGTATTTTACTCTGTGTCCGCGACGACGAGAAGTCCCAGACCGGGCGAGGTTGACGGAGTAAATTATTGGTTCCTCACAAAAGAAAAATTTGAGGAAACGATTGCAAACGACGGTATGCTTGAATACGCGTCCTACTGCGGAAACTACTACGGAACGCCCAAAAAGCCGGTTGAGGATATGCTGGAAAAAGGCTGTCACGTCATTCTGGAGATAGAAGTCCAGGGGGCGATGAAGATAAAGGAAAAATGTCCCGAGGCGGTGTTTGTGTTTATTCTGCCGCCCTCCCTGAAAGAGCTTCGCAGACGGCTTGAAAAGCGGGGGACGGAGACTGCCGAGGTGATGGAAAAACGTCTCGGAGAAGCTGCGGGAGAGATTGCTCACGCCTATAAATACGACTATGCCGTGGTGAACGGAGAGCTTTCCGAAGCGGTGGACGACCTGCGGGCGATAATCCGCGCGGAGGAGCTTAAATCCGATAAAATAAAAAATACTATTGATGAGGTGTTGGAAAATGCTTAGACCTGCTATAAGTCAGATCGCAACCAAAAACGAGAGCTACTATTCGGTGGTTATAGCCGTCGCAAAGCGCGCGAGGGAGATCGCCGACGATCTGTACAACAACAACGAGACACTTGAAGAGAAACCGGTAAAAACCGCCGTCGAGGAGTTTGCGGGAAGAAAATATTCTTTCATAGAAGACCCCTCGCTCAGAGAGTCAAAGGACTGACGTTTTGCTTACAATAAAGCGTCTGGCGGCTGTGGCGGTCAGCTCAGCAGCCTATGGATACGACAGACGGTACAAATACACCGTTCCTCCGGATCTGGACGGAAAAGCCGCGGTGGGCGTAAGAGTTCTCGTTCCTTTCGGGAAAGGGAACAGAAAGCGCATAGGCGTTATAATACGCATAGACAGCGCCGCCGGCGAGGATATAAGCCGCTTCAAGCCGATAAACTCCGTGATTGACGACGAGCCGCTTCTGAACGGCGAAATGCTCGACATGATCATGTGGCTGAGAGACGCTACCTTGTGTACCTATTTTGAAGCTTTCAGGACATTGATACCCATAGGACTGAGCGTTAATTTTACGCAGAAGTACGAGCTTTCCGACAGCAGCGGCTTGTCGGAGGACGTTCTTTCGGACGGTGCGCTTTCCCTGCTGAAAGCTGTAAGGGAGGATTTTTCGCTGCTGAACGGCGCGGATAACAGGACTGTTTCCGAGCTTGTGCAGGCGGGATTTCTGAACGAGTACGATTCCGTCAAAAGGAGAACCAAGGACGAGACCGTCAAAATGGTCAAGCTGACGGAGGATTTCACGTCGGGCAGGCTTGCCGCAAATCTGTCCCCGAAACAGAAAAGCGTTGCGGAGCTTCTCGGCGAGAGCGGAGCGGCTTCGGTAAAGGAAATTTGCTACATTTGCGGGGTTACGCCGTCGGTCGTCAACAATATGTCAAAAAAAGGAATTACCGAGACCTATGAGTATGAGATACTGAGAACTCCCGATGTGACCGCAAGGGAAAGCGCCGACGATATCGTGCTGTCGGAGCAGCAGCGGAAAGCCTATGACGGTATTGCCGCGCTGATAGATGAAGCAAAGCCCTGCGCCGCGCTGCTGTACGGCGTTACGGGAAGCGGGAAAACCCCCGTTTTCGCCAAGCTCATCAAGCACACGCTCGATTTGGGGAAAAATGTTATTATGCTTATTCCCGAGATATCTCTTACTCCGCAGGTGCTTGAAAGATTTCAGAAGCTGTTCGGTGACATGGTTGCGATAATGCACAGCAGTCTTTCGCTCACCCAGCGGCTCAACGAATACAAAAGGGTCAAAAAAGGGCAGGCGAGGATCGTCGTCGGAACAAGAAGCGCGGTTTTCGCTCCCATGGAGAACATCGGACTTTTCATTATTGATGAGGAGGGCGAAAGGACGTACAAGTCCGAATCGTCGCCGCGCTATAACGCAAAGGAAATTGCCAAAAAAAGGTGCATTACCCATAATGCCGTAACGCTGATGGCGTCGGCTACTCCGTCGATAGAGAGCTTTTACTGCGCCAAAACGGGGCGATATAAGCTGTTCACAATGACGGAACGGTATTCGCAGGAAAAGTTGCCGTCGGTTGAAACGGTTGATTTGGCTGTGGAGGGCTTTTACGGTAATTCCGCTGTGTTCTCCGAAAGACTTGTGGAAGAGATCAACTACAATCTGGAAAAAAATGAGCAGACAATTCTTCTTCTCAACAGAAGAGGTTATCATACATACATAAGCTGCGCGGACTGCCGCGAACCGCTTATCTGTCCCAATTGCAGCATTCCCATGACGTATCACAAAACGAACGGGCGGGTGCTGTGCCATTACTGCGGCTACAGCGAGGAAATGCCCAAAACCTGCGGGAAGTGCGGCTCAAACCATCTTAAAATGACCGGTCTGGGCACTCAAAAGGCAGAGGACGAGGTGGCGGCTCTGTTCCCGAACGCAAGAATTCTCCGCATGGACGCGGACACCACTTATTCGCGGTATGCCTACGAAAAAAGTTTCCGAGCCTTTGAAAAGGGCGAGTACGACATAATGCTCGGCACGCAGATGATCGCTAAGGGTCTGGATTTTCCCAACGTGACTCTGGTCGGAGTTCTGTCGGTGGATAAGGCTTTGTTTTCGGGTGATTTCCGAAGCTACGAAAGGACGTTCTCGCTGGTAACTCAGGTGGTGGGACGATGCGGCAGGGGAGACAAACAGGGCAGAGCCATCATTCAGACCTACGTTCCCGAGCACTATGTGCTTAATCTTGCCGCAGAACAGAATTATCCCGCGTTTTACGAGCAGGAGATAGCTTCCAGACAGGCTTTGGTTTATCCGCCGTTCTGCGACATATGTTCGCTGGAATTTTCCTCGGTCATCGAAAGCTGCGCCGACAAGGCTTCAAAGGCTTTTCTCGGACTTATAAGCGGCAGCATTGCTTCGGGCGAGATCAATGTCCCCATAAGAGTTTTGGGACCGTCAAAATGCCTGTACGAAAAGATCAACGGAAAATACCGTTACAGAATAATTATCAAATGCAGGAATAACCGAATGTTCCGCGACTATATAGGCGGACTTTACAAGCAGACCTTTAAAATGAGAGAATTTGCGAACGTCCGGACGTTCATTGACATCAACGGAGATATAATTTAGCAAACCAATGAAAGGCAGTGAAATATTTTGGCGTTAAGAAAGATTGTCAACAAATCGGATGATATACTCAGAAAAAAATGCAAGCCTGTGGTGAACTTTGACGAAAAGCTGTGTATACTTCTTGACGATATGGCTGAAACTATGTACAAATCCAACGGCGTGGGGCTTGCCGCTCCGCAGGTGGGAATGCTCAGGCGGGCAGTGGTTGTGGACGTGGGCGACGGTCTGCTGGAGCTTGTCAATCCGGAGATAATCAAGTCAAAGGGTACTCAGCGCGCGGTGGAAGGGTGTCTTTCCTGCCCCGACGAGTGGGGATATGTTGTGCGTCCTTACGAAATAGTCATAAAAGCTCAGGACAGAACAGGAAAATTCTTACAGCTTAAACTGAAGGATTTTATGGCGAGAGCCGTGTGCCATGAACTGGATCATCTTGAGGGACAGCTTTTCATTGATATTGCCGACGAGATGGTTGATCCCGACGAGCTTGAAAACGAGCAGAAAAAGGGAAAAAGAGGAAAACGCAGAAAACGCTGAAAGGATTTGGACGATGAACATTATTTTTATGGGTACTCCCGATTTTGCTGTTCCGTGTCTGAAAGCGCTTATTGACAGCGGGGAGAACGTTTCCGCGGTGTTTACCCAGCCCGACAAGCCAAAGGGCAGGGGTTATAAGCTTACGCCGCCGCCTGTAAAGGAAGCTGCCTTGACAAACGGCATTCCCGTATATCAGCCGGTCAGCCTTAAAAAAGGCGAGGACGCGGAGACTGCTCTGAAAACGATAACCGAGCTTGCTCCCGATCTGATAGTTACGGTCGCATACGGAAAGATACTTCCCAAGGAGATACTTGACGCACCCAAATTTTACAGTATCAACGTTCACGCTTCGCTTCTGCCCAAGTACCGCGGCGCGGGACCTATCCAGTGGAGCGTGCTGAACGGCGAAAAGGTCACAGGCGTTACAACAATGCTTATGGCTGAGGGAATTGACACGGGGGATATGCTTCTCAGCAGGTCTTTGGAGATCGGCGAGAACGAGACGGCTTCGGAGCTTCACGACAGGCTGTCCGCGCTCGGAGCGGAGGTTCTGCTGGAAACCGTCGCGGCTGTAAAGTCGGGAAGCATTACACCTGTTCCGCAGGATAATTCGCTGTCAAGCCACGCGCCTATGCTGACAAAGGATATGTGTCCCATTGATTTTTCAAAGTCCGCGCAGGAAGTCCATAACCATATCCGCGGATTGTCGGCGTTTCCCTGCGCTTCGGCTGTTCTTGAGGGAAAACGGCTAAAGGTGTACGGCTCGGAGATTGTCAAGGGAATGAAGTCGGAACGTCCTCCCGGAACTGTTGTACAGGCGAAAGACTTTACAGTGGCGTGCGGAGACGGCGGCTGCGTAAGGTTCACGGAAGTTCAGGCTGAGGGCGGAAAGCGAATGCTCACGGCGGACTATCTGAGAGGAAAAGCGGTCAAAGAGGGAACAGTCCTAACCTGAAGGAGGCAGACTATGTTTGATTCAACTTATCTGATAGTGCTACCGGCAGTTATTTTTGCCTTGATAGCACAGATATTGGTAAAGACAACGTTCAGCAAATACAGCGGCGAGGGAAATCAGCACGGCTACACAGCCAAAGAGGTCGCAAGAAAGATACTGGACGAAAACGGTCTCTACAACGTCAGCATCGAATATATCAGCGGAGAGCTTACGGATCATTTCGACCCGGCGGCAAACGTGATAAGGCTTTCCGATTCGGTCTATAACAGCACCTCGGTGGCGGCTATCGGCGTTGCGGCGCACGAGGTGGGTCACGCAATACAGCACGCGCAGGGTTACACCCCGATAAAGATCAGGCAGGCGATCATTCCGGTTACGCAGATAGGCTCGAAGCTTGCCGTTCCGCTGGTGCTTCTGGGAATGCTTATAAGCGCGTTCAGATGGCTTATTCCCGTGGGAATATTCCTCTACGCGGGAGTGGTGCTTTTCCAGGCGGTGACGCTTCCCGTTGAGTTCAACGCAAGCGGAAGAGCCTTGAAAACCCTCGATGAGAACGTTATCCTCTACAAGGACGAGGTCAGAATGGCTAAGAAAGTCCTTACCGCGGCGGCAATGACCTATGTTGCGGCAATGTTCTCGTCTCTTATGAGCTTGCTGAGGCTGATACTGCTGTCGGGCAGAAACAGAAGAAGTTAGCCATGGGTGTGAAGTCTCCCCGCTTTACGGTATTGGAACTGCTTGCCGGAATGGATAAGCAGGCGTATTCTAACATCGCGCTTGATTCGGCGCTCGAAAGAAGCGGATTTTCGGACAGGGACAAGAGCTTTGTCTCCAGACTTTTTTACGGTACGGTGGAGCGTAAGCTCACTTTGGAGTATATCGTTTCGCTGTACAGTAATAAGCCTTTACACAAGCTGGACGCCTCGGTTCTCAACGTGCTGAAAATGGGTCTGTATCAGCTTCTCTATATGGATTCCGTCACCGACAGCGCGGCTGTGAACGAGTCGGTCGTTCTCGCGAAGCAGTGCGGAAAAACAAGTGCGGCGGGATTTGTCAACGCTGTGCTGAGAAGCTTTATCCGTGACGGGAAGAAAATTACTTTTCCCGAGGACAGGACGGAGCGTCTCGGAATAGAGTATTCCTGCGGGCAGGAGCTTGTCCGCAGGCTTTGCGGGGACTATTCTTTCGAGCTTGCGGAGGATCTGCTGAAAGCTTCGGTAACTCCCCACAAGACGTTTTTAAGGGTAAATAATCTGAAAATATCCTCCGATGAATTGGTTTCCGAGTTTGAAAAGCTTGGCGTTGCTGTAAAGGCGTGTGACATTACAGATAACTGTCTGGAGGTTGACGGACTTGGCGATGTGGAACGCTGCGAGCTGTTCCGAAAGGGATTTTTTCACGTTCAAGACTTGTCCTCTCAGCTTTGCTGCAAGGCGTTGAACCCGTGCAGGGGAGATACCGTTATAGATTTGTGCGCCGCTCCCGGCGGAAAGGCGTTCACCGTTACAGAGATGACAGGCGGAACAGGCAGGATAATTGCCTGCGATATACACTCGAACAGGGTCAATCTTATAAAAAGCGGCGCGGAACGTTTGGGACTTCCGGTCGAGGCGGTGAAGAACGACGCTAAGGTTTTTAACGCCGATTTTCCGTTAGCGGACAAGGTTTTGTGCGACGTTCCGTGTTCCGGCTTCGGAGTTATCCGTTCAAAGCCGGAGCTGAAATACACAGATTTGAAATCCGTTTCAAGGCTTCCCGAGGTGCAGTACGGTATTTTGTGTACCGCTTCGGAGTACTTAAAGGCGGGCGGGGAGCTTGTTTATTCGACCTGCACGCTCAGCAGGGACGAAAACGATCGCGTTATCGACCGTTTTCTTGAAGAGCACAAAGGCTTCAAGCCTGTGGCTGTTATGGAAGAATACGGAAACTCGGGGCATAAGGCGACGATTTTTCCCAAGGATTTCGGCTGCGAGGGATTTTTCATGAGCAAGATCGGAAAGGACGGCTGACGGCTTGAAAAAGGATATCCTATCCTGTAGTTTGGACGAATTATATTCCGAAACAGAATCTATCGGCGAGAAAAAATTCAGAGGAAAACAGGTCTATGAATGGCTGCATACAAAAAGAGTTCACGACTTTTCCAAAATGAGTAATATTTCTTCGTCTTTACGCACAAAATTAGAGGAATTGTATTGTATAAATAGTATAAAAATTGTCAGAAAGCTTGAATCTTCTATAGATAATACTGTAAAATATTTATATGAGTTGTCGGACGGAAATCACATAGAATCCGTTTTGATGGACTATAAACACGGAAACAGCCTGTGCATTTCCACTCAGGTGGGGTGCAAAATGGGGTGCAGCTTCTGTGCGTCCACCATTGCTGGGTTCAAGCGGCATCTGCTTCCGTCGGAAATGCTTCTCCAGGTTTACGAGGCGGAACGGGACAGCGGCAGGCATATTGACAGCCTTGTGCTGATGGGCATTGGCGAGCCGCTTGACAATTTCGACAATGTTGTTAAATTTTTACAGATGATATCTTTTGAAACAGGAAAAAATCTCAGTCTGAGACACGTTTCGCTGTCTACCTGCGGGCTTGTTGACAGGATTTACGATCTGGCGGAGTACCGCTTCGGACTTACCCTTTCCGTATCGCTCCACGCCGTTACGGACGCCAAAAGAAGCGGAATAATGCCCGTGAACAAAAAGTATCCCATAAACGAACTGCTGAAAGCCTGCCGTGAGTACATTGACAAAACGGGACGGCGGATTTCCTTTGAGTACGCGGTCATTCACGGCGTGAATGATTCTCCCGCGGACGCGGAGGCGCTGATTAAGCTGCTGAGAGGAATAAACTGCCATGTTAATCTTATACCCGTAAACCAAATCAAGGAGCGGGATTACCGTTCGGATAAGTCCGCTCTTTACAAATTTGCGGACGCGCTGGAAAAGGGCGGTCTGAACGTTACGGTCAGACGAACCCTCGGCGCGGACATAGACGCCGCCTGCGGTCAGCTGAGGCGGGAATACGAGGTCTGACGCGTATACATTTCCGAAAAACTGCGAAAGGAGTGCGGCTGATGAAGGTCTATTCCGATACCAATATCGGATTGTCAAGAAGTGAAAATCAGGACAGGGTACGTTCTGCGCTGATAGACGGCGGCGCTTGCTTTGCGGTTGTATGCGACGGAATGGGCGGTCAGAACGCCGGCAGCGAGGCAAGCGAAAGAGCCGTGAACATTGTTTTCGACAGGATAACAAAGGTTTTCCGCGCGGATTACGAAAGCAAATCTATAAAAAATCTGCTGATATCATCGGTGACTACGGCAAACTCGGTAGTCTACGACACGGCTATTTCAAGCATAGAAATGAGCGGCATGGGCACGACCTGCGTCGCCGCTCTGGTTTGCGGAAACAAGCTTTATGCGGTAAACGTGGGCGATTCGAGACTTTACCTCATTAACCATGAGATACGGCAGATAACCAAGGATCACACCGTCGTCATGCGAATGTACGAAAGCGGAGAGATCACCCGCGAAGAGCTTAAAAACCACCCGAGAAGAAACTACATCACAAAAGCGGTCGGCGTTTCGGACACGGTAGTTCCGGATTATTATGAGTTTGAGCTTACGGAGAATTCCTCGCTGCTGCTTTGTACGGACGGTCTTTCCAATTACTGCGACGAGGCTGATATTTTCAAAGCGGCAAAGGAGCTGAGTCCGGAGGAAGTCCCCGGAGCGCTTATCGGAAAAGCCCTTGAAAACGGCGGCAATGACAATATAACCGTTGCCTATATGAAATGATTAAAGAAAACTGTTTACTGTACAGGAGTGAATTTAATGGATAAAAACATTGGCAGAAAGCTTGACGGCAGATATGAGATCACCGAGCTTATCGGCGTCGGAGGAATGGCTGACGTCTACAAGGCGACGGATATTCTCGAGGACAGAACGGTGGCGGTGAAGATACTGAAAAACGAATTTGCCGACAACGAGGAGTTCGTCAGACGGTTCAGGAATGAATCCAAGGCTATTGCCGTGCTTTCGCACCCTAACATTGTAAAGATATACGATGTGGGATTTACCGAAAAAATCCAGTTTATTGTCATGGAATATATCGACGGTCTTACGCTGAAAGAGTTTATGGAGCAGCAGGGCGTTATCAAGTGGAAAGACTGTATCCATTTTATAATCCAGATACTCCGCGCTTTGCAGCACGCTCATGACCGCGGTATCGTCCACAGGGACATCAAGCCGCAGAACATAATGCTTTTTCCGGACGGCACCATCAAGGTCATGGACTTCGGCATTGCCAGATTTGCCCGCGAGGAGGGCAAGACAATCTCTGACAAGGCTATCGGAAGCGTACACTACATCAGTCCCGAGCAGGCGAGCGGGGACGTTACCGATGAAAAGAGCGACATCTATTCCGTGGGCGTTATGATGTACGAAATGCTTACGGGCGAAAAGCCTTTCGACGGAGACAATCCCGTATCTGTGGCTTTGATGCATATGCAGAATGAGGCGAGACCTCTCAGAGCGGTAAACGATTCCGTTCCCGAGGGTCTGGAGGAGATAGTCCTGAGAGCCATGCAGAAAGAGGCTTCAAAGCGTTATCAGTCCGCGTCGGAGATGATAAAGGATATTGAGGAATTCAAGAAAAATCCCAGCATAGTGTTTGAGTATAAATATCTGTCCGAAAAAACTCAGTATTTCAATGCAGGAGCGGTCTCCAAGGCTGCCGCGGAATCGGCGTCGAGGGCGGTCGTTCCAAAGCCGGAAAAGGGCGGTGACGTCAGAAAAATGCGTACGCATACAAAAACTAAGGAAGAGCTTGACAGTTACGACAGTTACGATGATTATGAGGAGGACGAAAAGCCGTCCAAATCATCGTATTTTGTTGTGGTTCTGACAGCTATAGCTGCCGGTATCGTTATTATTGTAGTTGCATTTATTGCGATCATACTTATGAGGGTTATCGACGGCGGAGACGACGATGTTGTTATCGGCAAAATGCCCAATCTCCGCGGTCTGAGCTATCAGGAGGTAGCAAACTATTATGCAAGTTCCTTCGACGTTGTTGTGGAGAACAAGGAGTTTTCGTCCGAGTATCCCGAGGGTGCTATCATTGACCAGTCCCCGATGGAGGGCAAGGACTATATGGTCGGAAACTCAACCGTTAAGCTTATCGTGAGCAAGGGTCCCCGTAAGGTGACCGTTTCAAACGTTTACGAGCTTGACTCAACCACAGCCATGAATATGCTCAAGGACAACGACGGCTTCAACGTCCTGATAAAAATGGTTTCGGATGAAAATATACCGAAGGATTACGTTATAAAAACAGAGCCTGCCAGAAATGAAAAGGTTGATTACGGCTCAACGGTTTATATGTATGTAAGCTTAGGTCCCGAGATTCAGGACGTTGTGGTGCCCAGGTGCGTGGGTCATACGCTTGAAGAGGCCCAAACGCTTCTCGGAGACAAGTTTACCGTTCAGACAATGACCGAGGACTCTCTCGAACCGGAGGGTACGGTTATAGAGCAGAGTATTCCCGATATAGGCGAGGACGGTCAGCCGAATATAGTCAAGATCAATACCACGATAATTCTTACGCTCAGTACGGGAGTAATGCCGGAAACCGAGGCTGTCATTACTTTCCGGGTTCCCGACGGCATAAAGGGCAAAGCTACGTTCAACTGCTATGTAAACGGTACGATTATCGGTACGACGACTATCGACAATCTGGCGTATGCGTCCACGGTCTCGATAGACATTAAGGGTACGGAAATGCAGAAAGTCATTCTTGAAGCGGTCAACGACGGTACCAAGGACAGCGATACTATCGGCGAGTATTCCGTTGACTTTGTGGAGAATACCGTTACGGAGGTCAAGTTTGAAAAGAACGCGCTGAAAAATCTGTTTACCGAAGAGGAAAGGACCGAGAGCACTACAAGAAGCAGCAGCGGACGCGAACCTGTTGTAATAGATCCCGACGATATCATAATCGACGATCCGTTTGACGAAAACGAGGACGACAGCGCGTTCTGGAATGAAGTATTCGGATACTGATGAGCGGTTGTATGGAAGGCTTGCTTTTAAAGGCTGTGGGGGGACTGTATACTGCGGAAACTCCGGCGGGTATTTTTGAATGCAAGGCAAGAGGTATTTTCAGAAAGCAGAATATATCTCCCTGCGCGGGGGATAGAGTGCTTCTGACCGATATTGACGACAATACAGCTATTGTGGATAAAATTCTTCCGCGCAAAAACAGTATAGTCAGACCTCCGCTTGCAAATCTTGACTATATGGTTTTTGTGATTTCCACCTGCGAGCCTGCGCCCAATCTTACGCTGCTTGACAAGTTTCTTGCCATTGCGTGCCATAAGGGGATAAAAAGCGTCATTGCCGTGACAAAGATCGACTTGCGGAAAAACAGCGTCCTTGCGGATATTTACCGAAATTCGGGCGCGGAACTTATTGAAATTGATTACGAAGATCCGTCCTCATACGGAAAGCTGTACGGTATGCTTGTCGGAAAGGTATCAGCCTTTACAGGGAATACGGGCGTAGGCAAGTCCACACTGCTCAATCATATTTCTTCCGGATTGGATATCAAAACGGGGGAGATCAGCAAAAAGCTTGGCAGGGGACGTCACACTACCCGCGCCGTGGAGCTTTATAGGCTTGACAACGGCGGCTATATTGCGGATACTCCGGGATTTTCCACCTTTGAAACGCAGAAGTACGACATTATCTTCAAGGACGAGCTTGCGGACTGTTTCCCCGAGTTTCGGGAGTACGCGGGAAAATGCCGTTTTCCCGACTGCGCCCACATAAAGGAAAAAGGCTGCGCCGTGCTGGAGGCTGCGGAAAACGGTCTGATACCCGCTTCAAGACATAACAGCTACGCGGAAATGTACGAGGAAGCCAAACAAATCAAGGAATGGGAGTTAAAACAGTGACAGCGGAAAAAAAGTCCTGCCGTATATTCGGAGGTGCGCCCGTGGGCAATGACTGTAAAACAGTTCCGCCGTCCGACGAGTATTTGATCGCAGCGGACAGCGGTTTCTCCGTTCTGAAGCGCATGGGGATAATGCCCGATGTTCTGGTGGGGGATTTTGACAGTCTTTCCGAAGAGCTTCCGAGCGGCTGCGAAATAATTACCGCGGCGGCGGAAAAGGACGATACCGATACCATGCTTGCGGTAAAGACCGCAATGTCAAGAGGTTACAGCGATATAACCATAGAAGGTTCTGTCGGAGGACGGCTCGACCATACGTTCGCGAATATTCAGACGCTTGCCTATATCCTCGATAACGGAGGCAGCGGCAGGCTTGTCGGTGAAAACGATACCGCCGAGCTTTTCGGGGCAGGGGAGTACAGATTTCCTAAAAATGACAGTATGTACTTTTCGATTTTTTCATACGGCGACGAAGCGGTTGTAACTACGAGCGGGACAAAGTATAACCTGACAAGCTACCGCCTGACAAGCGGCTTTCCTTTAGGGGTAAGCAACGAGATACTTTCTGCGGAATGTACTCTTAAAGTTGAAAAAGGCAGGGTTTTGGTTATTTTTTCAAAAAAATAGCACCGATTTTCACTTCCGGAATACTATATAGTAAATCACTAACGGGAGGTATTTCAAATGAAAATCGTTGTTATCAAAAGCCCCAAGCTTCTTTCGGGATTTTTCAGAATTGTTTTCGGGATAAAAAAATCCCCCGATGACGAATAATTAAAAAGCAGAGCTGCCGGAAATACCCGTCGGCTCTGCTGATTTTATATGAAGAATGTTTCGGTAAGTACGGAAACGCTCAGGTCGATATCGTTCAGATCAATGAGGTACATAGTTTCGCCGATGCCGTTAAAAACAGTGTTCAGTACCTGAGTTACGGGGAAAATAAGCACTGTGTCCTTTTTCTCCGGACCGCTGTAGTCAAAAAAGTTTTTGAACTTAAAGCGCATATTTATCGTTTTTTCCGTGACCCTGTTCATTATGTAGAAGTCGGATATCGGTTTCATTTCCTTGTCCATGCCGGTGTTGCTGATGGAGTTGCTTATTTTTTCCGGCGTGACAAAGTAGTAATTTGTGCGGTCGAGCTGTTTCCTAAGACTTGAAGCGATACACGCGCTGAAAAGCTTATCCATGTGGAAAAGCATGGCATACTTGACCTTTCCGCCCGAAAAGAACGCGTTGCCCCTGTCCAGAAGGAACAGCCTGCTCCATTTCATTGCGTTGAAGTAACGGCTCATGCTTCTGTCCTCAACGCTTTGCTTGAAGTCGTTTTTGGGATATTTTGAAGCCTCCACCTCGTCGAGAGACATAAGCAGCATGCGTATTTTTTTCTTGTTCAGCCCGTTTGACGACAGCTTGTCAAGGACTTCGAGGGTCTTTTTCAGCAGGCGGTTTTCCGCGCGGTTCACGCTGAAAATATCGTATTCGACAAAGAATTTTTCCTTGTGGGCGAAATTTTTCTTAGCGTGCTCCGAGTAAACCGTCTTTCCCTTTACGAACATCTCGTTGCCGCGGTAGGGGACATAGGTTTGTTTCAAACCGTTCCTCACCACGTTGAGCACCTCGTCCGTAAACATTCTGACAAATATTTCAAAAAGATTGAGCTGTTCCTTTTTGAAGTAACGCTCGTCGACCTTTTTGACGGGAATTTCCCGTATGCCGTCCAGCATACGCAGGAGCAGCAATTTTGACGCGACGATATTTTCCTCGCGGTCGAGGCGTATCTGCGGCAGTATCTCGATCTGCGTGCCGTCCTTCAGCATGATTATCCCCACGTATCTTGTGGGACGGAGAGCCTCGCGCCCGTCGTCAAGCGTGACCTTTTGCATGACCGAGTATTTGCGGCTGGCGGCAAAATCGTCCAGACGTTCATAGTTATGCTCCGACAGCAAAATGATGTTTTCGGAATCGGTCTCACGCGCGGTTCTGACGAAGCAGTCGGCTTCCGTTACAACATAGCGTTTTAATTTTTTCATACAAACACCGTTAAATCTTCAAATAAGCGTTGATATTGGCGAAAGCGGCATTGTTTATCGAATATACCTGGTCGTTTTCCAGATACAGCTCCGCGTTCGAGCCGAATATCTGCGCGTAGTCGACAGCCGTGGCGCGGACAAACTGTTCGTTTTCCTCTTTGTTTGCGTCGCCCAGAACAAGTCTGATCTTTTCGTAGTCGTCGTAAAAATACTCCTGAAGCAGGGGAACGATGGAATTTTTGAAGATATGCGCCAGCACCGCAAGGGTGGGACGCTGCCTGAGCTGCATGAAATACGCGTGACCTATGGTATGGTCGCGGTCGCAGAGTATTTCGACGCGCTTGTTGATCTTCAGCATGAGCTGCTTGATGTCAACGCCGTCAACGACAACGCCGTCCAGCAGGTCGGGATTGGGCATCATTTCGATAAAGTCGAAACGACGTCTCAGAGCTGAGTCAAGCATGGCGATCGAACGGTCGGCAGTGTTCATTGTGCCGATTATGTAAACATTTTCCGGTACGCCGAACGCCTCCTGTGAGTAGGCAAGCTTTACTGTTGCGGCTTCGGCTTGTCCCATGCGCTTGGTAGGCTCGATGAGCGTGATCATTTCACCGAAAATTTTGGAAACGTTTCCTCGGTTGATCTCATCAATAATGAAAACATATTTTTCGTCGGGATTTTTAGCGGCTTCGTCGCAGAAACGTCTGAAAACGCCCTGATCCACGCGGTACACCATTTCCTCCTTGCGGGAACGTTCGCCGCGCTCGTTCATTACCTGAATGAACACGGGCTTGATACCCTCTACAAATTCCTCATAGCCGAAAGACTGGTGGAAAGTGGTAAATTCGATCTGACCGTAAAGAGTTCTCAGCGCATGATACTTTTCAAGCAGATCGTTGTAATTTTCTTTCATGACTTCCCGGACTGGACGGCCGTAAATAATGGAAATAGCGTAAGCTACCGTATTGTAAGTTTTACCCGTTCCGGGAGGACCGTACAAAATGATGTTTGCACCCATTGATTTGCTCACCTCATAAATAGTGTTAAATATTTTGCGGAACAGTAAAAGACCGTATGATCCGCATAACATACCCATTATTATATTTTAATATATTTTAAACTTTTTTTCAATAGTTATCAAAAAGTTTAAAATTTATTCTACAATTCCTATAATTTTTGGTGCATTTTGCTGTGTATTTTAACAAAATTTATCGGTCAAAACATTTTGCTCCGTAGGTGAGCGGTATGCATACTTCGGCGAAAAAACTCTCCGCTTTCAGTCTGTTCGCGCAGTTCTGCGCCGCGCTTTTTTGACGGGACAGTTCAAACAGTCCGAACACAGCCGAGCCGCTTCCGCTCATAGCGGAATATTCCGCGCCGAAGTCCGTCATAATTTGTTTTATTTTGAAAACGTCCCCGTTCTCGGTGACTTTCTCGAAAACGTTCCCGCCGAGGTTTTTCAGAGAACCCACAGTTCCGTCGTACAAAGAAATATCCGCCGCCTTGCGGGGAGTAAGACCGTCGATCCGCCGATAGGCTTCTTTTGTGGAAATTCCAGCTGTCCCCTTAGCAATAACAATAAAGCAGCTTTCAAGGGGCGGGACATAGGAAATCTCCTCGCCGATACCCCGGCAGAGCTTTGTCCCGCCCACAAGGCAGAAAGGCACGTCCGCGCCCAGCTTTGCGCCTATTTTGCAAAGTTCCTCATCGGTACAGACAAATCCGTGGATTTGGTTTAAAGCGGTGAGAACAGCCGCACCGTCCGCGCTTCCGCCGCCCAAGCCCGCCTGTAAAGGAATTTGCTTGTCAACCGAAATATGAAGTCCGGTGCAGAAAATTTTTGTACGTTCGTAAAACGCTTTCACTGCCTTAAACGCAATGTTGTCAGAAGCACTGTTAAGCTGTACGCCTTTACAATCAACGGTAATTTCACCGCTGTTGTTTGTCCGCACAAAAACCGTATCGGACAGGGAAATACTCTGCATTACCGTAACAAGCTCGTGATACCCGTCGGGACGTTTGCCCGTAACGTCAAGCATAAGGTTTATTTTGGCGGGGGCGGTAATTGTAATATTTTCCATAATTCAGCTATTTCTTTAATTCCTCCAAAAATTCGGCAATTCTTTCCACCGCCTCCATAAGATGCTTAAGGGAGTATGCGTATGAAATACGTATATACCCCTCGCCGCTTGCGCCGAAAGCGTCTCCCGGGACGACCGCTACGCTGTGCCTGTACAAAAGCTCCTCGCAGAATTTCTGACTGGTAAGCCCCGTGGACTTTATGGAGGGGAACACGTAAAACGCGCCTTTCGGTTCAAAGCAGGTCAGACCTATCTCGTTGAGGGCGTTCACAAGCCAGCGGCGGCGTATGTTGTACTCGTTCACCATTTTTTCAACCTCACCGTCGCAGGAGGTCATCGCCGTAACCGCCGCGTACTGGGACACCGTGGGCGCGCACATTATGGCATACTGGTGAATTTTCAGCATCTGCTTGATTACGGGCGCGGGTCCCGCCACATAGCCCAGCCGCCAGCCCGTCATTGCAAAGGCTTTTGAAAAGCCGTTCACAAGCAGGGTACGCTCTTTCATACCCTCAAGCTTGGTTATGGAGAAATGCTTTCCCTCGTAAGTAAGCTCGGAGTAAATCTCGTCGGACAGCACCATTATATCCGTGCCCCGCAGGACTTCCGCGATAGGTTCAAGGTCAGCCTTAGTCATAACCGCCCCCGTGGGGTTGTTGGGGAAGGGAAGTATCAGCAGTTTTGTCCTGTCGGTAATTTTGTTTTTCAAAGCCTCGGCGGTAAGCTTGAAGCCAGTGTCCGCAGTAGTTTCAATGGGTACGGCAACCCCGCCCGTAAGCTCCACAATGGGGGCGTAGCAGACAAAGCAAGGCTCGACGATAAGAACCTCGTCCCCGGGGTCGATAAGAGCGCGTATTCCCAAATCGATACCCTCAGAGCCGCCCACCGTGACGATAAGCTGGCTTTCGGGTTCGTACTCAACGCCGATTTTTCTTTTGATGTAGCCGCATATGGTTTTCCGCAGTTCCATAAGTCCCGAGTTGGCGGTGTAAACGGTTCTGCCCTTTTCAAGGGTGGAAATAGCTGTCTGCCGTACCGCCCAAGGGGTGTGGAAATCGGGTTCGCCCACGCCGAGAGAGATTACTCCCTCCATATTGGAGGCAATGTCGAAAAACTTCCTTATGCCCGAGGGTTTAAGGCTTCGACACTTTTTGGAAATAAGATTTTCATAGTCCGTCATGGGGAAACATAACCCCTTTCGTCGGTAGCTTCGTCTTCTATGAAAATGCCTTTTTCTTTGTAACGTTTTAAAGTAAAGTGGGTCGTGGTGGAGATTACCCCGTCAATTGTGGAGAGCCTTTGCGCCACGAAAAGAGCTATCTCCTTGTAGTTGGTGCCGCTGATGGTTACGGCAAGGTCGAACGCCCCCGACATAAGGGTAAGGCTTTCCACCTCGTCGTACATCATAATGGTTTTGGCAATATCGTCAAAGCCGCAGTCGGCTTTGGGCGTGACCTTTACCTCGATAAAGGCGGTAACGCTGTTCTTGTCCGCCGCCTCGTCGTTGATTATGGCGGAATAGCCCTTGATAACGCCGTTATGCTCATATTCCTTGATTTTTGCCTCGACCTCGCTTTCCGCAGCTCCCGTCATGGCGGCAAGCTCTTTGCAGGAAAGTCGGGCGTTTTGTTTGAGAAGATTGATAAGCGTGTCCATATTGTCCTCCTAATTTTAAATTTGTGTGCCTGTTCATTTGCAATATAGGTACGATTTACGGTATTTTGCGGCAGACGGGTTTCCCGCCCCTGCGGAAACGGGGTAATTTCAATAGGCGGGAGCAAGCCCCCGCCCTGCAGAAACATATGCGGATAAATAATAATCTGTCTGCCGTTTGTAATATTATACACCAAAATTTCCCGTTTGTCTATATTTTTATAAAATTCGGCTTTCTTTCCTTAAAATAGCACAAATACTCAAAACCCGCCGCTTTGGCAATTTCCGCGCCCTCGGCAATGCCCTTGCCCAAGTCCTCTGCCGTATGGGCGTCCGAGCCGAGAGAAAGAACCTCGCCGCCCATTTCCTTAAAAATTTTCACCCAGTAAAGGCTGGGGAACGTCTGCCCGTAAGCCTGCCGCAAGCCGCTTGTGTTTATCTCAATGCCCTTGCCGTTTTGTATCAGCAGTTTAAAGCTGTCCCGTATTATTTCCTCGTAGGGGGACATAGCCACCTTTACGCCGCCCTTGCCCTCCATATAGCGCAGGATATATGTAAGGTGTCCCAGAACGTCGAATTTGCCCCATTTGCAAAGCTTGTTGATTTCAAGGAAGTATCTTTCCGCAAGGCCGGCTATGTCTTTGGGGGACATTTTTCCGTAATCCATAAAGGCGAAATCCTCGGTTTTGGGGAGCTGGTGCATTGAGCCGATAACAAAGTCTACGCGGCTGTCGGACGTAATTTTCTCGGCAATACCGTAATCGTGGGTAGCCTGTCCCATTTCAACGCCGCAGATGAGGTTAAGTTTGCCGCCGTATTTTTCTTTAAGCTCCGTCACGGCGGAAACGGAGTTTTCAAAGTCCCTGCCGAAATCATAGTAGCGGTAGGTGTCCTCGTCGGGGTAATGGTCGGCGGAATACCAGCGGTTGCATTCGCAGTGGTCGGTAACGGCGTATGCCGCAAGCCCGAGACTGATAGCTTTTTCAATCATTTCCGTAATATCCGCTTCGGAGTCCACGGAAAACTGCGTGTGGGTGTGACAGTCGATAAGGTTCATTTTTGGGAACTTCCTTTCGTTTAAACAATATTATAGAGCAAACCTGTAAAACAACGCTTTTGCGTTTTGCACATTTTACACATTCGGGCGGACTGCAAACCGTTCTCAAATCACGGTATACAACCATTTCTTTAAGCCTGTGTAAAATGTGTAAAGTTTATGTAAGCAATTCCAAAAAACTTTTTATAGAACCTTACATTTTTCTTACACATTTTACACAGTCCCTCAAATCAAGATATAGAACCAAATTCCCGATTAAGCACTGTGTAAAATGTGTAAAGTGTCTTAATTTGTTCATATTTAGAGCGTGCATAATACGCATACAATATGTGCTTCTTTGTAAAATAACGCTTTTTTGCGGGATTGCCGTAAATATAATTATACCACATTTTCCGCCCAAGAAAAATATAATTTTTAAATTGCGGAAAAATTTCGTCAATTGCACTAAAACGCCCATTATGTATAATATGTAAATAAGAAATTTACCCAAAATTTTTTTAAAAGCCTTCCGGAAAATTTGTTCAAAATCCGCATTGACAAGGAGCGCGGCTTTGTGCTAAAATAATTATTGTTGATTTTTTATCGGCAAATTTAATATGCACGAACGACACACGTTGCGCATTTGCGCGTAAATCTGATTACGGTACACTTCCAATTTTAGATTTACGCACCCTGCGGCGGCGTGTTTTTTTGTGCGCTTGAAAGGAATGCTTTTATGCCTGCTACCAATTTTCAGAGAAAAATTTTCGCACTTATAACCGTTATAATCACGGTTCATGCGTATGTTTTCTACAGCCTTTACGTTGTGAACGGAAACATTTTAATGCAGATAAACGGAGAAAACGGCGTCATCGCCGCCATAAACAAGCAGGGGGGAGTGTACATGTGCGGAAGCTACGTCCCCATATGGGCTGTTGTTCTGACCGAATTTGTTCTCGCCTATTTACTGGAAATTTTAATGGGAAGCCCCGCTTCGTTCAAGCTTGCCTGCAAGGTTTTCAATCCCCGTGAAACTCACCCCGTGATTTTCGAGTCGGCGATAATCTGCGCCACGGTCGGACTTATGTGTCCCGCAATGAGCTTTATCGCGGCGTTCCTGTATTATCCCTATTACGCGGGATTTAACGTGATAACGCTTCTGGCGAACTGGCTGAAACTGGTATGCTTTAACTTTCCGTTTGCGTTCTTTACGCAGCTTTTCTTTATCCAGCCTGCGGTGCGCACTGTTTTCAAGCTTATTTTCCGCAGGAATGCGGCGGAAAAAAGCGAAAGTCACTGAGAGGGACAGCCTTGCGTATCCGGGTTTGAAAAGTTGTTCATAATTGTAACATAATTACCTAAAAATTACCGTATATTTTGTGAAAAAATACATAAAATTTCACCTGCTTTTTTGTCTGATTTTTGCCTTTTATTTTTGCGATAAGTGTGATATGATAATAATATCTTTTGTTTTTATTTGTAATTTTATCGGAGGTTTTGTTGATGAGAGCAGTTGTTACGGTGATCGGCAAGGATACGGTCGGGATCCTTACAAAGGTAAGCGGCATTTGCACCGAATATAATGCCAATGTGATCGAAGTTACCCAGAGCGTTCTGCAGGATATGTTCGCCATGATAATGCTGGTGGATATTTCCAAGCTGAACCGGAACTTTACCGAGCTTGTCGCCAGAATGACGTCTCTCGGCGAAGAACTGGGACTTCAGATACACACCATGCATGAGGAAATATTCGAGTCCATGCACAGAATTTAACCTTTGATAGGAGACTGTCTATGATCAACGTTCATGATATACTTGAAACTATCCGTATGATACAGGACGAATGTCTTGACATACGCACCATAACAATGGGAATATCGCTTCTCGACTGCATTGACAGCGACATTGACAAGGCCTGCGGGAAGGTCTACGACAAGATAACCCGCTGCGCACAAAACCTTGTCAAGGTGGGCGAGGACATCGAAAAGGAGTACGGCATACCTATTATAAACAAGCGCTTGTCCGTTACGCCTATCGCCATCGTTTCAGCCGCCTGCAGTGCAAGTCCCGTTAAGTTTGCCCTTACTATGGAAAAAGCTGCCAAGACCTGCGGCGTAAACCTTATCGGCGGATATTCCGCTTTGGTGCAGAAAGGCTTTTCCGCAGGCGACGAGCGGCTTATCGAATCCATACCCGAGGCTCTGGCTTCCACGACATGCGTTTGCTCTTCGGTAAACGTAGGCTCGACGAAAACGGGTATCAACCTTGACGCCTGCAAAATTATGGGCGGTATCGTCAAAAAAAGCGCGGAGCTTACCGTAGATAACCAATGCTTCGGCGCGGCTAAGCTTGTGGTATTCTGCAACGCGGTGGAGGATAACCCGTTCATGGCGGGAGCTTTCCACGGCGTGGGCGAACCGGACTGCATTATCAACGTGGGAGTTTCCGGTCCGGGCGTTGTGCGTTCCGCGCTGAGAAAATATCCCGACGCGGACATTACGGGAATATCCGACGTTATCAAGAAAACCTCCTACAAGATAACCCGTGTGGGACAGCTTGTGGGCGTTACCGCCTCGGAGAGACTGGGCGTGCCGTTCGGCATTGTCGACCTTTCCCTTGCGCCCACTCCCGCGGTGGGAGACAGTGTTGCGCACATTCTTGAGGAGATAGGTCTGGAGCGCTGCGGCGCTTGCGGAACGACCGCCGCTCTCGCTTTGCTTAACGACGCAGTTAAAAAGGGCGGGGTAATGGCTTGCTCCAGAATAGGCGGTCTTTCGGGAGCGTTTATACCCGTTTCCGAGGACGCGGGCATGATCGAGGCGGCGGAGTGCGGCGCGCTCTGCATTGAAAAGCTTGAAGCCATGACGGCGGTTTGCTCCGTCGGATTGGATATGATATGCATTCCGGGAGACACTTCCGACGACGTTATCTCCGCGATAATCGCCGACGAAGCCGCCATCGGAATGGTCAACGGCAAGACGACGGCGGTCAGGATAATCCCCGCCATAGGAATGAAAGAGGGAGACGTTCTCGATTGGGGCGGACTTTTCGGAAAGGGTCCCGTTATGAGGGTGAACGCCTATTCTCCCGCGAAGTTCATCGGCAGGGGAGGACAGATACCCGCGCCGCTTCACAGCCTTAAAAATTAGTTTTCGGAAACCGTCCTGCCGCCTTGGAAAGCGGCGGGATCGTCCGCATTCGGAAAGGGTGGTTGAATGGAAAACATCATTACGAGAATTCTCGAAATAGAACAGGACGCTCGGGAACGTATCGAAGAGGCAAATCGGAAAAGGGACGAGATGATCGCCGAAGCCGAAGCCGAAAAGGAACGTATCATTGATGAAAAGGTGAGAAACGCCGAAGAAAAGCTCAGAAAGCTCGGTCTTGACGAGAAAAGGAAAACCGATGAGAAGCTCGAAGAGATCGAACGGATAAAAAATGACGAGATAAAGCGGCTTGACGACGTTTACGGAAAAAATCACGCCGAATGGGAAAAGGAAATTTTCGACGCGGTTATAGCGTCGGTATGACGTTAAAGATATTATTTTTCGGGAAAGGAGAGCCTTTGCTTTGCGGAAGAACTGTAACGCTACCGTTGCAAAGATAATGGCGGTCTACGGGAAACGCCTTACCCGGCAGGACTACACGGAAATGATGAACAGGCAAAGCGTTTCCGAGGCTGCGGAGTACCTTAAAAAGAACACCTACTACAGCGGTCTGCTCGCTTCGATAGACACGAACACCGTTCACAGGGGCATGCTTGAAAATCTGCTGCGGAGAAGCGTTTTTGAGACGTACATGAGGATCACCGGCTTTGAACACATATCAAAGCAGAAATTCTACAACTACAAAATAATCCAGGCGGAGATCGACGAGATACTCAGGTGCATACGCTGTCTTAACGCGGGTTCGGCAAAGCTTATCAGGGACGTGCCCGTCTATATCAATCACCTGACGTCCTTCGATCTGCTTGAACTGGCTAAGATAAACGATTTCCGGGGGCTTTTGGATTTTATCCGCAAAACTCCGTACTATGATGTACTGAAAGACGTTTCTATCGACGAAAGCGGCAGAGTGGACGTCACAAAGTGCGAAACTCTGCTTAGGAACTACTACATCAATATGCTGAAAAAATCCGCCGATTTCGCGGCGAGGGACGCGGAACAGTTCAACCGTTTCCTCGAAGCGGAGACGGACTTGATAAACGTTATAAATTCCTACCGGCTTACCGCTTATTTCAACGCGCCGGAGGAGGAGGTCGAAAGGGATATGCTTACCTTTTACGGCAGGATCACCGCGGAGAGACACCGTGAGATATACAGCGCTCCCAATGCCGAGGAATTTATCAAACGTTTTTCAAAAACCTATTACGGAAAGCAGATGATAAGGAACGGGTATGATATCAACAATATAGAGCAAAGCGCCCGCAGGCTTAAGCATAAATATGCAAGGCTCATTCTCAGGCGATCCTGTTCGGCGCCGCTCAGCGTTTACGCTTTCTTCTCGCTGCTTGAAACCGAGGTACAGAACATCATAAGCATTATCGAGGGCATAAGGTACGGCGTTGAACCGCAGAAAATCGCGTCGCTTGTTATAACTTAGGGACTGAATCCCTTACCGAATATAAAGAGGTGACAGTAAGATGTCTATTGAAAAAATGGAATTTGTGAACATCACGGGTCATACCAATGATCTGGACGCTGTGCTTGTCAAGCTGAGCGGCTGCGGATGCTTTCACATTGAGTCGGCTTCAAAGATCGACAACAAGAAAAACGGCTATACCGCTCTTAAAGAGGACAACCCCTACACGCCGCTTCTGAAAAAGCTCAATGAGATTTCCGCAATGGCGGGGATCACATTCAAGAGCACGGAGTATTCCGATGTGGAATATGAGAGCCTTGCCGATCTGGACGGTTATCTGTCCGAGGTAAGCAGCGCTCTCGACGGCTGCAAAGCTGCCGAAAGACAGGCAAAAGAGCAGCTTTCCGTCCATGAACAGGCTATGTATCAGGTCGATCATTTGCAGGGTCTGACAGCGGATTTCCAGCAGATATTCCGCTGCGAGCACATCAAGGTACGGCTGGGACGTCTCCCCGCAGACAGCTTCGCAAAGCTCCCGTATTACGACGACAAGCCGTTTTTCTTTACTCATTTCAGCCAGGAAAAGGAATATTACTGGGGAATGTATTTCGTTCCTGCCGCATACCAGAGCGAGGTGGACGAAATTTTCGAGGAGCTTTATTTTGAGCGCACCCATATTCCCGACTTCGTACACGGCGACTCGGAGGAAGCCTCCGCAGAGCTGCACAAAATGGTCGGGGAGGACAGAAAGGCTATCGAGGAATGCGCCAAGCAGCTTGACGACTTTATGCTCCTCAGGACGGAAAGGCTGTGCAAGATTTTCTCGCGGCTCAAGGCTCAGCACGACAACTTCGACCTGAGAAACAAGGCTGCAATAGTGAACGATAAGTTCCATATTGTGGGATTTGTCCCTCAAAGCGATTCGGAACGGTTCGCGGGAATGTTCGGCAATATCGAAAGCGTGAACGTTTCAATGCAGCACGCCGACGCAAAGGGCAAGCTCGCTCCTCCCATAAAGCTGAAAAACGGCCGGTTCACAAAACCGTTTTCGCTGTTTGTGGAGATGTACGGTCTGCCGTCCTACAACAGCATAAACCCCACGACCCTTGTGGCTGTGACCTATACGCTGCTGTTCGGAATTATGTTCGGCGATCTGGGTCAGGGACTTGTACTGGCGCTGTTCGGCGCACTGATGGGCAAGTTCAGGAACTGGTCTATGGGTCCCATCATAGCGAGAGTGGGTATCTCGGGAGCGGTTTTCGGACTTCTGTACGGAAGCGTTTTCGGGTACGAAGAACTGCTCGATCCTTTGTATGAAGCGATAGGAATAAGCTTCCTGCCGCTGAAGATCATGGACAACGTCGCGCTTATACTCATTGGCACGATCGCGCTGGGCGTTGTGCTGATGATAGTCGCAATACTGATAAACATTTTCCTCGGCATTAAAAACAAGGAGTACGCCAATGCTCTGTTCAGCAACAACGGCATTGCGGGACTTGTTTTCTTCGGCTCGATACTTGCCGCGCTGGTGGGAACGCTCATGGGCGTTAAGATGTTCACCGCGCCTTATGTGATATGCCTGATAGTGCTGCCGCTGATAATGATGTTCATGCGCGAACCGCTTGCCTGCTGGGTCAGGGGAAAGAAATACGTCCCCGAGGGCGGCATAGGCGACTTTATCGCTTCAAACTTTTTCGAGGTATTCGAGTTCCTTCTGGGCTATACTTCAAACACGCTTTCCTTTGTGCGCGTGGGCGGATTTGCGCTTTCCCACGCTTCGATGATGCTGGTCGTCATGGCTCTGGCTAAAAGTATGTCCGGTTTGGGCGCGCCCATTATGGTGGTGTTCGGAAACGTCTTTGTAATGGGAATTGAGGGTCTGCTTGTATGCATACAGACAATGCGTCTGGAATTTTACGAGCTTTTCTCGCGTTTTTATTCGGGGGACGGCGTGCCGTTTACGCCCGTTAAAATAAACTATGACGAAACCATAGAATAATTTTTTGGAGGAATTTATTATGCTGTATATTCTTTTGATCCCCGCCGTTGTTGTGGCTCTTCTGCTTCTTCCCGTAATTTCCGCAGTTAAAAAGCATGGGAGCGGAAAATCGGTAAAGAACGCTTTTATTACAAATTTCTGCGCGTTTTTCGGAGTAATGGTAATATGCGCCGCTCTTCCTTTCGGCATTAACGCTTACGCGGAGACTGCGAACGATACCTCCGTTTCCGCAGAGGCTGAGGAGACCGAGGACAGCGGAAGCTCCAATGGAATGATGTATCTCGCTTCCGCTCTCGCGGTAGGCTTCGGCGCTATCGGCGGCGGTATCGCCATTGCGGCAGCCGCTCCCGCTGCTATCGGAGCGGTCAGCGAAGACCCCAAGTCCTTCTCAAAGGCTCTGATCTTCGTAGCTCTGGGCGAAGCATGCGCACTGTACGGATTTATCGTTGCCCTGCTGATGCTGTTCGTCTGATCGGAGGCAGTCATGCGCTTTTACTTAATAAGCGACAATGTGGATACGCAGATGGGAATGCGGCTCGCGGGAATTGATGGAGTTGTAGTCCACAAGCCCGACGAGGTGCGCGGTGCGCTGCTGAGCGCGGTCGAGGACAAAGAAGTTGCCGTGATCCTTATTACGGAAAAGCTGGTCAAGCTTTGCAGAGAGCTTGTTTACGACTGCAAGCTGAACCGCAGGCAGCCGCTGATCGTTGAAATTCCCGACCGCCATGCCACGTCCAATATCGGCGGAACGATATCGAGCTATATCGAATCCGCTGTCGGATTAAAGCTGTAGAGCTTTACAGTCTGCCTAAAAGGAGAATTTTGATGGACAATAACAACGAAAAGCTGAAAGTATTCATCGACGCGGTAAACGATGAGATAGACGGCGAGGTAAAACGTATACTCGCGGACGCGGAGGAACGAAAAAAAGCCGTTCTCGCGGAGGCGGAAAGCTTTTTGACCGACGATGCGGGAAAGAGCGCGGCGTCCCAAAAGGACGGCAGTCTGTACGTTAAGGAAGTTTCCAAAGCCGAACTCGGTATGAAAAAATCGGTCATAGCTCACCGCGACGAGCTTGCCGGCAAGGTTTTCTCGGCTGTTGAGGAAAGGCTTAACAAGTTCCGCGAAGAACGGGAATACGTCAATCTTCTGATAAAAAATCTGCTGCTTATGCACGTTTCGGACGGCTCGGAAATTTTTCTCGCTCCGGACGATATGAAATATGCCGAAACGCTTAAAAAGGCTATCCCGTCGTGCAATGCCAAGTTTTCGCCCGACGGAAAAATACGTCTGGGAGGTTTAGCCGTTTATAACGCCGCAAAGGGCACAATTGCCGACAGAACCTTCGACGCGGCTGTTGAGGAGCAAAGACGGGTTTTTACGGGAAAGAATGTCTTTGCGGAATAATACGGGACGCGTCTCCCGGTAAGGAGGTATGGACTTGAACACAATTTTTTCCATAAACGGACCTGTTGTAAAGGTCGGGGACACTAAGGATTTTTCCATGCTTGAAATGGTATACGTGGGCGAGAAGCGTCTTATCGGCGAGGTCATCGGCATAAGCTCCGAGGAGACCACTATACAGGTGTATGAGTCCACAACGGGACTTAAACCCGGCGAACCTGTGGAGGGAAGCGGTATGCCTATGTCCGCCACGCTGGGTCCCGGAATATTGTCCAATATTTTTGACGGTATCGAGCGTCCTCTGAAAAAGCTTGAAGCTCTGAGCGGAGCGTTTATTGCCGAGGGAGCGAACGTTCCCGCGCTGGATACTTCCAAAAGATTTGACGTTACCGTCACCGTCGGGGTGGGCGACCGTCTCGAGGGGGGACAGATTTACGCAGTTTGTCCCGAAACCCCCGTTATAGAGCACCGCTGCATGGTTCCGCCAAACGTTTGCGGAAAGGTGGTCTGGACGGCGAAAAAAGGCTGGTACAGGATCACGGACAAGAT
This sequence comes from Prevotella sp., assembly GCA_023663025.1. Lineage (GTDB taxonomy): Bacteria > Bacillota > Clostridia > Oscillospirales > Ruminococcaceae > RGIG8773. The sequence continues at coordinate 61,668 of JAMPIC010000010.1, forward strand.
CGCCGAGCTGAAAACCGACGACGGAAATACGGTCACTCTCACGCTTGCTCAGAAATGGCCTATCAAGAAAAGCCGTCCCTTTAAAGAACGTCTGCCTATCAGTATGCCCCTTGTTACGGGACAGCGCGTCATAGACGCCATCGCGCCCATCGCAAAGGGCGGTACAGCCGCAGTCCCCGGAGGCTTCGGCACCGGCAAGACCATGACCCAGCATCAGCTTGCAAAATGGTGCGACGCGGATATTATCGTGTACATCGGCTGCGGCGAGCGCGGAAACGAAATGACCCAGGTTCTGGAGGAGTTTTCCGAGCTTGTCGACCCAAGGACGGGAAAGGCTCTGACGGACAGAACCGTACTCATTGCCAATACCTCGAATATGCCCGTCGCCGCCCGTGAGGCTTCGATCTATACGGGTATCACGCTTGCGGAATATTACCGCGATATGGGATACCACATCGCTATCATGGCGGACTCCACATCGCGCTGGGCGGAGGCTCTCCGCGAAATAAGCGGACGTCTCGAAGAAATGCCCGCGGAGGAAGGTTTCCCCGCGTATCTTCCGTCGAGGATCTCCGAGTTCTACGAGCGTGCCGGATATGTGGAAACGCTGAACGGCAGGGAGGGTTCGGTATCCATTATAGGTGCGGTTTCCCCACAGGGTTCGGACTTTTCCGAGCCTGTAACGCAGAACACAAAACGTTTTGTCCGCTGCTTCTGGGCGCTGGATAAGTCCCTCGCTTACGCGAGACATTATCCCGCCATTAACTGGAACGACAGCTATTCAGAATATATCGACGATCTTGCCGATTACTACAGCGAAAAGGTAAGTCCCGAATTTTTGGCGTACCGTCAGAGGATCGCCAATATTCTCCACGAGGAAAACAAGCTTATGGAGATCGTTAAGCTCATCGGTTCGGACGTTCTTCCCGAGGATCAGAAGCTCGTTATCGAAATAGCCCGGGTTGTCCGCGTGGGCTTTTTGCAGCAGAACGCTTACCACAAGGACGACACCTATGTGCCGCTTGAAAAGCAGTTCAGCATGATGGGAATAATTCTGAAGCTGTACGACAGGTGCGCCGAAGCCTTGGGCAGGGGAGTTTCAATCAACGCGCTGTCCTCGGCGGGAATATTTGAAAAGGTCATAAAGATGAAATACGATATCCCCAACAACAAGCCGCAGCTTTTCGATACCCTTGCGGACGATATCACGCGGCAGATAAACGCGCTGGAAACGGAGGTCGCTAAGCAATGAATCTGCAGTACGTTGGATTAAATGAAATAAACGGATCTCTTGTTGTTCTCGAGGGAGTTGAGGGCGCGTCCTACGACGAGGTTGTGGATATACGCCTTGACGACGGCTCGGCAAGACTGGGGCGCGTGGTTGAGATATCGGGAGACAAAGCCGTTTTGCAGGTGTTCGAGGGCACGAACGGCTTGTCCCTTAAAAATACAAGAACGCGCTTTATGGGCAGACCTATGGAAATGCCCCTTTCCCCCGAAATCCTCGGCAGGGTTTTCAGCGGCGCGGGCAGACCTGTTGACGGTCTGGGCGAAATTTACGCCGAAAAGACTGCCGACATCAACGGCAAGCCTCTCAATCCCGTTTCCCGCTCCTATCCGAGAAACTATATCCACACGGGAATTTCTTCCGTGGACGCGCTTATGACCCTTATCAGGGGACAGAAGCTTCCGATATTTTCCGGTTCGGGACTTTCCCACAACAAGCTTGCGGTGCAGATTGTCCGTCAGGCTGAGATCGCCGAGGAAAGCGGTCAGGAGTTCGCCGTGGTTTTTGCCGCCATGGGCGTTAAAAACGACGTTGCCGACTATTTCCGCAGAAGCTTTGAGGAAAGCGGCGTTCTCCAGAGGGTGGTTATGTTCCTCAACCTTTCCAATGACCCGATAATCGAGCGTATCCTCACCCCGAGGTGCGCGCTGACTGCGGCGGAATATCTGGCGTTTGAGAAGAATATGCACATTCTGGTAATTCTTACCGATATGACCTCTTACGCGGAGGCTGTCCGCGAGTTCTCCTCTTCAAAGGGAGAAATTCCCGGACGTAAGGGATTTCCGGGATATCTGTATTCCGACCTTGCTTCGCTGTATGAGCGTGCGGGGGTTATAAAAGGCTCCGAGGGTTCGGTAACTCAGATACCCATACTCACTATGCCCAATGACGATATCACTCACCCCGTTCCCGACCTTACGGGCTATATCACAGAGGGACAGATAGTTCTGGACAGGGGATTGGATCAGTCGGGCGTGTATCCGCCTATTTCGGTGCTGCCGTCACTTTCGCGTCTGATGAAAGACGGTATCGGCGAGGGTTACACCCGTTCCGACCACTCGGACGTTTCCAATCAGCTTTTTGCCTGCTACGCAAAGGTTATGGACGCCCGCGCGCTGGCTTCGGTTATCGGCGAGGACGAGCTTTCCGAGCTTGACAAGGCGTACATGGAATTCGGCAAAAAGTTTGAAAAATACTTTGTGAGCCAGCGTTTTGACGAGAACCGTTCCATTGACGAAACCCTTGACTTAGGCTGGAATTTGCTTTCGCTGCTGCCTAAGTCCGCCCTTGACCGCGTTAACGAAAAGCTGCTTGAGGAAAAGTACAACCCCAATGCGGCGGAATTGTTTGAGTAAAGGCGGGGAAATATGGTTATTCTGATCGGCGGCGCGTCTCACACGGGAAAAACCAATTTGGCGCAGCGTTTGCTTGAAAAATACAAGTATCCGTATTTGTCAATAGACCATCTGAAAATGGGTCTTATCCGCAGCGGAAACTGCCGATTAACGCCGATGAGCGATACCGCCGAATTAACGGAGTACCTGTGGAAAATCCTGCGTGAAATGATTAAAACCGCGATTGAGAACGGGCAAAATCTTATTGTTGAGGGGTGCTATATTCCCTTTGACTGGAAAAAGGATTTTGAGGAAAGCTATCTGTCTCACATTAGGTATATATGCCTGATAATGAGCGAGCGGTACATTCGGTCGCGTTTCGAGGATATAAAAAAGTACGCGGACGTGATCGAGCAAAGGCTTGACGGTTCGGACTGCTCAATGGAGTTCTTGCTGCGTGAAAACGCGCAGAACCTTGATATATGCCGAAAACACGGCGCGGATTATTTGCTTATCGACGGTGCGTACAATGTGGATTTTGAATTTCGGTAAACTTTAAAAGGAGGCTGTAATTGTGGCTGAACAGGTATTCCCGACAAAAGGAAATCTTCTTAACACGCAGAAGTCGCTGTCCCTTGCGAAGCTCGGTTATGAGCTTCTGGACAAAAAGCGCAACATTCTGATACGCGAGCTTATGACGCTGGTGGACACTGCCAAATCCGTTTGCGAAACTATCGACGAGACCTACGTCAAGGCGTACTCCGCGCTCCAGATGGCGAACATCGCAAGGGGAGTTATCGAAAACGTGGCGAACGCCGTACCCGTAGACAACACTTTGCAGGTGTCCTACCGAAGCGTTATGGGCTGCGAGCTTCCCGCGGTTACCATAGAAAAGAAAAAACCGATACTCAACTACGGCTTGCAGAACACGGATTCCAATGTGGATCAGGCGTACATCTGCTTTGAAAAGGTAAAGTACATGACCGCCGTTCTTGCCGAGGTGGAGAACAGCATCTACAGGCTGACAAATTCCATACGCAAAACGCAGACAAGGGCGAACGCTTTACAGAATATAGTTATCCCGCGGTACGAAAGCACTGTGAAGTACATCACGGGAAGCCTTGAGGAAAAGGAACGCGAGGAGTTCTCGCGAATGAAGGTCATCAAGGCGCAGAAGCTCCGCAAGAAAAAGTACACAGTGAAAAGCAAGTCGAGAATATAAAAATAACGCCTCTCCGTCCGAATTAACTGTCGGTCGGAGAGGCGTTTCCTTTGCTTTTCTGCACCACGGCAAACGCCTGCCGCAGGGAGGACACTCCGTAGATGTGCATATTGTACTTGCTCGGTTCTATGCTCCGCATGGACTGCTTGGGGATAATGCAGTCGGTGAAGCCGAGACGTTCCGCTTCCATTATTCGCTGTGAAATATTGGAAGTGTTCCGCACTTCGCCGCCCAGACCTATTTCCCCGAAAGCTATCAGCTTGTCGTTTATGGGAACGTCGTAGTAGCCGCTGTAGATGGCAAGCGCGACGGGCAGGTCTCCCGCAGGCTCGTCAAGACGGAAACCGCCCACAATGTTCAGGTACACGTCAAGAGTTCCGCAGAACATTCCGAGACGTTTTTCAAGTACGGCGATTATTATTGCAAGGCGGTTGTAGTCGAAACCCGTGGCAGTCCTTTTGGGAGCGGAAAAGCTGCTTTTCGTCACAAGAGCCTGAACCTCCGCGAGAATGGGACGGCTGCCCTCGATTATGCAGGCGACGCAGGTTCCCGACACGCCCGTGGGACGTCCCGAAAGAAGCATAAGGGAAGGATTTTCCACTTCTTCAAGTCCCGTATCGCACATTTCAAAAACGCCTATTTCGTTCGTTGAACCGAAGCGGTTTTTTACCGCCCGAAGAATACGGTAGCTCAGATGCCGTTCGCCCTCGAAGTAGAGAACGGTGTCCACAATGTGCTCCATGACCTTTGGACCGGCGATTGCGCCATCCTTGTTGACGTGGCTTACCACGAATATCGGTATCTCCTCGAATTTTGCCGTTCGCATGAAAAGGTTTGTGCATTCCCGAACCTGAGTTATGCTTCCCGAGCTTGAATTAATCTCGCTGAGGGACATGGTCTGGATCGAGTCGATAATGGCGATATCCGGCTTGTGGACGGATATGGTGTCGGCTGCGGCGCGGGCGTCGTTGGTGGAAAGCAGGGAAAGATTTTCCGTATCCACGCCGAGGCGCTGTGCGCGGAGCTTTATCTGGCGTATGCTTTCCTCTCCCGAGATATAGAGAATGGTATAGTTTTCTCCCAAATATTTACATATCTGCAAAAGCATTGTGGATTTTCCGATACCCGGCTCTCCGCCCAGAAGCACCAGCGAACCCTTGACAAGTCCGCCGCCGAGCACGCGGTTCAGCTCTCCCACGCCGGTGGAGTAGCGGACGTCCTCCTCGGTGTCAATTCCCGAAAGGGAGACTATCTTTGAGGAAAGATTTACCGTTTTGACAGCGGAAAGAGCTTTTCCCGCCGATTTGGGAGCGGTCTCGACCACTTCCTCCTCAAAGGTGTTCCACTCTCCGCAGGAGGGGCATTTGCCGTTCCATTTGGAGCTTTCGTAGCCGCACTGACTGCATATGTAGACCGTTTTTAATTTTCCTGCCATGTTGACCTCCGTATCAATAAATGGACTTCGGCGGCAGCGTGTTCGCCGAAGTCCATTAAGTCGTTATTTTTTCAGAAAAGCGCCCAGCTTTTTGTCGTCGATGCGGATATGTGAAATAAGCGCGCCGATATGATTATTGATATTTGCCATATCGGAAACGGATATCCCCGAATCGGGAATATTGGAAACCAGTTCTTTAAGCTTGCGCCTGTAGTCGTCGTGGAACGCCTTGTGAGCGGCGTAGCCGGGGTAGCCGCTGTCCTTCTGGAGCTGCTCCTCGTGGCTGAAATGGCGGTCTACATAGTTTGTGAGAAACTTGATGACCGACTCCATCGAAGTCCGTCCCTGCCCCTTGCTGCACGCGTCGAGCAAATTATTTACAGCCTTGAGAAGCTCCTTGTGTTCGCCGTCGATGACGCTGTTTCCCGTTTCAAGGTCTTTTGTGAATTCGTAAGCCATATGTATACCTCCGCAGTTTTTATAATCCTTTTAAATTATACCATAATTTTCACATTTTGTCAATCGCTCCGATAAGCTTTACGCGTTTGTTTGGACGAACTCGTTTATTCCCGAAAATACAGTGAAAGCCACCTTCTGCTGATATGCTTCGTCGGTAAGCTTAGCTGCCTCCTCGGGATTGGAGAGGAAACCGCATTCCACCATTACGGCAGGATTTTCGCAGTAGTAGCAGAGGTACAGCTCGCTGCCGCAAAGCTTTGTCTCCCGCAGATTGCCGGGCTGGAGATTGCCGACGAATTTCTGCTGCATAATGGAGGCAAGGCGTTCGCTGGAGGGATTTTTGTCGCTGTAGAACATCTGCGCTCCGCTGTACTGCGGGTCGCTGAAAGTGTTCTGGTGAATGGAAACGCAGACGGAGTTACTGTATTTGTTGAACAGAGCGAGACGGTTTTCCATATCGGAAACCTTTTGATTGCGTATTCCGGTAACGCCCTTGTCGTGTATGGAAATATCCCTTTCGCGGGTAGCTTCCACGCTGTAGCCGAAAAATCTTCCCAAGTCCCGAACGGACAGCAGGATATTCAGGTTTATGCCCTTTTCGGTCTTTCCGTCCGCAGTGGAGCAGCCGCCGTCCATGCCGCCGTGTCCCGCGTCGAGAATTATCATGAAGTTATCCTCGGGCGCGGAATTTGAAACGGTAATTGCCGTATCTATCTTTACAGCCGACCAGCAGATCGCTCCTATGCAGGCGCAGAAAGTCAGCGCGACAAATACGGCGTTAAGTCTTATCTTTTTCATAGAATACCTCCAATAGCTTGTTTACTTACTGTATCCTATGAAAAACCGACGGCTTGTATGACTGTTTCGGTTTGAATTACTGTTTTTTGTTTTTGTAAAAGACTATGCTTACCACGTCCACGTCGTTATAGGTCAGCACATAGGTAAGGTAAATGACTGCGGGCTGCAAAAGCGTTACGGCGGTAATGCCGATCATTCCCCCCCATGAGACCGCGCCGATAACGCGCTCTCCCGTGAAAAGGGTAACGTACGGAAGTATCCACATATCGAACATAAGATAGTAGCTGAAAAAGGATTCCTGCACCGCTCCCAGCTTGCACATATAGAGCAGCACAAGCATAACGTAGGACGCTATCGGGGCGGCGATTGCCATTTTAAGCGGCATAAACCTGTCGTACTCCATATTGTGGAATTTCACGGCGTTTCTGTCCCGTTTAGCGGAGTAGTACGTCCAGTTGAAAAAAAGTCCCAGCATTATCGCGGAGGTACAGAGCGCGACGAAAATTTTAAGCAGCAGCACGCCCTTCATAAGCACGACCATAGTCGAGCATATGCAGAAGCACATGAAGCTGCCTATCAGCCAGTACCCGATACCTTTTACGCATCTTTTTGCAAAATTTTCCTTTTCCCTTGAAATAATTCTTTCAGCCATTTATGACCATTTTCCCGCGTGGGGAAAATGCGTCCTCCTTTCCGGCGGTGTTTTTCGGTTTTGGGGCAGAGGGGAAAACAAAGTTTCTCCCGTATTAAGATTTATACTGAACATTATACAACATATTCCCGAAAATTTCAATAGAAATGCCGTAAATATTTAAAGCTTCTCATACCATAATAACTACAGGACGTATGAAAGGAGAAAGCTTTATGTCAAATCAGAATAAGCTTTTCGACGCTTTGTACCAGAACGCCGAGATGGGAACAAGCTCCATCAAGCAGATATTTCCCAAGGTGAGCGATACAAAGCTGAAAAACGAGCTTCGCAAGCAGCTTGCCAACTATCAGGGACAGGAAAACATGATAATCGGCAGCATGAGGGCGCACAATATGAAGCCGCAGCCGCTTCCGAAAACGGCAAAGCTGATGTCGAAAATGGGGATATGTCTCAACTGCGCCAAGGACAAATCCACCGAGCATATTGCGGAAATGCTCATTCAGGGAACGAACATGGGCATAATCAAGATCAACAAGGCGCTTAACCGCACCGTTACCGCAAGTCCTAAGCTTGTTCAGGAGGCAAAGGATATGCTCACCAAGGAACAGGCTTATATCGACAATCTTAAAGGATATCTCTGATAGGAGGCAGCGCTATGGAAAAAAATCTTATAAAGCACGGAAATCATGCGAGAGTAGACCCCTCAGATCCGCAGCAGATCAACGGCAAGTACTACACCAGCGTGATAACCTGCAACAAAACGCTTCCCGACGGCAGCGTGGTGAACGTCCTGGAGGACAACGCCGAGCTTGCCAGAAAAGAAGTGGACAGCATAAGACTGTCGTGATCGGCGGGTACGGTTATGCCGTACCCGTACATATTTTAAATGCCGCTTAAATCGAAGTCGGGAGTATATTCCTCGCGGGCGGAGGAGCGTTCCTGCATAAAGCCGTTAAGTCCCAGTTCAGCGGCTTTGTCAAGGACGCAATTGTACTCGAACGTGGATATCCTGCGGGAAATTTCTTTATGTTCAAAGCTTTTCCAAAAGGGCGTGTACTGGCTCATCAGGCTGACAAGAACGCCGCCAGAGGGAAAATTTTCCGATATCCAATCCAGAACCTTGACCGAGTCGTCTCTGTGAGAGGGCAGGGCAAGGTGGCGTATTATCATACCCCTGCGCATTATGCCGTCCTCGATTCGGTACGAATCTGTCTGACGGTACATTTCTTTGAGAGCGGCTGTGACGGTCTCAAAATAATTTTCCGCGCCCGAATATTTTTCCCCGAGAGCGTTGTCATAATACTTGAAGTCGGGGAGGTAAACGTCAACATAGCCCTCCAGCAGCTTCAAAGTTTCGACGCGCTCGTATCCTCCCGTGTTGTAAACTATGGGGATCGTCAGTTTTCCGCGGCACAGGTCGAGCGCGGAAACGATCTGAGGCGCGTATGGCGTGGGACTTACAAGATTTATGTTGTGCGCTCCCTGTTCCTGAAGCTCGAGGAAAATTTCCGCAAGCCGGTGTTCGGTGATTTCCTTGCCGTGATTTTCGTGGGATATCTTATAGTTTTGGCAGAAGCAGCATTTCAGATTACAGCCGGAAAAGAAAACCGTCCCCGAGCCCCGGGAGCCGGATATGCAGGGTTCTTCCCACATATGAAGATAAGCCTTTGCCGCGCGGACGGAAGCTCCGCAGCCGCAGAAGCCCGTGTTTGAGTATCTGTCCGCGCCGCATTGTCTTGGGCATAGCCTGCAGTTTTTCAGGGACATAAGAACACTTCCTTTAAGATAATCTTTTCAAAAACGTATTATTTTGAACAGCCGCTTATCCAATGTGCTCGCATTACTCTTGACAATTTCCGCTCCTCCGTGGTAAAATGAATATATTGGATCATATTGGCGCCTCCTGTTTTGGAATTTGCAGTACTCTCATTATAACATGGATTGCTTTTTTTGTCATTATTTTTATATCAGACCCGTTCTAAAGCCGGATAAGTGCAGACAAAATCTATTCAAAAATCATATTAAAAATTAGGAGGAATATTATGGTAAAAAATTTTGAGGAATTCTGCGCCGAGCTTTTACGGTGCGGCTTTTCTATGGGCGGAGGCAGCGATAAGGGAATATTTGCCATAATCGACTACGACTGGCAGACCGTCCCGCCCGAGGGTTTCCCCGTTTGGCACACGGGCGACCCCGAAACAGACCCTTGGGAGTGGCGTATGCGCGTCCTCGAGGAGCGGGACGATATCGCCTACTCGAAGCTTTTCTTTAACGCAAGCGGATATATTGCCAAAGAATGGTATCCGTACTTCATCGCCGCCCGCAGGCAGGGCAAGAACTTTGACGCGGCGTACAAAAACGGCGAGGTCAGTCAGACGGCAAAGACGGTGTACGACATTGTTGCGGGACACGGCGCGGCGGCTCTTCACGAAATAAAGCTGCTGGGAGCTTTTGCCAAAGAGGACAAGAGCCGCTTCGACAAGGCAGTCACCGAGCTGCAAATGAAGATGTACATAACAATGTGCGGCAGGACGGCGAAAAAAAGCCGCACCGGCGAGGAGTACGGCTGGAAAGCCACGGTTTTCACCACCCCCGAGGAATTTTTCGGCGGGGACTTTATTGCAAAGGCTATGGAAATTTCCCCCAAAGAGGCGGAGGAAAAGATACGCGGACAAGTCCTTGTGCTGAACCCGTCCGCGGAGGAAAGAAAGATCAAAAAGTTTATTTACGGCTGATTTTTGCCGCTGAGAGGACGTTCCTCACTCCCGCCTCAACGCGTCCACGGGATTGAGGGATGCCGCTTTATAGGCGGGATACGCTCCGAAGCAGCACCCTACCGCAAGCGCGACGAGCATTACCGTTCCGCAAAGCTTGAAATCAAACACGGGCTGACTTCCCGCAGCGGAGCATATCGCTGCGGAAATTACCGCTCCCGAAACAATTCCCGCCAGACTTCCGATAAACGTCATAAGCGCCGACTCGAACAGAAATTCCGCAAGAATTATCCCGCGGCTCGCTCCGAGGGATTTTTTTATGCCTATCTCTCCCGTTCTTTCGCTGACGGAAACGAGCATGACCGTCATAATGGAAATCCCCGAAACCACAAGGCTTATCCCGGCCACCGCCGAAAGCGCGGCGGTGGCTATGGAGAGGATATTGTTCATTTTCTCCTTTTGACTGAGCAGATTGTCCACGGAGAAATCCCCGCCCTTGTCCGCAAGGACGGTCTCGACGGCGGCTGCGGTCTCGCCGCTGCGTGTAACGTCTTCAAGCTTTACGGTTATCTGATCGAAATTATTCCTGCCCAGACCCGACTGCATAACCGAATAGGGAACGTACACAAAATCGGGGATAAATCCCCCGAGCATATTCTGGAGGGTGTTCACGCCGTTTTTGACGACCCCCACCACCTCGAAGTCCGTAGGTATGCCGCCGATGTTCAGAGTTATTTTTTTGCCGACGATGTTTGTCCTTTTGTAGCGGTCCAGAGCGATAGCCTCGTCGATAACGCACACCCTGCCGCTTTCGAGGATATCTCCCCTGTTAAGCAGCCTGCCGTGAAGCACTTCAAGATCGATAACGTTGTCGGCGTCCTCGTTCACGCCCCAAGCCATGACCGTCACCTTGCTGTTCCCTATTTCACCGCTTGTGACGACGCTCATGAGCGGCATGGCGTTTTCCACGTCGTCGAGGGACTTTATCCTGTCAAGCTCCTCCTCGGTAAGCTTGTTTACCGACCCGGAACGGACGGACACCACAAGGCTGTCCATACCCATTCCCGAAAGCTCGCTGTTTATGGACGCTTTCCCTATCTCGCCGACCGAGGACACCACCACCACCGACATCACTCCCACGGCTATTCCCGCCACCGTGAGAACGGAACGAAGCTTGCTGCGGAAAAGGCAGCGGAAACCGCTGCGGATAATATCAGTCATCGGCTTGCTCCTGTTCCGACAGCCTGACGGCTGCGCCGTTTTCCACAAGCTCGTCCAATGTAATTATTTTTTCGCCGTAAACTGGCGTTTTCAGCTCGATACCGCCGCTCAGTTCGGCTCCCGTTTCAATGTAAAGCTTTTCGGCTTTACCGTCTCTGAGGACGTAAACGAACTCGCCGTTGTCGTCCTGATCGACCGCTTCATAGGGCACAAGGCTCACAGTGTCGGGCTCGGAGGTTATAATCTGCACCGAAGCGGTATAGCCCTGCTTTAATATCTCGTCGGGATCGTCTATCTTTATTTTGACCTCCACGGCGGTTTTCTGAACGTTCCCGAACTGCACCTTTGAAGCCGTGTCGGATATTTTGTCGACCGTCCCGCTGAATACGATGCCGGGGAAAGCCTCTCCCGTTATTTCAGCGGTCTGCCCCGGCTCGACCTTGCTGATATCCTGTTCGGGGACATAGGTTTGGACGTAAGTTTCGTCCTTGGTAAGATTTTTCATTATCGTACCGGACAGCGAAACGGCATCTACGCGTTCCACCTTTTCCACCTTGACCACCGTCGCCGTGGGTACGCTTTTCAAAACCATTTTCGGAGCGGCAAGCAGTCCGACCGTCAGCAGACCGCATACCGTAACAGTTCCGATGGCTGATTTATTTTTCATGAGCATTCTCCTCCCGTATGTTACTGAGAATAGTTTGCCATTCCGAGGGGGAATTTATTACATCATTTGAATAAAAAATCGGAAACGTTTATCGGTTTTACGATAAGCAGATAAATTGTAATTTAGCGCAAAAACAAAACGACAGCGCATCACGCGGCGAAGCCG
>JAMPIC010000011.1 GCA_023663025.1 Prevotella sp.
TAAACTATTGTATAGTTATCACAGTATCGCTTAACTTTTCCACGGGACAGCACCAACGTCCCATATTTGAGACATAGTTGTTTGCATGACAAAAATTGCCATAAATTTTGATAATGCAGGAATATGCCATTAATAAAATTGGGTTTTATTTGGTCCTTAAAAGATAGAAAACTTGCGAAAAGATGCAATAACTTCTTGAAAGCGAATGTCACCCAATGGCTTAAAATCGTCGTTTGACGAAGTTTCACAGAAAGCCGGAAATGCAAGGAAAACAATAAGGGTTTAGTATAAAAACTTTTTGGAGGACGTTACACAATGAGCAAATTTGATTTTCTTTCATCGGGAGACTTTTCGGACGCGGAGGAATTTCTCGAAAAGCAGAAGCGTTACGCGTCGCTGAAAAGTGACGAGCTGGAGGGCATACCCGAAAGCGAGACGGTGTTTGCGGTAACGTCCTGGATAGAGGGGAAATTTTCCGAAGACTGGCGGGATATGGGCAGTGTGCTGAACTCGCTTCCCACGCCGTGTCTGAACGTCTACTGCGCAAATTACGTCAAAAACGAAATACTTGGCGGCGGCTTTGCGCAGGCTTTTTTCAACACGTCGCGGGACTACATAGGCGTTGCTGCCGCAGGCTTCCGCGCGATAGGGTACGGCAAGCTCGGGGACGTTGCCGAGCAGGCGCTGAAAATAAATTACGACAGCGGGAAAAAAGTCTCTGGCAGGAGTATCGAAGATTTTTTGGAGTTTGCCGCGAATGATGATTACAAAACGGTTGACAAGGATTTTCGGAGGATTTTTGAGGAGAAAAAATTTAACAGGCTTGCGAAAGAGTACATTTTAAAATACACAAAGTATTTCGGTGAGCAAATGTGAAAATTTAACAGCCAAGGAGGGATTTTTATGCAGCACAAATGCAGGGTTGAGGTACTGGAGAAAAAGCTTTTTGCAGACTATCAGCAAAAATACCTTGCTGACCCGAAGTCGGGGGAATGTCCCTTTTACAGCGTTGGGGACGTTACCCTGTTTGAGCGGTACGGCGGCGAGGACACGTTCTGGACTATGGCAAAGGGTGCGCACTGCTCCGAGGCTTGGGACTGCATAAGCAGGTACGTTTACGCCGCTTTGCAGGGCGGCGCTGTAATGCGGGGCTGGACTAACGACGAGCGGGTTATGATAGCCTGCTGCAACGATGGAACGCGCCCCGTTATTTTCAAAATCGAGCGCATTGACTATAAGGTTTTGTACATTGACGGAATTGACGGTAAAAACTGCCGGTCGCTCCTTGACGGGCTTATGGAAATCGAGAACGTCACAAACGCCGTTTACCGCGAGGAGAAGGGCTTTACCGAGCTTTTTGTTGACAGGGATATTCCCGACGAGGTTATTGCGGAAACCGTCAAGGCGGCGGGAAATTTCAAAATTGTTAAAATCGATTAAAATAATTATAAATTGGAGGAAACAAAAATGTACAGTGATTCAATCAAAAACGGAGCTAACAACGCTCCCCACCGCGCGCTTTTCCACGCGCTCGGTCTTACAAACGAGGAGATTTCCCGCCCTATGGTAGGAATTGTCAGCTCCTACAACGAAATCGTTCCCGGGCATATGAACATCGACAAGGTTGTGGACGCGGTCAAGCTGGGCGTGGCTATGGCGGGGGGAACTCCCGTTGTGTTCCCCGCAATCGCAGTCTGCGACGGTATTGCTATGGGGCATCGGGGTATGAAGTACTCTCTCGTCACCCGCGACCTTATCGCCGACAGCACCGAGGCTATGGCTCTTGCACACGGCTTTGACGCGCTGGTAATGGTTCCCAACTGCGACAAGAACGTCCCCGGTTTGCTTATGGCGGCGGCGCGGCTGAATATCCCCACAATTTTCGTCAGCGGCGGACCTATGCTTGCGGGGCGGGTTGACGGCAAAAAGACAAGTTTTTCCAGTATTTCCGAGGCGGTTGGACAGTTTGCGGCAGGCACTATTGACGCGGAAAAACTGGAAGAGTACGAGAAAAAAGGCTGCCCCACCTGCGGCTCTTGTTCGGGAATGTACACCGCCAACTCAATGAATTGCCTTACCGAGGTGCTGGGAATGGCTCTACGCGGAAACGGCACAATTCCCGCAGTTTACTCGCAGCGCATAGAGCTTGCCAAGCACGCGGGCATGAAGATTATGGAGCTTCTCGAAAAGGACATCAAGCCTCTTGACATTATGACGGAAAAGGCGTTTATGAACGCTCTCACGGTGGATATGGCGTTGGGCTGTTCAACCAACAGTATGCTCCACCTGCCCGCAATTGCCCACGAGTGCGGAATTGACATCAACCTTGACATTGCCAACGAGATAAGCTCAAAAACTCCCAATCTTTGCCACCTTGCCCCTGCGGGACACACCTACGTCGAGGAGCTTGACGAGGCGGGCGGCGTTTACGCGGTGATGAACGAGCTTTCCAAGAAAAACCTGCTGAACCTTGACTGTATGACGGCAACGGGCAAAACCGTGGGCGAGAACATTTCGGGCTGCGTGAACAGGGACACCGAGGTTATACGTCCCATAGAAAACCCCTATAGCCAAACGGGGGGAATTGCCGTTCTGCGGGGAAATCTCGCGCCCGACAGCTGTGTGGTGAAGAGGAGCGCGGTCTGCGAGGAAATGCTTGTGCATAGCGGTTCGGCGCGGGTTTTTGACTGCGAGGAGGACGCTATGGCGGCAATCACGGGCGGAAAAATCAAGGAGGGCGACGTGGTCGTTATCCGCTATGAGGGTCCCAAGGGCGGTCCGGGTATGCGCGAAATGCTGAACCCAACCTCCGCAATAATGGGTATGGGTCTGGGCAGCAAGGTCGCCCTTATCACCGACGGACGTTTCAGCGGCGCAACCCGCGGCGCGGCGATAGGACACGTTTCCCCCGAGGCGGCTGTAGGCGGCGTTATCGGCGTTGTCGAGGAGGGGGACACGATCTCCATAAACATTCCCGAAAACACCATTACCCTCGACGTGCCGCAGGAGGAGATAGACCGCAGACTTGCGGCGTTCACGCCCAAAACTAAGGAGCTGCACGGCTATCTGAAACGCTACGCTAAAATGGTTACGTCGGGGTCGACGGGGGCTATTTTGAAGGACTGATGTTATGAATAAAAAATTAACGGTCGGTAAACTTTTCGGCATAATTTTCTGTATCCTCGCGGCGGCGGGTACGGCGGTTCTGCTTTGGGCGAATATCTATTTCGGCGGGCAGATGAAGCTGATAGACAAGTTATATACTGCTCTTGAGCGGGACGACATCAATGGGTTTAAGGCTTGCTTTGCCGAAGATATAAGCGAGGAACATTTTTCTGA
The DNA here is from genome assembly GCA_023663025.1 of Prevotella sp. Taxonomy (GTDB): domain Bacteria; phylum Bacillota; class Clostridia; order Oscillospirales; family Ruminococcaceae; genus RGIG8773. Next base: position 3,340 of record JAMPIC010000011.1, read on the forward strand.
ATTTAAAAATGCTATTTCAATTTTGCAGGATAACGAGGAGCTTCATGCAAAAGTTAAATTCATTTACCGAGTAAGTCTTTCAAGTAATTTAATTTCTAATTCATATTATGTGGTATATAGTGTAACAATTTATAATGATGAGGAACACAAAGAAATTAAAGAACAGCTTTTTCCAATGAAGCGTGAGGGAGGAAAATGGGTTTTGGATTTCTATTCTCCCTACTATCCTATTTTTCTGTAAAAAGGAGTGTTAAGCCCGATGAAACGCCTTGTAATAGGTATGACCGCCCACGTTGACTCGGGCAAAACCACCCTGTCGCGATTATGAAAGTCACCCGGTTTTATATCTCTGCGGCGGAGAAATTCTTTACCCGTATAAGAGATATGAAACGGAATACTGGGCAAAATTCACCCCCGACAGCCATTTCAGCCTTGACGGAATAAACGGACTGCTCGATGTAAAGGATTGATATTATGGATAAAAAATTAACGACAGGTAAACTTTTCGGCATAATTTTCTGTATCCTCGCGGCGGTGGGTACGGCGGTTCTGCTTTGGGCGAATATCTATTTCGGCGGGCAGATGAAGCTGGCGGATAAATACTACACCGCTTTGGCGCGGGACGATTTTGAGGGGTACAAGGCTTGCTTTAACTATGCAGTGACCGAGGAAGAATTTGCCAAAGACAGAGAAAAAATATTAATTTTGCAGGATAACGAAAAAATTCATGCAAAATTGAAGTTTGTTCAACGGGTACGGCATTATGCTCCCGGTGATGAATATTACGCCGTTTACTGTGATTTGACGTTGTACAACGACGCCGAAAGCGGTAAAAAAGACGCGGTTGTTTGTCTTTGCCGCAGAAACGGCAAATGGGTGGTGATGAGGTGAAAAATCCCGCGAGGTTAATGCTTCGCGGGATTTTTGAATATCGGGAAGATCGGCGGCAATTGCAGTCCGCGGAAAATATTAAAAATTTTCCGTACCTATTGACAAAAATAAATATATGTTGTATACTGATATTGGTTAGCTGTTGCTAATATGGCGGCAGCGTCTGTTTCGGCAGCAAGTTAGCTCAATCTAACCAAATTAAAGGTACTGAACTATGGTTTGGAATGTTGTAATTATTGAAGCGGCAGTTTTTATCGCGCTGTTTTCGGCGGCGGTGATATTTTCGGCAATGAAAAATCCCGGGGCGGGCGTACATAATTACCCTCCCGAAATCCGCGAGGAATATTTCAAAAATCACAGGCGGACGGAAACCGCGCCCCTCGGCAAAAAAGCTATCGTCCAAAAGCTTGCGACGGTAATTATTTTCGCGGCGGTTCTGACGGCGGGAGCGGTCATAGCAGGCGCTGAAAGCTTTTGGGACGGCTTCGTTTTCGGCTTTCTGCTTTTGGCGGCGGAGGGCGTTTGGGACACGTTTTTCATTGATTGGGTGCTGTTCGCAAAATGGAAAATATTCCGCCTGCCCGGCACGGAGCATATGGATAAAGAGTACGGGCAGAAACGGTTTCACGTCAAGGGAATGATTTTTCCCGGTCTGCTGTATGCGATTGCGGTCGGCGCGCTTACGGGGCTTGGGACAATTCTGATAAAATAATTAAAGGGTTGATTTTATGGAAAAAAATTTACCGCAAATTAAATACAGCATTTTCGGAATTATCGGCTGCATTTGCTTCGGTATCGGCGATTGGCTGCTGGGGCTGGTCGACACGGCGGCGGTGGAGGGCGGTGCGTTTTATTACATTCGCGGGGGACACGGCGCAGATTACAGTACGGCAAAGCTTGCGGCGGTTTTCGCCCTTGCAGCGGTCGGTATGATTTTTTTGCAGGCGGGACTTACCCGGGTTTCCGACATCGGCAAAACCGAAAAAACAAAGCGCGTCCTCGAATATATTCTGGGACTTTGCGCGGCGGCGTGTCCGATAATTCATTTTATCGTGGCGGCGCAGGTTTTTATTTTTTCACAGACCGATAAATTCGGCGGACGGGAGCTTGCGGTCACGCTTTCGGGCGGCTTTGCAAGCGTTAGTACGGCGGCTTTTTACGGGGCGTATTTATTTGTTTTTGCGGGGTATTTGGCAGTACCTATCGCCGTAATCGCGGGAAAAACCTGCCTAAAAAAATCGGCGGCAATTTTCACCCCGTTAGTGCCTATGACAATAGTTTCCGAGGTCAGAGAAGCGCTGCCGGACACTCCTTTTGCGTACGGCTTATTCACGTTTTGTATGAATTTCGGAATGATAGTTTGGTTTATTTATTTAATTTGCGCAAATAAAAAATTAAAAAGGAGCGCTGAAAATGGATAAATATTTAAAAGCGTTAAGACCCGCAATGGTGAAAATTCTGCGAAAAAAATACGGCGAAAAAGAGGTTGCAAAACGGCTGAAAAAAACCGAGCGGCTTTATTACAAATGGATACGCGAAGAAGGCGATCTGGGCGGAAGAAAAAATATAATGTCCTCGAATATTTTTCTTTTTTATGGGACGTGCGCGTTTTATGAAGCGGTCGACCGCAATTTCACAAAAAAGGACTTTGATATTTTATTCGGCATCACAATGGAAAAGAAGCTTAAAATGATGCGGATTATTGATATGAACAAGCTTGAAAAGAAAAAATGGCTGATGAAGCTTGCATATAAATTCATTGAAAAATTAAAAAATAAAAGCGATGAAAAGCGGGGAAACGAGTGGGGCAACACTTGGAAAATCCGCGTAAATCCCAACAACCGCAAGAGGGGAATTGCCTTTTCTTTGGACACCTGCCCGCTGTATGAATTTGCTCGGAAACACGGCTATACGGACATTCTGCCGTTTATGTGCAAATCCGACCACGCCGTCGCAAAAGCTTTTCACGCGAAACTGATACGGCACAATATTCTTTCCGACGGCGACAAAACCTGCGAATACTGGTATGTCGGGGACAAGTCCCCAGAGGCTTTGCGGGATAAAAATTCAAAATAAATTTTAAAAAAATTTTATTTAGGAGGGAAATTAAATTGCAAAAAACAAATAAAAAAATTATGACAATTTCGCTCATCTGCGGAATGATAGGCTGCGTTTTTATGGGCAGCGGCGACTGGCTGATGATGTACGGCGAAACCGCTTACGGCGGCAATTTGACGTGGCTCACCGAGGGCGTGAAAAATATCCCCGCTTGGCGAAATTCCCTTTCAATGCTCGTGTCGTTCCCCGCCATAATTTTTTACGGAATCGGCTTGTTCGCCATAGAAAAATTTATAAAAAAAGAAAACTGCAAAAAAATTTATCATTATTTAACGGTTTTCGGACTTACGCCTTGGCTGTGCCTGCACCTTTTTTATGTGATGATTTTGTATCTTTTCGCGTGGCTTAACGGCAGCGGTTACGAGGCGGTTTCCCTGTCCGCCTGCGAGGCTTTGTACGGGCATTTGAAATGGGTGGTATTCCTCAGCGAAGCCTTTATGCTGCCGCCTTTTTTGTACTGGTTTTATCTGCAAATTTCGGGGAAAACCCTTTTCCCGAAAGGCTTCGCGTTTACGAATGTGCTTGTGATCTATCTGCTTCTGCTAATTGTAAAAATGCTGCTCCCGGACAGTCCGTTCCGTCTCGGATTTACCAACGGACTTATGAGCGAAAGTATGATTATTTGGTTCGGAATAATGCTTGTTTGGGTAAATTCCAAACGGGAAAAATAAATTTAATTTTTTGAAACGGAGGCAAAAAAATGTTGGTTGAATTAAAAGATGTAGTTAAAATTTACGGCACTGGCGAGGGCAAACAAACCGCCGTCGACCACGTCAGCTTCACAATTGACGAGGGAGAATTTACGGTAATTCTCGGGCAGTCGGGAGCGGGAAAGTCCACCATTTTAAATATGCTGGGCGGTATGGATACCCCCACCGAGGGAAGCGTTGTCGTTGCGGGGAAAACCGTTTCCGCAATGAACGACAGGCAGCTGGGCGATTACCGCGCGGACACGGTGGGATTTATTTTTCAGTTCTACAACCTGCTGCCGAGCCTTACGGCGTACGAAAATATCGCCCTCACCAAAAGCATTGTCAAGGGCGCGAAAGACGCGGACGAGCTTTTAAAGATGGTGGGACTTTCCCATTGCCGCAACAAATTCCCGTCACAAATGTCTGGAGGCGAGCAGCAGAGAGTTTCCATAGCCCGGGCGCTTGCGAAAAATCCGAAAATACTTTTGGGGGACGAACCCACGGGCGCGCTTGATTCCCAAACGGGAGTTATGGTTCTGGAGCTTTTGCAGAAGCTGTGCAGAGACGAGGGAAAAACCGTAATTCTCGTCACCCACAACAGCGACATCGCGCAGTGCGCCGACAAGGTGATCCGTATGAAAAACGGAAAAATCAGGGAAATAAAAATTAACGAAAATCCTCTTTCCGTGGGGGAGGTTGAGTGGTAATGCTGAAAAAGAAAATGCTCCGTGAATTTAAAATGAATTTCGGTCAGTTTTTTTCCGTGCTTCTGCTGGCTTTTTTGGCAATGGCTCTTTTTATCACCTTTGAGGGGCACGTTTTGTCGCAAAATTCGGCGCGGGAAATTTTTCACGACGAATGCAGTTTGTCCGACGTTTGGGTGTACAGCGAGGGCTTTTCCGTGGAAAATCTTGAAGCGGTAAAAAATCTTGATTTTGTGGAAAACGCCCAGCTTCGTATGTCGGCGCAGGGCACGGTTCCCGAGTGCGGCGGCGTTCAGGCGGATATTTTTCTCGAGCGGGAAAATGTTGTCAACACTCCCTATCTTTTTTCGGGGGAAGATTTCGACCCCTCCGATACCGAGGGAATATGGCTTGCAAACGCTTTTGCGGTGCGCAGAAATATAAATGTGGGCGACGATTTTACCGTTGAGTATAACGGAATTAAATTCACAAAAAAAGTAAAGGGACTTGTTGAAAGCGCGGAATATGAGTACCGACAGGCGGAAAACGACGCCGATATGTTCCTTGAAAATATCGCGGTTGTTTTTATGTCCTACGACGGTTTCCCGCTTCGGGAGTATGTAAATCACCTTATCGAAACGGGAAAAATCACCGCCAAATCCGTTGCGGAAAATACCTCTGTCCTCGACGAAACAATTGAAAAACTCGAAGCTAACGGTTTGGATATTTCCGCAATCACGCAGGATATGCTCCTTGAAGCCGTGGGGAAAATTGACGATGAAAAACTGGCGAAAATTTTCCCGTACACGCAGATGATAATCCGTACAAAAGACGGCGGCGGACTTTCCCACGAGGACGAAATTGCCGACGCGCTTAACGGCGATTTCGCCGCAATGGTGGAAAGGAATTCCGTCCCGGGGCTTGCCCGTCTCGACAGCGAACTTGAACAGCACCAAACGTTTTCCTACGTTTTTGTGGCGGTTTTTGTGGTGATCGCTGTGCTTGTGATCGCCGTCTCAATGAGCAGAATGGTGGAAAAACAGCGCACCCAAATCGGCACAATGAACGCCTTGGGAATGAAAAAATCCAAAATTTTATTTCACTATATGAGCTTCAGCCTAATCGTCTCGGCGGCGGGTTCGGTACTGGGAACGATAGTCGGCGTTGTGTGGCTTTGCCCCATAATGATGAATATGTTTGCCCAGTGGTACATAGTCCCGGGTCTGCACTCGGTTTTCCACCCGCTGTACGCGGCAATGGTTTTGGTAATTGTTTTCATATGCACAATGGCGGCATATTTAAGCTGCCGAAAATTACTCAAAGTAAAACCCGCCGAGGCGTTACGTCCCGCGCCGCCGAAACAGGGCAGAAGATGTATTTTTGAAAAGCTTCCTTTTTGGGACAAACTCTCCTTTAACGGTCAGTACAATCTCCGCGATATTTCACGGGCGAAACTCCGCGCCTTTATGGGCGTTCTCGGCACGGCGGTGGGAATGCTGCTTATGATTTACGGCGTGGGCTGCGGCGAGCTTGTGGACAGTATGAGCGAGCTTACCTTTGAAAAAGTTTTCGCGGCGGACTGGCAGGTAAATATTTCCCCCGACGCGGATATAAATTCGGTAAATAATTTGTCGGAGGAACTTGGCGGCGAAACCGTTATGACAAGTATGATTGAAGTCGCGAAAAATAAAAACGCCAATACTTCCGAAAAAAAGAAAGGCACTGTCACCGTAACCGAGGGCAAAGGTCTGTACAATATCCTCGACCTTGACAACGAAATCACGGAAATTCCCGAGGGCAAAACCGCCATAAGCCGCAAGTTTGCCGAGGAATTGGGTATACAAATCGGCGACACAATTTACTGGCATATTTATTCCGAAAACGAGTGGCACGAAGCGACCGTGGGACTTATCTACCGAAGCTCGGAAACCCAGGGCATAGCCTATCTCCGCAAGGATTTTGAAGCAACGGGCGCGGAGTATGTCCCCTCTCTTTTAGTTACAAATAAAAACGCCCTTGACAAAGAAAATCTCGATTTTGTAACCGCCGTCCACAGCAAGGAGGACTTAAAAAACGCCTACCTCGAAAGTATGGAAGTCATGAACGCAATGCTGATTATGATGATAACATTTTCGGTAATTATGATCGTGGTGGTGCTGTACAATTCGGGCTCGCTTTCTTTCGGCGAACGGGTCAAAGAATTCGCAACGTTAAAGGTATTGGGCTTGCAGTCCTCGCAGATAAGGCGGCTTCTCAGCGTGCAGAATTTGTGGCTTTCCGTAATCGGGGTAATTATCGGTATGCCTTTGGGCAATATTTCCCTCAACGCCATGATGAACAGCAACGGCGAGAATTTCGATTACAGCTTGAAAGTTTCCGTTTCAAATTATATAATTTCGGGAATTATCGTTTTGGCGGTATCGGTGCTTGTGAGCTTTATGTTTTCAAAAAGAATACGCCGCCTCGATATGGTTGAGGTTCTGAAAGGCGTAGAGTAAAAGCCTTGCTGTTTTTATGACGGGAACGCAATATTTGATGTTCTGTAAAATCGCGGCGATATTGAAAAATCAAACCGTGTAAGCACATTGTTTACAGCAATACTCCTATTTAAGCCTTTCTTCCACGCCGCTGAAACGACAACGCAAAAGTCCACCGTCAAGGCGAGTACACTTGAAATCCGCCAATCTTAATTATTTGGTAATTCTTTCAATAAACTCCTCTGTCGTCTCGGTAAATTCCACAGTTACCTCCGCGCCGTTTTCAACGATAAATTCCGTCAGACCGTATTCCGCGCCGTTGTCCGCCCAGTCATAGGTGTAGCCGAGCCTTGTCCAAGGGTAGCCGCCGTAATAATACGACCAAAGAATATTGCCGTCGAACCAGGCTTTGAATTCCTCATCGGCGTTTTCACCGAAAGCGTTCGTCATATTTCCGACCGTGGGGTCGCTTTGATATGCAGGACGTTTCACGTTTTCTGGACTTACCCAAAAACCCGTCACTGTGGAATGTTCCGAATCGGGAGCAAACGCGACAAGCTGTTTCAGCCGCATTTCGGGATCGTCTGATTTACGCAGCTCGCTGCCGTAAGACGCTATTTCTTTATCGGTAAACGTCCATACATACCCCCACCGAATAGTTACGTTTTCCCCCTCAGGATAGCTGTCGGGATAGTTGTGCCAAGTCAGCAGCAGTACCTTTCCGTCCTGCCATGCGGTCATTTCGTCGCTTTCGGTCAACGAGACAAGCGGTAAAATTTCGTCCCCGTCGGCGAAAGCCGCGTCCCGTACCGCCGCTTCATAGAGGGCGTTTAAGTCTTGCTCTTTATTCCGGCAGCCCGATAACGCCGCCAAAATTACAAAAATTCCGAAAATTGCTTTTATAAATTTTTTCATACATTTACCTCCGTATATTTTTTCTGATCCGCAGAATATTCTGTCCGTTCTTGTATTCGTAGGAAATACCGTCCATAGTTTTTTTCACCATATATATGCCCAAGCCGCCGACTTCCCGTTCCTCGGCGGAAAGTGTGACGTCGGGATCGGCTTTGGCAAGCGGGTTATAGGGAATTCCGCTGTCGATAAAGGTTATCACTGCCGCAGGGGGATTTTCCGCAGTCTCCACGCGGACGGTTGCCGCGCCTATTTCGGAACTGTAGGCGTAATTCGCGATATTCCCGAAAAGCTCGTCAATTGCCACATTTACCTGAAGCAGCGTTTTCACAGGGCAGCCGAGCCGCTCCAGCTGCTCATCGACGAACGCTGTCACAGCGGCAATGTTTTCTGTCACTGCACTGACCGTCAGTTCTTTCATTCCAGCTCCTCCAATCTTGCCTTGTATTCCAGACAAAGCATTGTAATGTCGTCAAACTGCGGCGCTTCGCCCGCAAAGCGGTCTATATCGTCCTTGATTTTCGGCAGCAGCGCGGAGGGCGGCAGCTCCGAATTTTCTCCGAGGACTGCCGTTAACCGTTCCATTCCGTACAATTCGTTATCACTGTTCGTCGCTTCGGTAACGCCGTCGGTGTACTGGAATATTTTGTCGCCCGGCTCCAGCCGGGTTTCTCCGCATTTGTAGCGCATTCCCTCCAATCCAGCGAGCACAAATCCCGCGCGTACTTTATAAGGCTCGAATTTGCCGCCATTTTTGCGGATAAAAGGTATTTCGTGCCCCGCGTTCACAAAGCGGAATTCGCCGCTCGTCAGGTCGAGAACTCCCTCAAAAGCGGTTATGAACAAGCCCTCGCTGTTGCTTTCGCAAAGCAGCTCGTTCACCTCCGTGAATACCTCGCCGAGGTCTTTTCCGGGCTGAGTGTGATCCTTTATCAGCGTTTTGCCGATTACCATAAAAAGCGCCGCGGGAACTCCCTTTCCCGAAACGTCCGCCATTACGACCGCAAGATGACGTTCGTCCACCATAAAGAAATCGTAAAAGTCGCCGCCCACCTCTTTCGCGGGGTTCATCGCCGCGTAAATGTCAAATTCCTCCCGTTCGGGAAACGCGGGAAAGATACTCGGAAGCATATTCGCCTGAATACGCGCGGCAACCGAAAGCTCGGTGTTCACCCGTTCCTTTTCGGCGGTTACGGCGGTGAGATTTTGCGTATATTCCACAATATCCCTTTCCATTTTTTCCACCGCGCGGGCGAGTATCCCTATCTCGTCCTTCTGCCTTATTTTAAGCAGTATTTCAGACGAGGTATTGTCGTCGGCGAAACGTTCAGCCTCGTTCGTTACGGTGATTATGGGCGTTATCACGCCGCGCCGCAGAATAAGCGTATATACGGCGATAAACAAAGCGATAGCCGTCAGCGTCCACAAAATAACGTGCAGGACATATGTGTTCCGCGCGTCCTCAAGGCGGGTCATGGGCTTTTCAACACAAAGCATGGCGATAATTTCGCCGTCCGAGTTTTTTACATCAATTGCCGCGGTGGTATGCGCCCCCGATTCCTTTGAATAGGAATACAGATATTTTTCGGCGCGCCCGCCCTCCGTCATAATTTTTATTACGTTTTCGGTATATTTTTCGTCAAGATCGGAGGCGGTGTAACCGAGAGGATAGCGGCTGAAACCCGTGTCCGAATTGACCGTATCGTAAATGTATGTGAGAGTTTTGTAATCATCGCTAACCCTTGCCACATATATAAACGTGACCGCCGCCGCGTCGGTCAGCGCGTCCAGTCTTGAAAGAATATTCCGGTATTCCTCATCGGGCTGACCCGTTTCAAGATACTGCCCGAATTTGTCGGGATTTAAGTATGTCCGCGCCGTTTCCGCGATCTCGTATGCCGAGTCGTTATACTGCCGTTCAAGCACCGAGGTAAACTCAATATAGCCTACCGTGCCGCACACCGCGCCCAGCAGCAGTCCGAAAAGAATTACTCCTGCCGTAAGCTTTCCCGCTATTCCGTTGAGCTTGTGCATACAGTTCCCTCCCTTTTAACAGTACGCGCCGCAAAAAATCTTTTCTTTTCCTCAGTGTTCAGAAAATGCGGCATTTTGAGCTGCGCTGTTGGCTTTCCGCTTTCGGCAAGCGCCCGCTCGTAGCTTTTAAAGCTGCCGTCTTTGAGATACTCAATATGCAGCGGCTCGATCTCCCGCATATGCAGACACGACTTATATTCGGGATTTGCCTCGCACATACACCTTTCAAACAGCTCGTCGCCGCAGCGGGGAATTTTTTCACATTCCATATAAAACAAATATCTCGGCGCAATTCCCGAAAAATCCTCCCGTACGCAGTATCCTCTGACCCCGGTTTGCGAAAGCTCCGCAAACCGCTTTATTGCCGTATCAAACTGCTGCTGATTGCTTTTCTCCCCCGCGATATTTATTATCTGATTACGGCGGCAGCAGAATTTTACGATCGGCGTTTTTTCGTATGTTCCCACAATTTCCACAACGTCGCCGAGTCGGTAACGGTACAGCCCCGAACGGTTTGTAACCGCAAGCTCGTATTTTTCACCGATTTTCACCTCGTCCATAAGAAGCGGAGCATTATCTCCGTCCATGGGAATAAACTCAAAGAAAACCGATTCGGGCAGAAGCATATATCTGTCCGTCAAGCCGACGTTTTCCGCCAGCCCGAAAACTCCCTCCGAAGCGGCATAGACGAAATAATGAACAGGAATACCGTCCGCGTAGCCGCGCATTTTTTCGGTGTAATAAAAAAAGCTGTCACCGCCTATGGCAAGTATGTATTTCATTTTTTCCCAGATTTTTTTGATGACGCCCTTATGCAAATTCTCACGGGGAATACTCCGAAGCTCCCGCGCGCGTTCGGGATCGGGCGGCAGCCTTTCGGAAATATATTTCTTTTGTTTTTCCGGAATGTCCGCGCTTACCGTACCGTATTCCATATCGTCCAGCAAGCTTTCCCAATTGCGGAGAATGTACTCGATCATTCCCGCAGCGCGGTTGATAAAAACGCCGTGTATCGTCGTCAGATCACGCTCCGCAAGCGCGAAACGCACCTTGATATACAGCCGCTCCTCCAGCGTTTCGGGAAACAGTATCTCCTTCGGAACGCAGTAATCGGACGCGTCGAATTTCCCGTTTTCGTCAAGCCATTGATAAACGCAGCTTGAACGTATTCCTTTCATTCTGCCGTCCGCCATATATGTTTTTGCAAATTCGCCTATTTGAAATATTTTCCCGAAAATTTCCTTTTCGCTTAATTCTTTGTAATAATTCCGTATCTGCCCGAAAACCGCGCCGTACATAAAAGTGTAATGCGCCTCAAGGTCGTATTCCGTCAGCGGAATATATTTTTCATCACCAACCGTTCCCGAGCTTATACAGAAAAAAACTGCGTCGCGGGCGGTCAGAATATTTTTTTCTCCGCCGATGATACGTTCAATGCTGCGGGCATAATCCTCATAGCTTGAGAGAGGCACTTTATTTTGGTACTCCCTCACGGAATTTATCCGCGCGAAACCGTACCGCCTGCCGAATTCCGTACCGCTGTTTTCTTTCAGCCGGTCAAGAAGAAATTTTGTCTGCGCCGAACCTGCGTTTTTCGCGGATTTTTCAAGGCGTTCAAGCGATTCGCGCCCGAGACGCTCATAATCTGTTTTCATTGTGCGCTCCCCTCAATAAAAATTTGCACGGTGTTTGTGCCGAATGTGCGCCGGTACAGGGTCTGTTCGCATATGCTTTCAATCAGACGAATACCCATATACTCCTCGTCGCCCTCCGAATAGGCAAGCGGGTTGAACTCCTCGCCGCCGCAGCGTATTCTGATACCGATCGTTCCGTTCAGCGAATACACGCGCAGGTCAAACTCGGCGGAGCTTTCGTTTTTCTCGGCTATAAGCGTCATTATTTCCTCCATAGCGAGGCTTATGCGCATTGTCTGCTTCGGGGACATTCCGTTTTTGCCGCAGAAATCGGTTATCCTTCCGCTTGCATCGCAAATGCTTTCCGCATCGCCGTTCACCGAAAAGTTTATAACATTCCCGCTCTCTTCAAGGGCGTTATCCGTCAGCAAAAAACGCGACAGCTTCGGATTTCTTTTGTGCGCAATTCCCGAACAGACGAACCAGACCGCCAGCGTGAATATTTCCCCGAAAAACAAAAACAGCCACGGACTTTGCCCGAAATAAAGCAGCGCGAAAAGGCTCGCGCAGGATATTGCGAACACGCGCATAAAAATTATCCCGACCGCAGGAAACACCCTGCCGGAAACATTGTAATATCCCGACAGAACGCAGTTTACCAACGCGGGTATCATTCCCAATGACAGGCAAATAAACGCAAACCGCAGCGAAATATCCAGCCCGTACGCCGCCCCGACCAAATCCGCGCCGAGAATAATTACCGCCGAAAAAATAAGCGCACAGGGTATGCCGCTTTTTAGCTGTCTCGCCATTAAAAGCCGCGTGCTTTCGTTGTCGCGTTCGCCGTTATATATTCCCAGCATTGCCGACGCCGCTTGGGGGACGCCGCTCGTTACGCTTTCGCCGAACGCCGCTATGCAGTTCACCGCCGTAAACGCCGCCACGGTTCCGCTGCCGCAGTACCGCAGCAGCAGCGCGTTTATCACCGATACGCGCAGCGTCTGGAACAGATTGTTCGCCGCCGACGGGCTGCCCGCTTTTGCAATATCCGAAAATTTTATGTCATCACATTTAACGCGAAACCCGAACGGGAAACCGCTCCTTTTATCGCACAGCCTTGCAAATCCGAGAACGCAAGCCGCCGCGGTCGATAATACGCTCGCCAGTGCCGCGCCGAGTATTCCCATATCCAGCGCGTACAGGAAAATCACGTCCAGAACGACGTTTCCCGCTCCCATTATTAGCATCATCAGCGTGACCTGTCCGTTTCGTCCGTCCAGCCGCAAAAACCAGAACGGTATATAAATCAGTATCTTCGGCAGCGCTCCCGCCAGCGTTACTCCCGCGTATTCCGCAACAAGCGGCGTTACACTTCGGTCGGAGCATAAAAGCAGCGACAGCGGCTCTAAAAAAATCAGTCCTGTTGCCGCAATAAAAACCGAAACCGCCGTACACCAAAAAATTGACATTTGATATAGCCTTTGAGCAGTTTCCGTTCGATTTTTCCCGATAGCGTCCGACGCGCAGACAGCCGTTCCCGACACGATAAACGAGCCTGCGATACACAGTACCAAATACACGGGCAGACTGAAATTTACAGCTGCCAGCGCATCCGTGCCGAGCCGCTGCCCCACCAGAATGCCGTCGGCGAGTATGTTTATATTGCCGCTGAGCACCGACAGCACACAGGGAAGCAGCGCCTTGTTATACGCCTTTTTCAGAAAGCGTTCGTTTTGTTTAAGTTCCAAAGCCTTTTCTCCGTATCATAAATTAATTGAAAGCCTCCGCGGGATAGGCTTAATATTTTCCCAGTCCCGCAGCAACACCGTTATCTGTTCGTACCAGCCGTTTTTGAAAAATGTGCATTTTGCCGTGTCGCTGCCGAATTTATCTCCCGTCAGCGCCATTGCCAGTGCGCGGCACCCGCCTGCGCAGTATTTGAAATATTCGCAGCCGGAGCATTTTTTATTGTTTTCGGAGAGAGTTTTCACCGTGGCGCATACCTCGTCAAGATATTTTCCGCCTTGCAGCAGCGGCTGCAATCCGTCGGTCTTGATGTTACCCAAAAGTATATTGCGGGCGGAATAATATCCCGAAAGCTGCATACACGGATATACGTTCCCGTCGGGGGCAATAGCTATTTTCCCGCGGTTTCCCCGGCATACGGGCAGACTGTCACGGTACTCCCCCTCGCCGTATTCCACGGGGCGGACGCGGTAGGCTCTCATATTCGGCGTAAGCGTCAGAAACTGCCAAATATCAATGTCCATACGGTGCGGCTCTTCGGCGTATCTGACCGCGAACTCCAGCATTTTTTCGTAGTATTCCTCAACGCCGAGACACGCGCCGCCCGCGTTTTTTTCCCAGCGGGGACTTTCCGAGGTTCGTATTATCCTCATAGTGTCAACGCCCATTTCGTCCAGCATTACCGCAGTGGGAAGTATGGAATCGGCGTTCAGCCTGTGAACATTGGTCTGCGCCCATACACGAAAACCGTTTTCCTTGCAAAGGCGGATAGCGGAGAGCGCTTTTTCCTCCGCGCCCTTGCGGTTTCGCAGCCAATCGTGACGCCCGATGCCGTCAAAGGATATTTTGATGATGGGATTGCAGCCTATTGAACGCAGTCTGTCCGGCGCGGCTCGGTCGATAAAATACCCGTTGGTGTTTATCTCGGCAACGTACATTCCGCGCTTGTGTATCTCTTCGGCAATCTCAAAGAAATTTTTATGGAGCATCGGCTCGCCGCCCGTGAGCGTTATCGCGTTCAGACCGCATTTCTGAGCCTGTTCCATAAGACTTTTTACCTCGCCGAGCGTCCACTCGCTCATAAGCGGCGCGTTATCGGCGGCGTTGAAACAGTGCAGACAGTTATAGTTGCATTTTCCCGTTACCGCAAATTCCATAGCGGGGAAATAACGGTTGTCACAGTCGAGATGTTTCTGCCATTCGGACAGAACTTCGCCGTTTTTGGCGGGAAAAATAAATTTATTTTCCGTAAATTTTTTCACAAACGGCGAATTTTCATCAAGCTCTGTTTTTCCGTCACATTTCAGCAGAAACTTAAACTCGTCCTTTTTCAAGCCCCGCGCGCCGCGAACGCCTTTTATGTAGTACGCGTACGGTACAAGCCGCCAAGAGCGCAGCGCGATATTCGGATTTAATATGTATCTGTTCATAAGCCTATTTTTTAGTAACTGTTTCCGCAGGATCTGCAAATCCTGTTCTCGGTATCGAGAGGATATCCGCAGCGTGCGCAGTAACACGTATTGCACCCGCCGCCCGACACGTTACCCAATTCCTCGTCGGACATTTCCCCCGAATTGTGAAGTTTTTCAAAATACGCCCTTGCCGTTTCATCGGTCATTGCGATGCCGTTTTCCTTTGCGAGAGCAAGAATTTCTTCGGCGGACTTCGCCTGTCTTGCATTTTCAATAAGCTCCGGTGTGAATTTATTTTCCATAAATACCTCCGTTATCTCTTGTAGTTTTCGGGGTGAGTACAGCTCATGCCCGACTGGTATGTACAGTTGTCGCAATACGAAAAAATCGAATCACCGAAACAGGCGGGACATTTATGCGTATCTAAAGCTTTTTTTGGCACATAGTTTTTTTTGCATCCCCTGCACACAAAATGCTTGCAATAGTAATAGCAGGTGACCACCAGCCGCCCGTCTTTTTTGTAGCAGCCGCCGCCCGCAACGCTGTCAAGCTCGTCGTCGGACAGCTCGCCCGACTTGTTAAGCTGTTCAAAATACGCTTTCGTCTCGTCCTCGGAAAGCTCTATGCCGTTTTCTTTTGCGAGAGCCGAAAGCTCCTCGGCGGATTTCGCCTGTCTTGCCTTTTCGATAAGCTCGGGCGTTAATTTGTTTTCCATAAGTTTACCTCCTTTTTATTTCGTTTTTTGTTATCAATATCCGAAAACCCGATTTTTCAGAATTTCCAGTCATCATAAATTCTGTGGCACTTGTTGCAAAAATTATGGTATCCGCCTTCCCACGGGTGGTACATATTGCAAACTATCATTCCGCCGCATGCGGGACACTTGTTATTCCAGCCGCAGCCGCCGCCCGACACATTATCCAGTTCCTCGTCGGACATTTCGCCCGAATTGTGAAGTCTTTCAAAATGCGCCCTTGCCGTTTCATCGGTCATTGAAATGCCGTTTTCCTTTGCGAGGGCGAGAATTTCCTCGGCGGACTTCGCCTGTCTTGCCTTTTCGATAAGCTCCGGTGTGAATTTGTTTTCCATAAGTTTACCTCCATTACTATCGTTAGTTTTTGAATTGACGCGCTTGTTGGATACGCTGACGAAATTCCTCTGCCATGTTCACGGTGTCGGGATCAAGCGGTTCTAACGTTCCCGGTATACCGTCGCGCCTCGTTAAAACGCTCCTGTTTACAGTCGTCGGCGAGGTAACGGTGATAGTTTCGCCCGAGTTGATAAGCCGCTGTATATCCTCCGCTCCCGGCAGCACCGTTACCCCTCCTGCAACTTCGTCAAGCTCATCGTCGTCAATGGGAATACCCGCGTTTTTTTCAAAATCGGTCATAATAAAATCCTCCTTGCAATTTTTTTCATTTTTATACGAACGAAAACGGGAAAGATCTAAACCCCCGTTTTCGGCGTACCGTCAAGCCTTTGCCTTGCGACAAGCTCCGCGAAAAAGCCGCCGCGCTCTATCAGCTCGTCGAATTTTCCGTCCTCGATAATCTTGCCTTTGTCGAGGACTATAATCCTGTCGCATTGCTTTATGGTGGAAAGCCTGTGCGCGATAACGATCCGCGTGCATTTCAGTCCGTCAAGCGACTGCGAAACGGTTTTCTGGGTGAGGTTGTCAAGCGCGGAGGTCGCTTCGTCGAACATCAGTATTTTCGGCTTTGGAGCTATCGCGCGGGCTATCATCAGCCGCTGCCGCTGTCCTCCCGAAACGCCGCCGCTGCCTTCGGTAATTATCGTGTACATTCCCATAGGCATACGGCGGATATCCTCGGCGATACCCGAAAGCTCCGCAGCTCTCCAAGCGTCGTCCATAGTCAGCCACGGCGCGGAAACGGTGATATTCGAGAAAATATCCCCCGAAAACAGCTTGCCGTTCTGCATAACCGTACCGATATTTCGCCTCAGCGACTTCAGATCAACCGTTGAAATATCCTTGCCGTCAAAATACACCGCGCCCTTCTGCGGCGTTTCAAAGCCAAGCATAAGCCGCATCAGCGTGGATTTTCCGCAGCCCGTCGCGCCCACTATCGCCACATACTGACCGGGGCGTATCTTCAAAGAAAGATTGTCCGCCACAAGCGGCATATTCTCGTTGTAGCGGAACGAAACGTTGTTCAGCTCGATACCGCCCGACAGCCTTGTAATGACCTGTTTCCCCTCGGATATTTCGGGAACAGCGTCAAGGATAGGTTTCACCGTGTCCATAACGGGCTTTATCCGCGCCGCCGACAGCGCTATCCCCGCCAGCGACATAAACGCCCCCGAAACCATTCCGTAGGCGGTGTTGAACGCGCAGTAATCTGCGACGGAAACTCCGGACGATACCGCGAAATAATACATAACAAGCGTACCTGCAAGCGAGATAGCCGTGGAGATAACGCCGTTCATTTTGATGAACGCGGGCGGATCGTAGCTCAGCCGCGCCTGTTCCGCGTAGAGATTGCCCCACCGCGCGAATGCACGCTTTTCCGAGCCGGAGAGTTTTATTTTCTGCACCCCCGATATAAGCGCGTAGGACATTCCGCTTTCCTTTGAGGATAATTCCATCTGCCGTTTGCTTATTTTCATCTGAACAAGCGCAGAAACTGCGGAAAACGCCGCCGTCACAAGCGTTACAACAAGCGACGGCGCCGCCAACGCGGGAGCGTATACAAATATCTGCGGTATGTACACCAGCGAGAATACCGAGGTAAGTCCCGCCGACAGCAGTATCGACACCAGCATATCGCAAAGCGGGTTTATGCTCTGCGCCCGCGCGGACAGTTCCCCCGAACCGTAATTTTTAAAGAAATCGGCGGGCAGCGACAGCACTCTCGACATAGCCGCCGCCTGCACCGAAATACTCATTTTGGTGTTTATCCGCGCCATAATAAGCTGCTTTACGCTCTGTATCAGCATAGAGCTTACCGTTACGCACACCATAAAAACGGTGACTGCGAAAAGCAGCCGCATACTGCCGCTTTCGATAACGGTTGAGAACAGCAGATTGTTCAGCTTCGGCGACAGCATTCCCACCAGCGAAACCACCAAAGCTGCGGCGGTCGCAAGCGTAAGATCGGCGGGAGAGAACGTCCCCAAAATAAATTTGAACAGGTCGGGAATGCCCAGCTTTTTCAGCGGGAACGGCTTGTAAAACGCGATAGCCTCTTCCTCGAAAAGCCCTTCGTTTTTGCGGTTTATTTTCACCCGTTTTCCCGTTTCGGTATCGGTATAGCTGTACCCCGACAGCCCCGTGGGAATAAGCGCGGCAAATGCGCCGCCGTCTTTGCAAACGCCCAGCATTGCACCCGCCGCGTCCTTGTACCAGCCCTTTGAGAGCGTTACCGTTCGGCGCATTATCCCGTGAGGGCGCAGCAGATATTCAAGCTGCTCGTTCCTGTCCTTGATATTGTCGGGAATTTCACGGGTTCTGACGTGATAGTATTTCAATATCTCGTCAAAAGCGTTTTTCAACCTCCGCCGCTCGTCGTTCAGCGCCGCCGAAACGCGGCTTCCCATAACCGCTCCCGCAATATTGACAAAGGAGTCCGCGAAAGCATCGTTGTCGCTTTGCCTGCGCTGCTTTATCTGTTCGTCAAACCAGCCCATTGTTATTTTTTTGCCCCCATTCAATTAAAGGTTTCCGATCTTTCAAGGCAATTCAAGAGCGGCGATGTTTTTCATTCTGTAATTGCTGACGCTGTAAGACAGCTCCGCCTCGTTCAGTACGTTCAGAAAAGCGTTTATGTATCTGTCGGTATTTGTTACCTGATTAAGCGTAATATAGAACATATTGCCTATCGCGTTTATTTCAACAAGCAGGTTGCCGTATGCCATGGTATTCAGCGACCTTACAAACCCGTTCATTGCGCCGAAATCCGTCTGACCCACATAGCTTACATTATATGTATCCTTGCAGCCCTTGGTAAACAAGCCCTCGTTAAGACAGAAATTCCTCTTATCCTCAGTGTTTTTCAGTGAATCGACCTTTTCATAAAAATCAAGCGTTTTTTTCATTTGGATAACCGAATTTTCGGGCTGCGACTGAAGCATTATCATACCTCTTGTTATTGTTCCGAGCCTGTCGGCGGGCATATCAAGATAACTCCGCCTGTAACAGACGTGCAGCGCTCTGCTTATCGAATGATACGCGTTTGAACAGCCGACAGCTTCTCTGAAATTGCAGGCGATACCCGCCGAGAAAAGTTCCTCGTTCGGAAACAGCGGTGCAAGCGCTTTGAACATAAATACGGCGATAATCGCCGCAGGGCTTGCGTCGTTGGAGCGGACGTATTTCATAAGCTCACGCTGCTTCATACTGATGCAATAATATCCGCTGCCCTTTGGGTCGGGCTCTTTCATCGCGCGTATATAATCATCGGCGGGGAAAAAGCCCATTTCCGGCTCCTTATACAGACTGAAGTCGGATTCGGGCATACTGCCGATTTTCGGGAAATCGAATTCTCCCCGTAAAAACTCCGAGCCGGGAAGATTTATCCCCTCGGAGCTTATCGGCTCGCCGTGCGTTCCGACGAGATACATATACAGCACCGACTTGATAAACGGTATATATCCCGACGCGTCGGTTATACTGTGACTTACGTTGAAATAAATCGTATCATCGGCGTAGTCTACATAATTAAGATGATAATTGACTTCCTCGGAGCCGAGCGGCGGCGCAGGGATCTTCGTTTTCATAACCGCTATCGGAAGGCTGTTCGGCGCAAAAGAATAGCTCCCGTTTTCGTTTTTTACGCGAACAGAAAAATAGGGATAGCGCCCTACCGCCGCATTTACCGCCTCGTATAAAGCCTCTCCGTTGATATCCTCGGTTATCTCCAGGGCAAATCTTATGTTTGTATTTGTCGGCGCATTCGGTCTGGTTTCATACAGTAAATAGGTATCGGGCTTCATCATTTCGGTCAATTCCGTCTCATTAAGCTTCATAGCACAATTATCCTTTCTTTATTCATTTGTTACCAACGCGGTATATACGCCGTTTTTCGCGTACAGCTCCTCGTGCGTTCCGCGCTCGACCACAACGCCGTTATCCAGCACGATGATCTCGTCGCAGTCGCGTATTGTTGACAGCCTGTGCGCAACCACGATACAGGTGATCCCGCGATCCTTAATAGACTTTACCACGTCGTACTCCGTTTTCGCGTCCAGCGCGGAGGTCGCCTCATCGAGAATGATGATAGTCGGGTCTTGGGCAAGCACACGCGCTATTTCCATACGCTGCCGCTGTCCGCCCGAAAAATCCTTGCCGCCCTCGGTTATTTTGTAATTATACCCGCCGTCCCTCTGCATAATATCCTCATGCAGCTGAGCGTCGCGGGCAGCCATTATCATTTCAAAATCCTCTATCGAGCTGTCCCACATTTTTATGTTGTTGGCGATAGTGTCCTCAAACAGAATTATATCCTGATCAACCACCGCCAGCGATCCCGTAAACACGCTCCTGTCGATTTTATCTATCGGCTTGCCGTCAAATAGGATTTCGCCGCTCCAAGGCTTGTACAAGCCCGAGATCAGCTTTGAAAGCGTGGATTTCCCGCAGCCCGAGGTTCCCACAAACGCCACGCGGCTTCCCGTTTTCAGCGTCAGATTAAAATCGCGGATAAGCGGCTCGGCAAGGCGCGAGTAACCGAAAGTGACGTTTTTCAGCTCCAGGTTTCCCGACAATTTGCCGTATTCCGCGTCTCCGTTAATTTCGCCGTTATCGTAATTCACGTCGGTGGGGTACTCCATAACGTCCTCGACGCGCTCCATTTGCGTACGCATTTCCTGCAAGGTCTGCCCCGCGGAAATAAGCGTTTGGGCGGGTGCGGCAAACGAGCCTAAAAAGCCTTGAAACGCCATAATCATACCCACCGTAAATTCACCGTTTACCGTAAAATAAACGCCCAGAATAAGCACCGCGATATTTGCAATTGCCGACACAAAAGACGGTATCATTCCGAGGTATTGGTTCATCTTCTCAAACCGCACCTGCTGCGTGTTCACGCTTGCCTGATAGCCCGCCCATTTCTCGAAAAAGCCGTTTTCCGCGCCGCTCGCCTTGATAGTCTCAATCATCTCGATTCCCGCGACGGTCGCCCCTGCCAGCTTTCCCGCGTCACGCATAGAAACGCGGGTGATATTTATTCTTTTCTTGGAAATTATCCGCGAAACGGCAAAGTTTATTACAATCGAGGCAAGTCCCGCCAGCGTCAGCGGCAGACTGTAGCGTATCATCACAATAAGGTAAAAAATCATCATAACCGTGTTCAGCGCAAGCGGCGCGAAGGTCTGCACCAGCGACTGCGCTATCGAGGCGTTCATACTCTGCCGCTGCTGAATATCTCCCGCCATACGCTGAGAAAAGAATTCCATAGGCATACGCAGGACTTTCCACATATATTCGGTACTGCCCACCACCGAGAGCTTGCCGTCTATCTTCAGCGAGTACACGGTCTGAATCCACGCGGCGATAAGCTGCACCGCGCCCATTCCCGCAAACGCAAAAATAAAGGGCATAAACCATTCGGGATTTTTTCCCGTCAGCAGCCTGTCAAGGAATATCCTCGAAAACGCGGGGTCTATAATGCCGATAAGCGACGTAATAACCGTCGTCAAAACCACAAACGCTATTGCCGCACCCGCGCCTTTTAACCGCTTTTTCGCGAACGAAAGCACGCTTTTCGGCTTGCCGCCGGGCTCGAAGCTCTCCGACGGCTCGAACATCAGACAAATTCCCGTGAACGACTTGTCGAACACCTCCATAGACACGGAATAGCTCCCCTTTGCGGGGTCGTTCAGGTACGCCTTACTGCCCTTGAAACCGTTCAATACCAAAAAATGGTTGAAGTTCCAATGGATTATGCAGGGGAATTTCCCGTTTTTCTGTAAATCCTCGGGTTCATAGCGATAGCCCTTTGCGGTCAGCCCGTAGCTCCGCGCCGCTTTGAGGACGTTCTTGGCGTTTGAACCGTCCCGCGACACACCGCAGTCCGCACGCACCTGCTCCGGCGGTATCCATTTCCCGTAATACGCAAGTATCATAGTGAGGGAAGCCGCGCCGCACTCCAGCGCTTCCATCTGCATTACCACCGGGACTTTTGCCGCGCCGTTCTTTACGGGCTGCTTGATATTTTTACTCATAAGCGACCTCAATTCAGCACGAACGACATCGGCGGAACGCTCTCCACCGTGACCGCCGCCGTGTATGTTCCGTCGGAAATCGGAGCGTATGCCGTTGCCGTATATACCCAATCCCCCGACTTAAAGCCGCCCTTGTGAATAATGTATTCGTCAAGCTCCGCGTCAACGGAAACGGGAGTTTGAGATATTGCCGAAAGCGTGTATTCGCCGCCGTTTACGGCAGCGCTCATACCTTCTTTTACCGACGCTATATCCGCTTCGGTTATGTATAGCGTAAGCGTTCCGTTTTCGCATACCGCCGCCGCTTTGACCACGGTATCCAGCCGCCCGAAAATTCCCCATATGCAAACTCCGGTCAGCAAAATAATAATCGCCGCCAAAATCACCCACACGGACGGATTTGACACCCGCACATAATCGTTCAGCTGTTCGGGCGAGGAAACTCTGTCAATGCTCGCCTTGCGGAATAACTGTTTCTCCATAACGTCCTCCAGTTACTCAATCGTAAGTATATCCGAAAATCCCGTCACCTCGAATACCTCGGCTATCACCTCGTTGACGTTTCGGATAATCATCTCGCCCTGCTTGTTCATCACCTTCTGCGCCGCCAATAAAACGCGCAGTCCCGCCGAGGAAAGGTATTCCAGCTTCGCAAAGTCAAGAATAAGTTTTGTGTTGTCCGCTATGCTCTGTTTCAGTTCCGCTTCGAGCAGGGGCGCGGTGGTTGTATCGAGCCTGCCCTCCAAAGCTATGCTTAATGCGGAATTTTCCAAGGTTTTGTTTATAGTCATTTTTCCAACCTCCAATTATAAGAACCTGTCTTCACAAGCTATGCGCACGTCTTTTCGGCAATCTTTTGCCGCTGACTGCGTTAAAAATCCTTGAAATACCCGCTGTATTCAAAAAGCCAAAGCTTTTGCGGATTTTTGCCTTGTCATCTACAAAATCTTGCCGAAAATCCGCACACACATCTTGTAAAGACAGGTTCTAAATTGTACAAAATCATTTTTTAATTATACATCATTTGGCAAATAAATAAAGCGTTTTGGCAGGAACGTCGGATTTTTGGCAGGAACGTCAGCCGAAAACGGTATTTTTCCGGGAAAACAAATTGAAAACGCCGTTAAAATATGTTATAATAAAAATAAGAAAGGGTGAAAATATGCGTATAGCCGTGGTAGACGATGAGGAAAAATATATCGGCGAAATTTCCGAAATATGCCGCAAATTCGGCGCGGATAACGGTCTTGAAATTGCCGTTTCGGAATTTTCGGACGGGGAAAGCTTTTTGCGTTCCCTTGAAAGCGGCGGTTATTCCGTTGTGTTTATGGACGTTTATATGAGCGGAATGAGTGGGACGGAAACGGCGTGCAGACTGCGTGAACGCGACCGCGGCTGCGTTCTGATATTCCTCACATCAAGCGGCGAGCATATGCCGGAGGCATTCTCATGCCACGCCTTTGAATATATCCGAAAGCCCTTTGACGAGCGGCGCGTTGCCGATGTTCTCGCGGACGCGCTTAAAATACTGCCCTCGCTGGAAAAATATATCGACGTTTACAGCGGCAAGCAGACCGTAAGACTGCCGCTTGACGGTATTGTCTGCGCTGTCACCGACGCGCATTATCTGAACATTGAAACGGCGGACGGGAGAACAGTCCGCTGCCGTATGACCGTTTCGCAGTTTGCGGAACAGACAAACGATCCGCGCTTTATTTCGGTGAACAAGGGTATCACCGTAAACGCGGATCATATCGTGGATTTCGACAACAACTGCTGTATCACCGACAACGGCGCGCGGATACCGATGAGAGTGCGCGACCGCGTTAAAACGGAGCAGTCCGTGAGAAATTACAACTTTGAAAAAATACGAAGCCGCCGATACGGCGGGAAATAGGAGTAGATTATGTTCACAGACGATTGGATAAGCCTTTTCGCGCAGTCTCTTGTGCTGATACCCTCGGCGGTTTCCTGTTACCTCCCCGCGAAAAACCAGATGAAATTCACTATGGGAAAAACGCTGCCGCTTATCTGCGCGGCGGTTTTTCCTCTCGCGTTTGCGGCGGCGAGCGTGTCGGCAGTATTTGGGATAAGCATAAATATTGTTATTCTTCCCGCACTGACAGGAATGTTTTTTCTGTACAGGCTGACTGTCAATTTCGATTTGTCAAGGTCGCTGGCGGTTTATATCGGCGTATGCGCGATACAGACCTTTCCGTCGCATTTCGCCACTGTTTTCGATATGTATGTGAGCAACGAAGCCGAAACTCTTACCGTGGCTGCGTCCCTTGTTCAGCTTGGGCTGTCCTGCGCGCTGACAGCGGCGTTTGTTTACCCCGCGCGGAATCTTTTTTCAAAGGCGGTGGACGAGCCCGGATTTTCCAAGGTATGGTATATGACCGTGCCGCTTTCGCTTGTTTTCCTTGTTTTCAATATTTTTGCCGTACCCGCTTCCTATGACGTTATTCGGGAAAGCCGCCTTAAATATCTTTATCCCGCTTTTGAGGTTTTCGGACTTATAGTTTTGATCTCGATTTACGTCCTTTTTTATCACAGCGCGATCGTTCTGACGGAACGCGCCCGTTTGGAAAAACGTGCGCTTCTTACGGAAATGCAGGCGCAGCAGTTCCGCGAATTGCAGGAATATGTGAAGCAAACGGGACGGCTTCGGCATGATTTCAGGCAGTCGGTTCATTTGCTCGCGGGGCTTGCCGAAAAGGGGGATATTGAAAATATCCGCGCCTATTTGTCGGAATATGAGCAGCGGCTTTCCGAAAGCTCCTCGGCAAATTACTGCGCCAATGCCGCCCTTAACGCGCTGTTCGCCTATTATCACGGCATCGCGGAAAACGAGGAGATAAAGACGGATTGGCATATCGAGCTCCCCGACCCGCTTACCGTATCGGAGCTTGATATGGCTGCGCTGTTCGGCAATTTAATGGAAAACGCGATTACCGCCTGCGCCGCTCTCCCGAAAGAACAGCGGCGTTTCAGCCTTGTCTCCGAGATACGGGCGAACGAGCTGTATATTGTTTCCACAAACGGCTTTGACGGGAAAACGCTGAAAAGCGGGAGTGAATACCGCTCAACCAAGCGGGGCGGTACGGGAACGGGGCTTATCTCCATTGCCGCCGCCGCAGAAAAATACGACGGTACAATGCGGGCATATAACAGCGAAACGGAATTCTTTGTTGACGTGGTGATGAAAATATGATATTTAAATTTCATAGCCGCACTCTGTCTTTTAAACTAACTTTAACAAGTTAAGTTTTAAATTACGGGCTTGAAAAGAACGACACTGTGGTAAATTATTGTATAGTCATTACGGTATCGTTTAAATTTCTTCGGGACTGCACCTATTCTACTGTACCGGAGACATAGCTGCTTGACAAAAACTGCCATAAATTTAAATATTACGGAAATATGCCATTATTAAAATTGGGTTTTATTTGATCCTTAAAAGATAGGCAGCCTTGCGAAAAGATACGATGATTTCTTGAAAGCAAACATTATTAAGCAGCTTAAAACCGTGATTTGCTGTCTCACGAAAATGACGATACAGACGATATAATAGATATTGACTTTTCGGATATCAAAGAAGCCGATTTTGAAACCTGACAATAACTACAAAAAATAAAACGTGCATTTGAGCCATCCGCCCAAATGCACGTTTTTATAGTTTTTATCACTCCGAATCCTGCAAAGCGTCGTAGCCGCTTTCGCCGGTACGCACTCTCACAACGTCCTCGATGTCGGTGACAAATATCTTGCCGTCGCCGATATGTCCCGTGTAGAGAGCCTTTCTCGCCGCTTCCACAACCGTCTCCACAGGTACTTTGGAAACAACCACTTCCACCTTTACCTTCGGCAGCAGCGTCGCTTCAACGGGTACGCCGCGGTATCTTTCTCCCGCGCCCTTCTGCGTTCCGCAGCCGAGAACCTGAGTTACCGTAAAGCCCGTCACGCCTACCGCGCTCAGTTCGTGTTTCAGTTCCTCAAACTTATTCTGCTTGCACACAACGGAAATTCTTGTGTACTTGTTTTTCTCCGTGGAACTGCGTTCGATGTGGGGTCTGTCCGAAACGGTAAGCTCAGCCGCCGCAGGAACGGAAGCCGTCTCTTCCGTGGTCTCGCCCGTGAATACCGAGATCGCGTTTGTGTTGAGGACGGGCATAAAGTCCGCATAAGAGGAAGTAAGTCCGTGTTCGGTAACGTCCAGACCGCGGGTCTCCTCCTCAACGGAAGCGCGGAGACCGATAGTCTTTTTGATAGCAAAGAATGTGATCGTGATAGTCACAGCCGTCCAAGCCGCAACCGCAAGCACCGCAAGGCACTGCAAGCCAAGCTGGCGGAATCCGCCGCCGTAGAAAAGTCCGTCAATCTCGCAGCCGGGAGCGGTTTTTGTGGCGAAAAGTCCAACCGCAAGAGTACCCCAAATGCCGTTCATCATATGCACCGCAACCGCGCCGACGGGGTCGTCGATGTGCAGAACGTTGTCGAGAAGCCATACGCCGAATACGACCAGAAGTCCCGAAACCACGCCAACCATTGCCGAGCCGAAGCAGTCCATAACGTCGCAGCCCGCAGTGATGCCCACAAGTCCCGCAAGAGAAGCGTTCAGGCACATTGAAACGTCGGGCTTGCCGTACTTCACCCAAGTGAAAATCATACAGACAACCGTTGCAACCGCAGGGGCAACCGTGGTGGTGAGGAAAATCGAGCCGAGCTGGGGTACGGAAGTCGCCGCCGCGCCGTTAAAGCCGTACCAGCCGAACCAAAGGATAAAACAGCCAAGCGCGCCCAACGTCAGCGAGTGCCCGGGAATGGCGTTTACCTTTGTGACCTTGCCCGTCTTTTTGTCGGTTACGAATTTACCTATGCGCGGTCCGAGGATCTTCGCGCCGATAAGTGCGGAAATTCCTCCCACCATATGTATTGCGCAAGAACCCGCGAAATCGTGGAAACCAAGCTGAGCAAGCCAGCCGCCGCCCCAGATCCAGTGCGCCTCAATGGGGTAGATAAGTCCGCTGATAACGCCCGAATAAATGCAGTAGGAAAGGAACTTCGTCCGTTCAGCCATTGCGCCCGAAACGATAGTCGCCGTGGTGGCGCAGAAAACCATATTGAAAACAAACGCCGACCAGTCAAAATTTTCGTAAGTGGTAAAAATGTCAAACCCCGGCTTGCCGATAAGTCCGACCACGTCCTCGCCCAAAAGCAGACTGAAACCTATCAGAATGAACATCGGCACGCCGATACAGAAGTCCATAAGGTTTTTCATAATGATATTGGCGGCGTTTTTGGCACGGGTGAAACCCGTCTCCACCATAGCGAAGCCCGCCTGCATAAAGAAAACCAAAGCCGCGCCGATAAGAAACCAAACCGCGAAAACCTGATTTCCCACCTCGCCCGTGATTGCGTCAAGAATATTTACGTCCATAAAAATCCCTCCTAAAGTTTACACAATAAAAAAATAGAAGTGCGCCGTAAACGTCTGCCCCATTGCAGTGCGTTTACAGCGCCCTTGCTGTTTTCTATGATTTTATTATACAGCATACCGCGCCGCTTGTCAAGGCTTTTTTTGAAGTTTATGCAACTTTAATGTTATTTTCCTGCAAATTAAAGATGTTTTAGCTACTTTAGTCAAATTATATTGCAAGTTTATGTACATCAAGTTGCAAAATTATAGTCGCACCGCAAAAAGAAAACGTCCCCGCATATTTTTGAGGACGTTCCCGATTTTGCAATATTATTACTTAAAAGCTGCATTTTCGGTGCGTTATTGGGAAAAATTTCCCTCGCCGCGTATCCTGTCCATGAGCTTCATAACGCCGAGCGTGTCCGACAGGGGATTCAGCAAGCTTTCCTTTCTGCCCGCGGCAAGACATCTCTGCGCCTCCATAATCTCATATTCGTAGCCGTTGCACAGGTGGGGCGTAACGCTTTCTTCGGCAAGCCTGTTGTCCCCGTCGTAAAGCCGCACCGTGTCGGTGCAGAAGTACCAAGGGTCGAACGCGATCCTGCCCTTTGTGCCGACGATCACGGCGCGGTTGTCGTTTTCGATATCGAAGCCCGCCACCATGCTTGCGTAAGCTTTTTCATACCGCAGGATAACGGCTTCGTCCATATCAACGCCGCGGGCGGTATTCACGCTCGCGGAGATATGCTTCGGTTCAAAGCCGAGAAAGGCGGATATCAGAGTTAGGGGATAAACACCCAAGTCCAGCATCGCGCCGCCGCCCAGATCGGCGCGGAACAGCCTGTCCTCCGGGTCGTATTCCACGGGATTGGAAAAATCCGCTCGTATTGCCCTGACCTCGCCTATCCTGCCCGCCTCGAACCAATCCTTCGCTTTCAGGAACGACGGCAGACATTTCGTCCACATAGCCTCCATAAAAAAGAGATTTTTTTCACGGGCAGCGGCGATAAGCTCCTCCAGCTCAGCTGTATTCACGGTAACGCTTTTCTCGCAGAGCACGTTTTTTCCGTGCTCGAAGCAAAGCTTCACGTTCTCATAATGACAGCTCATGGGAGAGGCGACGTACACAATATCGACGTTCGGATCGGCTGCAAGCTCCTCGTAGCTGCCGTATGACTTTTCCGCGCCGTAAAGCTTTCCGAATTCGGCGGCTTTTTCGGCGTTTCTCGAAGCGCAGGCATACAGCCTTGCGTCTCCGACGGAATTGACTGCTTTCGCAAAAGTGTGAGCTATTTTGCCCGTTGCCATAATTCCCCAGTTTGTGATATTTGACATAGTGAAAACTCCTTTCGGAACAAGGCATAAAATCAACTTGCTTTTTGTTTAAAACCTATTGGCGGACAAGTCTGCTATTTCTGCTTTGCCAGCTTTTGGTATCCTTCCTGTACCGCGTTTACGAGAACGTCTATCTCGCCCATGGTGGTAGTGCGCCCGATCGACACGCGTATTGCCGAATCCGCAAGCCTGTCGGGAATGCCCATAGCCGTCAGCACCGAGCTGTGCGCTCCCTTGGAGCACGCCGAACCGCTGGAAACGTACACGTCCCGTTCCTCCAGAAAATGGAGCATTATTTCCGAGCGTATCCCCTCGACCGAAAAATTTGTGATATAGGGCGAACGGTTCTCCGCCGCGGAATTTACCGTGACATAATCCAGCTTGGCAAGCTTTTTCAGGAGATACGCCGTAATTTTTTCAGCGTTTTCGTGTGCCACGGACATTGTGGGCATAAGCGCCCGAACCGCCGCTCCGAAACCCGCTATAAGCGGCACAGCTTCCGTTCCCGAACGCTTTCCGCGCTCCTGACCCCCTCCCAGAAGCAGGGGCGGTATCCTTATTCCGTTTTTCACGAACATTGCTCCCACACCCTTTACGGCATGGACTTTATGTCCCGAAACGACTATAACGTCCGCAAAAAGTTCCGCCGACCTTATGGGCATTTTCATAAACCCCTGCACCGCGTCGCAGTGCGTTATGCATTCGGGGAAATTCCGCTTGACGTGTGAGAAAATTTTCCTTACGGGCTGTATCGACCCGGTTTCGTTGTTGACCGTCATGCAGGACACCAGAAAGGTGTTGTCGTCCACGGCGGCGATGAAATCCTCCTCGGATATTTCGCCGCTGCGGGACGGCTTTATTCGCACGACCTCGAACCCTTTTTTCTCTTCGAGGAACTTTATCGGCTCGGCAACGGAGGGGTGCTCTATGGCGGAGACCACGATCTTTTTTCTGCGTTTGCCGTAATTCTCCGCCGCGCCGAGTACAGCCATGTTGTTGCATTCGGTCGCTCCCGATGTAAAGGTTATGCATTTCGGGTCGCAGACGAGAGCGGCGGCAATCGCTTTGCGGGCGTCCTCAACGTGCTGTTCGGCGGTCAGACCGAGCCTGTGCAGCGAGGACGGGTTGCCGTAGTCCTCCACCATGCACCTGAACACAGCCGAGACCGCCGGTTCGCAGGGTCGCGTGGTTGCGGCGCTGTCAAGATAAACGGGCATTTATACCAAGTCCTTTCATATCTTCCTAACATAACTGCTATTATACCATATTTTTGCGGCAGCGGCAAGAGGAACCGGAATTTTTCTTTTCGATGACCTGCTCTGCCGCCTGAAAATACGGCAAAAATAATATAAATTTTAATGTTAAATTGGTAAAAACAACGAAAAAAATAAAATATAAAAAAACTGTTTAAAATTTGTAGCCGATATGTTATAATAAAGAAAGCCAATGTGCTTTTATGACCGCGCATTATCTGACGGGAACTGCCCATAAGGAGCTTTTTATTATGTCCAAAAATAAATATGCCGAGAATACCCAATACTCGAAGCGTATCGTTTTATGCTTTATTATCCTGGCAGCGGCGCTGCTGACCGTTTTCGGAGTCATGTCCTTTATCCTTACCAGAATAAACGTTTCCGGCAATTCAATGCAGATCATGACCAATACCGGCGCTCTCATAGCGGGACTTCTGAACGACCATATGAAAGCCGCCAAAACGCCTCTGGACGACATCGTTTCCGACCCGCTGACGGAAAAATACGTCATAGAGCTTGACGGAGGCGTCTCGGAACAGGACAGCGTTTCCGCTCTGAGCAGACAGCTTGACGCCGCCTGCGAAAAAAATGCCGACGCCGTTTCCGCTTGGGTCGTTTCGGAAACCGGAGGAATGCTTGTTGCAAACGGCGGACGTACAGTCCCTGCCGAGGAATTTGCTCTTGCGGAACGTTCCTGGTATCAGAAATATATCTCCGGTTCGGTTCTGAACGAGTACATATGCCTTGAAACCGCCCCCGGACTTTTCGATACGGACGAAAACGTAGTCACAATGATCGCCCCCCTTGTTTCCGGAGGGAACACTTACGCTTTCTGCGGAGTTGAGATCAGGGCGGACAGCTTCTTTTCCGTCCTTTCAAGGTATACCTTCAATTCGGGAAGCTATCCTATCGTGGAATGCAATTCCGCGGTGCTGTACTCCCCGTCGGAGCAGGAGCTTTCGGATAAGATATCCCTTTCCGATCCGCCCCTCGAAAAGGTCATTTCGCAAAGATCCGTCTCGCCGGGACTTGTGGACAGCTACGTTTCGGAAAAAGGCGGTACGGTCTACTACTACAGGGAAACAAGTCCCCTCAGCGGCTGGAACGTGATAGTGCTCTTCGACAGCGATACCGTCAGCGGAAACGTCTATAAGACATTTTTCCAGCAGATCATCGCGCTTGCGTGCCTGATGGCTTTGGCGGTGATTTTCGGCATAAATATGCTGAAGCGCGAAACCGCGGGACTTAACGAGCTTTGCGGCTGCACCGAGGAGATAGCCGCGGGAAATCTCAACTACCGCATAAATATTTCCGACAAAACCGAGATAGGCTGCGCCGCAGCCAATATCAACAAAATCGCCGAGATCATACAGGCGAAAAACGCCGTCATAAGCAGCTTTGATACAACCGATACGCTTACCGGACTGAACAACCGCGTAAGCCTTTACGAGTACATGGAGGACATGATCAGCACCCGCGAGGACGGAAGAAGCCGTTTTGCCGTGATGTTTATGGATATCGACAACTTCAAGTGGATCAACGAGACCCTCGGTCATACCTACGGGGACGCCGTTCTCGGCATGTTCGGCAAGGAGATCAAGAGCCTTCAGTACCCCGTTTTCCGTTTCAGCGGAGACGAGTTCGTCATTATCAAGGAGTTCGACACCGATTCCCAAGCGGTTTACGAGGTGCTGGATAAGCTGCATACCTGCTTTGACAAGCCGCTGGAGGTCATAAACGACAATATATACATCAAATTTTCCATAGGAGTTTCCATCTATCCCGACGACGATCTCACTCCCGACCTGCTTCTCCGCGACGCAGAGCTTGCTCTGCACCGCGCCAAGGAGTCCGGCAAGGACAGAGTGGCTTTCTATACAAATTCCCGCAGAAGCAAAAGCCTTTACAGCAAAGCGGCTATCGCCCGCAGCCTGAACGGCGCGCTGAAAAACGGCGAGCTGCTGCTCCACTATCAGCCGATCATTTCCGCCAAAAGCGGCGATATCCACGGATTTGAGGTGCTGCTGAGATGGAACAGTCCCGAATTCGGCATAGTTCCGCCCGCCGAGTTTATCGGGGTCGCCGAGGAAAGCGGAGAGATCGTTCAGATAGGCACCTGGATATTCGAGAGCGCCTGCCGTACTCTGAAACAGATAAACGAGACGCTGAACCCTGACGTGATAATGTCCATAAACGTTTCGCCGGTCCAGCTCAGGCGGGATAACTACATCGAGCATGTAAAGCGGGTCATCGACATAACGCAGGTCAACACCAAAAATATCCAGCTTGAGATAACCGAAAGCACCCTCATAGATTTTACGGACTCAAAAAGCAATGTCATCAACGAGATAAACGACATGGGCATTGCGCTTGCGCTGGACGATTTCGGAACGGGCTATTCGTCGCTGAACTATCTGAAAAATTTCCCCATAAAGTGTCTGAAAATAGACAAATCCTTTATCGACGAGATCAACAACAATCAGCGCGACTACGCCATTACCGACTCGATCATCGACCTTGTTCACAACCTTGGCATAAACACCGTCGCCGAAGGTATCGAGACCGTGGGACAGTACAACTTCCTCGCGGATATGAAATGCGACTACATTCAAGGTTTCCTGATGAGCAAACCTTTGGACGAAGCCGCGGCAATAGAATTTGTGGAACGGTACGACGATCTCCACAAACCCGACAAGCGTATGCTTGAGGAAAACGAGCGTAAACTTGCACATGAAAGAGAAGAGCTTGACCGCCGCAAGCGGGAAACCGACAGCGAGGACAGCTCGGAAAAGTACACGGAGGATTTTATCATCTCCAAATAACTTACAGTATAAAAATTCCCGGTATGCTTAAGCCGCAAACGCAAAAGCATACCGGGAAATTTTTTTGTAAAGCGCGTCGTACGTCAGTTCAGCGACGCAATAGACTCCTCAATCTTTTCCATTTTCTCCCGAGCCTTTGCAAGCTTAGCCTTTTCGGCTTCAACCTGCGCGGCGGGAGCTTTCGCCACAAACCCTTGATTGTTCAGCTTGTTGGACGAGAAGTCGATGTCCTTCTGCACCGCCGCTTTCTCCTTGGTGAGACGGGCAAGCTCCTTTTCCTTGTCGATAAGCTCGTCCATTGGAATGAAAATTCTCGCGCTGTCGGTAACCACCGTTACCGCCCCCGGCATATCGACTTTGGCAGAAATTTCCACAGAAGCCGCCGAAGCAAGCCGCTCAAAGAACATTCTGCCCTGCCCGAAAATTTCCGCCTCCGCCGTTTCGATGTGGAGAGCCGCTTTCTTTGAGGGGGGGACGTTCATTTCCGCGCGGCGGTTTCGTATGCCACGAATTGCCGCGATGATTTTCTCAAACTGCTTTTCCTCGTCCGCAAAGGTCAGCTTTTCGTCGTACCGGGGAAATTCCGACAAAATACAGGGTACGCCGCTGTCCGAAACGGCAGACCAGATTTCCTCCGTAACAAACGGCATAAAGGGGTGCAGAAGCTTCAGCATGCCCTGCATCACCCAAACCAAAACAGCCTGGGCGGTTGCGGCAGTCTCGCCCCCCGCCGCAATTCTCGGCTTCGTCAGCTCAATGTACCAGTCGCAGTAAACGTCCCAAATAAAGTCGTACAGCTTAGCAACCGCCACGCCCAGCTCGAACGCCTCAAGGTTTTCGTTGACTTCTTTGGCAAGGGTGTTGAACTTG
This sequence comes from Prevotella sp., assembly GCA_023663025.1. Lineage (GTDB taxonomy): Bacteria > Bacillota > Clostridia > Oscillospirales > Ruminococcaceae > RGIG8773. The sequence goes on from JAMPIC010000011.1 coordinate 36,820, forward strand.
CTGACTATCCATTTGTCCTCGATGTTGAGGTTTTGGGGAAGTCCCGTCAGCTTGAAATCCTCCGGCAAATTCATCATAATAAAGCGGGAAGCGTTCCAAAGCTTGTTGGCAAAATTTCGGGAAGCTTTAACTTTTTCTTCCATATACCGCATATCGTTTCCGGGAGCGTTGCCCGTGGCAAGCATAAAGCGGAGAGCGTCCGCGCCGTATTTGTCAATTTCCTCCAGCGGGTCAATGCCGTTGCCGAGGGATTTTGACATCTTCCGCCCCTGCGCGTCCCGAACCAAGCCGTGAATGAGAACCGTGTCAAAAGGCGGCTTGCCCGTGTTTTCAATGCCGCTGAACATCATTCTGATTACCCAGAAAAAGATGATGTCATAGCCCGTAACAAGGGTGTTTGTGGGGTAGAAGTACTTGAAATCCTCGGTTTCCTCGGGCCAGCCCAAGGTGGAGAAAGGCCACAGCGCCGAGCTGAACCAGGTGTCCAGGGTGTCGGGGTCTTGCCGCATTTCCTTGCCGCACTTCGGGCATTTGGCGGAATTTTCTTTCGTCACCACCATTTCGCCGCACTCATCGCAGTAGAACGCGGGTATGCGGTGTCCCCACCAGATTTGGCGGGAAATGCACCAGTCCCTAATATTTTCCAGCCAGTTGAAATAGATTTTATCGAACCTTTCGGGGACGAATTTCGTCTCGCCGTTTTTAACTGCGTCAATGGCAGGTTTTGCCAGTTCCTGCATTTTAACAAACCACTGTGTGGAAACCTTCGGCTCAACCGTGGTGTGACACCTCTGACAAGTGCCCACGTTGTGGACGTGCTCCTCCACCTTGATGAGAAAGCCCTCTTTTTCAAGGTCGGCGACGATTGCCTTTCTTGCCTCGTAACGCTCCATTCCTGCGTATTTCGGGTAATCGGCGACGATTTTCGCGTCGTCCGTCATAACGTTGAGGACTTCCAGATTATGCCTTTTGCCCACTTCAAAGTCGTTGGGGTCGTGGGCGGGGGTTATTTTTACAACGCCCGTGCCGAATTCCGGCTCGACGTATTCGTCCGCAACCACGGGGATTTCACGTCCCACCAAAGGCAAAATCAAAGTCTTGCCGACGATGTTTTTGTACCGCTCGTCGTTGGGGTTCACGGCAACGGCGGTATCGCCCAAAAGCGTTTCGGGACGGGTAGTTGCAAGCTCCACGTACCCGCTTCCGTCCTTGAACGGGTAGCGGATATGCCAGAAATGTCCCGCCTGCTCCTCGAAAACGACTTCCGCGTCGGAAAGAGCCGTCTCGCAGCGGGGACACCAGTTAATCATTCGCTCGCCCCGATAAATAAGTCCTTTTTCGTAATATTTTATGAATACATCTTTGACAGCCTTTGAACAGCCCTCGTCCATAGTGAACCGCTCTCTCGACCAGTCGCAGGACGAACCCAACTTTTTAAGCTGCTCCACAATTCTGCCGCCGTACTGTTTTTTCCATTCCCAGGCGCGCTCCATAAATTTTTCACGTCCGAGACTTTCTTTGGTAAGTCCCTCCTTAGCCATTGCGTCCACGATTTTCACCTCGGTGGCAAGTGCGGCATGATCCGTACCGGGCAGCCACAGCGCGGAGTAACCGCACATTCTCTTCCAGCGGATAAGAATGTCCTGCAAGGTCTCGTCAAGTGCGTGCCCCATATGGAGCTGCCCCGTGATGTTGGGCGGGGGTATAACTATAGTATAGGGCTTTTTCTGCGGATCGCGGGTCGCCTTGAAGCAATCGTTGTCCACCCAGAATTTGTATATTTTATCCTCCACTTCCTTGGGGTCGTAGAGCTTCGGCAGTTCTTTTTTCATTTCGGACAGTCCTTTCAAGCAAAATAAATATACAAATAATTATATCATATTTTTGCCTGATAATCAACATTTTTTGTAAAAAAATACTCGTCTGTATTGCAATGCTGCAATTGATGAGTACAGCCGCGTTCGTTTTCTGTACGGTTATGAGGAGCAAAGCATATATTCTTCGGCTGATTTTGCGAAACGGTTTGTGAAGAAACGGCGCGGAATAACCGTTGAGTGCATACAAACCGATAACGGACTTGAGTTTACGAACCGATTTTTGCCGAGCAAAAGGGACAAGAAAACATTGTTTGAGAACACGCCGGAGCAGCTTGGTATCCGGTATAAGCTGATACGCCCCTATGCGCCGAGGCATAACGGCAAGGCCGAGCGCAGCCGCCGTGAGGATCACAATAAATTTTATTCCTGTCACAGCTTTTATTCCTGTGCCGATTTAAAGGTTCAGCAGACTGTACGGTTTAATCGCACCGATAACCGTCCTATGCGTACGCTTAATTGGTTTTCACCTCTCGAATTTCTCTGCCTTTCTGTACATGATATTTGAGAAACTTACAAAAAAATTTTTTAATATTTTTTTGCAAACAAACCGAGGGAGAACATCAATTGTTCTCCCCCGGACAAATTACATCAAGTTTGCGCTGTCGTCTATTTTGAACGTGCCGATAAGGTCTCTCAGCACAGAAGCCTGACCCGAAAGCTCCTCCGAAGCCGCCGCGCTCTGTTCCGCAGTGGCGGAGTTGGTCTGTACAACGCTGGATATCTGTTCGATACCCGAATTGATCTGTTCGATCATAGCAGCCTGCTTTTCGCTTGCCGCGGCAATCTCTTTGACTATACCGTCAACTCCTGAAGCGCGTTTCTCAACTCCCGCGAGAGCGTCGGACGTGCTGCTTGCGATGCGTGTTCCGTTGTGAACCGCGTCAAGGGACTGCTGAATAAGCGTGGTAGTGGTTTTGGCAGCTTCCGCAGATTTTGAAGCAAGGTTTCTTACCTCGTCGGCAACAACCGCGAAGCCTTTTCCCGCTTCACCCGCTCTGGAAGCCTCAACAGCCGCGTTGAGCGCGAGAATATTCGTCTGGAAGGAGATATCCTCGATAGTGTTGATGATGTCGCTGATGCTCTCCGACGTTTCGCTTATGCTCGCCATAGCCTCGCTGAGACGCGTCATTTCGCTTACCGCCGTGTTCATATAGCCGATAGTCTCGCCCGCAAGCTTGCTGGCGTTTTCGCAGCTTTCGGAATTCTCCTCGATATCCGCTGTGATGCCGGAGATCCTCGAAGCCAGAGCCTCGATCTCGGAAGCCTGCTCCGTCGCGCCCTGTGAAAGAGCCTGTGCGCCCGAAGCCACCTGCTCCGCACCGGAAGTTACCTGATTAGCGGACTCGCCTATCTGAGCCATGGTATTGCTGAGATTTTTGTTTATATCCCGCAGATATTGCAGCAGATTTTCATAGTCGCCTACATAGAACAGCTCGCCGGCTCTCGTGTCCACCGAAAGATCGCCGCCTGCCATAGCTTCGAGGACGCGTCCTATATCGCCGATCATGCCGTTGAGACTTTCAACGACCCTACCCGTTGCGGCGGAAAGTCTGCCTGCCTCGTCTTTTCTGTTTATTTCGGGAACCTCGCTCTTCAGGTCGCCGCTCGCAAGAGCTTCTATTCTCTCTGTGCACAGCCGTACGGACTTGCCTATGCCCAAACCCATTTTCACGGAAACTGCCGCGCCTATGCCCAAGAACACGACTACCGTGATTATTGTAATCAGTATGCCCCTATTGGTTCCGCCGAGAAAATCCTCTGCGGGGGACCATACTATCAGCGCCCAGCCGTCCGTGCCGCTTATGGGCGTATAGGACGTGAGTCTTACGGATTTGTCCAAAGTGTATTTGTCGAAGCCTGATTTTCCGCTGAGAGCCGATTTATGTATGGTAGCCAGATCGCCGTAGCCCTTTGCGGAAAGCTCGGGATTTCTCGAAAGCTCGCTGACGTTCTCACCGTTTGTAACGACGCTGCTGTCGATGTTTGCGATAGTTGCGCCGGTCTTGTCGATCATATAAGCCGCACCGTTGTCGCTGATGTTTATTGTGCGCATTATATCGTTAAGCAATTCCTCATTGGGGACAACATAAACGCAGCCTATGGGTTCGCCCTGCGCGCTGCCGTTGCTGTAAAGCGGAGCGGCAACGATAACGGTAAGCTTTCCCGTCACCTTTGACACCAGCGGCGAAGAAACTGTGGACAGCCCTTTCATAGCGTTCTGAAAATAATCGCGTTCGGAATAATTGTTTCCGTCAATGCCTCTGCCGACGGAATCCACAAGGTTGCATCTTTGCAGACCGTAACGTTCGGCGTGGCTTTGGAGTATCACCTGTTTTTCCTCCTGCGAAACGTTTTCGTCGGAAAGCTCGCTTATAACGCCCATCTCCTTGGCTATGTTGATATAGGACGTAAGCTCGCAGGAAATGCGGTTTGCCGAGACCTCGGCAGTTTCTCTGAAATCGTGTTCCACCATATCCATTGTAGACGTATAGTTGAGATATGAGGAAAGCACTCCCAGGAAGAGCAATGAGACGAACATAAGAAGAACGACGATGCAAACAATTTTTTTGCCTATGGATTTCACGGTAATTCCCCCAATCTGATTTTAAGAAGATTGCGCCGCCGACCGAACCAAACGAAAACCCTGTAAGCATTTTTCGGGGCGTTCCGTGCACATCGGATCTTAAGGCATAGCCAAACTGCTGCGAAATCTTGCTTTGCTTTGACGCCGAGCTTTTCGGCAGCCGTAAAAAACGGCAAAGCACTTTTTACAATTATACCACTTTTAAAGACAGTTGTCAAGGAAAATAAAGAAAAAGATGTGTACAAACCGCAGTGCTGTGACGGTTTTAACCCCGCCGGATTTTCGCGTTTGAAAAGTCCTTTGAAATTTAAACAAAAAAACACGCCGCGGTTAAAGCGCCGCGGCGTATTAAAGTCCAAATCATACCTTGCTGTTGAACATCATGGCTGAAAGCCTGTTGTAGTAATCGGTTTTCGTTCCCTTTGAATTGTATGTGGAAAGATTTGCGCTGTTGAGAGCCGACGAGCGGTATATGTACGAAGCTTTGTCGGCAATGCGGCTTGCAAGGGAATAGCTGCCCGAAAACAGGGATTTCATAGTCAAAGGCGAGGACGCCTGAAGCTTATCGTCGCTGATATTCAGACGGTTGTCGCTGCCGATCGAGATACCGATACGGTTAAGCGTGCGGGAATAAGCTTTTGTGGAATTTACCATCTGCACGCCCTTTTCAAGAGCCTGCGTATTCTCGGAATTCTGAAGGCTGTCAAGGGTGGTATTGTAGCTGTCCACAAAGTTTTTGACGGCGGAAACCGACTTCTCGGTATCGTTGTAAAGTGCGCTGCCGCCTACCGCAAGATTTCCCGCGTATTCGTTCAGCTTCTTGGCGTCGGCGGAAAGCTTCTCCTCGTTCGCCTTGGAGGCAGCGTCGTCCTCGGCGGTACTGCCGCCCGAAAAGTACTCCTTGAAGCCCTCAAGCAGCTCTTTTTGGTAGTCCTTCGAGCGAACCATGTGAACCTTTTTGGCAATTGCGTACAGGTCGTTCGTATCGGTCTTGAAAGCGTTTGTGAGCATGCTTGAAAGATCGCTGCCCTGCTGCTTGTTCCTGCCCGCAAGAAGCGTGCTGTAATACGAATTTGAGGTATACGCGTTAATTCCGTACAAAGACATAAAATCGCATCCTTTCGTTTATTTGTTGTCAAGCTCCGCTTTAGCTGTTGAAAGCATAAGCTTGATACGGTTTTCCTGATTGACTTTTGTCGCTCCCGGGTCGTAGTCGATGGCGACGATATTGGCTTCGGGGTGAACCTTGCGTATCTTCCGTATCATGCCTTTTCCCACAATATGATTGGGCAGACAGCCGAAAGGCTGTGCGCAGACGATATTGTGTACGCCGCTGTCCACAAGCTCCACCATTTCGGCGGTAAGCAGCCAGCCCTCGCCCATTTTATTGGCGGGCGAAACGTAAGGCATAACGTTTTTCTTGGTTTCCTCAAAGCGTGCGGGAGGTCTGAAACGGGTTTCCCCGACGGCTTTGACGATGGTATCCTGCATTTTCCGCAGGAAGATTTTCAGCGCGCCCGAGCCGATAAATTTTTTGTACCTGACGTGATACAGCTGAGTGTCCACGATATGGTGGTCGCACATGAACAGAATGAAGTCCAGCAGACCGGGGACGACCACCTCGGCGTTTTCACCGCGCAGGAATTCCTCCAGGCAGTTGTTTCCGAGGGGAGCGTATTTGATATATATTTCGCCGACGATACCCACCTTGACTTTGGGGGTCATTGTATAAGGGACGTCGGAAAAATCCTTAAGAATTTCGCGGATTGTCCCGCCGAACGCGGAAATAGAGAAGCCTCTTTTCATTACGCGGTCGATCCAGCCGTTTATCAGCGCGTCGGTATCGCCGCGGTTGTTCTCGTAGGGACGAACCTGATTGCCGACCCAAGTCAGCAGATCGCCGTAACAAATTGCGATGATAAGCTCGTAGAGAAGCTTTACGGAAAGTTTAAATCCGGGGTTTTTCTCCATATTGGAAAGGTTCAGTGAAATAACGGGGATATGTTCCATGCCGTTGTCTTTGAGAGCTTTCCGCAGGAGATTGATATAATTGGAAGCGCGGCAGCCGCCGCCGGTCTGAGTGATCATCAGCGCGGTCTTGTTCAGGTCGTACTTGCCGGATTTAAGTGCGTCCATCATCTGACCGATGACCAGCAGCGCGGGGTAGCAGGTGTCGTTATGGACGTTCCGCAGACCCTCGTCCACGATCCTTCTGCCCGTAGTTGTGAGCAGCTTGACCTTATAGCCGTGGTTGTTGAATATTTTTTCCAGAAAGGTAAAGTGTACAGGCAGCATTTGGGGAATAAGAATGGTATATTCCCTGCGCATTTCCTCGGTGAAAAGCAGTCTGCCTTTTTCGTTGTAAACCGGTTCAGCCATAAAAGGCAAGCTCCTTATCAAATAAATCTCCGACTATAGTATAGCACATCTTTCCGCAAATTTCAAGGGGTTTTCGCAATTTTTTACCGGAATTTTTCGCGGCTGTCCATACCATTTCAATTATATATCGGCAGGAAAGCGAAAAACTTTAGCTTCCGCAAAAGCGGACAAAACAAAAACGGACGTCGAGCAAACGTCCGTTTTTTTAATAAAAAATATTTTAAGAGAGAGTCAAGGGAATAAACAAACCTTGATGCTGATTTAATTATACAGCAAAGCGGCCGTTTTGGCAATTAATAAATTTCAGATATTTTCATACAAAAATTATATGTTGCGGGGAGGAAAAGGCAAAATGTAAAATTTTCGTGAACATCAAAATCCCAGCTCCTCGTTGACAAGAATTACCTTTATTCTGTGGCGTATCCGCTGAAAAGCCGTTACCACAAAGGAGCAGCATATGCGGGAATCGCTTTTGCAGCCGTCGGTCATGCCCGCGCAGTCGCCTGCGGCAAGGGACATACACTCGCCCTTGCTGCGGCAGTAGGTCTCGCAGCCCAGCCTTGCGGTGTTCATGGGCGCGGCAAGACGTTTTACCCGCGTAACGGCGTCCTCCAAAGCGGGGACGATCTTGTTCCTGCCCGCCACGACTATCACCGATTTGGGACCGTAGCATATCGCAGCCACGCGGTTGCTGTTTCCGTCAACGTTGTACAGCTCGCCGTTTTCGGTGACGGCGTTCGCGCTTGTCAGGTAGCTGTCGGCAAAAAAAGCCTGACGGTACAGCTGCTCCGCCTCCTCGGGACTTTTCCCCGTTCTGTCGAGGAAATTGTAAGCTCCCGACCGCAGAAGATCGGCGACGCCCGTTTCGGCAAGAGTAGCCGAACCGCCGCAGGAAACGGTTTCCCCCTCCGTGAGCAGATCCTTAACGATGGGGAGAACATCCTCCTTGGTTTCGGCGATAAAGCATTTCATATTGTTTGTTTCGAGATTTCTTGCGGTGCGTTCGAGTATGGTTTTGTAAACTCCATTAACGTGTTCCGACATATGTATTCCTCCTTGCATAACCCTGTACTATCGCAAAACGTATAACGGACTTCGTGATATGTTTAACAATTGTATAAGTATTATTCATTATTATATCACATATTTTACAAAAAAGGAATACTTTAAAATAATTTTGTAAGATATTCCGAAAAAGCACACCAAAATTTGTTACGAAAAATAGAGCTTTTCCAGCAATTCTTTGCCCGAAGATGTCTTGAAAATTTTGTCCCCGGCTTCCTTTGCGGCTTCGGGGGACATATTTTCCTCGAAGATGTTCACAAGGAAGTCGGCTTCCACCAGTATCTGCCAGTCGGCGGAATTTATCCCCGCATAGGTATGGTGGTGAGCGATGAGAAAGCAGACCCGTTCGGTAAGCTCGGCGTCCGCGCCGAGACCGTCCAGTATCTCACGGGCGACGGGAACTCCCTCGATCTGCTGAAGCCTGCCCTCGCATGAACCGTATTTTCTCTCGCACTCGCGTATGCCTATGTCGTGCAGGACAGCCGCCGCGCGGAGTATTTCCAATTCGCGGGGGGACAGTCCCTCGCTGCCGCCGATCGTCTCGGCAAAGGCGTACACCTTTAAAAAGTGCTGAACGCGTTTTGGGTCGCCGCTGTCGTAACGAACGGCGGCGTTTATCAGTTCATACAGTTTCATGTCAAAAGTCCTTTCATTTTTGAGGGACGGTTTACGGTCTGTTCAGTCGGGATCGATCCGCTTTGATTCAAGACCGATCCTGACCGTCAGTCCGCCGTCCGCATTATTTTCCGCGGAAATGCTGTGCCCAAGTTTTGAACAGATACGTTTGCACAGGTACAGACCTATACCGCTGGCTTTTTTATCCAGTCTGCCGTTGCAGCCTGTGTAGCTTTTCTCGAAAATTCTCGGCAGATCCTCGGGAGCCGCGCCGATACCCGTGTCCCGAATGCAGAGGGTAAGAGGCTCTTCGCAGTATATCTCCGCGCCGCCCGTATTGGTGTACTTCACCGCGTTTGATATCACCTGCTCGATAACGAACAGCAGCCAATTCTCATCGGTTACGACCGTTTTCTCCAAAGGCTCGTAAGTCAAACTCAGCTTTTTGCGGATAAACTGCCGCGAGAACTTCCGCACAGCCTGCCGTACAATACCGTCGAGGCTGTATTCCCTTATCACAAAATCCGTGTGGTCGGAATCCAGCCGCAGGTAGCACATCACCAATTCGGTGTAGTTCTCTATTCTTTGCAGCTCGTCGGACAGCTCGCGGGTGCGCTCGCCGCTTTCACTCTGCAGGATAAGGTCCATGGCGGCAATGGGAGTCTTTACCTGGTGCGCCCAAAGAGCGTAGTAGTCGGTCATATCCGAATATTTTTCCGCCGTTTCGTCCTCGGCGCGGCGCATATTTTCGTACAGGACCGTTACAAGCGTTTGGTAGTCTTCCTCGACGCCCCGGGGAGACGGGGGCAGACCGTCGACAGTGTAAATAATTTCGTCCGCGAGCTTTTTCAGCCGCAGACGTTTTCTTCTGTAGTACAGAAAATCGACCGCCGCAGCGGTCAGTCCGAAAAAGCCGCTTACCGCCGCGCCGTACATAACGGCTTCAACCGGAAGCGAATAAAGCGCGAACACCGCCGCGAACACGGCGCAGACCAGTATCCACACAAGCGCGCTCACAAGGTGAGACCGAATATAGTCCGTCAAGTACCGCAAGTTCCGCAACATGGAAAGTCCTCCTTTGCAAAGGTCAGCCCACAATATAACCCAATCCCGCCTTGGTGGCGATAAAGTTTTCCAAACCGTTTTTCTCCAGCTTTTTGCGAAGTCTGGAAACGTTTACCGTAAGGGTGTTTTCGTCCACATAGCAGTCTGTCTCCCAAAGCCTGTTCATAAGGGTCTCTCTGCTGACGACCCTGCCTTTGTTTTCCATAAGGGTGAGCAGTATGCGGTACTCGTTTTTGGTAAGCTCCAGCTTCTCGCCGCCGCAGGTCAGCGACGCGTCCGAAACGTTCAGCAGCGCGCCCATGTGCTCGATGATTTCGGGAGCGTTCCCGAAATCGTAAGTCCTGCGGAGCAAAGCCTTTATTTTCGCCAGCAGCACCGTCAGGTCGAACGGCTTGGGGATAAAATCGTCCCCGCCCATGTCCATAGCCATAACGATGTTCATATTGTCCGAAGCCGAGGACAGAAACACCACGGGGACTTCCGATATCTTCCGTATCTCCGCGCACAGATAAAATCCGTTGCAGAACGGCAGACCTATATCCATAAGCGCCAGATGGGGAGAAAACTCCGTGAACTCCCCGATAACATTTTTGAAGTCCTCGGCGCATTTTACCTCATAGCCCCAGCTTTCGAGGTAATTTTTTACAGCGCCCGCAATAACGGGGTCGTCCTCGGCAATGAATATCCTGTACATTCAGCCTCGCCTCCGATCTGTCCCGTCGTCAGTTCCAATCGTCCCAAAGCGGCTCGGGGACTGTCTCGCTCTCATACTCCTCCGAGGTTTCCGAAAGATCCGTCTCCGTCGGTTCGGTCTCGGACGTTTCCGTTTCCTCCGCCCGGGTTTCGGGTATCTGCGTTTCGGCTGTTTCGGAACGCGTCGCCGCAGTAACCCCCGTTCCGTCGGGGATTATCACGATAGCCTGACGGTACATCTGATCGTAACGGGTCTCAAACCTGTTTATGTTGTAGTCGATGATCCCTTTCATGGGGTCGTTGAGAGTGACCAGATCCGCGCTCATATTGAAGCCCGCAAGCACGAAGCAGTGCTCGTTCAGATACCAGTCAAGCTGCTCGCCGGTTGCGTTGTCGTACCAAGTTTCGTAGTATTCCGGCTCGATCATTCCGTCGGTCGCCCAGCACAGGACGGGCACGTCCTCCGCAAGATAGTCGTACAGAACGTCGGGGTGAGAGCCGGAGATATTCTTCACGGTAAAGCCGCCGCCATGGTCGGCTATGTACGAATTGGCAGCTTTCTCGATAGCGGAGGCGAAACAGCCGTAGCCGCGGCTGAAAGGGTCGCCGATAAAGTAATCGAAAAAGCTGTCCTTATAGGTTTTTCCGTCCTCGTAGCGGGCGTTGCCCCAGCTGACGGGGAGATAATTTTTCGCAAGGTCGGTTTTGTCCGCGTCGAAGCCGCAGTGCCTGAGCAGGATAGTCAGCGCGGTTATCTCGCAGCCAACGGGAAGCTCGGGGAGCTGAAGCACGTTCTCCATGTCGATATAGACGGAATTGCTGTCGTACTCCTTGCGGACGCGGCTGATGATTATCGTCCTGCTGACGGAGGTAACGTCCGTACCGTCCGTTTCTCCGCTTTCGCTGCCGACGTCGGGTAAAGTCTCCTCCTCCGCGCCGTTCGCAGAGGACGAAGCGGTCTCGGAGGACGTTTCCGAAACGGGGAGGGAAACGTCTGCGGGCAAAGCTTCCTCAGTCCCCTCGGCGGAAAGGCTTTCCGTCAGGAGACCGACGTCGGGCGCGGAGCTGTCCTCCCCCCTGCCCGCAACTATAAAAATGACCGCAGCCGCCAGAACGATCACGCACACGGTGATCACGGCAAGCCTTGTGATAAGCTCGTTCATTCAGTTCACCCGATCAGTCGTAAATACTTATGATGATATCATCATCTTCGTCAAATGGGGGAATAAAGCCCTCGAACGGATCCTCCTCGAATATGGGAGGTTCTTCGGTTTCCGTTTCGGTAGGTTCGGTTTTGGGAGGATTTTTCGCAACATAGACCGTCAGGGTCTCGCCCGCCTCCACGTCGATTTTTTCACCGGGTTCTTTGCTTGTCTGGGCGACATATCCCTCAAGGGTGTCCTCGGTTAAAAGTTCCTGTTCTTCGTACTTTATGCCCAGCTCGTTCAGTTTGGCGAAATAGTCCTTTTTGGTCAGGGCAAGGTAATCGGGTATTTCGATATATTTAGCCCCCAGACTTACCTTGACGAGAATTTCCGTGCCGTCCTTGTAGGTTTCCGCCTTTGGTATGGATTGGTAGAAGATCAGTCCCTTGCCGAATTCGTCGTTGTACTCGTATTCCGGCTTGAACACAAGGCTGCTGTATGTGTCGGATTTGCTTACAAGGTCGTAGTTCCGTCCGGTGATATCGTTCATGACATAGACAATGCCGTTGTCCGCAGAGGTGACCGTTGTTGCTGAAGTCTCCGTCATAGGCTCTGGAGCGGACATCGTAGTGGTTTCCTCGGAGGAGGAGCTTCCCGGATCGAACGACGTCAGACCGACGCCGGAGGAATCAAATCTTCCGCTGTGGTCGTCAAGGGAAATTATCATAATCATGCCCAGGAAAAACAGACCCACGATAAGGATCACGACCATAATAAGTACAAACAGACGGTGCCTGCTGATAGATCCGGAGGCGGAGTTTCCGCGGCTTCTCCCTCCGCTTTGGGAACGTCCCCCGCTCTGTCGGGGAATGGATATTGTCTGCGTGCTTGACGAGGACAGTCTTTTCGAGCCGTATTCGGGTTCCTCGAAAAGCTGCGTGACAAGCTCGGTAATGGTCTGTATGCGCATTTCTCCGTTCAGGTTCATACCGTTCATGATGACCTTTGAAACGTTTGCGGGGATATTCCGGTTAAGTCCCGCAGGTTCGATGAGGTTGTCGCTTGAAAGCCTGCTCGGGGCTTCCGTGGGGACGACGCCCGTAAGTATGCGGTAAAGCAGGGCGGAGATGCCGTAAACGTCCGTCCAAGTACCCTGCCAGTTGCTGGAATTGTACTGCTCGGGAGCTGCGTATCCGTTGTAAAGCTCCGACGCAAGCTCGGTATTGGCGGTTCTCTCATCTGCAATGCAGAAGCCGGTCAGCTTCAGCTCTCCCTTGTCTGTGACGATGATGTTTTCGGGAGAAATGCCCCTGTGGACAAGTCCCGCGTTGTGGACGAGAGAAAGAGTGGTAAAGATGGGCGGGAACAGCTTTTTGACTTCCTCCCAGGAAAGTTCGCCCGCGTTCATTCTCAGGTACTCGCTCATAGTCATGCCGTCCAGCCAGCTGAAGACCGCGTATGCCGTATTATTGTCGCCGAACATATCTATCGCGGCGTTTATGTGGTTAAGCGTCCGCATTTTCGAGAGAACCTTGTTAAGCTCCACAAATTCGGACAGAAAGGTTTTGTACTGGGGCATGCTGTCGGGATTTACCTTTATGACCGAAGAACCCTTTTCACGGGTGCAAAGAGTATCGGGCATATATTCTTTTATAAGAACCTTGCTTTCGGTGATCTTGTCGAAGGCGATGTAGCTTGCGCTCTCGCCGTTGTAGGATTTGAGCTTTCCGACCAGATATCTGTCGTTAAGCGTAACGCCGGGTGCAAGATAAGACGGGAGGTGGGGCGCTCCGACGCGGTATCCGCAGCCGGGGCATATTTCCGCGCCCTCGTCGAGCGGATCCATGCAGCCGTAGCACAGGTTAAAACGCTCCATAGTCTCTTGCTCCTTTCTCAAAGGCATAAGCCATCTGCTTTCGGTCCGCAATCAAAACCGCAGACGAAATATCTTCTGAAAGTAATAATAACAGCAATCAGGCTAAAAGTCAATTGCTTTAGGCAATTTGTAGATAAATTGTATTCGCTTTGTAATAATTTAATATCTTGCAGCGCTTTTACATTTTGTAATATCTAACCTTATAATTATATCAAAGAAATGCGTCAACGTCAAGCAAAGCCTTAAAAATACGTTAAAATAACCGATTTGAGCGTAAAATGCTCAAAATTTCTGAGCAGATTTACGATACGGAGCGGGTCTGCCCGTCACAGCAGCGACGATATCAGGAGCACAAGCGGTACGGTTACAGCCGAAGCTGCCGTGGTAACGGCAAATATTTCCGCGGCATAGACGGAATTTTTCCCGTACCGCGCGGCGAACATTATCGTTACGGCGGCGGTGGGACAGGCTGCGGAAATTACGATCGTGTCCGCGACGACGGGATCTATGCTCATTGGGGACATTATCAATGCCGTTAAAAGCGGCGCGAGGATAAGCTTGACCAATACCGCAAGGTAAATACCCGGCTTTTTTAGCGCCGCAAGGATATCGGAGCGGGCTATGGTCATTCCCGAAATAAGCATTGCAAGGGGCGTGTTCAGCGAGCTGATATAGTTCAGCGGCTGCATAACGATATCGGGAAGTCTTATTTGCAGGAAGAAAAACACAAGTCCCAGAGCGGCGGCAATCACAGCGGGAGCTTTCAGAGCATTCACCGCCGACTTAAAGCTCGTTTTCCCGGTCATTGTCATGACCCCGTGAGTCCATGTCAGCAGATTGAACACGGCGATGTAGGCGGTCAGATAGAAAACGCCGTCTGTGCCGTAGACCGCCTCGATAAGGGGTATCCCCATAAAGGCGCAGTTGGAGTACGCCGCCGCGAACCGTTCCACGGGAACGTCCCCGCCCCGCTTTTTTCCGAAGAATATCATGCCCAGAGCGATCGAAACGATATGGGATATCACCGACAGTCCGAAAGCCGTGAGCAGCCCATTGACAAGACGAGGTTCAAGCTCCTTTTGGAAGGACGTGAAAATCAGCGCGGGACACACCACGGTCAGCACCAGTTCCGAAAGCTGATTGCAGCCGCGCCTTGTAAAGACTTTTCGCTTCCAAAGGAAATATCCGAGGAATATCAGAATAAACATTACCGCTATCTGGTAAAGAACAATTTTTGCTGAACTCATTTCTACCTCCGATCGGGACAGCCGCGGCAGCCCGTAAAATTACGACGGCAAACAACACCGTTACAGTATATGAATATTATCCGCATATACGCGTTTGCGGAGCGCGGAAAACAGCCGGGCGGAACCGATATGCCCGAGACGGGGAATGCGGACAAAAAATTTTTCCCGCATTCCGAAACGGATACGGGGAAAATTTATCTGTAACGGCATATTTCCTCAAAATCAAGAGTTCCCCCGAAAATATCCAGCGCGCTGCCTACGGTGAAATCCAGACCTCCGCAGCGGCGGAGAATTTCAATATCGTCCGGGGAGCTTATCCCTCCCGCGTAGGTAACGGGAAGTCCGTTCCATTTCCCCAGCGTTTCCGCAAGGGGACGTTCCAATCCGCGCGTTTTTCCCTCCGCGTCAACCGCGTGGACGAGAAATTCCGCGCAGTATTCGGCAAGGGTATCCATAGCCTCGGGGGACAGCTTTACGTCCGTAAATTTCTGCCAGCGGTCGGTGACTATAAAGTAATCCCCGTCCCGTCTGCGGCAGGAAAGGTCGAGAACGAGACGCTCCTTTCCCACGGCGCGGGACAGCTTTTTCAAATTGCCGAAGTCCACCTTGCCGTCCCGAAAAACATAGGACGTTACAATAACGTGGGACGCCCCCCTTTCAAGGAAATCCGCGGCGTTTTCGGCGGTTATGCCGCCGCCCGCCTGAAGTCCCCCCGGATAGGCTTCCAAAGCCGAATACGCCTGTTTCAGATCCGCGTCATAGAATTCCGAACCGCGCGGGTTCAGGATAATGACGTGTCCCCCCCGCAAGCCCTTGGACTTGTACAGCTCGGCGTAGAAAGCCGCGTCCTTGTCGGAAACGAAGTTTTCCCTTGCGGCGCTGTGCCTGTCCGCAAGACTTCCTCCCACTATCTGCTTAACTTTTCCGTTGTGGATATCAATGCATGGTCTGAATTTCATGGCATTTCCCCCGTTTTCGGTAATTATTTACTATGATACATCAAAAACCTTTTTTTTGCAATAGGGGACGGAAAATTTTATTCGGGCTTCATACTGTTTGATTTCTCTCCCGTTTTCAGTATGCCCCAATACCGGGACGGTACACGCCGTTTTTCCCGGTTCGCAGGCTGCAGGTTCTTCCTTGGCTGCCCGAAAGTCCCCCTTGCTTTCTGCGGCAAGGAGGACTTTTTGCAAATATGATATACAGGAAGGAGGTTAGTTATGATTTGGAATTTACTCCCTTACCGAAATAAACACGGCGGGAGCGGGACGGTCCGCGCATTGGGGGAATAAGCCGCCGTCAAGGGCGTTTTTCACGATACGCATTGCAACGGTGGAACAGCAGTACATATACCGCTGAAACTCGGGTACGGACTTTAAATGGGGCGGCAGCTTCACGGGATTTTTCATAAGCTTGACAAGTTCCGCGCCGAATTTTTCCGCAAGGATATTGTCGTACTTTTCGCTTAATTCGTACAGCTCAAACCGCTCCTTTTCGGTGATGACGGGCACGCCGCAGACCGTCTTTCCGCCCTCTTTGGCAAGGTAGCGCAGCTCGGTGAATTTATCGAAATTCCCGAAGCACCCCGCGTTTATCAGGGGCAGCTGCTCCTCCTTGCCGATGTGGACGGCGTAAAGCATTTGCGCTATTTCCGCGTCGGTCATGGGTCGTTTGAGAATATCCCGCATACCCAGCTGCGCTTCGCCCAACAGCGTGTTGTATTCGCATATTGTCAAATCAACATTTTTTCCGCCGCTGTCGGCAGTTCCGCTCATACAGGATTCGCCGCTTATATAATATTTTCCGTGCTCAAAGCCTGCGCTGCCGAAATCGTAATTGGCGGGATAGCGGCTGCCCATTGCAATCCACTTGCCGCCGTTCGGGCGGTCGGGGTAGTCCTCATAGAGGGTCTTTCCGCAGAAATCATCGCGAACCTTGTTTACGGTATGGTTCAAAGTGCGCACCGTGAAAAAGCTGTCCAGTTTCGCCCGCTTGGAGCTGTTCTGCCGCTTGTAAAAATCGCAGCCGCTAAGTTCCGCAAGAGCTTTTTCCATAATTGCCCAAACGTCTTTGTAAATACCGTCCGCGGCTTGCTTTTCAAGGGCGGCGCTGTCGGTGCGGTTCTCGGGGTTGTAAATGATAAAGTCGGTGTACACCTTGTCCCCCGTGCGCTTCATAAGACCGCCGTCCGCAAGCTTGTCGACAACGGGTTCAACGTAAGCCGCCGCTATGCCTATCGCTTTGGCAAGCTCGGTAACGGTCACGGGTTTTTCATATGCGAGAATAAGCAGGTTCATGGCGATTTTGTCGTTCCCCACAAGGGTGAACGGCTCTCCGTCAAGACCGCACCGACCCGAGCAGGACATCATAAGGGTTTCCGGCTCGTAGCTTTGTTTAGAATAATTTTCCATAGCAAATTCCTTTCCGATACGCTTTCTCCCCGCGTCGAGACGGCTTTTCACGGTGTTTTCCGAAACTCCCAGGGAGGCGGCAATGTCCCGCACTTTTTCGCCGTGCATATAGTACCGCACCGTTACCTCCCGGTACAGACGGGTAAGATAGGCGAGACACCGCCTTACCTTCTCGGCTTCGGCGGACTTTTCAATGCCGTCGAAAATTTCACCGCCGTCGGAAACGTCCCCCGTCACGTCAAAGGAAACCGTGGGCTTGTTGTATTTTCGGCGGAGCAGGTCGTAATACCTGCGGTTCAGCACAGCCGTCAGCCATGCTTTGGGGGCGTCCACGGACTTCCCCGCCGCGATAGCCGACAGACCCGCCAGCAGGGTATCCTGCGCCAGATCCTGGGCGTCGGCGAGATTGCCGCACTTGTACAAAGCCGCGTTCAGCAGAAAGTCGGCGTATTCCGTAATATTGGTTTTGTTCATAAAATGTACCTCTTTGAAAGCTTTCACTTACACAGTCGCGGGAAATTCGGAAAGGTTTGCCGCAATTCTCGATTTTTTTAAATACGCCGTTAAATGTTTTTATCGAGCAGCAGAAATTCGGGTGAAAATTATAAAAATAAGGTTGATTTTTTCAAAAAGGTTGTATAATAAGTTTGTGAAAGGCTGTGATACAGTGGATTTTTCATATATTCAATCTTTTAGACCCGGAAAAATCAAAACACCTCAAATCTTTTGTGCATAAGGGGTTGAGGTTACTTTAACCGTAGATAACATTCTAAATTTTTCATTTAAATAAAAATTTTAATTATATTTTAATAATTGACTTTCTCATACCGTCCCAAGTCGGCATGGCTTTCCCGGGATTTCTTGATCTGAGATTTTGTATAAAATCATCAATAATTTTCATTTCCTCCGCGCCGTTTTTGCAGTGATCCGTAAGCATTAGATCCCCCAGCACCGTGCGGCTCATAATAAAATACAGCAAAAACATCGCCTTTGATTTAATTCCGTTGCCGTAAAATTCGTCCTCTTTAGGCGGCATTACCCTAACGCCTATGCTTTTCAGATATTCAAACGCCTCTCCCGAAGCCCGCATAACTCGCTTTATATCGCTTTTGGAAGCCTTTCTCAAATTGTGGTCAAGCTCAAAGGAAAGAAAAGCGTAAGGCATAATTTCCGCCATATGGCACAAATAATAGCCGTACATATCGTCAAGCCAGGTCGTTTTATAGCCCCGCGCCGAAAACATCGCCGAAATAATTTTTTTATCGTTTTCCCGCGCCGCCCCGTGCAGACCTCCTATAACAAGCTCCGTTACGGGAAGCCTGCCGCAGACCGTAATTCCGTCCTCTCTGTGCCCTGCGGAATTTTGAAACCCGAATAGAATTCTGCGTTCCGTTTTTGAATTTTCGGCAATGTATTTTTCCAGCTCGTCCGCCTCGGTGTTGTTCCCGACCAAAACAATAATTTCAGTATTAAGCGCGGCAAGCTTGTCAGCAACTGCCCGCTGCTGCTGGCTTTGCATTACCGAAAACACCGCGTCGTACCGCACTTTATTATCGGGATCTTTCACAACTTTTACGCGGTCTGCCGTGATTTTTTTCTGCAAATAATGTTTTATGACAATTCCGTTTTCGCAGAGCGTATCGTAAGTCCGTCCCGCAGCAACGGTAACGCTGTTCCCCGATTTAACGAGAAAATGTATCATCAGCGAGCCTATCGCCCCCGCTCCGTAAACCAAAACGTTCATTAAATCCGCTCCTTTAAATATTTGAAAATATTTTCACGCCTTGCCGCTTTTGATATGCAAAATAATTTATTTAACAAGGCAGAATATCAAAGTCCCTGCTTATGACAGCAATCTTAAAGTAAGTTCATACAAACATAGTTGCCATAGGCTAACCGTAATATATTATAACTTTTTAAAATTAATTTGTCAATAGGCATAATTATTTTCACATGAAATTAAGGGAAATCTTTCGCGGGATCTGCAAAATAAAAAGTACAAAGCATAATAAAACGGTCACAGTTTTATAACAAAATGTGCATTGACATTTTGGTTAGCGTGTGGTAACATATTTGTGACCAAAAATAATAAAAACGGTCACAAAGGAGGAAACTATGCCAATATCATTTACGGCGGAGCAGCAAAGAGAAATCCGCGAAAAGCTTTTTCACGAGGGAATAAAGCTTTTCAAAAAATACGGCGTGCAGCGAACCACGGTCTCTAAACTGACCGCCGCCTGCGGTATCGCCAAGGGCAGCTTTTACAGCTTTTACGACTCAAAGGACGAATTTATTCTCGCCCTTGCCAGGTGGGCGGACGGCAAAACCGAGGAAATGCTCGCGGAAAAATTAAAGGGCAGGAAGCAAATTTCCGCCCGTGAATTTTTTGAATTTTTCCGGGAATTTCTTTATTCCGAGTACGACCTTATGAACGGTCTGACCGCCGAGGATTTTCTTTGGCTGAAAAATCACACACGCGCCGCGGAGCTGTTCGATCCGAACAGCCAGATAAAGGATATGGCGGCTTGGCTCGCGCTGATAAGCGATGTGCGGGACGGCGTTGACCCCGGTATTGCGGTAAACCTGATCAAGTCCGTATACGCTATGCGGGAACACCGCGAAACTCTGGTGCAGACTTCGCTTGATGACAGCATTGAAATAATAATCCGCGCATTGGAAATTTATATTTCGGGAAAAGGAGAAATTTTATGAACTGGTTAAGAACAATTTTAGACGGAGTAATTCTGTGTATCGCCTTTAACGGCGTGGTGGCGTTTATATGGCTGCTTGAGCCTATCGGTTTTTCGGTAATGCTCCCGAAAGGCATAAACACGCCCAAAGAAAAGCTTACAAAAGCGCAAATCAAACCGCTCAGGCTTATGGAATTTATTTTGTACCCCATACTGCTGGCGTACATAATTATAAGCACCTACGAAGCGGGTGTAAACGGGTTCGGGAATTTATTTCTCACCGCATATATTGAAAATCTTTTTTGGAATTTCGGCGACTTTTTCTTTTTGGATTGGTGGCTGCGGGCTAAGTATACCGACCGTATTATGGTTCCCGGCACGGAGGACAACGAAATGTGGAAAACGGGTCCCTGGATGAAAAAATTCGGTATTTTGGATCATTGGATAAAGGGACCGATTTTGTGCGTGCCGTTAAGCCTTGTTTGCGCGGGCATCGGAATGCTTATAAGATGATTTTCCAAAGTTATACTTGACAAACAATATATTATATGGTATACTGATTTTAGTTAGCATAGAGTAACTGAAATCAGTATTTTTTTGAGGAAGTGATAAAAGTGCTCAAAAAAACAAAGCTTACGGACAGAGAAATGCGGCAGTTTGCCGAGGTATTCGCGTACTATAATTACGGCGAAAATGAAGTGGGAATGATACCCTTTTACCCCGGCTACCCCGACAGAACGCGGCTTGTAAATTACCTGCTGGCAATGATAAAAGCCGCCAGCGGCGCGGGCGCAATTTATTCCACAGGCAAAAGAAACGAGGGGATTTTAATTGTGACGGACACCACAAGTCCGTACCCGTTTACGGCAACTTTTAAAATGATGTTAGGAATGGTAAAAGCGTTGGGTTTCGGCGGATTTAAAAGCGTTATGGAAAAATTTCAGGCGGGCGGAGAAAGTCTTGAAAGAAAGTACCGCAAAGCCAAAAAAGATTTTGTGCAAATTGAATTGCTGGCGATAAAAAAAGAATATCAAGGGCAGGGATTTATGCGCCCGCTTATGGAGACAGCTTTTGAAATTGCCGACCGAAAGCGTTTGCCCGTAATACTTTCCACGGACGCTAAGCTGAAAAAAGATAAATACGAGCACTTGGGAATGACGCTTGTGAACGTCCGAAAAATGGACGAAAAAAGTTTTATGTATGATTTGGAGAGAAAGCCGAAGTAAGAGGTGAAAATTTTAAAATGAATTTACCCGTTATAATTTTTGAGGGCTTGATACTGTGCTTTCTTTTATGGCTGATTTGCCGTATCGGCATACGGAACGGCGCGGCGGATATGGTGCATCTTTACGAAAAGGACGTCCAGAAAAGAGCCGTGGAACTGGGTCTTACCACAAAAGAAAAAATTAAAAAAAGCGCGGTTTTATATAAAATAATCGGGTTGGTTTTGAATTTCGGGTATACCGTCGCGGCGGTGTATTTTGTAAACGGTGCGCGGGGTTTTGCGCAGGGATTTTTGCAGTCCCTGATAATCATAATGACAATGGGCGTTTTCGACAGAATAATTATTGATTTGCTTTGGGTGGGTCACACAAAGGCTTGGATAATTCCCGGGACGGAGGATCTGCGCCCGTACATTCCGCTGAAAACTCACGCATTTAAATGGACTGTGACCCTCGTCGTTTTCCCGGTTTGGGCAGCGGTTATTGCGTGGGTAATGTCTGTAATTTTGAAATAAAAAATATAATTATATATTTTTTTAAACGTAAATCAGCAGTTGCTAATTAATTTTCGGAGTTGATTTTTATGTCCAAAAAAGAATATTTTAATTTTTGTGAAAAACTTGCGATGCACACCGCGCCGACGCTTTTGGGAATTAAATGCGCCAGCCTTGTTTCGTTTTCGGCGGAGGAATTCGACCTTGATTTTCATATGGAGTATTTCAACCGCAGAGCCTCCGCAAAGGGACTTAAAAGCAAAATTTTATGCCAATGCGGCGAGAGAAAATTAATGCTTTTTTACAGCGAAAAAATGCTTGAAAAACGTCTCGCGGAGGACGGCGTGCAAAGGATTTTGCGGGAATACGGCTACCCGGAAAATTCTTTTATTCCGGAAAATCTCGAGCGGCTTTCCGAACGCATTGGGAAGTGCGGGGAATTTCCTCACGAAATCGGAATTTTTCTCGGCTACCCCACCGAGGACGTGGAGGGTTTCATAAAAAACAAAGGGGAAAATTTTAAATTGTGCGGCTGCTGGAAAGTCTACGGCAGCGAGGAAAAAGCAAAGCGCACCTTTGAAAATTACAGCAGGTGCAGAAAATTTCTGTGCGGAAAATTAATTGAAAACCCCGATATTTACCGCGCCTTGAAATTATCGTAAATTCGCGGGTTGAAAGGAGATACATATGGTAACTTTTTTGCTTTCGCTGCTTGTAATAGGCGGCATAACTCTTATGCTGTACTCGGCGGTCGCATTGGTGCAGGACAAACGGTTTTTCGGCTCTGCGCCGAAGGACGCGCAAAAACTGATACAGTCCAAACCCGAACGCTTCAAAGGGCAGCATTTGCTGGGCTGGGCGCTGTTGATTTTAAGCTTGCTTGCGCTTATAGCAGCCGCGTTTTTCGCCGTATGGGACGGCGTGCGGAATAATTTTGAGTTTCGTCAGTTTTTTGCGCGGTTTCTTACAATTTTGTACGCTTACAAGGCGTATGATATGATTTGCTTTGACTTTTTGCTGGTGACCCGCACGCGCTTTTTTCAGCGTTATTATCCCGAGGTGGACGTGTGCGAAAGCTTTCACAAATACGGCTTTAATTTAAAAAGTCAGATAATCCGCATTATCGTTTACCCCTTTGTTTGCGCATTTGCTGCTTGGGTATGTACCTTGATTTGGTGAATTATATTTCAAATAAAAGCTGAAAAATTACAGAAAAACTTTGAGGAAAATCGGTTAATAATCCCGGCATTTTTCGTAATGCTTTCATAACTTCAGAAAAAATTTTCTTTAGAAATTTAACAATCGTTCACTGTCCCAGCAAAACCTGATAGCACACCCCGAACCACTCCCGCAGCCAATATGTGGGAAGCAGCCACAGGGAAGTCCTTGCCGAGACCGCATAGCTTTCAAGACCGTACTTGTCCGCGATAAGCTTTGCCCGAAGCTGGTGGAAATCATTGGTCACTACCGTTACGCTGCCGTCCAGACCGTACTCGTTCATCTTTTCAAGCGAGAAACGGATATTTTCGTCCGTACCCGTGGAGCGGTCTTCCATGATTATCCTGTCCTCGGATATCCCCTGCTCCACAAGGACACGCTTCATGCTCTCCGCCTCGGAAATAAGCTCGTCCGCGCCCTGTCCGCCCGAAACGATACACACCGCAGAGGGATTTTTTTCAAGAAATCCGTATGCCGCCATAATACGCTGTCTCAGCATAAGGCTCGGTTCTTCTCCCTTGACCTTGCAGCCGAGGACGATGACCGTCGTGTCCCCGTTCGGAGGACGGTGCGCAGCCGATACCATAAAAGCGGATATCACCGCCGCCAGCACCGCAAGAAGCGCGGCGGCTGTCACGGCGGCGATAAATATCACGCGGACGGCTCTGTGTCCCGACATGAAGCGGAAAAACCTGTTCCAGAATACCGCGAGGAAAAATACTGCCGCGCAAACGGACATTCCCGCAGCGTTGCCTATGTTGACGATCCCCGCGGTAACGGGCGCGAGGAAAACCGCAAACCCCGCCGCGGACAGCAGCGCGATTAAAATAAGGCACGTTCTTGCGAGCGCGCCTTTTTCAGCCGTGTCCATCAAAGAGCCTCTTTCAGAGCGCGGGCAAGCTGGTCGGGACAGGACGTTCCCTTGCCGTTGCAGCTTATTCCCTCCAGCCTGGAGATGGCTTCCTCCACCTTCATGCCCCTGACGAGAGCCGCAACGCCCTGAGTGTTGCCGCTGCACCCGCCCATGAATTTCACGCTGTCTATAACGCCGTTGTTGATCTCAATGCTTATGTTCCGCGAGCAAACTCCCTTGGGAGTGTAGTTTACAGTCATTTTATTTTACCTCCGTATCTTCGGGACGGGAAACCCGTCCCCTGTGAAATTTATTTTTACTTTGTAATTCTTGCAACGCCTGACTGCACCGCAGCCTCCGCCACCGCCTTTGCGACCGCTTCCGCAACGCTCTTGTCGAAAGCGTCGGGGAGAATGTACTCCGCGCACAGTTTGTCCCCGGGGACGGCTTCGGCTATCGCCCTTGCGGCGGCGCGTTTCATTTCCTCGTTGATGTCCCTTGCGCGGACGGAAAGCGCACCCTTGAATATTCCCGGGAAAGCCACGACGTTATTGATCTGATTGGGGAAATCGGAACGTCCCGTTCCCACAACGAAAGCTCCCGCCTCTTTGGCAAGGTCGGGCATAATTTCGGGGGTGGGGTTCGCCATTGCGAAGATTATAGGTTTGTCCGCCATGAAGCGCACCATATCCTGCGAAACAAGGTCAGGCTTGGAAACTCCGATAAAAGCGTCCGCACCTTTCATAGCCTCGGCAAGACCGCCTTTGCGTCCCGTTTTGTTGGTAAGCTCCGCCAATTCGTAGTGGGAGGGATTTTCAAAATCGTCCCCCTTGCGGATGATACCCTTGATGTCAACCATAATTATATCGCCGATACCCAGCGAAAGAAACTGCTTTGCGATAGCGCACCCCGCCGCTCCCGCGCCGTTTATGACCAGGGTCATATCCTCGAAGCGTTTGCCGGACACCTTTGCGGCGTTGAGCATTGCCGCCGAAGCCACCACAGCCGTGCCGTGCTGATCGTCGTGGAACACGGGTATGTCAAGCTTTTCCTTTAGCCTGCGTTCTATCTCGAAACAGCGGGGAGCGGAAATGTCCTCCAAATTGATACCGCCGAAGCTGTAGGCAATAAGCTCCACGGTGCGGACTATCTCGTCCACATCCTTGGAATTCACGCATATTGGGAACGCGTCAACTCCCGCAAATTCCTTGAACAGGGCGCATTTGCCTTCCATAACGGGCATTGATGCGCGGGGACCTATGTCCCCCAGACCGAGGACAGCCGTACCGTCGGTAATTACCGCCACAAGGTTTGCGCGGCGGGTCAGGTCGTAGGAAAGGTCGGGGTTCTTCTCAATTTCAAGGCAAGGCTGGGCAACCCCCGGGGTATAGGCGTTTGAAAGCTGCTCACGGTTGTTTACCTCGCAGCGGGAAACAACCTCGATCTTGCCTTTCCATTCGTAGTGTTTTTCAAGAGATGACTGCATAATATCCATTTTCAGACTTCTTTCTATTTAAATAATTGTATTCCGCACCCTTTGAGGGGCATAACAATAGTACACCATACCCAAAATCGGAGGACGACGTATCAATATGCGGAAGCGGCAATAAAGCAAACTCCTATCCCCATAGCGACAAAAGCCAAACCTATAACTACCGCAAGAATAATCGCGCCGTTGCCCTTGCGGTAAATTTCCCCGGGAGCAAACGGATTGAAAAAAATCTCCTGCATATCGCCGATCTCGGGGCGGTCGCTGCTGTAGATGTTTTCGTCCGCCGTGTAGGTTTTGCCGTAAAAATCGAACTCCCAAACGGGAGAATAAACCTTTCTTCTGCCATGTTTCATTTGGACATAGGAGGTTTTTACCTCTACGCATTTCGCCATTGCCGACTCGGTGCAAACACGCCTTTTGTAAAGCTCCGCAACCGTCGGAAAAACCCCAACGCATATACCGATTATCATACATATCAAGCCCATAACCGTAACTATCGCCTTGTCCGTTGGCTGCGGAACGCTTTCGGGGTATTTTTCGGCAAGAATAAGCCATGTGGGTATACCCGCAATAACCGCGCCGATAATGCAGAATATAAGCATAGGCGCGTTTTTGGGCGTTATCCTCTGCGCAAAAAAGGCGAGCAGTCCAACAAAAAGAAATATCCCGCCGGCGAAAATAACCGATATACGCGGGTCGGTATCCTTAAACGCAACCGCGCCGATAATTCCGCCGATAAATACGGCGAGCACCAAAAACGGCATAATTTTGTTTTTCATAAAAGTCCCCTTTATGCAACGTCATTTTTTCCTTTATGTATTCTTTTTAAACAAACAATTGACACAATTAAAAATATTTCGGAAACAGCTAAAATAATCAAATTGAAACCAATGCCCATCATTTCAGCCAAACCGGGTTCCCACCGCGCAGAATCCCACCAAAATAAATATAATGTATTGATCAGTATGCTTAAAATAGAAATCCTTTCTATTACGACCGCAATTTTTTCTTTCATAATTAAAACCTTCCCATTACTCCCCCGCCCCCTTGAGGGGGCTTGACAAGGAAAAAGTGCGCCGTATCCAACCTCGGGGGTGACACTGCCCGCAGGGGCTCCCCCGCCTACTTTTCTTTCTTGTTGGCGAGCTTGATTATCCTGTCAATATTCGCTTTGTCGGTGGTATTGCTGCCTATGTAGGTGGGGTATGCGTTGTATAAGCCGTGAAAATCCGAACCGCCCGTAACGATAAGGTTGTACTTCTCCGCAATATCCAGTATCTTCCTGCGCTGCGTTTCGTCAGCCGTGTAGTGATACGCCTCGACGCCGTCCAGCTTGCCCTTTTGCGCCAGTTCCTCCAAAAGGTCGAAGGAATTGTAGTAAACGGGGTGAGCCATAACGGCAACTCCCCTTGCGGAATGGATAAGGTCAAGCACAAAGTTCACGTCGGGATATTCCCGCTCAACTATGCAAGTGCCGTTTTTCAGGTTGAACAGCTCGTCGTTCAGCTTGCCGTAAAACTCGGTCGTGTAGCCGTAATCTATAAGCGCGTGCATTATATGCTGCTTGAAAATGCTTTTCGAGCCGGTGGCGTACTTCATCACGCTTTCGGCAGTTATGGGGTAAAGCTTCATAACGTTTTCCACCATTTCCCGCGCGCAGGCTTTGCGTATCTCGCAGGCTTTCATGCACACGCCCTCGAGACGGTCGGGCTTCTGGGGAGCGTAACAGAGAATATGTACCTTTCTTCCGCGTGACTTATCCCAAGCGGAAAGCTCCACACCCGGCAGGATCTGAACGCCGTACCGTTCGCCGAGAACCTTTGCCCTTGAAACGGACGACATAGTGTCATGGTCGGTAATGGAAATAAAATCTATACCCGTCCTTTTAGCCTGAACGATAATGTCCTCGATACCGAGAGAACCGTCCGACAGCTTCGTGTGGCAGTGAAGGTCGCCGATCATATTCTCATCTCCTTTTGCAGTTTAAAGACCGTGTTCCGTGGAAACGGCGTTCCTCGGGAACTGATTTATCAATACTATGTTAATTATACCACAGTTCTCTATAGCATTGCAAGCGTTTCACAAAAAATATAAATTTTATAGATAAAAATTCAATAGATATGTAATTTTCTGTAAGACGCAAAAAGTACACGGACAAAAAAGATAAAGTGCCGTTTACAGGGCAAACGGCACTGCGGAAAAATACGGGAGAAAACGACTTGAATTTGCTTTGGCAATATGGTATAATGCTGATATGTGTTCCGATTTGAAGGGAGACCGCCGTTAGCATGGCATCAAAGCGGATATAGGGCGAAAACTGTTGTAACAGTCTGCACGTCCGTTCTGTTAAAGGAGACTTATGAATTTATGATAAAATTTCTCGCAAAAACGTTTATCAAGGACAGCGAAAATGTGTCCGACAAAAACGTCAGGCAAAGCTACGGCGTTCTGGGCGGCGTTCTGGGCGCGGTCTGCAACCTGTTCCTGTTCGGTCTGAAGCTCGCTGTTGGAACACTTATGAACAGCATTGCCGTCACCTCGGACGCGTTCAACAACCTGTCCGATATGGGAAGCTGCCTTGTGGCTGTGATCGGCGCGAAGATGTCCACCCGTCAGCCCGACCGCGAGCACCCGTTCGGTCACGGCAGGATCGAGTACGTCTCCTCGCTGATAGTTTCCTTTATTATCCTGCTTGTGGGCTTCGAGCTTCTGAAAAGCAGCCTTCAAAAAATACTGCGTCCCGAGGACGTGATTTTCAGCCTGCCCATGATAATTATTCTCGCGGCTTCGGTTCTCGTCAAGCTGTGGATGTACTTCTGCTACAGCTATATCGCGAAAAAAATAAATTCCTCCGTTATGAAAGCCACCGCCCGCGACAGCATAAACGACGTTATCTCCACAAGCGCCGTGGTCGCCGCCACCGTTATCGGAAATTTCCTGCCTTTCCGTATCGACGGCTTTGCGGGTATTGCCGTGGCTCTGTACATTCTGTACGGCGGCTACGGTCTCGCCAAGGACACCATCGACCTGCTGCTGGGTACGCCGCCCTCCCGTGAAACTATCGACGCTATCAGCGGTATAGTTATGTCCCGCGACGAGATCGTGGGCATTCACGACCTTATGGTGCACGACTACGGTCCGGGCAGAGTTTTCGCCTCGGTTCACGCGGAAGTCCCCGATAATTCGGACATGGTGCATATCCACGAGATCGTCGACGACGCGGAACGCCGGATACTTGCGGAAACGGGCATTCTCACGGTCATACACACCGACCCCGTAACCGTCAACAACGAGTATGTGGACGGTCTCAAAGCCATGGCTCTGGAATGCGCGCGGGAAGTTTTCCCCCAATGCAGTATTCACGATTTCAGGATAACCAACGGCGAAAACCGCATAAATCTCATATTCGACCTTGTTCTCACCGACATGGGCGATCCCGCCGAGCGGGAGGAGATCGCCCGAGCGGTAAGCGAGCGTATCCGCGGCAGAGACGTCCGCTTCAACACGGTGATCACTGCGGAAGAGGATTACAGTGGACGGTAACGGTATCAGATCGCTCACCGTCGGCGGCAGGGAGATACGGTGGGTTCTCACGCGGAAAAAGGTCAAGAACGTCAACCTGCGGGTAAAGCCCGACGGGATAGTCTACATCAGCGCGAATACGCGTGTGACGGTAAAGTTTATCGAAAGCTTTATCGCGGAAAAAGCGGACTTTATTTTCTCCGCATTGGAGGGATTTGCCAAGCGGCGGGAAGTTCCCGGGCTGCCGAAAAAGGACGTTTCCTATCAAAACGGCGATACTCTTTGTTATTTTGGGAAATATTATACTTTGCGTATAGAAATTGACGAGACCCTTTCCTACGCCTCGCAGGAAAACGCCGCTGTCCACGGGGACGAAATGATCCTTACCCTGCGTTACGGGGACAGGGCGGGAAAGGTTCTGGAAAAGTTTTACGCCGACGAAACCCGCAGACTGTTTGAGACCCTGAACAGGCGCACACAGCTGATGTTCGCCGCAAAGGGCTGCAATGTGGGACTTGCCGAATTGCAGATACGGGAGATGAGTTCCCGCTGGGGGAGCTGTCACATTTCCGACGGAAAGATCGTGATGAACAGCCGTCTTGCGCTTTATCCGGAGATATGCGCGGAGTATGTGTTTATCCATGAGTACGCGCATTTTGCCGTACCGAACCACAGCGCGGATTTCTGGGCTGTGGTGGAGGATATCATGCCGAATTATAAAGTTTGTGTTAATATGCTTAAAGGGTAAATTGTTGTTTACAGAACGAGTAAAGAGTATTCGGCGGCGAAGCCGCGACTAAAAAGTTCGCCAGCCTTTCAAG
>JAMPIC010000012.1 GCA_023663025.1 Prevotella sp.
CGAAAATTGAACTTCCCGAAACCGCCGAAAATTTAATTGCGGAATACAATTCCGCTTGTGAGCAGTTGGAGGAAATTACCGAGAAAAAGCTAAAATAGTCGCAATTGTAAAGACTTTGTCCTGTCTGTCGGGAATTTTAAAGGCAACAAGATAACCGCTTTTACGCTCAACGTGGGTACCAATACAGCCAGTCCCCCTTTTGCCGAGGACGGTATCACTTTCCCAATGTCCGAAGCGGGAACGGTTTTCCGCGCCCGCGGGACGTTCATGAATTGACGTCCTATCGGGGATTTTGCCCCGTTTATCCTCGCCTTTGCACTTTTTATGTTTCCACTTGAAACGCATAATTTTTTTCAGCTGTTTAGGGAGAATGCCGCTGTCGATTGCCCTATAAATGGTTGTGTACGAAAAGCTGAACGGTTGCTTTTCAAGTTTTGCGCGCCCCGCGATTTGCTCGGGAGTCCAGCGCTGTTCAAGCTTTTCAATGACATACTTTTTTGCGGCTTCGTCTTCAAGAATGGGTTTACGACCGCAGTTTTTCCTGCGTTCTGCATATTGCTTGTCAGCGTAGTTTGCGGAATATGTACCGTCTTCGCGGCTGTTCCTTGCAAATTCCCGGCTTACCGTCGAATGCGACCGGTTCAATGCTTTCGCAATCGCACGGTCGCTGAACCCCTGCGCCCGCATTACTCTTGACATTTCCCGCTCTTCTGTGGTAAAATGGGTATAATGACACATATTTGCTCCTCCTGTTTTGGGTTGTTGTGGTTACTCCCATTATAACATGAGTTGCTTTTTGTGTCATTATTTTTTATGGTGCACTTATATTGTAAATCTAAGAGCAAAAATATGCTCATTCTGAAAAATCATGCTGTGACGACAGCAACTAACTAAAAGGGGGCGGCTTGTCCGCCCCATACTTTTATGGATGTTCACAAAATGAAAGTAAAATTTGAAGCCGTCCTTGACGGTACGGCAAAATTTATCAATAAAGAAATTTATCCCGGCATGAACGATTGGCAGGAAATCCTTGCAAGGATAACCGTAGGACGGATATTCGAGAACCGCGAGGCAGTAAAATCCGCCATCGTGAACAACGGTATCATTCGTACGTTCGGAATTGTGGACGGAAACGGTGATGTTGATATTGAGCGGCTCATGTCCGACCTGAAAACGGAAATACAGCGCAAGGAAAAGTTGGAGATCAAGGTGCCGCTTTTTGGAAAGCTGACCTTTTACCCGTCCGATGCCGACGAGCTTTATAACATGATAACGGATAAAAAATTGATTACGGAGGAGATCGAAAATGAAGCTGATTATATCGCCGATGATATGATGGGAGAGATCCACGACGCAAAACACCGTATCAAGCGTGCTATGGAGTTCAAACCGCTTTATCCCGATATTGCGCGGCGTGAAGCCGAAATTGCAGTTCAGGAACTTGTTCATGCCGAAAAGGATCACAATTCGGTTATGGAGCTTATCGAGAATTTCAAAAAGACCAAAGGAGAGCCGCCTGAGTATATGATGGAATTCTGGAAAGAAAAACACGAGCACTTCATGGAGAAGTACGCTCGTGCTAAGTGTATGATCGAGTTGTTTAATAAGTCGTGATTTATCCCCGCTGATTTCGGTCGGCGGGAATATTTTTTGTTTTTGTCGTAAGTTTGTCGTAAATGCTTATTTGTGAATTTTATGTTAATTTTTCAAATAAAACACAAATCCCACAAATCCGGTATTCAAAAGGATTTGCGGGATTTAATTCTGGTGAGCCATTGGGGATTTGAACCCCAGACCCTTTGATTAAAAGTCAAATGCTCTGCCAACTGAGCTAATGGCTCATTGCGAATAGGTAAAAAACAGTTCAATTCACAACGCTTAATTATTATACCAAAATCAGTCGGCTTTGTCAAGTTTTTGAATGAGATTTGTTTGTAATGACAAAAAATAACGCATTTTTAATGTGCGTATTGTGCAATACAACTAACTATTGCCTAAAATTAGTCTTACGGTAAGCGCACTAAGAACAAATCCGGTAAAATCCGCTGTGAGGGAGGACGCCGCTGCATGGCGCGTCTTTTTCACGTTTGTTATGCCGAAGTAAACCGCTATGGTGTAGAACGTGGTTTCGGTCGAGCCTATGATAACGCTTGCGACACGTCCCGCAAAGCTGTCGGGGGAGACGTCGTTCAAAATGGATTCAAATACCGCCAGAGCACCGCTTCCGGAAACCGGACGTATTATCGCCAGCGGTATGCATTCCTCGGGAAAACCGAGAAATCCCGTAAGAGGCGATATTGCTTCGGAAATTACCTCCAAAGCTCCCGATGCCTTAAACATTCCTATCGCGGTCATAAGCGCTATCAGCGCGGGAAGAACGTCAAACGCCGCTTTGAGGTTTTCCTTTGCCCCTTCGGTAAATTCGCCGAAAACGTCCACACGTTTCGCAAGTCCGGCAATTATTATCATGGCAATGAAAAAGGGGATAACAAAATCGCTCATTTTCCGCCTCTTTTCTTCAGTCCGTCAAGAGCGAAGGCTGAAATAAGTCCTGCCGCAAGGGCGCACGCCGAGGTTATAAGCACGCAGGGAAGTATCTCCATGGGCGCGGCTGAACCGTGTTTCAGGCGCATTGAAGCCGCCGTCGTCGGAATAAGCGTTATGGACGCGGTATTGAGAACAGTAAAAACGATCATGTTTCGGCTTGCGGTATCGCCCGGTTTTTCCTCCTGTTCGAGACGGCGCATAGCTTCCAGTCCGAGAGGGGTGGCTGCGTTTCCGAGACCGAGAAGATTGGCGGTAATGTTCATGCAAATGGCGTGAAAGGCTTTTCCGTTCATGTCAAGACCCTTAAAAAGCCTTTTCAAGACAGGTTTGAACAGCTTCGAGAGCATATCCGTCAGTTTTGCTTTTTCGGCAATGCGCATAAGTCCGCCCCACATGCACATTCCGCCGAGCAGATATAAAAACAGGTCAACCGCCTCCACGCATGAATTAAGCGCGGCTGCCCCCACCTGAGGCATATTTCCCGTAAACGCACCGACTGCCGCCGATATTATCAGCATCAGCGCAAATATCCATTTTATCATTTGTATTGCTCCTTTATATTAATATAGGTATCCTATGCGGAACGGCGGGGATTTTTAGGAAATAATTGTAAATTATTGTTCATAAAATGATAGATATTATTAACATATTGTTTTTTGACATTTATATACAATTTATGCTATAATATTACTGGAAATTTAAATTATAGGGAGGTTTTTTTATGAAGGCAACAGGAATTACAAGAAAAATCGACGAACTCGGCAGAATAGTGCTCCCCATCGAGCTCAGACGAGGTCTCGATATCGGAGAAAAGGACGCCCTTGAGATCTACGTTGAGGACGAGAAGATCATCCTCAAAAAGTACAAGCAGGCGTGCGCTTTCTGCGGAAGCGACGAGAATATCGTCGAGTTCAAGGGCAAGTATGTATGCGCCGACTGCATCACTCAGCTTAAAAAGTGAGAGCATGTCTCCGATACATAATATGTTCCGGACAAAGAAAATATTCTTCTTTGGTTTTCCGGAATATCTGCGCCAAGACGCAGGCAGCAGGTCTGAAAAGGGTCTCCGTCGGTACGGCAGACCCTTGCGCTGTTGAACGTCCGCAGCAAAGCGATTTTCTTAAAGCTCAAAGCGTACCAATCCCGATCTGCAATTAAAACTGCGGGAAAAACGCGCCAAACCGCGTATATCAAAGCTTTTGGTTGTATATCGGTATAAGGAGTTGACAGATTTGGTTTTCGTAAGATCGGAGGAGCTTCTGGCAGGAATGTGTCTCGCAAGGGATATCCATTTTTACGATCCGTCGTCTCAGTCGGCAATGGTTCTCAAAACGGGACAAAAGCTTTCGGATATGCAGGTAACGCAGCTTTGCGGCGCTAAGCTGGACGGCGCGTACATCGATACCGTCCGCAGCGAAGTGAGAGTTGTGTCGTCCATCAATCAGCAGATACGCAGGGAAGCTATCTCCAATATCCACAATCTTGCAGATAATTTTATAGACAGCAGCAAGGGCGTCCAGAAAAGCGACGTCGAAGCTATAGGCAATACCACACAGGATCTTATAGACAGCCTGTCCTCTCATAAGGACATACTTATCAATATCGCCGATATCAAAATGTACGACGACTACACATATCACCACAGCCTGAGCGTTGCGATAATGGCGATAGCTATCGGCATCGAACTCGGTCTGAACAATGAAATGCTCAACGAATTGGGTCTTGCGGGACTTCTTCACGATATCGGAAAGGTAGCCATACCTATAGAGATCATTACCAAACCCGACAGACTTTCGCGCGAGGAGTTCGACATAATTAAAATGCACCCCGTCCACGCAGCCAATCATCTCCATGAGCGGAACCTTGTGAACGAAAATATTTTCCGCGGGATCGTAGGTCACCACGAAAAGCTTGACGGTTCGGGATACCCCAATCACCTCAAAGGCGCGGAAATACACCCGTATGCAAGGATACTCGCTGTTGCTGACGTTTACGACGCGCTCACGTCCAACAGACCTTACCGCATACCCAATCCTCCTAACGAGGCTATCGAAATGATAATGGGAAGCGTGGGCACTCAGTTCGACGAAAGGGTAGTGAACGCGTTCCTCAGGAAAGTCGCGCCTTTCCCGACGGGTTCTCAGGTAAAGCTTTCAAACGGCGAAACAGCCTATGTGATGAAAAACTATCCCGACCAGCCGCTTCGCCCGATGGTTGCGGTCATAGGCGCGGACAGGGTGTACGACCTTTCCTGGGATACGTCCTGCTACAATATCGTCATAACGGAGCTTATCGAGGACAATAAGCTCAACAGAACGCTTATTAATATGTAGATTTCCCCTGCGGACAGCAGGGGAGGGGAGAATAAGATCCGGCAGCGATACCGTAACCGCTGCCGGATTTTTATTCTTTCGTTTCTTCGGTAGCGTCCGCGTCGTTTTTGCCCTGACGTTTAAAGCTCAGCGGACTTATTCCCACATATTTTTTGAATTTGTTGTGGAAGTAGTTTATATTGGAATATCCTACCATTTCGGCGACCTCGTAGACCTTATACTCGTCCAGGAGCAGCAAACGCTTTGCCTCGGTAATTCTTATTCGGTCAAGGTAGTTGTTGAAATTTTCGCCTGTGTATTGGTGAAAGACCTTTCCGAGGTACGCGCTGTTGTAGCCGAAAATTCCGGCAAGCTGTTCAAGTCTCAGCTCGCGGCTGTAATTGGATTGAATATACTGCACAACGCGTTCCATGGTGCTTTTGGTAGTTCTTCCGAAACAGGTGCATGACAGGTCGCACAGCGTAGTTCTGAGCATTTCAATGATGTCGAACAAGCTTGACTTTTCGCCTATATCCGCAATGAAATCATCATTTATGAATTGCTCAGTTTTTTTGTCGCCGATATTTTTTATCAGACGGCTTTTGATGTCCATAACCGCCGTAATGCACAGTACTTTTATTCTTTCGGGTGTATAGCTGCTTCCGCAGAGTGACTGACGGAGATTTTCCAGTGTTTCGTTCAGTCTTTCGGTGTCGTTTATTTCCACATAGGCGTAGAGCTTTCCCGCAATATCGCCTATCTGACCGTCTCCGCCCGCCTCGTCCCCGGCGGTTTCGGTAGTTACCACGCCGCAGTGCAGATACATAAATCTGTTTTTGAGAAGTCCGTCGGCGTCAAGGTAGGACAGTCTGATATCCTCGGGACAAGTTACCGTGTTCCCGACTGTAACGAATATCTTTCCGAACAGATCCTTGTTGAGTTCCGCGAAAAAATCGAGTATTTTTTTTCTTTTCCAGCCCTTGAACAGAACGGCGGTAATTCCGCTTCTGAATTCGGGGGAGATGATGTCCGCGTCGCCGCAGGCTTCGAGACGGCTTTTCACGGATTCGAGGAGGATATATTTTTCATCCGGCTCCATGTCGTCGGCAGGACTTATTATCGCCGCGTCGTAGCAGTCATAACGGTATTCCGAAAGTGAACTGCTGTTGATAACGCTGTCGTTTCCCAGAAGAAGTGCGCGGACGAGCTGTTCGTTCATATACTTGCTGCCCTTGCTCATGGCTGCCTTGTCTTTTTTTTCGGTCTGTATCTCGTCGCGGAGCGTTTTCAGAGCTTCGATAAGTTCGTCCTCGTCCACAGGTTTGAGTATAAATCCCTTAACGCCGAGGGACATGGCTTCCTTTGCGTATGTGAAATCTGAATATCCCGACAGGATAAGGCATTTTCCCGCGTAGCCGTTTTTTTGGGCGGATTCCAACATTTTAATTCCCGACATTCCGGGCATTTTAACGTCCGCGATGACAATATCGGGTTTCATTGATAAAATTTTTGAAAGTCCCTCGTCGCCGTCCTCAGCCTCTCCGATAACGTCGAGACCCAGTTCCTCCCAGGGTATCATCATCTTTACGCCGTGACGAACATTGGGTTCGTCGTCCACAAGCAAAACCTTAAGCATAAGCGCAGTACCAATCCTTTTTATGATTATGAGTGAAGAAAAATACCGATATTATCGGTTTTCGGCTTTTCGATCTCCACATATTCGCAGCCGTCTATTTTGAAAATATGTATCTTATAGTCGTGTCCTCGCTTTGCCGACGGTGTAAAAGTACTCGCCTTTACAACTGTGCTGTCCGATGAGGGATATTTGGCTTTTTTGCGCAGCTTTTCGGGAATTTTTTCCTTTATAATCGGTATTGTAAACATACTTGCAAAATCCTCCGAGCAAAGATTTCCGGGCGCGAGGCGCACGCCGAACCTTTTTTCGCCGCGGCGGTAAACGTACTGCATCATTGCGCTGTCGGGCTTCAGGTGGAACTCTCCGCATATTCTGTCGTATTCGTCCGGAGTGAGATTGCAGTTGATATTGACCGTATGTCCCGAACGGAAAATAATCGCCGCGGCAGCCGAAACAGCGGCAGCGCCGAAAACGACGGCAAAAAATTTATTCACAGTTTTCATATCAAGTCCTCCTGTGATGATCCCGTAAGACTGCGCACAGCGAAAGCTTAAAGCTTTTTTGAGGAAATATTTCCGCTGATCTCGCTGTATTTTTCCGGGAGTTTTTTCATAACGTTTTCGTCAACAACTTTAGGAAGCGTGATCCTTATGGCGGTACCGCGTCCGAGAGTGGTTTCCACCGTAAGACCGTACTGTTCTCCGTGATACATTTTTATTCGTTTGTTTACATTGGTAAGACCGATGCTTTTTCCCGATGAGGTATCGTTTTTTTCAAGCTTAGCCAGAAGCTCCCGCAGCTTGCCGGGGGGGATTCCCTGACCGTTGTCCGCGACCTCTATCATTACCTTTCCGCTTCTGTAGAAAACCTTTATGTCGATCTTTCCGTTTGCCTTTTCGCTCTCTATGCCGTGAACAAAGGCGTTCTCGACAATAGGCTGAATTATCAGCGGGAGTATCTTGTAGTTCCTGTCCACCTCGCAGTAGATAGAGTAGGACACCCTGTCGCCGAAGCGCGCCGATTGGAGTTCAAGGTAACTTTTTGTAAATTCAAGCTCCGACTCAAGCGAGACCATGCCGTCTTTTACTTCAAGGCACCGCCGCATGAATTTTCCCAGTTTCTTGACCAGATCGGCAGTTTCCTTGTCGTTGTTGCAGTAAGCTTTCATACGGATCGTTTCGAGGGTATTGTACAAAAAATGCGGGTTGATCTGGCTTGCAAGAGCCTTGAATTCCGCCTCCACCTGATTAAGCTTGAAGCTTTCCGACTGTATCTTCGACTTATAGGCGTCGTTGATGAGCACCTGCATGCTGTCCACCATTTTTTTCAGGTCCTGATAAAGCTCGAAAATTTCGTCCGTACCGCGGATATCGTCGTCAAGCAGGAAGCTGCCCGCAGTGACCTTGTGCATCTGATTTTTGAGGAACTGTATGCGTCTTGAAAACATACTCGAAAAAAGTATTGTTATCAGCGCGGACAGCAGTATGCACAAAGAAATGTACCATATATACATGAAAATAACTTTGTTTGTACCGTCGTTGAAGAGGAAGTAGGGTTTTACAACATACACCTGAAACAGGTTTCCCGTATTTTTGTAGTCAAAGTAAGATACCACCGTGTCGCCGATCTTATCCAATTTGTTCAAATCGTCCTCAAGCTTTTTGGAGCCGCTTGTGCCGTAGGAAAAATAATTTTCCTCGCCCGCAATGACCGATCCCACTTCAACGCCCGGTACGCCGCTGTAAAAGACAACGCCCTGAGAAACGCTGAATACCGCGCTGTAATCCGTGTTTGCCGCAAGCTCGTCGTAAACCGACGGATTTACGGCGGAAATCATCACTCCGAGAGAATTTCCGTCGTAGTCCTTTAAGGGACTTACTCTGCATAATCTGTAGTTTTCGTCCGAAAGAATGATCTGCCACTTTGCCGAATCGGAATCCGTTATGTCGTTGTACCAGTATGTTCTGCGAATATTGTCATCGGCGTTTTTAAAATTCGCATTGGGGACAAAGCCCTCCATATCAATGTAGAAAGTAATGCTTTCCACCTGAGGATAAGCGTCAAGGAATTCCGGAACGATCCGGTTCTGCATATAGTAATTGTAATATTCGTCCTGATTGACAAATTTATTGTTCAGCAGTTCGTTGACCTTATCGCTTGTCAGCACTCTTTCACTGACGTTTGAGATAGTAAGCAGAACGTCGTTCAGCCTTGCTTTCAGGCTGTCGGCTGTGGAGAACGATTCGTTTACCGAGTTTACCTTGATTGTGTCCGCAAGGTTATACAGCAGGAAAACGCCTGCAAGAGTAACGGGCACAACCGCTGTAATGCACATGAAAATAAGCTTATTGCGGAACTTGGTGTTAAGCAGCTTCTGAATAGGATTTATCATATGCTTCATGCCTCCGGAAGTTTTCAGGCAGCCGTAAATATTTACTTAATTATATCATATTTTTTACAGCAATGTATGAATATTTTATGAATATAACGTCATGTATGAAAAAGCGGCACCGTCCCGGACGGTACCGCTTTTGGGGTACAGTATCATTTGGCGTCGAACTGGCTTTCGTGCCGCTTGAAGAAATCCACTCTCGGTTCGAGGAATTTCAGTTCGTGCTCGGCTTCGCCCGCAAGGATGTTCTCAGACATAGGGTCGAAAATATAGTCCCAGTTCCATATGTCCTCGCCGACAGCCAGGTATTCCCGCACCATTTCCGTTCCGAAAGGCGCGATAGGGTGGAGGAGTACCGCCGCCGTCTTTATCATATGGAAAACATTGACAAGCCATTTCCTGCGAAGCTCGTTATCGTCAGCCTTGTCGGCTTCCGCCTTAGCCTTAGCCATGTACTTGCTTGCCTTGCGGATATAGGAATCCAAAACATATGTTACCTGATGGAATTCAAATTTGTACATAAAACGTTCATATTCCAGAACAGCCTTTTCGGACTCCGCGAGAATTTCCCCGTCCACAGCTCCCAATGGCATTTTGCCGTCCAGAAACTTTTGCGTATCGTAGAAGCAGGTGCGGATTATCCTGTTAAATACATTGGACAGCAGGAAACCTTCCTTTGTTACGGAATCGCTGTCCTCCGGCTTAGCGGCGGGATTTAACGGCTTCGGCTGAAAGCTGACGCTTCTCATGCCCAATCCCAAACTTAAAAAGTGCATACGGAGCTGCTCGGGAGTGTAGTGCTCCAGCAGGTCGGCAGCCATGGGCGGCTTGACCGTACCGCTGCTGGAAGCCTTTTTATCCAAAAACAGAATGTGGTGGTTTGCCACAAGCACAGGCAGATGCAGTTCGCCCTCCCCGGGGTGAACCGTAAGTCCGTCCTTGCCCTGCAAAGCCATAAACATAGCCATTTCCGCAACGCCGTAAAAGTAAATATTATCCTGACCTATGAACTGGTAAACCCGAGCTTTGTCGGAACACCAGTAGTCCCGCCATTCCTCACGGCTTTTACCCTGTGATTCCAGATACGCCTGAGTGAACGAAATAGGCGCCCACAGCGATTCAGGCCACACCCACACGGTGAGCGGATCCTCTCCCTCCAGTACGGGAGCGGGTACGCCCCAGTCGATATTGCCCGTCAGACGGAAAGGCACAAGAGTTTTTCCCGTACGGAAACGCACTCCCGCCTCGGAAAGTACGGCGCAGGACTTCTCGCGCTCCGATAGCGTCTTAAAGACAATTGTAAAGGAAGTTTTCTTCGGCTCTTCAATAAGCTCGTGACTTTCCAGCCTGTCCTTGAGTTCCTCGTATTTCTCACGGAAATCGTTCATAATATAGATAACGGGAGGTTCGAGAAACTCGTTTATCGTTTTATAGACCACCTGCCGCACGTCCTCGCGGTTTTTGATGTCCTCGGCGTACTCGCGGAGTATGTCCAAATGCTCCGTAAGCTTGAAATACCAGTTATCGACGTTTTTCATTACGGGCTTTTCGCCTGTGATGGTGCTTTTGGGGTCTATAAGGTCTTGCGGCATATACTGGTGACCAAGGTCGCATTCGTCCGCGTAGCCCTTTTCGGACTGGCAGCCCTGTACGGGACATTTTCCCACGACCTGTCTTCCGTTGAGAAACATTCCCGCCTTTTCGTCGTAGAACTGGGCGGTGGAAATTTTTTGCAGCTGACCGTTTTCGTAAAGTTTTCTGATGAAACGGTCGGAGACCTCGTTGTGTATCTCGGCAGTTCTGCCCAAACCGGACGCTCCGAACAGGTTAAGACTGATACCGTAGTCCTCCAGCGTTTTTTTCTGGGACTTGTGGTTGTCCTCCACAAAATCCTTTATCGTGCCGGTATAGCCTTGTTCCTCGCTTATTTTGCGGTAGCTTTCGGCAATGGGGGAGCCGTAGCAGTCCGTACCCGAAACGAAGATAACGTTTTCGCTGCCGATTCTGTCCCTTAAAAAGCGGGCGAAAACGTCTGCGAAAACGAATACTCCGCCCACGTGGCCGAAGTGAAGCTTTTTGTTTCCGTAGGGCATACCGCCCGTGATCACCGCTTTTTCGGGAAACTGCGGACGGTTTTCCCGCGAGATTTTCTTTTTGAAATCCTTTCCGCCTGAATTTTTATCCATAAATCAATTCCTCCGATAGGTTGTCCTTGGCAAATCAGCTCATAGTCAGTATTGCCAGATCGCCGTTGTTGCTCTGACCGGCGTTCTTTACGGCAATGATTATTTTCTGCATAAGGTTTTCGTCGGAAGCTCTGAGAGCCGCGTCAAAAGCGGTTATCGCCTTGATGAATTCCTCGTCCGAAAAATCGGGAACAAAGCAGGTAAGCATGACCTTTACGGCGTTGTAGAAAGAGCAGAAAAATACAAAATGTTCCCAGAAATTGAACTGCGGTTTTGAAAACGGTATGGAGTACGACCACACATAGTTTATCATAACGTTTTCGATATAGCGGGACTTTTCTCCCGCGGCAGTCTCGGAATAAATTTTTCTCATGCCGATATATTTTTTCATATCGGTCATTTTCAGCGTTTCGGGACCGGAAACTCCCAGATTTTTGTAGATGGTGCTCATGACCTCCTTAAAGGCGGCATTGGGCTTTGAAAGCGATTTCAGCAGGG
This sequence comes from Prevotella sp., assembly GCA_023663025.1. Taxonomy (GTDB): domain Bacteria; phylum Bacillota; class Clostridia; order Oscillospirales; family Ruminococcaceae; genus RGIG8773. The sequence continues at coordinate 11,572 of JAMPIC010000012.1, forward strand.
AAATGCCGTCCGCGAGGGAATATCCGGGATTGGGACGTATGTCCTTGAAATATTCGATTATCTTTTCGTGATCCGTGTTCTCGGCTGTATAGTCGTCGATAAACCGGGGGATAAGCTCTCCGCGTCCGTTGTCCAGCATGCCCTGTACGGTCTTTACGCCGTAGTTAAGCAGCAGCATCCGCTTCTCGAAATTAACTTCTCTGTTCTGCAGGACGTTCATGAACAGCGACCTTATCTGCCAGTAATATTCCGCCTGAGGATACGCGGCAATGATGCGCCTGCTCTGTTCAACGAACTGTTCGCTTTGATCGTCGGGCAGATTTATCATGTTATAGGCAAGGATATCTTTTTCCTCCGTAAGCTTCCTGACAGCCTCGGCGTAGCAAAGCCGCGGAACATATTCCACAGCGGCGGAAGTAATATTTACGTCGCAGAATTCATCAGCTGCGACAGGTTTCATTTTTTCGGTGAGTTCTTTGAAAAAATACGGCGTGATAACAGGAAATCCCATAATAAGCTCCATTCCCGGCGGCAAGGTTGATATAGCCCGGACGTCCCGCAGCCGCCGCGGCGGGGGGCAAATACTGACAATTATTATACCACATATTTTATCCAATTGCAAGGGAATTTTGCCAATTTGCCCGAATTACAAAAATACGGCAAAAAAACTTTTTGTTTTTTTCGTAAATATGAATAAAAATACTTGCGGAATTTGTCGGAATATGTTACAATTATTATGTAACCGAATATTTGATGCCGCAGGCATACTTTAACCGAAAGGAAGTCTCCCATATGCTTGAAAACGCGCTTTCAAACAAAAACAAATCCTTTGACTATAAGGATCTGACAAAGGAACTTGAGAAAAATCTTTCGTCGCTTCAGCAGAGAATACGCGCAGAGAAGCTTCCCGTTATCATTCTTCTGGAGGGCTGGGGAGCGTCCGGAAAGGGCACGCTTATCTCCGACATGATAAAAATGCTCGACCCGCGTTTCTTTAAAGTACATTCCACAATGCCGGCGACCGAGGCGGAACGCCGCTATCCCATGATGAAACGGTACTGGGAAAATATCCCCGAATACGGCGCGATATCGGTTCTCGACCGCAGCTGGTATCAGGAGCTTGCCATAGCCAAAATGGAGGAGGACGTTTCCGATGAGGAGTACGCCCGCCGCATAGACGTCGTAAACACCTTTGAGCGGCATCTTTCCGACGACGGATACCTTATTATAAAGTTTTTCCTGCACATTTCCCGCAAGGAGCAGAAAAAGCGTTTCCTCAAGCTGAAAGAGGACAGCGCGACCAAGTGGCGCGTTACCGAGCTGGACAAGAAGCGTCACAAGAATTACGACGCGTACTACCGTCAGTTCGACGATATGCTCTCAAAAACCAATACCCCCCACTGTCCGTGGAGGATAATTGACACCACCGACCGCGGCTTCACCCGCTTTCAGGTGTTCAATATTCTGGTAAGCCAGATCGCCAATGCCGTGAACGCGGATTCCTCCGAGCCGAAAGTGATAGAGGAGACCGCTCACAGGTTCGAGCTTTCACCTTGTCCGAAGCTTGCGGACGTCAAGCTGGACAACAAGGTACTTCAGCCCTCCAAATACTATGACGAGCTGAAAAAGAACCAAAAGGAGCTTGCAAGGCTTCACGGAAAAATTTACAAGAAGAAAATACCCGTTATCCTGCTCTTCGAGGGCTGGGACGCGGCGGGCAAGGGCGGAGCCATAAAGCGGGTTTCCTACGCGCTTGATCCCCGCGGTTACGAGGCTGTCCCCATTGCCGCGCCCGATAAGCGGGAACTTAACCATCACTACCTTTGGAGGTTCTGGAACAACCTTCCCAAAAGCGGACATATAACCATTTTCGACCGTTCGTGGTACGGCAGGGTAATGGTTGAACGCCTGGAGGGTTTAACGCCGCCCGACCGCTGCGCAATGGCGTACCGCGAGATAAACGAGTTCGAGGCTGAGCTTGTGCAGGAGGGTATTATCGTACTTAAATTTTGGATGCATATCGACAAGGACGAGCAGCTCCGCCGCTTTACAGACCGTCAGAACACTCCCGAAAAGCAGTGGAAGATCACCGACGAGGACTGGCGCAACCGCGAGAAATGGGACGAGTATGAGGTGGCAATTGATGAAATGCTTTTAAAGACCTCAACCAAAAACGCGCCTTGGAACATAATCGAAGCCAACAACAAGCTTTACGCAAGAATAAAGGTCATGGATATTATTATTGACAGCCTTTCGGAATATATTAAAAATTCGGGTAAATAGGAAAAATAATCTTTCTAAATCATGCTTTCCGCGAGATTGCGGAAGTTTTCCCGGCATTCGTCTCCCTTGATAATCATATATCTGCACGAATGTTCCATAAGCTTTTCAAATATCTGCAGGGTCTCGCTGTCCGCGTCGAAATCGATCGCTGCGGCGATTGCTTCGGGACATCTTTCCGCAACGGGGTAAATGCAGTTTCTCACAATAAATTCGGGAGTTTCCATATCCTTTGTGAGAGGCACTGCGATTATCGGGACGGCGCTTTTTTCCTCCGAGCGGCAAAGCCTTGCAAGCGTGAAGCAGTTTATCGGCACAGCCGCAAGGCATATTCCCAACAGCAGCAAAAGTTTCATTTCAAGCATAAAAACGCTCCTTTCACTACATTTTATGAAAGAAGCGTTTTTTTGTGAGAAATATGCCGCAGGATAAAATATTTCCGGCTTTCGGCAGCTGAACCCATATGCACCGATTGCCAATCAGAATGCGTCCCGCTCCGCGTTGAATTTTAGCGCTTTTTGTGTTATGATTTATCGGTAATACAGTCTGTCTATGCATTTTACCTCCCAAAATTGCATTTTGCGTTTTTTCCGTTGATTTCTTTTGAAACGCGGTGTATACTTAATACATCAGCTGAAACAAAATGAAATGATTGGAGATTTTTAAAATGGGAGTTATTTTATTTGCGGTTTTTGCAATTGCTGAAATCGCGCTTGCGGTGCTCAGCCTTACAAAATACAGAAGCCTTTGGCGCAGGAACAGACTGTTTTTCTGCATTGCCGAGCTTGCGCTTATACTGCTTATAATACTTCTGCCCGTAACGGGAACAAAATGGCGGTTCACGTTCTGTGCGGCTATCCTTGTGCTGCGCCTTGCGTTATTCGGCATTACATATCTTATAAGCCTTGCCAAGGAGAAAAAAGATAAAACAAAGGCGGGAATTATTGTCAGCACCGTTATGAGCGTTATCGTTATCTGCTTTTCGCTTGTACCCGCTTTTGTTTTCACGGACTATGACGGACTTGAAACAAGCGGTTCTTACGAGGTTAAGGAAACTCAGGCGATACTTATCGACGGCAGCAGGCTTGAAAAATACGAGGAAGACGGCTCTAACCGCGAGATACCCATTCACATCTACTACCCCGAGGGCGGTACGGGGGAATATCCCTTGGTGCTGTTCGCACACGGCTCTTTCGGCTATTATCAGAGCAATTATTCTCTGTACGCCGAACTCGTCAGCAACGGCTATGTTGTGGCAAGCATTGACCACCCTTACTATGCGTTCTTTACGTCGGACACGTCCGGCAAGACCATTACCGTTGACTTTGATTTTATGCAGACCGCCGTCAATATGCAGTACAGCTCCGATTTTACCGAAACCGAGGAGGACTTTAACACCACCTGCGAGTGGATGTCGATACGCACGGCGGACGAGAATTTCGTGCTTGACAAAATAAAGGAAGCCAAAAATACGGGTACGCTTGATACGGCTTGGTACACGGAGGACGAAAACGCCCGCGCCGAAATCCTCAAAGCCCTTGAAATGACGGACGCAGGAAAAATCGGTCTTACGGGACATTCCATAGGCGGCGCGGCGGCGGTGCAGCTGGGCAGAGAGCGGGACGACGTCACTGCGGTAATCGACATCGACGGCACAATGCTGGGGGAAGAAATTTCCTTTAACGGCGGAATTATCGGCTATAATCCCGAGCCTTACCCCATACCCGTGCTTTCCCTTGACAACGCGAACCATTGGCAGTCCTACACAGGCGAAAGAGAGCAGGACTATGTGAACAAGTATATGCTTGACAACGCCGTTGACGCGCGGGAGGCTCACTTTGACGGCTCGGAGCATATGGATTTTACGGACTTGCCGCTTTTCGCTCCCGCGCTGGCGAAAATGCTGGGAACGGGCGAGGTTGACCCTTCCGAATTTATTCCCGAAATTAACGGTATTATTCTCAATTATTTTGACTATTACCTGAAAGGAGAGGGCGAACCGGTTATCGAGCCTTGGAACAGTTGACAGTTGACAGTTGATAGTGTATAATTAATAGTGTATAGTTGTCGGTATTAACTGTCAACTGTACACTATACACTGTACACTGTTAATTGGCGGGTGTGTTGCAAATGAACATAAATATTTTTGAAATAAAAAAAGAGGAAAACGAACGGCTGGAAATTTACTGCCATAAAATAAACAACGAGATAACGGAAATTGTCCGCTTTGTCAAATCAAGGCAGGGACAGCTTACCGGGGTTATCGAGGGGGCGCAGTATGAGATCCCCGTGTCGGACGTGTTCTATATCGAGGGCGTGGACAACAAGGTGTTTATTTACTGCGAAACGCAGGTGTATGAAACACGTCAGAAGCTGTACGAGCTGGAGGAGGCTTTAAAGGAAAAGCATTTTCTGCGGGTGTCGAAATCGGTGTTGTTAAATCTAATGAAAATCGAGTCGATACAAGCTTCGCTGAACGGCAGATTTGCGGCTGTGCTTCAAAACGGGGAACAGGTTATCGTTTCGAGAAAATATGTGCCCGAGCTGAAAAAAGCTCTGAAAGGAGAAAAAGTTTGAAAATCTGCGATTTTCAAACTGCGAGTTTTGTTTTCCTCGCTGCCGCTCGGAATTTTGCTGACGCAAAACCGCAAAACGTCGTTAAAAAGGAGAAAAATTATGAGCCTTAAAGAAATACTTTACAGGTCGGTTATGATATATTTTATTCTCGTCACCTGCATTACGGCGGGAATTGCGATCCTCGGTTCAGCCCTTGACCCCGAGGCGCAGTTTGGGTATGCCGCGTTTGCCTCACCGTTTATTTTCGCGGCTTTGGGAGTTATTCCAAATCTGCTTATGTACTCAACAAAAGAGCTGTCGGACAAACAGATAATTCTTCGGAAAATCATACAGCTTGCGATTATCGAAGCGGAGGTTTTGGGCGTATGTATAATAAGTCCCACAATCCCCTCGGAAAGGCCCGAAATTATTATAGGGGTAATTGTCTGCGTGCTGGTGATATATATTCTTGTGAATTTTATCATTATGATGAACAGCTATTTTTCCGCGAAACAGCTTACAAAGGAGCTTGTGCGGTTTCAGGAAAATATGAAGTAGTACCGTACCCGTTCAAACCGCTGTCCGTACGCGTAACTTACGCATACGGACAGCATTGTTTGCCGCCGGCATATATTTTAAGCCGGCGGTTTTGGTTTCCATATTTTTTACGGGATTTTTATTCGGCTGTAAATTTTAATTTGTTTTTTGAAAACAGCTTCTTGAAAATCACTGCTGCGACGATGACGGTCAGTATCTCGGCAATGGGGAAAACCGCCCACAAAAGCCAATTCAGACTGTAATTGTGCTTTGCGATACTTGCAAAGGGCAGCGCAAACGGAAAAATAAACAAAAGCTGTCTGCAAAGCGATACCGCGAGAGAGCCTGCGCCGCTGCCGAGAGCCTGGAAAATTCCCTGAAAGGCTATGTTTATCCCAGCGAAAACAAGTCCGATGGAAATAACGCGTATCGCGCTTACGCAAAGGGATTGGGTTTCGCCCGAAAGCCCGAAAAGCTCCGCGAACGGTGCGGCGAAAATTTCCAGCAGCGCAAAGCCCGCAAGCATAATTGCCGCAGTGTACAAATGTCCGAATTTCACGCAGTCGCGGACGCGTTTTTCGTCTCCCATACCGCTGCTGAAAGCCGTTATCGGCGTTATTGCGTCCCTCATTCCGAATGCCGCGAACAGCAGGAACTGCTGTATTTTATAGTATAGTCCGTACGCCGTAACCATATTTTCGCTGACGTTCCTGAGTATCAGGTTCATGCCATAAGTCATAATCGAGATAAGCGCCTGCGAGATTATGGCTGGCAGTCCCACGGAATATATCCTGCCGATAACCTTTGCCGACGGCGCAAGGTCGCCGAGCTTTATGCGTATCTGCTTATTGAATTTCAGGTGGAATATCAATGCCGCCGCAAAGGATACCGCCTGCCCGATAACGGTGGCGTATGCCGCGCCCCTTACCCCCATTTCGGGGCAGCCGAGCAGTCCGTAAATGAGTATGGGGTCGAGCACAATGTTTGTCACCGCCCCCGCGATTTGCGCTATTGTCGAGCAGAGGGAGTGTCCCGCCGCCTGAAGTATTTTCTCGAAAACCGCGAAAAGGGACATACCGAACGAAAATACGCAGCATATGCTCAAATATTCCGTTCCCATTGCGGAAATAACGCCGTTTTCGGTTTGCGAGGCAATATACGCTCCCGCGCCGAAAATGCCGAACAAAAGAAATATCAGGTATATCGCGATACCGAGAAAAACTGCGTTTCCCGCCGTTCGGGACGCTGTTTTTCCGTCCCCTTGACCGAGACTTTTCGCGATAATAACGTTAGCCCCCACGCCCGTGCCTATGCCGACCGCCACCATTAAAATTTGCAGCGGAAACGCCAGCGTCAGAGCGTTGAGAGCGTCCTCGCCGCCCTGCGCCATATTCGATACAAACGCGCTGTCGACTATGTTGTAGACCGCCTGCAATACCATAGAAGCTATCATCGGCATACCCATTGAAAGCATAAGCTTTTTAACGGGTACGCCCGCCATTTTTTCGTTTTTGCCGTCCATAAAAATACCTCCCGGAAAAATAAAAAAGACGTGCAGCTTACCGACCGGATTTACGCGATAAGCTACACATCTTAAAAATATTATACTTTTTTTCTTTTGCGGCGTCAAGGGAAATTTTGCACAATCAATTCTTTTATAATTTATCAAAATTTGTTCAAGCCGCAGCAGCGTGACTTATTTTCAGGGACGGCTTTCTTCGATGCTTTCCACGGAATATCCAAGTCCTATCACGGTTTGGCGAATTACAAACTCCGTAAGCGGCTCTGCCGAAAATATTTCGGCAGTACCGCTTTTAAAGTCGGCGCGGGCGGTTATTCCGTCCTTTCTTCCGAAAGTATTTTCAATACGCGCGGCGCAGTTTTTGCAGGATATACCGCCGATTTTGACAGTATATTTGCAGCTGTATTCCGAGGTATCTTTTTTTGTTTCGGAGGACTTTTCATCGTCTCCGCCCGTACCGCAGCAGCCGTGAGCAAGCTTTTTCATATAGCTTTTCACAGCCGCGGCGCAAATTACGATCAGCAGCAAAATAATAATTACCGTTGCCATTAAGAAAGCGCCTCCGTTTCAGCGTTTTTGAGGATATGTTCCGCCAGACGGTCAACGGCGGTCTCGGAAGCGTGAACGACTGTTTTTACGGCGTCGCCGTCCGCAGCTTCGGATTCAAGTCCGAGAGTGTTTTCAAAAAAATCCCGAATTATAACATAGTTTGTGTATATGGGATTTGCCGTTTTTATGCCCGTTTCCGTAAGGCTTATCTGCCCGTAATGTTCCTTTTGGATATACCCGCTTTCGCAAAGCTTCGCGGTCATTGCGGCGGTGCTTGCCTTGCTTACGCCCACCAGCTTCGCTACTTCGGAGGACTTGACCTCTCCGCCGTTCTGTCCCAGCTTATAGATGGCGAAAAGGTATTTTTTCTTTGAGTAGGACAGCTCATTCATGCTTCACATCTCCGCAGCCGTGGCAGCATCCGGAACACCCCGCGCAGTTCCCGCCGCAGGAGGACTTGCCCGATTTTTTATCTTTCCAAAGCTGTCTCGCGGCAAGGAAGATCACCGCCGCCACTATCAGACCCACAATTAATGTTGCCATAAAAATTACCTCCTATCGGAAGACAGAAATTAGAGATTAGAGGATAGAATTTTTGTTTCTATCCTCTTTAATACTCTTAATTGTACCTATAGCAATCCTACAAAATAACGCTTTTGTAGGGGACGGGTTTCCCGTCCCGCCGTAACAGTATGCTGTATTTTACCCTGCGGGCGGGGAAACCCCGCCCCTACAAATTTACATGTATATTCAGAGGGTTGCTATAATTTCAGTTTTTAACACGGACATTTTTTGTAAGACGGGTGCTCTCCTTGTAAGGTCTTGCAAGCATATAGATCATAAACGCAAGCACCGCAAGGGCGAAGATAAGTCCCACAACATTCACAGCGCCCGTGAAAAGAAGTCCGAACTGGTAAACCATAAGCGCAACCGCATAGGCGAACACGCACTGATAACCGATTGCGAAAGCCGTCCACTTCGCGCTGTTCATTTCACGCTTGATAGCACCCATTGCCGCGAAGCAAGGCGCGCACAAAAGGTTGAACACAAGGAAGCTGTAACCCGCAAGGGAAGTCATAGCCACGAAGTCCAGTACGCCGAATACGCCTACAACCTCTTCCTTTGCGACAAGTCCCATAATCGTGGCGACGGTTGCCGTTGGGTCGCCGAAGCCAAGGGGTGCGAATATCCAGCAAACCGCGTTGCCGATTTTACCGAGTACGGTGTCCGCAAGCTCCAGCTCTGTGCTGAAACCGAACGCGCCCTCAGTCCAGCCGAATGAGCTTCCCGCCCAGATGATTACCGAGGAAAGCAGGATAATCGTACCCGCTTTTTTGATAAACGACCAGCCCCGCTCCCACATTGAACGCATTACGTTTCCAAATGTTGGCATATGGTATGCGGGAAGTTCCATTACGAAAGGCGCGGGATCGCCTGCGAACATTTTCGTCTTTTTAAGCATAATTCCCGAAACGACTATCGCGGCAATTCCCAAAAAGTACGCCGAGGGGGCTACCCACCATGCGCCGCCGAAAAGGGCGGTTGCGATAAGTGCGATAATGGGGAGTTTCGCGCCGCAGGGAATAAATGTCGTAGTCATAATGGTCATACGTCTGTCGCGCTCGTTTTCGATTGTACGGCTCGCCATAACGCCCGGTACGCCGCAGCCCGTACCTATAAGCATAGGTATGAAGGACTTGCCCGAAAGACCGAAACGGCGGAAAATTCTGTCCATAACGAAGGCGATACGCGCCATATAGCCGCAGGATTCAAGGAGCGCCAAGAATATGAACAGCACCAGCATTTGAGGTACAAAGCCGAGAACCGCGCCTACGCCGCCGACGATACCGTCAAGGATAAGGCTTGAAAGCCACTCCGCGCAGCCGATCTTCTCAAGACCCGCTTCGATAACCGCGGGAACGCCAACTATCCATACGCCGTAATCCGCAGGGTCGATAGTTTCTTCCATAGTCTCAACCGCGCCGTCAACGGTTTCGGAAATGTCAAAGCCCCGATCCGCAAGCTCGTCGCCGTAAGAACCGTAAGCCTCGTCAAAGTCGCCGAAGCTGCCGTCCTCCATTGCGCCGAGAACCTCGTCCGCGCCGATAACTTCAGCGTCAACGGCAGCCTGAACCGTCGCCATAACGTCGTCCGTAAAGATGTTTTCGGCGGCGAAATCGTCCTGCGCTTCTTCGTACGCGCCCGTGCCGATGCCGAACAGGTGCCAGCCATCGCCGAAAAGACCGTCGTTAGCCCAGTCCGTCAAAATCGTGCCGACAGACGTTACCGACACATAGTACACGATAATCATAATCACCGCGAAAATCGGCAGCGCAAGAATACGGTTCGTAACGATTTTGTCAATTTTATCCGAGACGGTCATTCCGCCTTGATTTTTCTTTTTAAGGCAACCCTTGATTATCGAGGCTATGTAAATGTACCGCTCGTTGGTGATAATGCTTTCCGCGTCGTCGTCCATTTCCTTTTCGGCGGCGGCGACGTCCTGCTCGATGTGAGACTTTTTGTCGGCGGGAATGTTAAGCATTTCCAGCACCTTTTCGTCCCGCTCGAATATTTTTATTGCGTACCAGCGCTGCTGCTCCTCGGGAATGTCGTGGAGAACGGCTTCCTCGATGTGAGCCACGGCGTGCTCCACGCAGCCGCAGAATTTGTGCTTCGGTACGGATTTTTCTCCCGACCGCGCCGCCTCGATAGCGGCGGTTGAAGCCTCGTTAATTCCCGTACCCTTAAGGGCGGAGATTTCCACGACTTTACAGCCAAGCTCGGAAGCGAGCTGCTCGGTGTTAATGCTGTCGCCGTTTTTGCGTACAACGTCCATCATATTCACGGCGCAGACAACGGGTATGCCAAGTTCCACCAATTGGGTGGTGAGGTAAAGGTTTCTTTCAAGGTTCGTACCGTCGATGATGTTAAGTATAGCGTCGGGACGTTCGCCGATAAGGTAGTTTCTCGCCACAACCTCCTCCAGTGTGTAGGGGGAGAGGGAATAAATTCCCGGCAAGTCGGTGATGATAACGTCCTTGTGACCTTTCAGCCGTCCCTCTTTTTTCTCAACGGTAACGCCCGGCCAGTTTCCCACAAACTGGTTAGAGCCGGTCAGCGCGTTGAAAAGCGTGGTTTTGCCTGCGTTGGGGTTACCCGCAAGCGCGATTTTAATATCCATATCAAAATTTCCTTTCGTATTATTTTTGCGGACGGAATTTCCGCCCGAGGGAAAATGTTAGATAAAACTAGCTTTATTAGTTATTGCTAACTGTACGCCGAAAAATTAACCGACTTCAATCATTTCGGCGTCGGCTTTTCTCAGGGAAAGCTCATACCCGCGGACGGTTATCTCGATAGGGTCGCCAAGCGGCGCAACCTTGCGTATGTAAATTTCCGTACCCTTTGTGATACCCATATCCATAATTCTGCGCTTTACCGCGCCCTCGCCGCAGAGCTTCTTAACGGTAACCGTCTGCCCGATGGACGCGCTTTTTAATGTTGCCATAAAATTCACTCCTTTTAGAAATTGGAAGATAGATAACAGAGGATAGAAATTATCCTCCGCATATTCCGTCAGATAAAAATTTTCTGCGCCATTTCCTTTGAAACAGCCACCCGTGAGTCCTTGACGTTCACGATAACGTTGCCGCTTATTTCACTGATGACCGTTACCGTACCGCCCGCGACGAAGCCCAGATTTTCAAGGAATTTCCTTGTTTCGGGGTTGCCGCCGACTTTTTTTATGATGTTCTCCTCACCTGCGTTTGCAAGAGTTATCGGCATCATAGATACACTCCTTTGCGTTAGTATACACTAACCGATATGTAATTTTATAGATTAGCTTTTGCTAACCCAATAATATATTACTCCAAGTTTCAGCAAATGTCAAGGGGTTTTGGCAAGCTTTTTCATTTTCGTTAAATATGTACATATTTTCAAGTTAGCTTTGAATAACTTTACGGTAATTTTGTACAAACGCCGTCTACCCGCAGTACTGCTCCAAAACGCTCTTTAACGCGCTGGCGCTTGAACTGTGTATCCTTGCCACGGGAATATCGTTCTTTTGGGACTTTCTGTTCACGCTGTTCACCATTTTGTGGGAACAGGTATTGGTAAAAACCACCATAAGGTCGGGATTTCCCAGCTTGTTTTCAAAGTCCGAGGGCATTTGGGTAAACACCTTTGCCTTGCAGTTGTAGGACTTGCAAATGTCCTTGTAGCGCGTCGCCATACAGTCGTTTCCGCCGATCACCACTACGCTCATATTATCACCTCCGAATTTTGGTTATCATACGCTAACCAAAATTATTATAGCACACGCTGCGCTTGTTAGTCAAGCATAACTTTTGGCGAATGCCGTAAATGTGCTTAATATATCTGCACTAAAAAAAGAAAAATGCTTAAAATTATCGCCGACCATATGGTTTCGACAGGACTTTAAAAAAGCAGGCTGCGAATACATAGGTAATCGATGCGTTCCGTCCGAAAAAGATTGTGTTCGGTATTTACTTAATATGATTCTGTTCGTGTTTTTATTCGCAGAGACTTTCGTCGGTTTCCTCGCCGGCTGCGGCGGCAATGACGGTGCCGAGCTTAGGCGCGAAAATGTCCACGGCGCGGTAATTGTTTTTAATTGAAACGTTGCGGCAGTTTCCGCCGAACTCTCCGTCCAAGGTCCAAGGCAGATCGCCGTCCGAGTGAAATTCCACTTTTTTTGCCTTGAATGAAACAAAGTATTTCGAGTCAAGCTCGCGTTTCAGAAACGAGTTTATGGTAAACTGAAAGTCCGCGAGACTTTTCGGCATTTTTATGAGCAGCACTTCAAACACGCCGTCGTCCAGCAGGACCTCTGTGCCGCTCAGTCCCTTAAAGCCGCCGACTGAGGTGGAATTTGACACCATGCCGAAGATAAAATCGTCCTCAATGGTTTCCTCATCGTGAGTGACCGAAACATGGTAGGATTTTGCGGTATTGAGACGTTTCATGCCCTCCATGATGTAAGCGAGGCTGCCGAACATATTCTTCATCTGCTGAGGCGTTTCGTAGCTTACGTCGGTGAACGCTCCGAAAGCGGCAATGTAGGTAAAATACTCGTCGTTGAACGAACCCGCGTCGACGGACACAGTCTGACCCTCAATAATTCTTGCGGCGGCTTCGGGCATATCCTTTGGTATGCCCAGACTGGAAGCGAAATCGTTCATGGTTCCCGACGGGATATAACCCAATGGAATGCGCTGCTCCGACGTCATAAGAGCCTTTATGGTCTCATTCAGAGTGCCGTCGCCTCCACTGCATACCACGGCGTCGAAATCTCCGCATCTGGAGGATATTTTTTCGTAAGCGTCTCTCTGCGCCTGAGTGGGGTGGACGGTGACTTCGTATCCGCCCTTTACAAAGACGTCGATTATAGTCATAAGGTGCTGACGTATCTGACCTTTTCCCGAATGGGGATTGAAAACAAACAACAGCTTTTTCATAGATATGACCATTTTCCGCAAGGGAAAATGTGTGCTCCTTTCTTTTGATATTCCGCGGTTTTGCGGAGGCGAAATCCCAAGCGCCTGTGAGAAGATCAAAAACTTCCGGATGTGTTCCGAACGGGATTTTTCCTTGTAAAAATTTTCATTAAAAGCATTATCATTATAGCAAATGTCCGTAAATTTTTCAATACATCGTGATAATTTTTCATCTCATTTTCATTTTTCTGCGGTTGACGGTTTGCAGCCGTTTCCTCCGTGAACGGGAGCAGTATTATTGTCCGATCTCCTCGGAAAGCGCAAGCCATTCCTCCTCGCAGCCGGAGCAGAGCTTTTTCATATCCTCCAGCGCGGCGCATTTTTCCTGCATAAGCTGATAATCGGCGCAGACATCGGGGTCGGCAAGCTCCCGCTGGATGGCTTCCATTTCCGCCTCAAGCCGTTCGATCTCCTTTTCAAGCTCTTTTAGGCGGTTTCGCTTTTTCGCGTCGGCGGCGCGCTGCTCCTTTGAGCGGTACGCCTTAACGCTTTTTTCCTCCGCAAGCTGCTTTGCCTTTTCCTGCTTTTCTCGGTCGAGGACTTGCTGTTCCGCCGCCTCTTTTTCACGCTTTACCGCAATGTAATCATCAAAGCCGCCGTTAAAGCTCTCCACGGAATTTTCGGTAATTTCAATAATCCTTGTGGCAAGCCTGTTCAGCAGATAGCGGTCGTGGGAAACGAAAATTATCGTCCCGTCAAACTCGCACAAAGCCCGCTCCAGAACCTCTTTCGTGTCGATGTCGAGGTGGTTGGTTGGCTCGTCCAGAATGAGGACGTTTCCCCGCTCCAGCATCATTATGGCGAAGCATAGCTTTGCCCGCTCGCCGCCGCTTATCACGCCGACTTGCTTAAAGACGTTTTCCCCAACAAGCCGCACGCACCCTAACAGCGAACGGATTTCCCTGTCCGACATTGTTCTGTAGCGGGAATGTACCTCGTCCATAACGGTTTTTCGCGGGTCAAGCTGAGCGTTTTCCTGATCGAAATAGGAAATTTTCACGTTTTTCGTCCACTCGATTATGCCGTGGGCACAAGGGAGTTTCCGCTGAATAATTTTCAGCAGGGTGGACTTGCCTATGCCGTTAGAGCCGATAATTCCCAGCTTTTCACCACGCTTTACCTCAAAGGAAAGGCTGTCCACAAGGGTCTTGAGTTCTGCGCCGCTGCCCACGGAAACGTCGATATTTTTCACCGTCAGCAGGTCGACAGGCGGTACAATATCGTACTCAAACTTAATTTTTGCGGATTTTTCGTACAGCACCGGTTTTTCGATAATTTCCATAGCCTCCAGCTTTTTGATACGGCTTTTCGCCATATTGGACGTGGACGCACGCACGAGGTTGCGGTCGACAAAATCCTGAAGCTTGGCGATTTCTTCCTGCTGGGCTTCGTACTCTTTCAGCTGACGTTCCGTGTCCGCCTTTTTCTGCACCGCGAATGCGGAGTAATTCCCCTTATAGCGTTTCAGCGCGCCCCGCTCAATCTCGCAGGTGGAAGTTGTCAGCTTGTCCAAAAAATACCTGTCGTGGGAGACAATCAGCAGCGCGCCCTTGTAGTCCTGCAAATAATCTTCAAGCCACATTATGGTGGTGAAATCGAGGTGGTTAGTAGGCTCGTCAAGAATAAGCAGCTTTGGGTTTTCAAGCAGCAGCTTCGCCAGCGCGAGACGGGTTTTTTCGCCGCCGCTCAATGTGGAAATAACCCTGTCGTATGTCTCGGGGGGAAAGCCCATGCCGTTCAGGACTTTGGTAATATTTACATTTATAAGGTAGCCGTCGTTGGACTCAAAGTAGGCGGTCTTGCGGTCGTACTCGGCGGAAATTTCCTCAAAGCGGGCTTCGTCGCTGTGAGCGTCGGGGTCAGCCATAAGAGCTTCAAGCTCACGCAGTCGTTCGGAGGTTTCGAGCAGTTCCGAAAAAACCGAACGCATTTCCTCGATAATGGTGCTGCTGCGATCAAGACCCGAATTCTGCTCCAAAAAGCCGACGGTGGTATTTTTTGTCAGCGATATGCGGGCGACGTTGGGCTCGGGCTGGGTCTCGGGTTCTTCCCGCCCCGTGATAATTTTCAGCAAGGTGGACTTCCCACAGCCGTTTATGCCGATAAGCCCGATACGGTCGCTGTCCTCGACAGTCAGGGCGACGTTTTTCAGCACTTGGTTGCCGTTATAGAATTTACTTATATTTTCAAGTGAAATAACCATTTTTTTAACGTTCCTTTGTTATAATTCCGCAAATACAATTCCATTATAATTATACTTTAAAAGGGCGGATTTGTCAAGAAAAACGGAAGCAGCCGGTATTGCCGAATGAGCGGCTGTATTCACCGCAAATCTTCCCAATACAAAAATACCCGCGGTCTTTCTGTAATGGAAACAGACCGCAGATATTTTAACGAACCGATACGGCGGCTTTTCTATAATCAGTAGCCGTTCGCGCCGTTGATGGAATCGTCTTTGTCCACCCAGCTTTCAACATTGATGGTCGTGTATGTATCTTTTGTGTTGCGGATTATTACCGTGGAAATTCCCGCGTTTATTATCATGCGCTTGCACATGGAGCATGGCTCGACCTCGCCGTAAAGCTCGCCAGTTTTCGCGTCGTGGCAGGCAAGGTACAAAGTCGCGCCGAGCATATCGCTTCTGTCGGCGGCGATAATGGCGTTCGCTTCGGCGTGAACGCTCCTGCAAAGTTCGTAGCGCTGTCCTTTGGGGACGTTCAGCTTCTCGCGTGTGCAGTAGCCCAAATCCACGCAATTGGCTCTTCCGCGCGGCGCACCCACATATCCCGTGGAAACTATACGGTCGTTGCTGACGATTATCGCGCCGAAGTTGCGGCGTATGCAAGTCCCGCGTTCCAGGACGGTCTCCGCGATGTCGAGGTAATAATTTATTTTATCACGTCTTTTGTAGCTTTCCATAGCAGTCAGTCCTTTCATAAAGATACGGAGGAGGAAAACCGTTTTCCGTCCGCGTTTTTTCCGCTATATTAGTTATAACAGATTTTGCGGCAATATGCAAGCGGTTTTGCAAATTTTCCGCGCAAAAAAATCCGTTTTCGGAAGAATAAGCGGCATATTCTGCGTCCGACGGGGCGGATATGCCGTCCGTTTGTATATATTATGCATAATTATGAAAAATGATTTTGTGAAAAACGTATAATATTTATCGTTTATCATTAAATAACTATTGACAAACGTAAATTGTTGTGTTATACTCAAATCATGGTAAGCTTGCCGGAGAAATTTGACGGTTTTATCGGACGGTATAAATGTTCCGAAAATAAGCCGGGTCTGTCTTGAATGCGGGAGGAATTATTATGGAAAACAAAACTCAAAGCTTTAAAAAAGTGTGCGGCAGGATACACGCCGCGTCGGTGGTATTTTTGGCTATCGAAATAATATTCGCGGTCATTTATCTGCTTGGGGCGACCGGCATAGATACCATGTGGCAGGGCAATATCTGGGAAACCGTTCCCGAGCTTATCCGAACTGCGACAATGCTGATAATGTTCAACTATATGCGGCTTATTTTCGGACAGCTGCGCGGCTCGGAAACGCCGTTCCTGCCGGAAGTTCCGCGCAGAATGAAAGCGATTGCCTATACGCTGATAATCGGCGGGGGAGCGTACTGGACCGCCGGATTTGCCGTACTGGGCGCACTCCAGTATTTGGCGGCGATACCGCGCACCGTAGGGGTGGACGTTTCTGCGGCGACCGTTTTCGGAGTGCTGTTCGTTATGTTCGGCTGCGTGATATGGGGAATATCCTACATATTCGCGAGAGGCTGCGAATTGCAGCGTGAATCCGACGAGACTTTATAATAGTAAGGTGGCAAAGTATGGCTATAATATTAAGACTTGACAGGGTTATGGCGGACAGAAAAATGTCCCTGAACGAGCTTGCCGAAAGGGTGGGCATAAGCAACGTGAACCTTTCCAACCTGAAAACGGGCAAGGTAAAGGCGATACGCTTTTCCACGCTGGAAGCCATATGCGACGTCCTCGACTGCCAGCCCGGGGATATTCTCGAATACAGCAGGGACGGCGGTAAAAAAGACTTGCCATAATCGGAAAAATGTGCTATACTGGTAGGGCGGAAGTTTTCTTTTCCGTCCTATCATTGTTATACCGAAAGGGAGATTTTTTTGAACATTAACGAAACCCTTGCCAAGGAGTTCAAGCTCAGGCAGGAACAGATCGACAACACCGTATCGCTTATCGACGACGGCAAGACCATACCCTTTATCGCCCGCTACCGCAAGGAGCTGACAGGCTCGCTGGACGACCAGCTTCTCCGGGAGATATTCGACAGGCTGACCTATCTGCGCAATCTGGAAAAGCGCAAGGAGGAGATCACAGCCTCCATCACCGAGCAGGGCAAAATGACCGACGAGATCGCCGCCGCCATCGAAAAGGCAGCCGCCCTTGTGGAGGTGGAGGACATTTACCGTCCGTTCAAGCCAAAGCGCAAGACCCGCGGTTCGGTTGCAAGAGAGCGGGGACTTGAACCTCTCGCCGCCTTTATAACAGAGCAGAATATTTCCGCCGACCCCAATGCCGAAGCGGAAAACTATATCGATCCCGAAAAGGACGTCCCCGACGCGGCTGCGGCTTTGCAGGGCGCTATGGATATCATCGCCGAGGACATTTCCGACGACGCGGAGCTGCGCAAAGAGCTTCGCGCGCTGATGACCCGCGAGGGAATGATAACCTCCAAAGCGGCAGACCCGGAGGAGGAAACCGTTTACTCCAATTACTACGACTTTTCCGAGCCTGTGTTTAAAATGGCGGGACACCGCGTTCTTGCCATAGACCGCGGCGAACGGGAGGACAAGCTTAAAGTCGGCGTTGCAATGCCCGAGGGCAGGGGAGAGAAGTGCGTTACCGACAAGTACGTCAAGAACAGCTCCCCCTGCGGAGAGCTTGTCAAAGCGGCAGCCGTGGACGGTTACGGACGGCTGATCGCTCCCTCGGTTGAAAGAGAGATACGCGCCGACCTTACCTCCAAAGCCTGCGAAGCGGCGATCAAGGTGTTCGCCTCAAATCTGCGGCAGCTCCTTATGCAGCCGCCCATCAAGGGACGCGTGGCTCTCGGTCTCGACCCGGGATACCGCACCGGCTGCAAGCTTGCGGTCGTTGACGGCACCGGAAAAGTCCTCGATACCGGCGTAGCCTACATCACCACGGGCGAACAGCGCAAGATCGAGCAGGGCAAGGCGCTTGTCAAAAGGCTTATCCAAAAACACGGGGTTTCCATTATCTCGATAGGAAACGGCACTGCCTCCCGCGAATCCGAGGCGTTCGTCGCCGACCTTATCAAGGAGCTGCCCGAAAAGGTGTCCTATATGGTGGTGTCCGAAGCGGGAGCTTCCGTTTATTCGGCTTCAAAGCTTGCTGCGGAGGAGTTCCCCGACTACGACGTTTCGCTCAGGAGCGCGGTTTCCATCGCCCGCCGTATGCAGGATCCCCTTGCCGAGCTTGTCAAGATCGACCCCAAGGCGATCGGCGTGGGACAGTATCAGCACGATATGCCGAAAGCCCGTATGGACGAGGCTCTCACCGGCGTTGTGGAGGACTGCGTGAACACGGTGGGTGTTGACCTTAACACGGCTTCACATTCGCTGCTGTCCTATATTTCGGGAATAAGCTCGGCGGTGGCGAAGAATATCGTCGCCTACCGCGAGGAGAACGGTTTGTTTACCGACAGAAAACAGCTTCTGAAGGTGTCAAAGCTGGGTCCAAAAGCCTTTGAGCAGTGCGCGGGATTTCTCCGCGTGCAGGGAGGAAAAAATCCTCTGGACAACACAGCCGTCCACCCGGAAAGCTACGAGGCGGCGCAGAAGATCATCGACCGCTGCGGATTTTCCGTTGCCGACCTGAAAAACGGCGGTCTGACGGAGCTTCCCGAAGCGGCGAAGAAGATAGGCGTGCCGAAGATAGCGGACGTCGCGGGAATAGGCGTTCCCACGGTTACGGATATCCTCAAAGAGCTTGCAAAGCCGGGACGCGATCCGAGAGACGAGCTTCCCCCTCCGCTGCTTAGAAGCGGGGACGTTATGGAGCTGAAAGACCTGAAACCCGGCATGGAGCTTATGGGTACGGTGCGGAATATCGTCGATTTCGGCTGCTTTGTGGATATCGGCGTTCATGAGGACGGTCTGGTGCATATTTCCAGAATTTGCGACCGCTACATCAAGCACCCCCTTGAAGCAGTCAAGGTGGGCGAGGTTGTCAAGGTGAGAGTTCTGGAGGTCGACCCGAAACGCAAGAGGATATCTCTTACCATGCGTTTGGGTAAATAAAAAATCTACGGATTTGTCAAAAACGCGTTTGTATGCGGGAGGATTTTTGTGCGTTTTGCCGCCGGCGGATTTCGTAAAGCTTTTTGCGGAAAATACATATGTGAAAAACGGCAAAAACAAATTGTCCCGCAAAGGAATAATTTCGGCGTTTTTCACAAATATTAACAAAATATTTAGGAAACCCATGGATTTGCTTATACCGCCGAACGCGGGTATAATAATCGTATAAAATCCAAGGGGGTACTTAAAATGAACAGCAATAACGTATCGCATAACCGAACAAGAGTTTACGGATTGGTCGCAGTAGGTCTTATGGCGGCGCTGGTCTATGCGGGAAACTATATGTCGATTCCGCTTGCGAACGAGACGAGGATACACATAGGCAACTCGATGTGCCTGCTGGCGGGACTTCTTTTCGGCGGCGTGAACGGCGGTCTTTCCTCGGGAATAGGCGGCGCGCTGTACGATCTGTTCAATCCGCTCTACACGCTTTCCGCGCCCTATACGTTTTTCTCGAAATTCGCCATGGGCTGGACTGCGGGAAAGCTTAACCGTTCGGGAATAAAAAGCGAGTTCGCGAAAGCGGTCACAGCCGCAGTAGCGGGACAGCTCGTCTACATCGTGCTTTATTTGGGCAAAGCGTTTGTTACGCAGCTTATTTTGGGAAATCCTTTCCAAACGGCGGCGGCGGTCATGCTGGAAAAAGCGGCGGCTTCCCTTGTAAACGGAGCTATCGCCGTTGCGGTATCCGTACCGCTGTATCTGGCTCTCAAAAAGGCTCTGCACGCTTCGGGCTTCGGAAGAATGATCGAAAGCAGACCCGAAAGCAAGGGGTACTTCAATCCGCTGACCACCGCGCTTACTGTTTTCGCGGTAATTGTGACGGCAGGCTTTGCGGTGCGCCTTTCGGCGGACGGCAAGATAAAGGAAGCTCAGGCTGAGAAAGAAGCCGCTTACGTTCGGCAGATCGGCGAGCTTAATGAAAAACTTGATTATCTCTATGAAACCATGGGCGTAGAACCGCCCGTAAACGCCGAGGAGGACGCTTAGCTTCAAGCTTTCCTCCGAAGCGAAATAAAAGGAGGAATACTATGAAAGCAGGAAAAATCATTGCCCTTGCGGCAGCTTCCGTGTTCGCAGCCGCAGTTCTCGCAGGCTGTTCGGACAGCTCCGGCGGGGAAAACCAAACCGGCGGCAGTACTTCCGCTGAAGCGGCGGGAGACGCGTCCGCCGAGACCGAAGCCGCTGCGGATACCGCCCCCGCCGCCGACAAGCCTCAGTTTGAACCTCTGAAAGTCATTTACGACGAGCTGAGGACGGAGTACAACAACGATCTTGACTTGTCCGACTATCCTCTGACGGCAAGCAGCGTTCCCGCAGATTACGAGGCTGTTATCGAAGCCGAAGCGGGAGAATTTACGGGAAATGTTGCCGCTTACGACAGTCCCGAGGCTTCGGGCGGCGCGGAAATAAACGGACTGAACGGCGATGGCGACAGTCTGACCTTTACTGCGGATATCGAGTACGACGGATTTTACGACTTGAACTTTGTCTCCAAAACCGCTAACGGCAGACGTGAGAACTACCTGTTCATCGACGATGAGCAGATGGGTACTATTATGTGTCTGAATTATGACGGCTTCGGAGACAGCATGATGAAGAACGTATACCTGACAAAGGGCACGCACAGGATCACGGTAAAGCCGTACTGGGGATACGTTGACTACGACTGTCTCAGGCTTACGCCCAATACGACCGTTACCGCCGATACCTACAACGTTACCGCGCCGTTGTCAAATCCCAATGCGGACGATCACACAAAGCGCCTTTATAAGTTCCTCTGCGACATTTACGGCAAGTACAGCCTTACGGGACAGTGCGCCGACGACGGCAGGACTTCCACGGAGTACAGCCGTATCGCAAAGGAAACAGGCTCTCACTTTGCCGTTCTGGGAATGGATATGATGGGCTACAGCAGCGGCTCGGCGGCTTACGGAGGAAGCTCCAATACCGTTGAGTTTGCCTATGATTGGTACAACAACGGCGGCGGTATCGTCGCTCTGCACTGGCACTGGCATTCTCCCGTAGACTATCAGGTGAACGACGAGCAGAACCCTTGGTACTCCTCGTTCTACAAGGAAGGCTCAAAGATAGAGCTTGACAAGATAATGAACGGCGAGGACGAAAAAGGATACGAACTTCTTATGCAGGATATCGACAATATCGCCTATCAGCTCGAACGTCTGCGTGACGCGGGCGTGCCCGTGTTGTGGAGACCTCTCCACGAAGCCTCGGGAGGCTGGTTCTGGTGGGGCGACTGTCAGCCCGAAAGCTACATCAAGCTGTGGAACGCTATGTACGACAAAATGACCAATGAGCATAACCTTACAAATCTTATCTGGGTATGGAACGCTCAGGACGCGGATTGGTATCCCGGAGACGAAACGGTGGACATCATTGCGACCGACATTTACGCGGGAAACCATGTTGATTCCTGCTACAGCGGAAGCTTTGCCCAGCTTGCGGAAATACCCTCCGAGACGAAGCTTGTGGCTCTGTCCGAGAACGGCTGCGTAATGGATCCCGACAAAGTAATGCAGGGCAACAGCCGCTGGCTCTACTGGGACACATGGAGCGACCCGTTCACACTCAGCAAGGGCGTTCTCAACGACGAGTACACAACTATGGAAACGCTTAACAAGGCGTATAACAGCGACCGCACTCTTACGCTGGAGGAGCTGCCCGATCTAAAGAATTACCCTATGTAAATATTGATTAACCGAAACGAAAACTGCTTTTAGTGCCGGTGCGGATCAACTGTACCCAAGCATTAAGGCGGTTTTTGTTATGGTTCGTACAGCGTTTTTGGGACGGTTTTTCCTGCGTTTTCGCTGCCTCCGGATCGGAGCGTAAAAAAATGATTTACGCTTTATATTGACGAATTTCCGTTTTAATGGTATAATAGAGTATATGTAATTGAGGAGACGGTTCTGTATGGGAAAGCTGATCGTGATAGACGGTCTTGACGGCAGCGGGAAAACAACGCAGTTTGATATCATCAGGGAAAAATTATCGGGCAGCATGGCTGTAAAGGCTATAAGCTTTCCGGACTATCAAAACCCGTCCTCGGCATTGGTGAAAATGTACCTGAACGGAGAGATATCCCCCAATGCGGCTGACGTAAACCCTTACGCCGCTTCAAGCTTTTACGCGGTCGACCGTTACGCAAGCTATAAGATGTTCTGGGAAAAAAATTACCTTGACGGGGAGCTGATACTGGCGGGCAGATACGTTACTTCAAACGCCATACATCAAATGGGGAAGCTTCCCGAAAGCGATTGGGACGGCTATCTCGATTGGCTTGCGGATTACGAGTACGTCAGATTGGGACTTCCCAAACCCGACCTTGTGATTTTTTTGGATATGCCCGTTGAAATTTCCCAGCGGCTCATGACGGGACGGTATAACGGCGATGAAAAACGAAAAGATATACATGAAGCCAATGTGGAATATCTGAAGCTGTGCAGGCGTTCCGCGCTTTACGCCGCCGAAAAGCTGGACTGGCGGATCGTTTCGTGCAGCAGTGGAGACGGCGCGCTGCCGGTCGGCGAGATAAACGGCAAACTTATGACGTTGATAAAAGAGGTTTTGTGATATTATGCTGGATTTTAAAGTTATCGAACTTTCCGACAGACCTTGGATAAACGAACTGCTTAAAAAATCGGATTTCAGAGGCTGCGAGTATAATTTTTCCAATAATTTTGCCTGGCACAGGCTGTATAGTACAACGGTGTGCAGATATAAGGATTTTTACATTTCCCGTTCAATGAAGTATGGCATGAGGTTTACATTTCCCGCGGGAAGCGGCGACTATAAGGACTTGTTCCTGACCCTGAAGCGCGAGGCTGAAGCGGCGGGCTGTCCGCTGGTGATAAGCTCGGTGACGGACGAAAATCTCGGTATCTTCGAGGAGCTTTTCGGGGGACGGTTCAGCGTTTCCTGCGACGAGGCGGATTCCGACTACATCTACGACGCCGAAAAGCTGCGGACGCTTTCGGGGAAGAAGTACCACCAAAAGAGAAACCACCTTGCCAGATTTTATGAGAATAACTGGGAATATTCCCCGATGGAGGAAAAGGATTTCGACGAGTGCATCGAATTTGCCGTGAACAGCTACAATCTCAATCAGTCCTACGACGACGAGTCCAGCGTTGCGGAGCAGTACGCCATAAACACGTTCATGAATTATTTCGGCGAGCTGGAGCTGAAAGGCGGCGTTATCCGTGTGGACGGCAAGGTGCAGGGCTTTACAATAGGGGACGCCATTAATTCCGACGCATTCGACATACACATCGAAAAAGCCAATGCGGGCATTCAGGGTGCGTATGCGGCTATAAACAACGAGTTCGCCAAGTCCGCGGCAAACGGCTATACCTATATAAACCGCGAGGAGGACTTAGGTCTGGAGGGACTGCGAAAGTCGAAGCGTTCGTATCACCCCGTTTTCATGCTGAGGAAAAATGTTGTTACATTCAAATAAATTTACGGAGGAACACGAAAATGATTTATGTATTTCTTGCAAACGGCTTTGAGGAGACCGAGGCGATCACACCCATAGATATTCTCAGGAGGTGCGGCAAGGAGGTCGTTACCGTGGGGATAGGGGACAACATCATCAAAAGCTCCCACGGTGTAGCGGTGGTTACCGATACCGAGGACAAGCTCATTGCCCTTGACGAAAAACTGGAGGGTATCATTCTCCCCGGAGGTATGCCCGGTACTCTCAATCTTGAAGCTTCCGAGATCGTTCAGAAGTCCATTGATTACTGTACAGCCAATAACCTTTACATCGGAGCAATATGCGCCGCGCCGTCGATACTGGGGCACAAAGGACTTCTCAGGGGACGAAAGGCTGTCTGCTTTACAGGCTTTGAAGCGCAGCTTGAGGGCGCGGAGGTCTCGGACGAGCCTGTTGTACGCGACGAAAACATCATTACCTCGAGGGGAGCGGGCACAGCGGTGGACTTCGGTCTGAAGCTTGCAGAGGTTTTCGCTTCGGAGGAGCAGAGCAGAAAAGTCGGAGAAGCTATCTTATGGTACAGAAGCTGATCGGTTTCGATATCAGGGAGCGCAAAACCGAGCTTCGGGACAAGTACAAGCGGATACGCCGCGAAATGCCCCGCGATGTGAAAAAACAGCGGGACGAAAAAATTTTCCTGCGGCTTATCGGATTGGAAGCCTACAGGTCGGCGAAAACCGTGCTTACTTATGTTTCCACAGATATAGAGGTTGACACGCTGCAATTCATAGAACGCGCCCTCAGCGACGGCAAGACGGTTGCCGTTCCCCGGTGCGTTCCCGGTACGCGGGACATGGTGTTCCATATAATAAAGTCTTTGCGTGATTTGGAAACGGGTTCGTTTTCGGTGCTTGAACCTATACCCCAAAAATGTAAAAAGCTGACTTATTTTGACGGTGCGCTTTGTATCGTTCCCGCACTTTTATACGACAGATACGGATACCGTCTCGGCTACGGAAAGGGTTACTACGACCGTTTCCTGTCCGCACACCCCAATATGCATAGGGTGGGGATATGCTACTGCTGCTGCACAGTGACGGAGCTTGTTCACGGGCGGTATGATATGGCTGTAAATACTCTTGTAACGGAAAAATATGTAAAAAACTGCGGAAAGGTAAACGGTGACTGAATGAAACAGAAAGAACTGGAGCGAAACGAAAACGACGTCCTCCTTGACGATATTCTCAACAGTGCGCAGGAGGAAATTTCCGAGCAAGCCGAAGAAGCCGGCGGCGAACCGAACGAGGAGACCGTGGAAACCGTTTCCGAAGATATGGCGGAGAATGGGGAAGATACCCCGTCAGCCGAGACGCCGGACACAGGCGGAGTTTCCGACAGCGAAGCGGATACGGCGGACTTATATCCCGAAAGCGCGGACGGCAGCGGCGCCGATTACGAAGAAGATGAAGAATACGAAGAGGACGAGGAAGATTACAAGCCTAAAAAGCGCAGAAAGAAAAAGCGCGGTCACGGTCATATTATTTTCGGACTGCTGCTCAGCGTGGTGATAATCTCCGTGTCGATTTTGGCGGCGGTTCTGATACTTAAATGCTCAAAGGAATTTTTGGGAATCGGAAAGTCGGATATCGAGCTTGTGATAGAAATACCGATGAATTCAAGCACTGCCGATATTGCCGAGCAGCTTTACAGCGAGGGTATCATTTCCAGCGTCGATCTGTTCAGGCTTTTCTCGAAATTCAAGGGCGCGGACGGCACTTACATAGCGGGAACGCACACGCTGTCCCCGAAAATGGACTACAACACGCTTATCGAGACCTTGCAGGAGGAGGTTGAAAATCAGCGGGAGACCGCGGACGTTATCTTCCCCGAGGGCATAACGCTTCTTGAAGCGGCTCGGAGGCTTGAGGAAAAGAATGTATGCAGCGCCGACGAGTTCATAAAGATATTCAACGCGGGCGGCTTCGGCTTTGATTTTGAAGAGGAAGTCAAAATAAGTTCACTGAAATTTTACAAAATGGAGGGGTACTTTTTCCCCGACACTTACCAGTTCTATGTTGAGGAAGACCCACGCGTGGTGGCGAAAAAAATCTACAAAAACTTCGACGCAAGGATAACTCCCGACTTGTACGGACGTATGAACGACCTTGACATGGAGCTGGAGGAAGTCCTGACCCTTGCTTCGGTGATACAGGCGGAGGCTGCCAATACAAGGGATATGAAGAAAGTTGCTTCGGTGTTTTTCAACCGTCTGAACAATCCTGACGAGTACCCGCTGCTTCAATCCGATCCCACCACAAACTATGTGGAGGAGATCATCAAGCCCAATATCGAGTTCAAATCGGAGGCTATGTTCAAGGCTTACGACACCTATCAGGGAGCGGGACTTCCTCCCGGACCTATCTGCAATCCCGGTCTGGACGCGATAAACGCGGTGCTTTATCCCGCCGAAACGGACTATTATTATTTCTGTTCAAATCTGGAAACGGGCGAATTTTTCTATGCCGAGACCCTTGACGAGCACAATCAAAATCTTGTCGAGGCGGGACTTGTCTGACGGAGGAACTATGAATTTAAACGATCTTGAAGTGCTGTCTCCCGCGGGAAGCTTTGAAAGCCTGCGGGCGGCGGTGGATTACGGTGCGGACGCCGTATATTTGGGCGGACAAAGCTTCGGTATGCGCGCAGGTCCGGAAAATTTTACCTATGATACGCTTAAAGCGGCTGCGGAGCTTGCCCGGTCAAAGGGCGTGAAGCTGTATCTGACCTGCAATACGCTTCCTCGGAACAGCGAGATACCCCAATTTGAACAGTTTATGAACGAAGCCTCCGACTGCGGCGTGGACGCCGTTATCGTCGCCGATCTGGGACTGCTTTCACTTGTGAAAAAATACTGTCACGATATGGAAATCCATATGTCCACCCAAACGGGGATCGTCAACTACGTTACCGCGCGGGAGCTATACAATATGGGCGTGAAGCGCGTAGTGGCTGCGCGGGAGCTTTCACTGGAAGAAATTGCCGAAATAAGGGCAAAAACTCCCTCCGATCTGGAGATAGAAGCTTTTGTACACGGGGCAATGTGCGTGTCCTTTTCGGGACGGTGTTTACTTTCCCAGTATCTGGTAAACCGCGACGCCAACCGCGGCGAATGCGCTCAGCCATGCCGCTGGAGCTACAGTCTTATGGAGGAAACACGGAAAGGGGAGTACTACCCGATCATGGAGGACAGCTCGGGGACGTACATTCTCAACGCCAAGGATCTGTGCATGATAGAACATCTGGACAAAGTTGCCGAAGCGGGAGTTACAAGCCTGAAAATCGAAGGACGGGCGAAGTCCTCCTACTATGTTTCGGTGGTGACGAACGCGTACCGATTGGCTGTGGATATTCTGAAACAGAACCCCGAGGGTTACAGTCTCCCGGATTGGATTCGGGACGAAGTGTTCAAGGTCAGCCACAGACCCTACTGTACGGGTTTTTTCTTCGGACACCCCAAGGACTGCCAGTACTACGAAAGCAGCGGCTATATAAGGGAATACGATGTTGCCGCCGTAATTGACGAGTGTAAAGACGGATACCTTTACTGCACTCAGAGAAATAAATTTCTCAAGGGCGACGAGGTGGAGATACTGTCGCCGGGGAAACGTTCCGATACGTTTACTGTGAAGGAACTTCTGGACGGCAGCGGAGAACCGGTCGAAAGCGCAAATCATGCTATGATGAAGCTGATGATACCCTGCGAAAAGGAATATCCTCCCAATTCGATAATCAGAATAAAAAAATAGTGTAAAGGCTCTCGGCTTTGCGCGGACAGCCCGCATAAATTTCTTTCAAAACCAATATTTATGGTATGAAAGGAGTTGTTTTTATGCAGGAAAATCCGACAAGCTGCGAGACTTTACAGGACAAGGCTTTGCCTGTCCGAGCCGATACGCAACCGGAAAATACCGCGCCCCGTAAAACCGCGTCTTTCGGGGATACGCTCACGCTTCAGGCGATACTGTGCGTGCTTATGGCGCTGGGATTTGTCATACTGAATATGGTGAACGGAGGTCTTGCCGCGGAAATTTTCGAGCTGTACAAAGGCGGGTTCGGCGGCGACAGCACCGTTGCCGAAGTGTTTGCCGCCGCAGCGGAGTTCCTCGGCACCGCGCCGATCGACCATGTTTGAGCTGCGGATCGGAAACCTTACCGCCGCGTTCGATTTCAGCTTCTTTGCGGCTGTGTCGCTGCTCATGCTGATAGGGGACAACCGTTACGCGCTTTTCGGACTTGCCGCCTGCATATGGCACGAGCTGGGACACCTTGCGGTCATGCGTCTGTGCGGGATATCCGTCAAAAGATTGGTCTTTTACGGCGCGGGTATAAAGATAGTGCCTGACAAGCAGCTGGACTTTACACCGTTCCGAGCGCAGCTTGCTGTATATCTGGCGGGAAGCTTCGCCAATTTTTTGGCTGCGGCTTTGCTGTGGTTTTCGGAAAGTCCCGCCGTAAGGATATGGGCGGCGGTAAACGCTGTTATAGGCGCGTTCAATCTGCTGCCGCTCCAATATCTGGACGGCGGGAAGATCATCGCGTCGGTGATCCGCTGCTTCTGCGAATTTTCGCTGTCCTGCCGCCTTGAGCAGTACCTGAAACGTCTGAATTTAGTTCTGATACTTGCGGTGCTGATAACGTTCGCGGCATTGGGCAGGGGAAATTTTACGCTGTATCTCACGCTTTGCTGTCTGCTTGTTTCGGTGGCAATATGAAAGGAAGTCCAATATGTCCGACATTATAAAGGATAAAATAGAAGATCTGCTTCTGAAAGTGAAGTCGCCTTCCCGCTACATCGGCGGTGAGCTTAACAGCGCGGTAAAGGATAAAAGCAAGGTGGACGTTCGGTTTGCCTTTTGCTTTCCCGATTCATACGAGGTGGGAATGTCCCATCTGGGCATGAAGATACTGTACTCGCTGAAAAACAAGCGCGAAAATTTTTGGTGCGAAAGGGTTTTCGCCCCTTGGGTGGATTTCGAGCAGCTGATGCGGGAAAACGGTATTCCTCTGTACGCGCTGGAAAGTCTCGACCCTGTAAAGGAGTTTGACTTTATAGGGTTTACGATCCAATATGAGCTGTGCTATACCAATATTTTAAATATGCTCGACCTTGCGGGACTGCCTGTAAAGGCGAAAGACCGTACAGACGATATGCCCATCGTTGTGGCGGGAGGACCTTGCGTGTGCAATCCCGAACCCCTTGCGGACTTCATAGACCTGTTTATAATCGGCGAGGGCGAGGAAGTCAACCTTGAGCTTATGGATCTGTACGCCGACCTGAAGAAGCGGGGCTGCTCCAAAAAGGAGTTCCTCGAAGCCGCCGCTGAGATAGAGGGTATATATGTGCCGTCCTTTTACGACGTTCACTATAATGGTGACGGTACGGCGGCGGAAATCGTTCCCAATAATCCCCACGCGCCGGATACCGTCAGAAAGCGCATTATAAGAGACCTTGACGGGGTTTTCTATCCGGAATCCTTTGTTGTGCCCTACTGCGAGATAGTCCATGACAGGGCGGTGGTGGAGGTGCTCAGAGGGTGCATAAGGGGCTGCCGCTTCTGCCAGGCGGGATTTATCTACCGTCCTTTCAGGGAAAAAAGCTCCGATACCATTGTGAAACAGACCAGAAACCTGTGCGAATCCACGGGCTACGAGGAGGTGTCACTGTCCTCCCTCAGCACAAGCGACCTGTCGGATGTAAACGAGACTCTGACCCAAGTGGCGGACTACACCGAAAAGGAAAACATAAATCTGTCTCTGCCCTCGATGCGTATAGACAAGTTCAGCGGCGAGCTTATGGAGCAGATACAAAAAGTGCGGAAAAGCGGTCTGACTTTCGCCCCCGAGGCGGGTACGCAGCGGCTTCGGGACGTTATCAACAAAAATATCACCGAGGAGGAGATAATGCGGGCGTGCAGACTGGCTTTCTTCGAGGGCGGCTACACCGCCGTAAAGCTTTACTTCATGCTGGGTCTGCCCACCGAAACGGACGACGATATCCGCGGCATTGCCGAGCTTGCCGAGAAGATCGCCGACCTGTTCTACAGCAATCCCGACCGTCCGAGGGGCAAGCATATCAAGATATCCGTAAGCTGCGCGACGTTCGTCCCCAAACCGTTTACGCCCTTTGAGTTCGAGCCGCAGGCGACCGAGGAGGAGATAAAGCACAAGCAAAGGCTGCTGCTGGATTCCGTCCGTTCCCGCAAGCGGATAAGCGTGAGCTGGCACAACTACCGCGTAAGCATACTCGAAGCGGTGCTTGCAAAAGGGGACAGGCGGCTCTGCGGCGCGGTTTACGAGGCTTGGCGGCTCGGCTGCAAGTTCGACGGCTGGGACGAGCTGTACCGCTACGATCTGTGGCTGAAAGCCTTTGAGCAAACGGGTACGGACGTGGATTTCTATGCTCACCGCGCCCGTCCCTATGACGAGGTAATGCCCTGGCAGCATCTGGATTATCTTGTTTCGCGGGAATTTCTGGTGCGGGAAAACAAAAAAGCCCGCGAGGGAAAAACCACCCGCAACTGCCGCGAGCAGTGCTCCGGCTGCGGAGTTTCAAAGGGGATAGGAGGCGCGTGCTTTGGAAAAGACCGAGCTTAGAGCGAAATTTGAAAAAAGCGGACGAGCCGTCTATATTTCCCATCTGGACTTGATGAGGACGATGCAGCGGGCGTTCAAGCGGTCGAAAATTCCCGTTTGGTACACGGAGGGCTTCAATCCGCATATTTACCTTAATTTTCCTTTGGCTCTTTCGCTGGGAGTAACCGGCAGGGCGGAGTTTATGGACTTTGCCGTAACAGAACCTGCCGACTTCGGCGAGCTGCGGGACAGTCTCAACGGCGAAATGCCCGAGGGACTGCGGATACTGGATATTTTCGAGCCGCTGTACGAAAACAAGGACGTGGGCTTCGCCGAGTACCTCATAGACCTTAAAAGCGGCGCAGACCCGCAGGAAACGCTGTCCCTGCTTGAAAAAATGATGTCGGAGGAGAAGATCGAGATCGCCAAACGTTCCAAAAGCAAGGGGACGGTCAAGACCGACATAAAGCCGTTTATCCGCATTTTGTCGGCGGAGCCCCGGGAGGATTTCCTGCGGGTGAACGCAAGGCTCTCCGCGGGACTTAAAATGAACATCAACGCGGGAGTTTTCATCGGCGCGCTGGCGGACTACGGCAATATCAAATTCACAAAAATTTGTGCAGAACGCACAAAAATACTTTGCCAAAACGGTGAAGATTTTAGGTAAGTGACATTTTAACTTTTTTTGAAAGAAAATACTTGCAATTTTTGAAGAAATGTGCTAATATTATAGAGCATTTAAAAATCCGCCCGGACGGTCATGCTTTGTCCGGACGAGATTAATGCCCTGCCGTGACGGTCACAGCTGCGGCAGACATTAAAAGGACAGTCCGCTGCCTTATGCCGCCATGGAGCGGCTTCTTGCGAAAGGTAAGAATGTCTTGAAATTTAGGAGGAAATATTATGGACGCACTGAAGCTTATCAGCGGCGGCAGCCTTAAAGAGAACGCTCCCGTTGTAAACGTGGGTGACACCGTTAAGGTTCACGTTAAGATCAAGGAAGGCGAGAAGTACAGGATTCAGGTTTTCGAGGGTACGGTCATCGCCAAGAAGCACGGAGGAATAAGCGAGACCTTCACCGTAAGGCGCGTTGCGCACGGCTGCGGTATCGAGAGAGTATTCCCCGTTCATTCGCCGGTTGTCGATAAGGTTGAGCTTGTAAGAAGCGGTAAGGTTCGCCGCAGCAAGCTGTATTATCTCCGCGACAGAGTCGGCAAGGCTGCAAAGGTTAAAGAACAGATTCGCTGACTGCGGCTGTGAAAAGGGACTGTGCGTCCCTTTTTTGCTATATTTTCATATAAAATTATTGCGGGAGGAACATTGCTATGGCAGGATATGAGCTTAATTACGAAGCGCTTGACGACGCCGACAAGAAAAAGGAAGTCACAGTCGCAGAGGAATTCATCGATTGGGTGGAGACGATCATAGGCGCGTTTTTTGTTGTGATACTTATATTTACGTTCCTGCTCAGAGTGGCGAACGTTGACGGCGCGTCGATGCAGCCTACCCTTACGGAGGGAGACAGGCTCATCGTTTCTCACCTGTTCTACGAGCCTAAGGCGGGGGACATAGTTATCGTCAACAGCGAAAAGCTGGGCAAGGCTATCGTGAAGCGCGTTATCGCCGTTGAAAACCAGACCGTGGAGGTAGACCCCGACGCGGGCGTTGTAAAGGTTGACGGCACCGCTCTCGACGAACCTTATATCCTTGAGCCTACCAAGGAGGACGAGGGCTATCACGATTATCCCGTTACCGTCCCCGAGGACTGCGTTTTCGTTATGGGCGACAACAGAATGAATTCCACCGACAGCAGAAGCGAGTGGGTCGGATTTGTCAATGAAGAGGATATTCTGGGCAAGGTCGTTTTCAGAATATTCCCGTTCAGCGCTATCGGAAATCCGGATCAGACCGGAGGTTCAGATGACTGAAATACCGTCCATACAATGGTTTCCCGGTCATATGACCAAAACGAAGCGCATGATAAAGGCTTCGCTGCCTTTGGTGGACGCGGTGGTTGAGATACTCGACGCGCGAATACCCGAGTCCAGCAGAAATCCCGATCTGCAAAACCTTATCGAGGGCAAGCCGAGGATAGTTGTGCTGAACAAGTGCGATACCGCGGACGAGACCGCCACCCAAAATTGGACGGAGCATTTCCGCCGAAAGGGTCTGACGGTCATCGCGGCGGACTGCCGAAGCGGCAAGGGACTTAACAAGTTCGCGCCTGCGGTAAAGTCCGCGCTTGCGCCGCTTATCGAAAAATACAAAGCCAAGGGCATGGAGGGACGCGTCCTGCACCTGATGGTGGTGGGTATCCCAAATGTGGGAAAATCTTCCTTTATAAACCGCCTCGCGGGACAGAAAAAAGCCAAGGTGGAGGATCGCCCCGGAGTTACGCGCACAAAGCAGTGGGTGAAGCTTTCCGACGATATGGAGCTTCTGGATATGCCGGGAGTTCTTTGGCCCAAGTTCGAGGATATGTCCGTGGGAGAAAAGCTTGCCTTTACGGGCGCGGTCAAGGACGATGTTGTGGACGTGGAAACCCTTGCCTGTCGTCTGCTGTACGTTCTCAACGACCTCTACGGAGACGAGCTTAAGGCAAGGTACAAGATACAGACAGAGGCAAACGAGGGCGGCTACGAGCTTCTTCAAAAGGTGGGGAAAGCACGCGGAATGCTCGTTTCGGGCGGCGAGATCAACACCGAACGGGCGGCGATAATGGTTCTCGACGAATTCAGGGGAGGGAAGCTGGGGCGGATAACCCTGGAGCTTCCCTGACAAGGTTGTGAAAATATGACGCTTTTTGAATATGACGAAGCTGTAAGAAACGGCGCTGCGGTGCTCTGCGGATTGGACGAGGCGGGGCGCGGTCCTCTTGCGGGGGACGTTTACGCCGCCGCCGTTGTTTTTGACGGGGACGTTTTCATCGACGGAATAAACGACAGCAAGAAGCTTTCCGAGAAAAAGCGGGAGGCTTTGTTCGACGAAATAACCGAAAAGGCGAGAGCGTTCTGCGTTGCATCGGCGACCGTTGAGGAGATAGAACGCCTCAACATTTTGCAGGCGGCAATGCTTGCCATGAAGAGAGCCGCAGACGGATTGGGCGTTGTACCCGATCTGGCAATAGTTGACGGAAACCGTCTGCCCGAGCTGAACTGTCCCGCCCGAACCGTTGTAAAGGGGGACGGCTTGTCAGCTTCCATAGCGGCGGCTTCCATACTGGCAAAGGTCAGCCGTGACCGCTATATGAAAAGGCTTGCGGAGGAGTACCCTCAGTATCAATTTGAAAAACACAAGGGCTACGGCACAAAGCTGCACAACGAGATGATACTGAAGTACGGTCCGTCGCCGGTGCACAGAATGTCCTTTCTGAAGAAGCTGCTGAAAAATGGATAGACAGGAAATGGGACGGTTCGGCGAAAACGCCGCGGCGTACTATCTTGAAAAGAAAGGGTACAGAATTCTCGGACGGAATTACCGCATAAAGGGCGGCGAGATCGACATTATCGCCGAAAAGGACGGCGTGATAGCTTTCGTGGAGGTCAAGACCCGCGCTCCCGAGCCGCTGGTGAACGGTCTGGAGGCTGTTACGGCGGCTAAGAAAAAGATGATGATACGCACCTCCGAGGCGTATATGTACCGTTTCCCGAACGACTTGCAGCCGCGCTTCGACGTGGTTTGGGTGACGGTCTCGGACAGAAAGGTCGTCGGATTCAGATATGTTGAAAACGCTTTCGACGCGAGCAAATAAATGTAAATTTTTGTAAAGGAATGTTGGCTATGTACTACAAAAGCACAAGAGACAGCGGCGTGAAAATTACTTCCGCCGAAGCGATAGTGCAGGGAATTTCCGCTGACGGCGGACTTTTCGTCCCCTCGGAAATACCCGAAATTTCCATGGACGAGATCGTTAAACTGGGGGATATGAGCTATTCCGAAAGGGCGGCATATATTTTCGCAAAGTATCTTACCGACTTCACCGAAGCCGAAATACGGTACTGCACCGATAACGCCTACAGCGACAAAAAGTTTGCCACCGAAAATATTTCCGAAATTTCCCACCTTTTTGACGGGACTTACATTCTCGAGCTGTGGCACGGTCCCACCTGCGCTTTCAAGGACATGGCTTTGCAGATACTGCCGTACCTGCTGACAACTTCCGCCAAAAAAATCAACATCGACAGGAAGATAATCATTCTCGTGGCGACCTCGGGCGATACGGGAAAAGCCGCTCTCGAAGGCTTTGCGGACGTTCCCGGAACGCAGATAATGGTGTTCTATCCCGAGGACGGAGTCAGCCCCATGCAGAAGCGCCAGATGACAACTCAGGACGGCGCGAACGTTGCCGTGTGCGGCATCAAGGGCAATTTCGACGACTGCCAGAACGGCGTAAAGGCTATCTTTACCGACGGTACGATCAAGGCTAAGCTTGAAGCGGGAAAGATGATGTTCTCCAGCGCGAATTCCATTAACTGGGGACGTCTCGCTCCGCAGATCATATACTACATCTCCGCGTACGCGACCCTTGTCAAGGACGAGGAGATAAAGGCGGGGGACATGATAAACATTGTCGTTCCCACGGGAAACTTCGGAAATATCCTTGCGGCTTACTATGCGAAGCATATGGGTCTGCCCGTCAAGAAGCTGATATGCGCTTCCAATTCAAATAAGGTGCTTACCGACTTCATCACCACGGGCGTGTACGACAGAAACCGCGAGTTTATCACGACGATCTCGCCGTCCATGGATATTCTTATTTCCAGCAACCTGGAAAGACTTCTTTACCTGATGTGCGGAGAGAACGACGCGCTTATCCGCGATTGGTTCGGCTCTCTTGCCGAAAACGGCAGATACGAGGTCACGGACGGTATCAAGGCTAAGCTTGCCGACGAGTTTGCGGCCGGTTTCTGCGACGACAAGGCTACAAAGGAGACTATCAAGAGGATTTACGATAAATATTCCTACACTCTCGATACCCATACGGCGGTGGCGGTAAAGGTCTATGAGGACTACCGCGCGGAGACGGGAGACGCTGCAAAGACGGTTATCGCTTCGACCGCAAGTCCCTACAAGTTCAGCGCGAGCGTGCTTGAAGCCGTTGACGGCAAGACCTCCGGCATGGACGAGTTTGAGATGATAGACCGTCTCGCGGAGCTTTCGGGATACGAGATACCTCAGTCCCTTGCCGAGCTGAAAACCAAGGAACGCCGCTTCAAGGACGTTATCGCAAAGGAAGAGCAGCAGGATTACGTCCTGAAACAGCTTTCCGTCTGACAGCGGGGGAAAAGATGTCTTTGTTTGCGATAGCCGATCTGCATCTGTCCCTGTCGGTGGATAAGCCGATGGACATTTTCGGCGGCTGGGACAACTATGTGGAAAAGCTTACCGAAAACTGGAACAAAACGGTTTCCGAGGAGGACACGGTGGTTATCCCGGGAGATATTTCGTGGGGCATGGATCTGAATGAGGCAAAGGCGGATTTCGATTATATAAACAGCCTCAAAGGGAAGAAGATCATTTCCAAGGGAAACCACGATTACTGGTGGTCAACGCTGTCGAAGCTCAACAAATTTGTCGAGGAAAACGGCTTCGATACGATAAAATTCCTGCACAACAACCACTATTCCTACGGAAAATACGGTATCTGCGGCACGCGGGGCTGGATAAACGAAACGGAAGTCCCCGCCGACGCAAAGGTGCTGGCGAGAGAAGCGCAGCGGCTGGAGGTTTCCATTCAATCGGCTATCAAAGAAAACCTTGAGCCGATAGTTTTCCTGCATTATCCGCCCGTTTACGGCAACGACAGCAATTACGACATTCTGGACGTGATGTTCAGGTACGGCGTAAAGGAGTGCTATTACGGACATCTCCACGGCAGGGCGCATAAAAACGCGGTCTGCGGGTTACGGGACGGCATAAATTTTCATTTGATATCGGGAGATTTTGTGCAATTTTGCCCTGAATTAGTGTTATAAATTGTATAAAATGGCGAAATATTTCATTATCTATGGTAAAATTATTTTAGATATGTTATAATGATAAGCGTGTTTTAAGGCTTCGGCGGTTCTGCCGCTTTACGGAAGCGCCGCGTTTTGCGGCGGAGCAAAGTTTTAATATTGGAGGACGTTACAAATGGGTTTGGTTTCAGCAAATAAAATCGACGCTACAAAATATGAGCTTATTATCGGCGTGGACGCGGATGGGTTTGAAAAGGCTCTTCAGGGTGCGTATCTGAAAGCGCGCGGAAAGATCAATATCAACGGTTTCAGAAAGGGCAAGGCTCCCAGAAAAATAATCGAGCAGCTTTACGGCGAGAACGTTTTCTATGAGGACGCTGTGAACGCTCTTGTAAGAACCGATATAACCAAGGTTATCGAAGACGAGGATTACGACCTGATCGATACTCCCGAGGTAGCTGTGGAGTCCGTCAATAAGGACGAAGGCGTGAAATTCAAGGTGACCGTCACAGTTAAGCCCGAGGTGGAAATTTCCGGCTATAAGGGTATAGAAGTTGAAAAAACTGTCAATGCTGTTACAGACGAGGACGTTGACAAGCAGCTTGAAGCTCTCAGAGAAAGAAACGGACGTCTTGTTACCGTTGAGGACAGACCCGCAGAAAACGGCGATATTGCCGTTATCGACTTTGAGGGTTTCAAGGACGGAGTTGCTTTCGACGGCGGCAAGGACGAGAATTACGAGCTTGCCCTCGGTTCAAATACTTTTATTCCCGGATTTGAGGAGCAGATTGTCGGCAAAAACACGGGCGATGAGTTTACTATCAACGTGACTTTCCCCGAAAATTACCAGATGGAAGAGATCGCGGGTCAGCTCTGCGAATTCAAGATCAAGCTCAACGAGATCAAGGCTAAGGAGCTTCCCGATCTGGACGACGAGTTTGTTAAGGACGCTACCGAGTTCGATACTATCGACGAGCTTAAAAAAGATATGAGAACAAAGCTTGAAGAACGTTCGGCAAAGAACGCGGACATGGAAGCCGAAAACAAGATATTTGAAACTCTTATTGAGAAGATGACCGCAGATATCCCTCAGATCATGTTCGAGAACAAGATCGACGAGATGGTGAGAGACTTCGAGATGCGTCTTTCCCAGCAGGGTCTTAACATGGAAATGTACCTGACATACGTTAATATGGATATGGCTGCTTTCAGAAAGACTTTTGAGGAGCAGGCTCAGAAGCAGGTCAAGGTAAGGCTTGCTCTCGAAAAGATCGCGGCTCTTGAAAATATCGAGATATCCGATGAGAGAGCCGAGGAAGAGATTGCCAAAATGGCTGAGCAGTATAATCTCACCGTTGACAGAGTTAAATCCGTAGTAAGCGTTAAGGCTGTCAAGGAAGACCTTAAGGTAGGCGAGGCAAGCAAGCTCGTCCTGGATTCCGCTAAGATCAACGGCTGAGCTGCCGCGCTTGACACTAAAGGCAATGCGGGATAACTTTCCGCTCGTTATCTGCCCAATAGCTGAGGCGCAAACCATCTTTCCGCAGAAGGATGGTTTGCTTGCGTAAATACTTCTGCGGAGAATCGAGGCTTTTATGAGTTTAGTACCTTACGTTGTAAGACAGACGGGAAGAGGAGAACGTTCTCAGGATATTTTCTCAATGCTTCTTGAGGACAGGATCGTTATGCTTTCCGAAGAGGTGAACGATACTTCCGCAAGCTTGGTGGTATCGCAGCTTCTGTATCTGGAAAGTCAGGATCCCGAAAAGGACATTTCTCTTTATATAAACAGCCCCGGAGGCTCGGTCACGGCGGGTATGGCTATCTATGACACAATGCAGTATATCAAGTGCGACGTCTCCACAATATGCATGGGTCTGGCGGCTTCGATGGGAGCTTTCCTGCTGTCGTCGGGAGCAAAGGGCAAAAGGCTCGCACTTCCCAATTCGGAAATAATGATCCACCAGCCTCTTATTTCGGGAGGACTGTCGGGTCAGTGCACCGATATAAAAATACGTTCCGATCATTTGGTAAGAACGAGAGAGAACCTTAACCGCATAATCGCCCAGAACACGGGCAAGCCTATCGAAACTATCCGCGAGGATACGGAGCGCGACAACTTTATGACCGCTGCCGAGGCTGCCGAATACGGTTTGGTAGACAAGGTTATTTTTACAAGATAAGTATGGAGTTTGATGTATGGCCGGAAATGATAGAAGTATGAAAAGATGCAGCTTTTGCGGCAATCCCGAAAGCAAGGTGCTTAATATGTTTTCGGCGGGCGCGTGCAATATCTGCGACAACTGCGTAACGTATTGCTACGAAATGCTTGTGGCAAACGATTTGGTCGTTCCGGCTTATGCCGACGTCCGCAGCGCCAAGCCTCAGCCGCTGAAACCCGTTAAGCTTATGAAGCCCGCGGAAATAAAAAAATATCTCGACGAATATGTTATAGGTCAGGACGAAGCAAAGATCGCGCTTTCCGTCGCGGTCTACAATCACTATAAGCGCATTAACAGTCAGGCAGACAGCGACGACGTGGAGCTTCAGAAGAGCAACGTTATCCTCGTCGGTCCTACGGGAGTGGGCAAAACTATCCTTGCCCAAACGCTGGCGAAGATACTGCAAGTCCCGTTCGCTATCGCCGACGCCACCACCCTCACCGAGGCGGGATATGTGGGAGACGATGTTGAAAACGTGCTGGTAAGACTTTTGCAGGCTGCCGATTTCAACGTTGAAGCGGCTCAGCGCGGTATCATCTACATTGATGAGATCGACAAGATCGCAAGGAAGTCCGAGAACACTTCCATTACCCGCGACGTAAGCGGCGAGGGAGTTCAGCAGGCTCTTCTTAAAATTGTTGAGGGAACGGTCTCCAATGTTCCGCCTCAGGGAGGAAGAAAGCACCCGAATCAGGAATTTATCCATGTGGATACCAAAAATATCCTTTTCATCTGCGGCGGCGCTTTCGACGGTCTTGACAAAATTATCCAAAAGCGTACAGAGTCCTCCTCTATGGGCTTCGGCGCGGATATCAGGACAAAGGCGGAAAAAGCCAGCGGTATCTACAAGGAAGTCATTCATCAGGACTTTGTAAAGTACGGAATGATCCCCGAGCTGGTGGGACGTATGCCTGTTATAACCGTCCTCGACGAGCTTGACGAGCATATGCTGACGAGGATACTCACAGAGCCGAAAAACTCGCTTGTGAAGCAGTACAGGAAGCTGTTCGAGCTTGACGGAATCGAGCTTAACATCGAGCCGGAGGCTATGAAAGCCATCGCCAAAAAGGCGATAGAACAGAAAACCGGCGCGCGTGGTCTGCGTTCGATCGTTGAGAAAATTTTACAGCAGTCCATGTTTGAGCTTCCCTCAGATAGCGAAGTATGCGGTCTTACCGTTACGGCGGAGTGCGTTACGGACGATGTAAAGCCTTTGGCAAAAATCGGAAAAAAGAAAATTCTGAAGAAATAATAAAAATGCGCTTTTGATTTCATGCTGATCCTTGCTTCGGACGCGGGGGAGCTGCGGCTCTCTTCCGCCCGGCGGTGTCTCATTGTCGGAAAGCGCATTTTCAGTTAATTTATTGTATGAAATTATTCATTATTTTTTTACAAAGACGATAAATACTAAATTTGTTATCTTAAATTGTTACTTGAAAAATTCGCAGATATAATATATAATAGATAGTGTATTACGATAAATTATGTCGAATTTTCGACGCAGGAGGTTATTATGAGGACAAAGCTTGAAAAAACTTCCATGCCCGCTCTGGCAATGAGGGGATTGGTGGTTTTTCCGAATATAGTTATGCATTTCGACGTATCGCGCGAAAAGTCGGAATCCGCGCTTAAAACGGCGCTGAAGGGCGACAAAATGATCTTTCTCGCCACTCAGAAGGACGATATCGTGGAAGATCCGTCCGTCAAGGATCTGTATCAGGTGGGCGTTGTCGCCGAGATAAGACAGACGCTCAAAGGCGCGGACGGTATCACCCGCGTTCTTGTGGAGGGAAAATACAGGGCGAAGCTGCTGGATATCGTCCAGAGCGAGCCGTATCTTGTCGCCGAGATAAGAGCTTTTCCCGAAATAACCAGACTGCGCAGCGACGAGATCGAGGTCGAAGCCGTTGTTCGCGCGATAAAGCAGGCTTTCTATCAGTACTCGATGCTTATGCCGAGAATGCCCAAGGAGCTTGTTTCCGCCATCATGGACGAAAAAGATCCGTTCAAGGTCTTTGAAACGCTGGTGTTCAACATTCCTCTGGCGGTTGAGGACAAGGAAATGCTCCTTGAGGAAAGCCACATAATCTCGCGTTTGGGAATGCTTCTGGCAATGATATCCCGCGAGGTGGAGGTACTGGACATCGAGCGGCACATACAGGCGCGGGTGCGCGATCAGATAGACAACAGTCAGCGGGAATACTACCTGCGCGAGCAGATGAAAGCCATCGCAAGCCAGCTGGGCGAGGACGACGAGTATCAGGACGATATCGACGAATACACCGAGGCGATCATCAAGCTTGAACTTGAAGAGGAAACAAGGACAAAGCTCCTGAAAGAAGCCGACAGGCTCAACAGAATGTCCCCCTCGTCTCAGGAGGCGTTCGTTATACGCAACTATCTGGACAACGTTCTGGAGCTGCCGTGGAACAAGTCTACCAAGGATAAAAACGATATACACAAGGTAAAAGCCGCTCTCGACAAGGATCACTACGGTCTCGAAAAGGTCAAGGAAAGAATTCTGGAGAACATTGCGGTCAGAGAGCTGAAGCCCGACATAAAGGGACAGATCATCTGTCTGGTCGGACCTCCCGGCGTGGGAAAAACCTCTATCGGCAAGTCTATCGCCGCCGCGCTGGGCAAGAAGTACCAAAGGGTCTCACTGGGCGGCGTTCGGGACGAATCCGATATCCGCGGTCACAGAAAGACATACATAGGCGCGATGCCCGGCAGGATAATCAACGCCATGAAGCTGGCGGGAAGCAACAATCCGCTGATACTGCTTGACGAGATCGACAAGCTCACCCATGACATGAGGGGAGACCCCTCTTCCGCGCTGCTGGAAGTTCTCGACAGCGAACAGAACAGCGCTTTCCGCGATCACTATATTGAAGTCCCCTTTGACTTGAGCAAGGTGCTTTTCGTCACTACGGCGAACACCACTCAGACTATCGACCCGCCGCTCCTCGACCGTATGGACGTTATCGAGATCACCAGCTATACCCGCGAGGAAAAGTTCCATATCGCAAAGGAGCACCTTGTCCCCAAGCAGCTTAAAGCGAACGGGCTGAAAGCGGTTATGCTGAAAATAACCGACGACGCGCTCTACGCGATCATAGACAACTACACCAAAGAAGCTGGCGTGAGAACTTTGGAACGCCGCATTGCCGAGCTTTGCAGGAAGTCCGCCAAGCTTATCGTGGGCGGGGAGAAAAAGTCCGTCCGTATCGGCTCAAGAAATATCGAGCAGTTCCTGGGAGCGAAAAAATATCTTGACGACGAATATTCAAAGAGTAACGAGATCGGTTTGGTGAACGGTCTTGCGTGGACGTCCGTGGGCGGCGTTATCATGCCGCTGGAGGTGTCCGTGTTCGACGGAAAGGGTACTGTTGAGACAACAGGCTCTTTGGGCGACGTTATGAAAGAGAGCGCGAAGATCGCCGTAAGCTACGTCAGGGGGATTTCCGACAAATACGGCATTTCGCCCGATTTCTACAAGGAAAAGGATATCCATATCCACGCGCCCGAGGGAGCTACGCCAAAGGACGGTCCGTCGGCGGGCGTTACTATGACCACAGCGTTGGTGTCCGCGCTGGCGAATATTCCCGTGCGCCACGACGTGGCAATGACGGGGGAGATAACTCTCCACGGGAAAGTCCTGCCTATCGGCGGTCTGCGGGAGAAAACCATGGCTGCCTACAAGGCGGGCATGAAAACTGTGATAATTCCCGCGGCAAACAAGGGCGATCTGGAGGAAGTCGATACCGTTGTAAAGGAAAACATTGATTTCGTGTACGCCGAGAGAATTTCGGACGTACTGGAGATAGCTCTCGAAAAGACGGAGCCGCGCTATATCAAGCCGAAACGTTCGGAAAGCGGAGACAGCCGCGACAATCGGGACAATCGGGACAGCCGCGAGAACCGCAGCGTGGCAAGCTCGTGACAGCTTATCGGTCGGGGCGGGGAAGTACCGTCCCGCAGTGAAAGGAACGGCGCAATATGAATTTTACAAAAGCGGAATTTTACGCTTCATACGGCAGGTTTGACCAGATACCCGAGTGCGAAAAGCCGGAGGTGGCTTTTTCGGGACGTTCAAACGTGGGCAAGTCCTCGCTTATAAACAAAATTTTCAACAGAAAAAATCTCGCGAGAGTTTCTTCCGTTCCGGGCAAGACCGCCACGATAAATTTCTATACGGTCGATAATATTTATTTGGCGGACTTGCCGGGCTACGGATATGCAAAAATTTCCAAAAGTGACAAGCAAAGGTGGTCGGGACTTATCGAGGGGTATCTCACCTCCGACAGGGACATCGCGCTGGTAATGCAGCTTGTGGATATGCGGCACCCGCCCTCTGCGGACGACCTGCAAATGATAGATTTCCTTATCGAGCGGGAGCAGCCGTTTGTGATAATCTTCACAAAAGCGGATAAGCTTTCCAAACGTCAGCGTGAGGAGCGCATGGCGGGGTTCGCAAAGGAAATACCTTATTTTGACAGCATTGAGACAGTGGAGTTCTCCGCCGTAACGGGCGAGGGCGTCGACGGTATACGGGCGGTCATTGAGGAAGCGACGGCAATTGAAAATGAATGACAAACTGCGGCAATATGCACGCTTTTTACAAAAAAGAGACGAAATCGCGTCCCGGATAGATATAATTTGCAGGAACTGTTGAAATTCCTGCAAATTTTTTTGATCGGTATTGACAAATTATGATAAATTGTGTATTATAGTAACATGGAATAAAATAATCCGATCATCTGTTGCAGTAAAAATATATGTGACCGAAATCCCGAAAGGAGCATAAAAATGTTTGTATCAAAAAATCTTGCGGTGAATGAAAAAGGACATCTTACAATCGGCGGACTTGACGCGGTGGGTCTTGCCAAGGAGTACGGCACGCCGCTTTACGTTATGGACGAGGATATGATCCGCGAAAACTGCCGCAGCTTTAAAAAGTCGGTCGACAGCTATTACGGCGGCGCGGGATTGGTTTGCTACGCAAGCAAAGCTTTCTGCTGCAAGGAAATGTGCAGGATCGTCATGGACGAGGGTCTGGGATTGGACGTCGTTTCGGGCGGAGAGCTTTACACCGCGGCAAGCGTGGGTTTTCCCATGGAAAAGATCTGCTTTCACGGCAACAACAAAACCGATGAGGAACTTTCCATGGCTTTGGAAAAAAACGTCGGCAGGATAATCGTGGACAACATCTTCGAGCTGGAGCGGCTTAACGGACTTGCAAGCGAGCGCGGCGCAAAGGCGAGAATCATGTTCCGTATCAAGCCTGGCATTGACGCGCACACCCACGATTTTATCAGAACGGGACAGATCGACAGCAAGTTCGGTTTCGCGCTGGAAACAGGCGAGGCGTTCGAGGCGGTAAGAAAAGCGGTCTCTCTTGAAAATATCGAGCTTGCGGGACTTCACTGCCACATCGGCAGCCAGATATTCGACATCGACCCATTTGTGCTTGCGGCTGAGGTGATGATGAACTTTATCGCCGAAGTAAGGGACAAGCTGAATTACAAGGTGAAGGAGCTTAATCTGGGCGGCGGCTTCGGCATCAAGTACACCGACGCGGATTCGCCGGTGCCTTACGACAGCTATATGGAAAAAGTCTCCGAAAAGGTCAAGGAGATCTGCG
Organism: Prevotella sp.; assembly: GCA_023663025.1. GTDB lineage: Bacteria > Bacillota > Clostridia > Oscillospirales > Ruminococcaceae > RGIG8773. The sequence continues at coordinate 55,814 of JAMPIC010000012.1, forward strand.
CGGCTAAGGGTCTCGATCTGCCGTTTATCCTTATCGAGCCGGGACGTTCCATAGCCGCTCCCGCAGGAGTTACTCTTTACACTGTAGGCGGCGTAAAGCATATTCCCAATATACGCACCTATGTTTCTGTCGACGGAGGAATGGGAGATAATCCCAGATATGCGCTCTACAAGTCGAAATACGATTTCGTCAACGCGGTGAGAGCCTCAGAGCCTAAGAGCGAGATTGTCACCGTTGCGGGAAAATGCTGCGAAAGCGGCGACCTTATCGGCGAGGGCGAGCCTATCCAAAATACGGAGGTCGGGGACGTTATTGCCGTCCTTGCGACGGGCGCGTACAATTACTCGATGTCCTCAAACTATAACAGGATACCGAAGCCCCCCGTGGTAATGATAAAGGACGGCGCTTCGAGGATAGCGGTTAAGGGAGAAACCCTCGAGGATATCGTCAGAAACGACGTTTAAGCGGCGTCGGAAAAGCATATGACTTTTGTCCGCGAAAATTTGAAAAAACTCTTTACTTTTTCACTATAATATGTTAAAATAATTGTGAGCAAGGCTGCTTGCCGTTACCTTACCATGAAAGGAACATCTTATATGAATAACAAGCTTAAGGACGAACATATGGACGCGCTTTTCGAGGCTATCCTTACCCTTGAAAACGTTGAGGAGTGCTATAAGTTTTTCGAGGATCTCTGCACTGTTCTGGAGCTTAAGGCTATGTCCCAGAGAATGCAGGTCGCCACCATGCTGGTGCAGAAAAGGGTCTACAGCGATATTGTCGCCGAGACGGGCGCGAGTACGGCTACCATCAGCCGCGTGAACAGAACTCTCAACTACGGCAGTGACGGATACGCCCTCGTATTCGACCGCATGAAGGAAGACAGCGGCGAATGAGCGGGTATCACAGCTTCGCACAGTTCTACGACGCGCTTACGGGAAATATTTCATACCGAGAAAGAGCAGAATATTTTGACGCGCTGGTGAAAAAACACGGCGGCAGAAAAAATATTCTGCTTGATCTTGCCTGCGGCACAGGAAGTCTTTCCGAGGCTTTCAGCGCAATGGGCTACGACGTTATCGGAGTTGACAGCTCCGAGGAAATGCTGAACGCCGCTCTTGACAAAAAGTTCGACAGCGGACACAATATCCAGTACCTTTGTCAGGATATGACAAAGCTTGATATGTTCGGTACGGTAGACGTTACCGTTTGCGCTCTGGACGGCATAAATCATCTTGCGTGCCTTGACGACATTGAAAAGACGTTCGGGCGCGTGTCGCTTTTCTGCGAGCCGGGGGGACTGTTCCTTTTTGATATAAACACTCCCTATAAGCACAAAAACGTTTTGGGAAACAATACTTTCGTTTACGACATTGACGGCGTTTACTGCGTTTGGCAGAACTCCTACTCCGAAAAGGACAACCGCGTGGAGATGTCCCTGGACTTTTTCGAGCGCGGCGAAAACGGTCTCTATACACGGTATGAGGACAGTTTTTCCGAAATAGCCTTTGACGAAAGCGTAATTGACGGTCTCCTTGAAAAGTGCGGACTTGAAACGGCAGGGAAGTACGATTACGATACTTTCGACCCTCCGCGCGTGGACAGCGAAAAGGTTGTTTACGCGGCAAAAAGGAGGATAAAATAAATACTGTGAAATACAGGAAATTAATTTTATTTACGATGCTGATATCTGTTTTCTTCTGCGGCTGTTCAAAAAGCGGATTTGATTCCGATAATGAGCTTTGCGGAAAATGGGTTCAGGAAAATAAAATTGACGGATTGCCGGAATGGACTTTGACAATAACCGGCAAAGAAATTACTGTTTATCAGGGATCATTTATTTGGTACTGGGATGAGTATACGATTATTGACGAATGCATAATAACGGGTAAAAGTCGTCAGATAAAACCGTATTTACATTTGGAGCTTAACAGTGACGCCGATGGAAATTTAAAAATTTTCGGTATCAGTTTAGATACCGAAAGCGGAGAACGCACTGTTCGCCATACATATGTTAAAGCCGATAATGATGAACTTTAACGGCTTTTGATGGGGATACTGCCGACGGACTTTTTAAAAAGCGCGTACTTGAGATAGCTTTGGCGGTTTCTCCGGCTGAGGTTTGAAATTCAAAATTGACCGTTAAATTGGGATTTATGGGGAAAAATAAGATGGAAGTTCGCTATATCACACCTGCCGATGACAGATTGGCAATCAGCGGAATATACGAAGAAAGCTGGAAATTCGCATATAAGGAAATAATACCGCAGGATTATCTTGATTCGATTCCGAAAGGGCATTGGGCGTTAAACATAGATAATCCGGACCGGGAAACGTTGATTTGCGTTGACAACGGCAAAATTGTCGGAACAAGCAGTTTTTGTAAATCGCGCTTTGAGCAGTTTCAAGGTTGGGGTGAAGTTATTTCCGTATATTTACTGCCGGACTATATCGGAAAAGGTTTTGGAAAGAGGCTTATGGAAGCCGCTCTTTTGGAATTGAAAAAGCAAGGATATGAAAATGTCTTTTTGTGGGTGCTTGAAGAAAATATCAGAGCAAGGAATTTTTATACCAAATTCGGTTTCGTGCAGACTGATGATTTTTTAGACGATAATATAGGCGGCAAAAACTTACGGGAAGTCCGATACATTTACAAAAACAGATAACGGCTCGTTTGGCTGTATTGACGGGAAATTCAGAAAACAGAACAGCGCAAAAGGAAAAAAACAGTAAGGAAGATTGCTATGGCAAAAATAGTCAGAACGATTTCAAAGGACGCGTCTGTGGTGGCTTCGGCGATAGACGCGCTGGACATAGTTTCCGAGATAGAAAGGATACACAAGCCGTCGGCGGTGGTGACAGCCGCGCTGGGCAGGCTTTCGGCAGCCGCGTCCCTGATAGGCAACGGCTTGAAGGGCGAGGACGATTCTGTTACCATACGCATGAACGGCGGGGGAGCGACGGGTATCCTTATCGCCGTTGCGGACAGCAGGGGAAACGTCAAGTCATATGTGGGAAATCCCATTGTGGAGCTGCCCCTTAACAAATACGGCAAGCTGGACGTTTCAGGCGCTGTGGGAAGGAACGGCACTCTTTCCGTCGTCAAGGATCTGGGTCTCAAAGAGCCTTATGTGGGACAAGTCCCCATTGTGTCGGGAGAGATCGCCGAGGATATCGCAAGCTATTTTGCGGTCAGCGAACAGATACCCACCGTCTGCGGATTGGGCGTGCTGGTCAATCCCGACCTTACGGTGAAAGCCGCGGGAGGATATCTGATACAGCTTCTGCCCTTTGCGGACGAAAGCTGCATAGACGTGCTGGAAGCCAATGTGAACAAGCTTCCGTCCGTGACGCAAATGCTTGATTCGGGAATGTCCGCCGAGGATATTGCCAAAAGCGTTCTGGACGGACTTGACCCCGAGGTCATGGATTCCTTTGATGTGAGCTACAAGTGCGATTGCAGCAAGGAGCGGGTCGAACGCGCTCTTGTCAGTCTCGGCAGGGAGGAGCTTTCCCAAATGGCTGAGGAACAGGATACAACCGAGGTGTGCTGTCATTTCTGCGACAAAAAGTATAATTTTTCCAAAGAGGAAATTCTTAAACTTATAAAAACGTGATGAAAAATTTGTTTAGGGGGGTACATTATGAAAAGAAAATTAAAGGCGTTTTTAACATTATTAACCGCCGCCGCTGTGATGTTCGTTATGTGCGGAGCTGCATTGAACGACAGCGAGAAAAAGTTCAAAAATATGACCCCCATTGAATTTGTAGCCGCTATGGGCAGCGGAATAAATTTGGGCAACACTCTTGATTCCTGCGGCGACTGGATTGTTAAGTACGGCGACGGCACTCCCGCCGCTTGGGAACAGGCTTGGGGAAACCCCGTCACAACAAAGGAAATGATACGGTATATGCACGCCGAGGGTTTTGAAACCATAAGAATTCCCGTCACATGGGACGAGCATATCGGCGGCGCACCGAATTACATCGTCAACAAGGCTTGGATGGACAGGGTTGAGGAAGTTGTCGACTGGGCTTTGGACGAGGGAATGTTTGTAATTCTCAACGCTCACCACGACGAAGGCTGGGTATCGGACGCGGCTAAGGACTATAACGGTACTTCCGCGCGATACAAGGCTCTTTGGCAGCAGATAAGCCGCCGCTTCAAGGATAAAAGCTACCGCCTTGTTTTTGAGTCCAACAACGAGGTGGGCTTTGATCTTGACGACAAAAAGGGCAGCGAGCTGCTGTACAAACTCAACGATTTGTTTATTCAAACGGTGCGTTCAAGCGGCGGAAATAATCCGGACAGAATGGTGCTTCTGGCGGGCTATAACACCAATATCGACATTACTGTCAAGTATTTCCCCGAGAATATAAAGGATAAAAGGTATGCAGTATCGGTTCACCAGTACGGTCCGACGACCTTTACCATTGCCGAGCCCGGCTGTTCTTGGGGTTTTGCCGATACTTGGGGCACGAATAAGGAGTACGCCGCAATGGAGGCGGAATTCGAGCTTCTGAAAAAGAAATTCACAAGCAGGGGCATACCCGTTATCATTGGTGAATACGGCGCGGGAACCAACGGCAAGGATCAGGAAAGCCGTGAAAAATATATGCGGGCGGTTGTGGCATATTCTCTTGAAAACGGTATGTGTCCCATACTGTGGGACGCGGGCGGAACAATTGACAGAGAGAAGCTTGAATGGAAAATTCCCGATGAAAAGAAAGCTATTATTGGTGATAAAACTAAAGTTACAGAAAAATAAATTTTTGGCGGATGTTATGAAAATACTTACAAAGGCAGCAAAAATATTTTTGCTTGCGGTACTTATACTCGGCGTACTGCTGCTGATTTGCTATATAAATCACAGAATACAGCTTTCAAGGGAAGAAAAAATCCTGCGTCGGATAGGCAGTTCGGTTGAGGTGGACGGAAACAGTATGAACGTTTACACCGAGGACGAGGGGGACGATACTCCCGTGTTTATGTCGGGCGGCAAGACTTGTTCTCCCATGCTGGACTTTAAGTCCCTGTACACATTGCTTAGTGGGCTCAGCGGCGAGTACAGAATTGCCGTGGTTGAAAAATTCGGGTACGGTTTCAGCGACGTTGTTGACAAGGAGCGGGACATAAACTCCATTGTACGGGTGCGGAGATAGAAAGACAGCAGGGGATTTAATCCTCCTGCTGTTTGTCGTCTTCGAGAAGCTTCACAACATATGCGTTAAGGCTTAATCCGTGAGCTTCTGCCTGTGCTTTGTATTCCGCTTTTTTCCCATCGGCACATGTATTTTTATGTGTTCTTGATTTGCTTGGTATTTTGCTACAGCCTTTTTAACTGCTTCACTTGTTGCCATAAAATCACCTCAAGGTTATTATATCACTAATTTATGCATAAGTCCACTTATAAAATGCACAAATAAGGGGACTTATAATATAATAAATACAGTGGAAGAGGGCAAAAGCCCTTAAGAGAGGAAGTGAGGTAAATGGACGGAATGGCAAACACAACAGATTGCATATTGCGTGCAATTTTGGAACTGATTGACAAGTGCGGTTCGCTTGACGAACTAAGGCAATCGGTTCAGCGTATTCTTAAAGGCTCTGACTTTGAGAAGTAAAAAATGTAGTCGGCACACAGTTCAAAGTCCCGACTACATAACGTAAGATACTGGTGGGTGACTTCCACCGCCCACAGTATCAATATTATAACTCAAAAATATTGATTTGTCAAGGCAAAAAAGGAAAGAAAAAATGGAAATGAAAGAATTGTTTGAAAGCACGTTTTATAAAAAAGTCCCAGAGGTTTTTTATGTAATTGGAGATTGCTGTACATTATATGTTATAGCTAAAACTCGTAAATGTAATTTGTTTTCTTTGTATGTTTTTGAAGCAGACCGAAAAGAACGCATGCTTTTAAAGAGTGATGGATTTGACGAACTTATGGAAGTTGAAAATGCTCACATATTCGTTCAGTACGGTGTATTATGAACGTTGTCCCAAATAAATAATAAAGGCTGTATGAGATACTGTAAGTGTCTTGTACAGCTTTTTTTGATTGAGACATAACCAAACGCAGAATATAAGCAAGAGCTAACTAATTTAATCTAATTTCGCAAAACTGTTAAAAATTTCCTGAAATTATGCAGTCTTTACAATTTTTTGCATAATTTTAGGAAATTTAAGTTTTGCGAATTTAGCCTCTTTTTAGCGTGTTGTCGTCAGTCTGTTGTCACAAAGTCGTGACTATTTAGCGTTTTCGCTGCGCTACGCTTGCTCAACGCTAAATAGTCAGGCGCGCGCTACGCGCGGAAAAAAGATAGTTTTGAATAAAAAAATAAAAATTCTACAGAGAATTACAGTGAAAAAGACTGATATATGAGAATTTTTTCACTGTAATAAAAAATCTTTAGCGCGAAGCGCTCATTAAATTAAAAAGACTAAATTCAGTATTATATCAGACTATCTGTTCACGAAACTTGTATCAAATCAGGATCTCTTTACTTTTTTTCTCCCCTGCATTACATTTGGGTCGAAAAAAAGTAAAGAAGATATAAGAGGCGAAATATATATAAAAATTAAGAATTTAGCTGATAGTCTAAGTAAAAAAGGCGCTTTAGTATGCTAAAGAGTGTTTCATAGGGTGAAACATAGATGTTTCATACTGTGAAACACTCTCTTACATAATATGGAAATAAACTCCTAAAAAATGTTAGTATTTTTGAAACATTACGTTTCAGAAAAGAAGCATTTATGTTTCAAAATATACTGATAAATGAACAGTTGTAAATTACAGCAAGTTTCAAAATCGTTTGAAGATGTTTCAAGAAAAGTATATGATGTAAACAAGAAAGGAGTGATTTTCTATGAGTTTAACAAGTGTAGGGGATAGTCTGAATTACAACATAAACAGAGAGACAGGCGAGGTTATCGAAACACGCAATGACAGCACTTACAAGCAACGAATGAATGACTTAGACGAACAGGAAAAAGCTAAAGAACGTAAACAAAAAGAAGCTAAAAATTCTCCGTATAATAATTTCGCGCAGATGAATTTAGACCACTCCAAAGATTGGAGAGCGTTAAGTAAACAAAATCATGTAGCTGCTGAAATTCTTTGGTTTCTGATAGAACACGCAGATAAGAAAAATGCTCTGGTATGCTCATCCAAGGTACTTGAAGAGGCATTGGGATATAGCCGAACAACAATTTTCAGATCAAAAGAATTTCTTAAAAATGCGGGTTTCATAAAGATTAAAAAATCGGGAACTACAGATGTTTTTCTCATAAACAAAGAGATAGCTTGGAAGAGTTGGGGTAAAAATTACAAGTATGGAGAATTTGAAGCAAAGATAATAATCTCGGCAAGCGAACAGGAAGATGAAGAGGATATTATCGTAAAAGATAAAAAAGTAAATATGGTTGAAACCGAAAAGAAGAAGAAAAAGAAAAAAGATGAAAAATTTGATCTCACCATAGACGGTAAAAAAATAACAGAGGAAGAATTTGACAAAATGAATTGTGTAATTTTATAGGGGAGTACAGAGGGGGCTTGCCCCCTTTGTCATTCAGACTTTGTGTAGGGGAGCGTAAGCTCTCCGAAGCAAAGTATTGAATGCAACCTTTATGCAACTTTATTTATTTTATCGATAGTCACTATAGCAATACTCCTAAATATCCCCTTGAAAAATATGGTAAAATAAAAGAAGAGGTGAAGAAAATGTTAAGTAATGAAGCAAGAA
>JAMPIC010000013.1 GCA_023663025.1 Prevotella sp.
GCAATACGAAAAGCAATTATTTCCGAAAACGCAGTCCTCGGAAAATTCGGCGGTTGACAGTTTTGGGCAACTGTTAAAACTATTGTTTCCAACCGATGTGCAAATCGGCGCGGATATTTGTTCCAGTGCGGTATTCCCACTGCACGCGTAATCGCCTATAGACTTGCATTTTGGCAGATGTATATTTTTAAAAGCCGACCCTGACAAAGCATCGTTTTTTAACTCCGTTACTTCGGCAAAATTAAATTTACCTCCGTAATTTGTACCGCTAAACGCATATGCCGGGATTATTTTTGGGGAAACAGTCATGTCTATCCGTTTTAAACCGGGAGAACTCCTAAAGCCGTTTTCGGGCAATCCTCCTGTGCCGTTAAATTTTACCCAACATAGCGCCTGCTGTCCCGCAAAAGCCGCCTGTGTGCTGTTTTTTGAGTTATTAACAATAATTTTATCTCCTAATTTTGCAATCAACAGCTTACAATACCCGTTAGCTGCGATTTGCTGTAAAAAACAGCTTTGCTCGGCAGTTCTTATTTTTATTACATTCTGCCCGGTATTTGTATAGTCGTGACTAAGACCGCTCCATGACTGTCCGTTTTCGGATCCCGCATAACTTTCGACAGTACCGTCTCCCCAATCAACTGTCAGCTCGCCCATACCTGTATACATATCTTCCGGACGCGAAAGATGTAGCTGTATACGGTAGGCGTTAGCCGCCACGTTAGTCGATGATGTGTTATAATTGTTTACCAACAGATTTATTTCATAGTCTTCCGGTTCGGGGACTTCAAGCCAATCATCGGGCGGCTGCCATTCTTCGGACGGGGTTTCGCCGCCGCCCTCCAGCAGCCTCATGGCAATTTCCTGCGGACTTGACATATTCACTCGATCCTTTCCGTTTTGTAGTAATGTTTTCCGCCCTCCACCGTCCGCGTACACTTGTATTTCACGCCGCCCGGATAGGCGATCACGGCGGTGTTTTCGTCGATTTTTTCGGCGTACTCGAAATCGGTTTTGTCGATTAGAGCACCGTCGAATTCCACGACGCCCTCCGCGGTTGCGGGAGAATAGCCGTAATATTTCCGCTGTGCGCCGCTGTCCGCGCTCCTTGACCTTGACGCGGTTTTCTCCTCCGCAAGATGTATCAGCCCCTGATAGCGCGTGAGCATGGTGTTGTTCCCCAGCTTTTCACCGTCCCCGATCTTGGTTTCGATTTTCCGCGACAGCGCACCGAGAAAATCAAACTCCGTTTCGGTAACATCGTTGCTTCCGCAGGAAACAAATACCCCCGCCGCCGTAAATGTTTTGGTGATATGATTTGCGACCCGCTCCGAGCCGTCCGCAAAGGATATCGCCGCATTTATCTCAATGCCGCCGTTGTCGTTGTCTGTAACGCACTTGCCGCATTCCCAAGCTTCGTACACATAGTCCTTGACCCGCTCCATGATTTGAGCGGCAATGTCACCCGACGCGTAACGGGAGGAAATTTTCAGCGTGTTAAAAACGTCCGCGCCGCCGTTTCCCGCCGAAAAATTTTCGCTTCCGTCGGACATTACCACCCGCATTATCGGACCTTTGACCCCGCCCGCGGAAATACCCGTGTGCTTTGAAGAAATATTTCCGAGGCTGTATACGCTCCCGAACGGGATAAACACAAGCTTATCGTCGTTATCGACCTTGAAAAATCCGCACCATGTTTCCGAGACTGCGTTCAGAATGTCGCGGCAGTTTTTCCCGATAACGTCCTCTTTCGGCAGATACACCGCCGGAACGGCAGTTACCGTCCCCCCAAGACCCCAGCCGTTGAAACCGCACTGCGATGCTATCTGCTGCACGACCCATTGGCTCTCGAGCAGACCGTTATCGTCAAAACTGCTTTCGCTTATGCTGTCGGTCTGTTCCGTCCATATCATTCGGTCATAGCACTTAAAGGAAATAACGCCGCCGCTCTTGCTTCTGGAATAAATATAAAATGTCGGCGCGATGGTCAGCAGCGTATCGCCTGTTCCAACCATATGAAAAGTGACCTTTGCGGACGGCGGTACGTCCTGAAACCCATAATCGGAGGCGGGAATATTAAATGTCAGCTCGGACATACACACTCCCGACGTGCCGTAACCGTCCGCGTTCTGCATGATCTTTACGCCCCCGTAACGCGGAAACTCAAAGCCGTTTATTTTCAGAACATACCTAAAGACCGTCGCCGTCCGTCAAAAGATTTTTGGCAATAAGCGTAAAACCGATACCGTACCGCACGCCGTTGAAATTCGCCTGTTTAAGCTCTCCGGGAACGCTGTCGCAACAGCAGTCCCCCTCAAAGTCGGGACACTCCAAAGCGATAACAGGCTTTTTAAGTTCTGCCGCAAGAGCCTTGAAGTCCTCCGGCATGATACGTCCGACCTCGATTTTCAGCGAGAACCGCACGCCCAGCAGGATTTTTTCCTCACTGCCGTCAAAATTCCGAAAACTGTTTTCGGTATCGTAAACATTTTCCCATGACGGCGAATACCCGTTGATCAGCCGAAGCGTGAAGTCCCCTATCTGTACCGTATAGCCGCCGTTGAGCCTCTCGTTTGGTTTGAGAATGTAACCGTCCATTCCGTTCCTCCTTAAAAATGTAAAGGATTGCCGCCCGAGCGGCTTGCTTCTCCCATGATCTCCTCAATGGTTTTTTCTTTTTTCACTCCGTCAATAATAAACGTTATGGGTGTTTTTACGCTGATGAAATTGCCCGCTGCACTTGCTGCAACTGTCGCTTTTTGTTGATTTGCCGTTACTGACGTATCCGCATACCCGGAATGCAAAACAGCGTTTACGGCGCTTATGTCGGTAACGCCGTCCATGCTGTCGATAATGCCCTGCAAATAGCTTTGAGCGGTTTTAACCCCTTCGTCGTAAGCTTCTTCGGGCATACTTCCGAAAATGTCCTTTACGGCGGCGGCAGCCTCTTGATTAAGCTCCGCCTCCTTGTCTCCGAAAAGCTTTTGTTCGGCTTCGGCTTCTTTGGCGTACAGCCGTTCCCAATCGGAGTAATATTTTTGCCGGCTCGATTCCGGTAAACTTAAAAGAGTGTCGATCATGCGCTGCCTGCTGCCGTCCTCATAACTCATCTCATTGATTTTATCTAAAAGGCTGTCGCTTATTCCCGTATCCTCAAGCTTTTTGAGCGAAGCGGTATATTTGTCGATCTTCTTTATTTCGGCGTCCAGGTCGTTTAAAACCTCGATCTCGTTTCCGTTTTTGTCAACGACGGTTTCGGAAAGATCGATACCGAGCAGCTCACTGCGGACTTGCTCCTTTTGGGATTTAAGTTCGTCATAGGACTTTTGAAGCTTGTCCGCCAATTCTTTTGAACTTTCGTCCCAAGCTTGCAGCCGCGCGCCGGCGATTTCCTCTTCCTGCTTTTTGGTGTAATCATAAAGCCAATTATAGTAGCTGTCCCAGGTATCCTCGTTTTCATCGCAGTAATCTTTGACGATCTGCGCTTTGAGCTTGTACTCCTTCTCGTCGTCGATCTCGCCGCGTTCTTTCATTTTGGTGACTTTATCCCAATAGCCCTTTATGGTATTTATTCTTTCCTCTTCCGCCTCTTTTTCCAGCTTTTCCTGCGCGGACTTTTCCTCTTCCGCCGCCTTGACAGCCGCGTCCGCCTGTTTCTGCCGATAGTCCTCATACCGCCCCAGCTGCTTGAACCATTCCTCGGACTCCTTATCCTCGTGCTTGGTTAGATGTTCGTACAGATCGCTGTAATACTGTTCCTCGGAAAGCCTGCGGAGATTTTGCTTTTTGTCAAGGCCGGCGACAAAATCTTTCAGGGCTTGATCCGGGTCGGATTCTTCATCGCCGGAATCATCGGGTGCCCACGGCTGACCGCTTGAACCTGAAGATTTTTTCTTTTCAAAAAGATTTTCATACTCCTGAGCCGCCGCCTCATATTCGGAAATAAGTGCGTCCGTTTCGGCAATTTCATTGCTTATTGCATTCCGCCGCTCCGCAACATCTTCGGCGTTGTCAAAACCCTGAGCTTTCAATTTCTCATACGTTTTGTACTGGACTTCCTCCTGCTGTTTGAGTTCGTCCCGCTTTTTCATAAGACCGTCAATATTCCGTATCGCTTCGTCATATGCTTCCTGACCGTTCCTGATGCGTGCTTCAAGACGTAAATTTTCTATGTAGTCGTCCATGGAAGAACCAAGCTCCGAATATTTTTGTATCTGACCGTCCATAAAACCGATATTCATATTGTAGTTGTCGTTGAGCAGTCCGATAATTTCCGAAGCTCGTTCATTGCTGCTTATTACATTTCCGTTTTCGTCAACATAGGTTTGCAGCTCCTCCCAAAGCCTTTTGATGTTATTGGCGGACGCAACGGCGGCTTCGTCGTTTTCGGTCTGAGATTTTCTTAAATCCTCAAAAGCTTGTCTCTGCTGCTGTAAAGCTTCGGTTTCCTCACGGACGTTTCTCACAAATTCCTGTTCCGGTGCGGAAATGTCCATGTTATCAACATAATTTTTAAAAGCGACTGCTCCCGCAGCCGCAGCCGCCGCAACAAGCGCAAGAGGATTGATTGCAGCCTTGATCGCTGCAATCTTTGTTGCTGCGGCAGTCCACAGATTTGTTGCCGCGGCAGCTCCGCCGGCGGCAAGAGCATATGCGCCCGTTCCGGCTGCCAAAGCACCCAGAACGGCAATAACCGCGTCACCGTTGTCAACGAGCCAGCCAAATCCGTCCGCAAAAGGCGTGACCAGCTTTTCGGCAACAGCCTGTGCCTGCGGCATTTTGTCGTTTATTGTAATAATTACATCATTCAAGTGCGGTAAAAACTTTTCTCCCAAACTCGCGGAAAGATTTTCCGTCTGCAGCTGCAAAATGCGCTGCTGATTTGCAAAGCTGTCGGAGGTTTTGGCAAAATCCCCCTGCGCGTCGGCAGTCTGCGCCATGAGATAATTGTAACGGAGCGTTGCCTTTTCGGCTTCCGTCATTTTGGAGTATGCGGTTTCAATGCCCTGCGAAAGCGCGTAAGCCTCCAGATTTGCGACGGACATGTTGATACCGAGCTGCTTCAAAGGCTCTGTCTCGCCCGAAATGCCCGATCTGATTTTCTCGAAAGCCAGGTCAACGTCAAGGGTGTAAAAGCTTGCCATATCCCCCGCAAGCCCAACCATATCCATAGACATTGTGCGGACAGCCTCGTCGGTAATGCCCATGGATTTCAGCATTGCACCCATGGTGCCGTTGTACTGCTGCGCCGCCAGCGAGGACATACCGAAGCTTTCGGCGGCAGCGTCCGACCAAGCGTAAATCTCCGCCGCACCGTCGCCGAAGGTGGTGTCGACAACGTTCTGCACCTCTGTAAGACTTGAAGCAAGCTCAACGCCCTGCTTTACAAAGTCCGTAATACCGTCTTTAAGAGTACCTATCGCCTTTCCGATAACGTCCGAAAGCAAATTCGACTTAAGCAGGTCGCCGAAAGTGACCGTCTGCTGCCCCGCGTCTTCTACAGCATTGTCGAACTCTTTAGTTTCATTTTCCGCTTCATTGGTTGCTGTTGCTGTATCATCAAGTTTTTGTCTGACCTGTTCAAGTTCGTTTTCATAACGCACAAGCTTATTTTGAGTATTTTCAACTTCTCTTTGATATTCTCTTTGTTCATTTGCGGAAACTGTGCCGTTCTCCAATCCGGACGACATATTTTTTTGCGCACTGTTAAGTTCCTTAAGACGGTTTTTTGTATTTTCTATTGCCTGCGATAAAATATCGTATTTTTGTTCAAGGATTTCAACTCCGCCGTTATTTTTCAGACTGCTGTCTATCTCTTTAAGCTCGCTGTCAAAGCTTTTGCTGATTTTATCAATTTCCGATAGTTTCCCGCCTAACCCCTCTGTAGCAAAAGCAGTCTGTTTTAACGCTTCTTTCACGTTGTCAAGCTGTGTTTTGGCAGTACCGGCGGCTATCTCCAGCATTTTATAATTATTTTCCGCCTTTGTAAGCTCCTGAATATATTTTGCATATTGATCTTTAGTTACAGCACCGGTTTCACGAGAATGTTTTGCCTGTTCTTCAACGCTTTTTAACGCTTCAAATTTAACTTTTGCGTTTTCGAGCTGTTCAGAAAGAGTATCAAATTTTGACCCCAGTAACTCAACACTTTCAGGATTGAATTTAAGTCCCTCATTAATTACCTTCATTCTGCGGCTAAGATCCTTGCTTCTCTCCTCAACGTCTTTCATTGCCTTTACAATGCCGGACGTGTCGCCCTCAATATAAGCAATATAAGAATATTTACTTGCCATAAAATTTTTCCTTTCACTTGGTGAAGCTTAATATATGTTTAATTTCCTCGTCAAGCTCTTTCATAGCTTTTTCATTGGCAGGCTTAACATTTCCATGCGGAGGGGACGGAGCAACCATAATATGATTTTTTTCAAAATTTCTTGCTTTGTGTCCGAATTCAAGTAAATGAACAAGACTGCCTCTGACTTTGTTTTTTACAACACCCGCCCGCGCGCTTCTGTCGCGCCTTTGGTAAGTAAATCTGTCCCAGCCGTCTTTAAATTCACCGGTTTTACCTTCCGGAGAATTCCTTCTGATTTCTTTTTCAAGATTTGATGTACATCTGTTTACTGCGTCGGACACGTCCTCGACAACTTCTGCTGTATATGCCTTTATTTCTTCGGAAAGATTTTCTACAAGAGTTTCAACATTTATTTTTATTTCATTCATACCCTCACCCCGTTAATTTAATTTTAACACAAAAAAACCGCCCCGAACGGACAGTTTGCAGTTAGAGGTTAGAAGTTAGAGGATAGAGGTTAGATATTTATACCATGCAAATAAAAAGCGTTTTGCAGTCGACTGCAAAACGCCTTAAAATTTTTATAAAACCTTGTCCGTGTCAAAGTCAATTCCCAGTTCGCTTAAATCAATGCTGTCATCTAATGAATTTTGAATTGTTTCGATTACAATTTTATACGCAAGCGACATTCCTTGATAAAATTCAGCTTTTTTATCAACTTCCGTATCATTGACAAAATCGTCTACTTTTTCAGCAACTCTTTGTATCGCGTATTTCAAAAATTCTTCCATTACTTTTTCCTCCTGTTGAGTTCTTCTTGACGAAACTGAATTTGTTTTTCAAAATTTTTTATTTCTTTTTCCCAATGTTTAATAATTCCGTTTTTATAAAAGTCGCTTTGTTCATTCCAATCAGATACATAATTCTGCGGATTAGAAATTTTTTCTTTATGTTTTTCTATTTGTTTCTGTTCGCTTTTAATGCCCGCTTCAAGAGATTTATTACTTTGGGCAGTATAACCTAAAGGCTTACTTTTCTTTATTATATCACCCGCCCCGCCGCTTGTCAAGCTTTTGGAAGAACTTCCCCCGCCGCTTGTAAACCTCCCCGTAGTGGGATCGTGATTATGATTATAACGAAGCTCCGCCAACCACCTCTCCGCGTCCGCAATTTCACCCGCAGCCCGCAGAGCCGCAAGCAATTTCTCATACGGCTCATAATACCCCTCGGGAACGGCAGAACCGTTCTCAAATTCCACCTCGTCCTCAAATAAGCGGGTCTCCGAGACCGTCGCGCCGTCCGCGCGGCATTCGACCAGCGTGCCCGCGTAACAAGGCTGCATAGAGCGGTCAATAAGCGACACCTCGAACAGATCAATATCCGTCAGCCGCCTGCGGGGAATGTCCCCCGCCCGTTCCTCCCGCTCCTCGCCGCCGACATACATACCGAAAGACCAGCCCGTGAACTCCCCGTTCCGCGCCTTTTCGATAGCGGCGGGGTCTGTTATGACCGCGTGCGCCCGCAAGCCTATAGCGTCCTCTTTAAGAGCAAGCTCCCCGCCTGCTGTAGAACCGAGCTTACGGTTCCTGTCGTGATTGATAAGCAAATCCACCTCCGAGCGGTGTTCAAGGGACTTTTTAAACGTCCCCGGCACGACTTGCTCCACACACTTGTCCGGGAACAGCGCCGATTTCGGCATGATCGGACGGCTGTCCCGCCCCACCGCGTTCACATATCCGTCAATAATAACCCTGTCGTTTCTTATTTCAATTTTCATAATTTAAATTCACTCCTTTTTATTGAATATTCTGTAGGGGACGGGTTTCCCGTCCCGTGGTTACAGAACGGCGGGACGGGAAACCCGTCCCCTACAAATTGTGTCAAATGCAATTGCATAAAATAATTATTAATTATTAATTATTAATTTTATCAATATCTTCGTCCGCCTCGGTTTGTGTAAGCCTATACGCGTTTTTAAGATATTCCCGCCCCTTTTCGGTCTGAGAAAGCCTGTAAATAAAAGCGTCCCGCAAAATAAGCCGGTACTCGGTTATCGGGATATCGTCCACCTCATATAAGCTCATATTTGCATAATCGGCGACCAGCTTGTCAAGCTCGGTGTAAACCGTGTACTTCACATCACCCGGTGACTTCTCCGTCTTGTAGTAGGGTATCGTCAGCCCCGCCTCTTCCCAAATCCGCTCCATATTGCCGATATAGCTGTGTACCAGCAAACGGCATTCGTATAAAGGCAGCGGAACGCCCTCCAAAAGCGTCCCGCAAACCCTCTCATAGTCCCCGTCGGTTCTGCACCCCTTAAGCTCGTCCCAGACCCGCTTTGTGCAAACGGGGATTTTGTAAAGCCCGCTCATAAGCTGTACGGGAACGGTTATTCCGCCTAAATAAACCACGATGACAGTGTAAAGTGTACAGTTGACAGTTGACAGTTAAACCGTCCGCCGTACACTTTCTCCTTTCCCGATTAATAACTTTCAACAATAAACTTCGTAGGGGACGGGTTTCCCGTCCCGCCGTAACGGTACGCTGTTTTAACCCCGCCCTACAGATGTGGTTATTATTTTGCAGGACTGCTATAACTGTCAACTGTCAACTATTTTTTGCGGACGTCTCCGCGGCGCTGTCCTTGCTTGTCAGCTGCTCCAGCACCTCGGGCGTTGCCTTTCTGAAATCCTGCAAAATAATAAGCGTACCCTCGCTGTCCATAGCCTGAGCGCGGAAAAGCACGTCGATAACCGTAGCCTTGTCCTGCTCAAAGCTGAACGTGAAGCCCTCGTTGTTCTTACCCACAATGGCAACCCGCAGCTTGTGACTGTGGTGCTCAAAGCAGATAATATAAGCCTTGTCGTTCCTGTTGCCCAGACCGCCTATCTTTACTGTGGTAATGCCGTTTTCGTCGGTTTCTTTCCTCGCCGTGGCGCAAAGCGTTTCAAGGGTTTCCCCGTTCCAGGTCATCATACCGGATTTAAGAGTAACCTTTTCCTTTGTGATCTCCTCAATCACCACATAGCCCAGGTCGTCCTCGTCCTCCGTTTTCTCCGTGGTGTATTCAACGGAAGCTCCGCCCTTTATCCTGCCGAGAAGATTATCCTCCTTCTTGCAGAAATCGTTAAGATACGTCAGCCATTCCGCGCTTGTTTTCGGCAGCGCGTCAAGGTCAGCCTCTCCGACGTGAAGATGCCCGCTTCCCAAAGTGTATTCTTTAAGTTCGTAAGCCATAAAAAACCTCCTAAAATAATTATTAAAATCTTGTGTGTGTTGTATAGGGCAACCCCACCCCTGTTTTGGTGTGTAATTATAGCAATACTGTAAAATAACGCCTTTTGTAGGGGACGGGTTTCCCGTCCCGCCGTTACAAATTCACGACACGCGGGCGGGGCAACCCCGCCCCTACAAAGACGTTAATTTGTGGGTTTGCTATAAAAAATTAACATTTTTTTGAACGTGTAAAGGTTCAGAAAAAATTATTAATTATTAATTATTAATTGTCAGAAGTCAGCCGTCCCCGTAAACGTGTAAACCGTAATATCCAGCTTGTCGTTTGAATCATAATCATAATCGCTTTCCAAATTGTCAAGTCCCCGAAACTCGCTTTCCAGCTTCAATTCCCGTTCAAGATCGCCGGCATTCTTTCCGTCACGGTAACAAAGCCGCAGCTCATAAGTCACGTCCCAGTAAAAAGCGTAACCGTCCGCACCCTTCGCCTTTCTGTGAGCGATCCGCCAAGCCGCGAAGCAGTGCTCCCGTGGAAGCGTTATATAACCGTCCTTCTCCGCCTTAATGCCATGCTTCGCTAACAGTTCAAGCACAAATTCCATTACAGAACTCCTTTCTATAGATTTACATGCCAATTCTGTAGGGGACGGGTTTCCCGTCCCGCGGGCGGGGAGACCCCGCCCCTACAAAGACATTATTTTATTGGATTGCTGTAATAACTATCAACTGTCAGTTCTGTCAACTAACTTATCTGCCTCCTTACCCTGAATTTAAGTTCCGTGTGCTTAAAAAGCACATCGTCCGGCGGACTTACAATGTCATACACCGCCCCGCCGTGAAGAATACGGGAGGTTTGCGGAATAAGCTCCGCCAGCACTTTCTTGTACCGCACCGAAACGTTCAGAACCTCTTCCGCGTTCCCGCCTAAAAAGTTTATCCAGTATTCGGAATTTTTCAGTCCCGCAATATAAGCGTAAACCGTGCAGACGTCAACCCAGTCCTTCGTACCGCCGTCTTGCCGCTGGAACGTTATTTTCTGCGTAAGCTTTGCAGCGTCCACCATAACATATACCTTCCTCTTTTGTAGGGGACGGGTTTCCCGTCCCGCGTACGTATCGTGCCTAAACCACAAGATTTTTCCGGTGCATATTAAGAATATTCCGCACAATGGGGTTTTCCTTTTCGGAACCGACCGCAGCTGTGCGGACGTCATACATATCCGCGCAAAGGCACATAAGAGCAATAACCGCCTCGGGGAACTCGTCCGCCTCGTCAGCCGTAAGTCCCGTGTAGGAAAAAATGTACCCTCTCGCAGCGGAAATAATGTCCCCGATGAGTTTGTCGTCCTCATGGTCCGTAACGCGGATATAATTTTTCACATCGTCAAGACCGACGCCGCTAAGCCTTACCTGCTTCATTCAAATTCCCCCTTGCGGATTTGTATTTTGTATTAACCAATTGGTTATAGCAAACCTACAAATTAACGCCTTTGTAGGGGCGGGGTTACCCCGCCCGTGGTTACTGAACAGCGGGACGGGAAACCCGTCCCCTACAAAATTACAGTTTCACGTTACGATTTCGCCGCCGCTGTTCCGTCTTTCTGTACCAAAACCGCTAATTTTTGGTGGTCTGTGACCTTACCGTCCAGTTCGTACCAAACGACAATGCCCACCGCGTGCTGAGTAGCGTATTTCTCGTTGAGCACCTGAAGCTCTATCTGCTGTCTGAGGTTTATGCTTATGCCGCTGTAATCGCCGTAAAGAATGGACTTAGCCCCCGCCTCAGGCTTCGGCATATTGTCCGAAAGATAAACGGGCTTGCCCAGAAGCATGTAGGGGAACGAGTTTGTGATATTGCTTGTGTTGTTCATCATCAGGAACTGCCCGCTTGCGTCTTTGAGCTTCTTTACGTTTATAAAAGTGTCGGGGTGCATAGTCCAGCAAGCTCCGGACTGATACGCCGTGGGGATTTTCGCCTGAAGTTCGATAAGCTCGTCCGCAGTGACCGCGTTTTCGGACTTTGCCGTAAGCGACGTCTTTGTGGACAGCGCACCCTCGATCTTGTTTTCGGTGCCTATAAGCAGCTCGCCCTCGTTGAACTCGGCAATCTTTTTGGCAATTTCCGAAACCACAAAGCTTGTAATGTCGATCTGACTGTTGTTGATAACGGATTTTCCGATAAGCACAAGCGAGCCTATAAGATGACCGCTGAGGTCAACGGAAGTGAACTTGCCCGCGTCTGCGGTAATGTCCTTGAATTCCTCCTGATATCCCACGGTAATGTCGTGCCCGTCCTCCGTCGCACCCCATACGGGAACTTTAAGCGTGCCCTTAACGGAATACCGCGTTGCTCCGTCCATGATAGGACAAATCTCATTGACCTTTAAAATAATTCTGTCCGCAATAGATGTGGGAATAACCGCGCCGTTATTGCCCATAGTGATGTTCTGTTCACCCGCTCTTGTTTCCGCGGGAAGCTGACCTCCCGACTGAATAAACGAAGCAAACGCCCGTTTTTCAGCCTCGGTAATATTCCCGGCATGCTCACCGCCTGCGGGAACATCTGCGGAAATGCCCTCGGGAACGTCCGCCCGCTTTTCCTCCTGCTTTTTCGCGTTGAATTCCGCCTTGATAGCCTCGGCGCGGCGTTCTGCGGCAGTAACTGCGTCAAGTCCTTCCAATTCCTTTTTGATTTCGGAAATTCTTTTCGTTTCCTCATCGGCAAATGCTCTTGCTTCCGCCTTGGCTTTGCCGATGATCCCGTCCATTTCCGCAACAAGCGCGCCCCGCTTTTCCTCAAGGGTCTTGATCTCCTCGGCGCGGTACTCCGCTTCGGGAATTATATTTTTTCCTTTCATGATATTTCCTCCTTTTAGAAATTAGAAGTCAGAGGATAGAGGATAGAATTGTATACTTGTAAAATATAAAAAACACTATCAACATGGGCGCAGTCCCTGCAATTTCTATCTTCCGCCCTCTGGCTTCTACCCTTTAGTATAGCATAAAAAAAGCGCCCCGAACGGACACTTTTTACAGTTGATAGTTGACAGATGATAAAAAGCGTCTTGCAGCCGACTGCAAAACGCTTTTTGTAGTGGCGGGGTTTCCCCGCCCTCGGGTGTGTAACAGCGGGACGGGAAACCCGCCCCTACAGAATTTGCGCGAATATTTAGAGGATTGCTATAGATTAATCTTTAAGCAAAGCCCTTACTTTTTCCTCCGCCTCTTTCAAATCTTTGCATTTGTCGAGAAGTAAAAGGATTTCCCGCGTCCTGTTTTCCTTTACTTCTTTAACAAGCAACTCCGCAAGACCTTCGTTTTCGTCCATATTACTCCGCTCCTTTTCAGTCGACGATATTCAAGCTTTCTTTAAGCAGCCTAATTCCCTCGACAACCGCGTTTACGCGCTGTGTCCGCATAGCCTCGGCGCACTTCCGAATATCGTCGATTTCTTTCGGGGACATTCTGAACCCCACCTTTTCCGTTCTCGGATTGACTGTGGGGCGTCCCATTTTCTTGCCGTTTTCGATAATTACCACGACCTCTCTTGACAAACGGGGCAAAACGTGATATAATTATAAAAGATTGGGCGGCGGCAAGTCCGCCCGTGGTTTGGATTTAAGGGCTTTGCTACTTGTTAAGCAAGGCTCTTACTTTTTCCTCAATTTCCTCCTTGCTTTCGCAATGAGAAATGATGTCGAGGATTTTGTAAATCATTTTCTGTTCGGTTTCTTCTCTTGCAACCTCAGCCTGGTTCATTTCCTCCATATTACTCTCCTTTCCCGTCTTGCCCCGATACTCGCAAGGTTTTCCTTACTGTAATAATATTATAATATATGGTAGACCAAAAGTAAATATGTAAATAAAACAAAGTTTCATATCAAAATTTATACACTATATACAAAAGCGTCTTGCAGCCGACTGCAAAACGCTTTTAATAAATTTAATTATGAACAATAATATCTTTTATTTGAGAAAGCCGCATAAAAACTCCGCCGCCGTCGTCAATTTGCAAGCAAATTCCGTCCTCCTGTTCGCTTGGCTCATAATCGTCGTTATCCTCTGCCGCACAAAACGCATCAACATACCCGCTGTAATTATTTCCGTCAACATCGACAATTTCAACGTCCATACCTTCAAAAGACTTTAAATCAATCATTTTTTCTCCTACTCCTCATCATCGGACGGTTCGTAATCCGGACAATAACCCATACTGCCGTCCCACGGTTCATAAATTCCCTTTAAATCAATCCTCATCTTCGTCAATATCATCACAGCGAAATTCGGGAAGAAGTTCGCCATTTTCATCGAAAAGAAAATCATCTGTAAAGTTCATTATTTCAGCGGAAGTTGAAGCTGGATTTTCTTTCAGAAAATTCAAAATATCCGTCATTAATTCGGGCTTGCCGCGTACAAGAGCCATTATATAAAGCGTGTACTCCTCGCGGGCGTCGCTTGTTTTTTCAATTAAATTTTTTAATTGTTCCATTCCAAGCCTCCGTTAAATTTTGTATTTGTGAAATATGTTGTATTCATCAAATTCGTGTATTTCAAATTTGTAAATATAATTGCCCGATCTATGCCGCGCAAATGTGCGGTTCTTATTCAAATACTTCTTTTTCAGCATTCCATTTCGGTATTTTTAAAAGTTCATCAAGCTTAAATGAAACGTCCGATGAATCGGCGTTCGGGTTATCTTTCATAAAATCAATTAATCCTAAAATAACGTCCTCGGATTTTGCCGCCAAACAGACCCCATGAACGAAATCGTCATAGCTATCGCAGACGCTAAGTAAAAGCTCTCTCAGCGTATCTTTAATATTTTCCATTTAAATCAATCCTCATCTTTCCATTTTTTATAAATGTTATATTCGTTGAACTCGTGAATTTCAAAATAATATGTGTCCTTAGAAATAGTTACCCAACCCCTTTTTTTGCCTTCATACCTCGAATGATACAAAGTATCTATTTCGTGCATAACCTTGCCGTATTCCTTTTTCGGCAGTCTTAATTCGGGATATGAATAAGGGTTTCCCTTTGAATCAAGTTTAACACTTCCCCTGCCTTTTGTCAACCCCTTTGAAGAACTTCCCCCGCCGCTCGTAAATTTCCCGGTCTTAGGGTCGTGGTTATGATTATACCGCAGTTCTTCCCTGCCGTCCGAAACCTCCTCAGGAATATCGCTGTCCGAAACGCCTATTTTATGCCCTTTATTCCGTATGTTAATAACCGTGTCGGTGTTCGGCGTGTAGATCTCCCCCGTTTCTGGATTGTACAGCACGTCCGCAAGTCCGAGGTTGATAAACGGGAAGTTTATCGGCGGCATATCCTCCAGTTTCCGTATGTCGTCTATCATCACAAAGCCGTTCTTCTTGCCGATGGCATACGCCTGATAGCGTTTGAGAATGTCGCCCCGGGTAAGCTCCCGCGTATCGAACGCAAAATACCGTCTGCCCTTTTCCGTCTCCAGAAGCAGATCGGAATCAAACGCCGTCTCAAAAATATTAAGCAAAGGGGTAAACGTGTCCGTGATAAAATTTCCCTTTGCGGTATCCGAAACGTTCCCGGACATCATGCCGAACGGAACGCCGAACAAACCGCAAATTTCCCCCGAATTTGTCTGCTTGTTCTGATTGAGCTGCATATCCATTGACGAGAGCGAGACCTCTTTAAAATCCATTCCAGCGTTGAGAACGCAAACATTGTCCTCCACGCCCTGATTTGAGGAATTCATCTTCCGCCAGGCTTCTTTTATTGACTGCATCGCTCCCTGTGTCTGTTGGTTCTGTGACGTGAAAAATCCCTTTTTATTTCCGCCCTTTTTTACAACGCTGTTCTCATAAAGCATCGTGTTGTATGAAGTTGCAAGCATTGTCCCGCTTTCCGAAACAACGCTCGTACCCCTGCCGTTCCCCTTGCTGTTCCGCAGAATTTTCAGAAAATCGCTTTTGGGGTAAACCGCACCGTCCACCGAAACGGAATAGTCCTTGAAAATAGCCTTGCCGTTGGGAATGACCGTCAGCCTGCTTTCGTCCACATAATACAAAGCGCAGGGCATACCGTAAACGTCCCGCTCTATGTAAGCGTACGCCCCGCCGCCGAGAAAATAATCGTGTACCCATAAGCGGCGGAACATAGTACCGTTCACAGTGTCCCCCGTGTCGCCGTTCAGCAGCCGCACCCGCACATCGTCCTTTATCTCCGTGACCCTACCGTCCCCGTCCTCCTCGTAAAGCTTAACGGGGAGCGCGGAAACAAGCCCCGAAAACAGCTCCACGCAGAACTGCACCGCAGGAATTTCCAAAGCCTTTTGTTTGGTGATATGATTACCCGCTCCGACAAGAGCGCTGAAAAAATCCCCGTCATATGTAACCGTTATCTCGGTGTTATTATTCTCGGCGCGTTTTTCTTTTTTTCCGAATAATTTCAAAATACCCGCTCCTCGTCTAGAAGATAGAAATTAGAGGCTAGAGGTTAGAATTTGCAGGGGCTCTGCCCTTGCTGATTAACAAGCTTTTTATTTATAGCAAACTTCTGAATATACGCTCAAATTTTGTAGGGCGGGGGCTCTGCTCCCGCCTAACACTGCAAATTCATCAAAAGGCGGGAGCAAGCCCCGCCCTACAGCAAATTTTTCCGCAATATGATTATTATTTTGTAGGATTGCTATAAAATAGCTTTTTGTATTTTGCGAGTATAATTTCTATCCTCTAACCTCTAACTTCTACCCTCTAGTATAGCACAAAAAAACCGCCCCGAACGGACAGTTTGCTGATAGAAGCAAAAAATTGTAATTCTTGCCTCTTGCCTCTGCCGGCGGACAGTTGATAGTGTACAGTTAAAAATATTAATTTCAATAAATCGGTTTAAAAACTATTGACAAATGATTAAAAGTATAATATAATAAAATCAGTACAAAATATTGTACAATAAATTGTGAGAAAGGCGGTTTAATATGCTTGCTGTAAATTACTCAACTATGCGGAAGAATTTCAAAACGTACTGCGACGAGGCGGCAGACAACGGCGAAACTGTTATAATAACGAGAAAAGATGAAAAAAACGTCGTTATAATCAGCCTTGAACAGTACAACCAAATAATGAAAGCCGCCCGCAACGCGGAATATCTTTCAAAAATAGACAGAGCAATCGAACAGCTGTCGGCGGGAAAAGGTCAGCGGCATGAGCTGATAGAGGTGGAAAATGATTAAATTCTGGTCTGACAGGGCGTGGGACGATTATTTGTACTGGCAAATGCAGGACAAGAAAACAGTCCAAAAAATCAACGACCTTATAAAAGACATTGAGCGAAACGGACTAAACAAGGGAACGGGACACCCCGAGCCGTTAAAGTACCGCAAAGCGTGGAGCAGACATATCGACCACGGAAACAGACTGATATACAACATTATTGACGGAAATCTGTGGATAATATCCTGCAAAGGACATTATGAGGACTGAATAATCTATAAATAGAGGTTTGATTATGGCAAAATATTCATATCCCGCAGTTTTTACCGAAGAGGAAGTCGGAGGCTACAGCGTGAGTTTTCCCGACATTGAAAGCTGTTTTACACAAGGCGAGGATATGACCGACGCAATGGAAATGGCGGCGGACGCTTTGTGTCTTATTCTCTACGATATGGAAAAGAACAACAGGGAAATACCGCCGCCGACGGATATAAAAGCGATTAAAACCGCCGAAAACGAAATCGTTTCATATGTGTACTGCGATACGATGTTTTACAAGAAATTTTTTGAAAACAAGTCCGTCAAGAAAACGCTGAGCATACCGTCTTGGCTTAATGAAAAAGCGGAAGCCGAGCACATAAATTTCTCCTCGGTTCTGCAAAGCGCACTGAAAGAAAGATTGAATTTGAATTGACTGTTCCCGCTCTTAACGGAGCGGTAGTTTCTTTTAACTATCAACTGTAAACCGTCAAAAAACCTGCGCGACCCCGACTGGAAGCAAGAAAACAAGAGGCAAGAAGCAAGAAATTGCAATTCTTGCCTCTTGCCTCTGAAACTCTTGTCTTTAATTGCGGAGCATAGTAAGCTCCGCATCTGTAAGCTTGTCGGCGGTAATGCCTTTCTTTTTGCAGTATTGGCTAAGCTTGCGTGCGTTGTACATAGGAGCGTTCCTGTTAAATTCGGCAGTCATTATGCCGTAATCTTCAAGGCTTTTTATTATTTTTTTATTTTCTTTCATTGCCGTTACCTCCGTAATATTTGATTAAAAGCGCGTCAGCAGAAGTTTTAACTGTACACTGTACACTGTCAAAAAACCTGCGCGTCCCAGCAAGGATTTTCCATTTCAAGCTGCGCAAGGAAAACCGCGTTAATAAGCGAAACCACACAGTCCACCTTCCCCTCGGACTTCTTTTTGTTTACATACTTGTTCAGATTTGTGTCCTCGGTGCAGCGGGCATTTTCAAAATTTATCTCCAAAAGCTCATTTTCGTCATAAGCAAACTTTTTCGTGAGAATTTTTTCTTTAAGCAGCTTTGTGGGACGGTGCAGAACACTTGAATGCTGCTTGATCTCCACACACTGAATAGGCTCGGGAGCATTCTCCAGCTTCTGCACCGTTGAAAGGGCGTTGTAACGGTCAAACCCCAGCTGAACAACCTCAACGCCGTACTTCTGCGGAATTGACAGCACGAACCGCTCTACAAAGCCGTAGTCGATAACATTGTCCCCGCAGGCAAAACAAACCCCGTCCCGAATAAGCTTTCTGTAATTGACATTTTCCCTTTGAGACTTTTCTTCAAGCCTGTCCGCGGGAATAAATCCCCACACTTTGGCATAAAGACAGTCCCCCTCAAACGTAACCATTGCAAGGGACGTGTTATCGTCCGTCAGCGAAAGGTCAAGACCCAGCCACACACGCCGCCCCCGCCAGAAGTCCAGATCCTCGGCGCGGCGGCATTCCCGTACTTTCAGAATGTCAACATATCCCACAACCCCAAGACCCTTGTAACGTATGTTGCAGTGCTTGCAAAGGAAATTTTCCCGCATATTCTCATACAGCACCGCAAGGGTGCGCTTTTCACATAAAGCCTCAAAAAGATTACGGCTCGTCACCGCCACGGGGTTTGACTGGTAAATAACCCGGTCGTCCGTCTGCCAAAGATCGTCAACCAGCAAATAATCGTCCGGCTCAAACAAAAGCGCGAAATACCGCCTGTTTTTCGCAAAGCTTTCCACCCTGTCAAGTGTCTTTTTCGCAATGTCGATCTCGTCTTTCAAGGCGTTCTCATCGTTTGGGTACTGTGTGGAAAGAATTATCCCCAGCCTGTTTTTCATATTAACCTGCGAGGAACGCATTGCCTCAATGGGGTAATTATCCATTGCCCCCGCTTCGTCCGCAAGGAACATATTTGCCAGCTTGCCGTCCATTTTGTCGTTTGAGTAAGCAAGAGGCGTGTATTCGCTGTCCGTTGCAAGACAGCGGATCTCGCTCCGCAGAAGCTTGAAAATAGTGCCGTCGTTAAGGGCGGGAGAGGATTTTATAATTTTCTTTATGGCGATCTGTAATTCTTTGGAAAGTTTCAGGTCGGGAGCAACGGAAAAATACCGCCCGAACTTCCCCATAATAAGCATACCGAGTATGAAAATAAGACCCGCGTAGAACGTCTTGAAATTCTTTCGGCATATCTCCAAAAGCGCCGTGCGGTAATACCAAGAATTGTCCGACCGCGCCCGCGTGCAGAATACCGCCGTAATAAGAAGCCAAGCGTAAGGCTCGGCGCATTCATACATAGGCTTGCTTAAGTCGGGGTGAATAATAAGCTTTAAAAGACTGCACAAAACCCCGTAAACCTGCTCGTCAATGTACGCCTCATCGTCCCCGCCGCGAACGATCTCCAGCCAAGCCTCGCACTGTTTTTTCACATATTTGGGAACTTTGTCGTTATCCGGCTGTACGCACAGTTCTGCATACTTCACAGCCTGCCCTTCGGTTATTTTCATTTCATCACCCCAAAAGCAGTGTATAGTTGATATTTTAACTGTTAACTGTTCTTTGTATACTATGCACATAATACGCATAATTTTTCATATAATATTTACCGGGAAAGCTTCTTGACAATACGCATAATACGCGCTATAATATTATCAAGAGGTGAGGATATGACGGCTAAGGAAATTTTAAAAATTCTCAAAAAAGACGGCTGGGTGAAAAAAAGTCAGAACGGTTCACACTGTCAGCTTGTGCACCCGTCCAAAAGCGGTAAAGTCACCGTACCGATACACAGCGGCGATATAAAACCCAAGCTTGCCGCCTCGATACTTAAACAGGCGGGGCTGAAATGACCGCCGCCCCCGACTTTGAAAGGAGCTAATTATGAAAGATACCAAACTGATTTACCCTGCATGCTTTTACCCCGACGAGGGCGGATATGTCGTTATCATACCCGACCTGCCCGGCTGTATGACGCAGGGGAACACCCTAGATGAAGCCGTTGAAATGGCAATAGACGCTGCCTCGGGCTGGGTTCTCGACGAGCTGGAGGACGGGAAGAAACCGCCTAAATCCTCAGAGCTTTCCGATGTAACTCCCGACGAATACCCCGACGGTTTTGTAAGCCTGCTGTTTCTCGATATGGACAGCTACGCCGAAAAATACGGTTCAAAAGCAGTCCGCAAGAACTGTACAATCCCCGCCTGGCTCAACACCGCCGCAGAACAGGCGAATATAAACTTTTCCGCAGTTTTGCAGTCCGCCTTGAAAGAACGGCTTAATATCGAATAACCGCAGTTTCCCCGCCGGCTGTCAGCGGGGATTTTTTTACGGCAATCCTGCCAAAGAATAACTCCGCCTGCCCTTCGGTTATTTTCATTGAAGCCATCTGCCCCTCTGACTTCTTAAAAATAATTTTAAGCTATAACGTTAATTGATTTTATATCAGTAACCCCGAAACATACGAATTGATTTGTTTCCGTTATCAAATCAATGCTTTCACCCTGATAATCGCATAAATCATCATCGGCAGTATATTCGTCTACAATACCAACCCATTTTTTGTCATTTACGTCAATAATTTCAACTTTTTTGTTAAGGAATGTTTCTAAATCACTCATTATCTTTTTCACCCTTTCTCGTCACTATATAACGTCCTGACGCAGTATAGCCTTATATTAATTCAATCGACTTTATTTCAGACTGATAAAGTGCTATTCCGTATTTTGTGTTTTCGTCCGGAATAATACCAATGCTGTCCTCTGTATCATCATTTTCATAAGCCGAGCAATACATATCGACATAGCCTTTATGTTCAATTCCGTCAGTGTCAACAACAACAACGTTTTTGTATAAAAAATCTTCAAGATTAATCATATTTTTTCCCCTCCTTTTTTCTTAACGGAACAAGATGTGTTCCTGTTTTTGAATACGAACACTTTCTACCGGAAGCAATATCTTGCCTCTTGAAAATAAATTTAATCTACAGTGCTAATTGATTTTATTTCAGAACGAAAAAGACCAATACCAAGTTTAGAATTTTCATCTGTAACAAGTCCGATACTTTCCTCCGGATCGTCGGGGTCATCATCAGCCGAACAGTACATATCGACATAGCCAAAATGTTCAACGCCGTAAATATCGACTACAACAACGTTTTTGTACAAAAAATCTTCGAGATTAATCATCTTTTTCTTCCTTTCTTCTTGTCGGTACAATATGTGTCCCTGTTTTGGAATAATGAATTTTAACTGAATTAGTAGGCGTTTCAGCTTTAGTAACGCGATTAACATCAACGCCGATAATTTTATCGCAAGTTATTGTTTCTTTAATCTGACCGTTGCCGTATATGTGTATATACCCCGTCCCGTGTTGTTTATTAACAATCTCCCGAGCCTCGCTTTCGGAAATTGTTAAATAACTTCGTCCTTTAATATACCCGCTGCCTTTTATATGCCTTGCCTGTTTTTCGTGATTAATTTCCAGCTTTATTGAGCCGTTCTTAATGTTTTCTTTAATTATATCACCCGCTCCGCCGCCTGTCAACCCCGCCGAAGAACTTCCGCTCGTAAACCTTCCGTTCTTAGGATCGTGGTTGTGATTGTACCGCAGTTCCGCAAAGCTTTCATCATCGTCGGCAATACCGTAACATGCTTTCAACCTCGCAAGTCTCAGCTCCGCGAACAATATATCACCTCGCGCCCGCAAAGCCGCCAGCAGTCTTTCGGCGTCCTCAATACAAATTTCAGCTTTAATTTTTTCAAGCCATTTCTCTGCTTCCGCAACGTCCGGAAAAACAAACATAAAATCACCTTTCGGAGAGCATAAATTCAGAACCCGCTCTTTTGTTTTAATTTTAGCACAAAAAAGCGCCCCGAACGGACACTTTACAGTTGACTGTTTATAGTGTATAGTTGATATTTTTGTCCGCACGCCAAATAAAAAGAGAGCGCATTTCTGCACTCTCAATAGAAAGAAAAATCCGTTCCCGAACTTGCATCGGTCCTACGTCTATCAACGCGTGCTTGCTATCAACACTCTACGGATTTTTCTTTTTATAATCATACCATAGTTTTTTTACTTTGTCAACCATTTTCTTTTCTTCGGTTGTAAGATTTGCCGCGCCTTTTTTGCTGTCATTTTCGCTATGTATGTAGCCGTGATGTGTATGCGGCTGCATATTTTGATGAGGGTGATTAAGTTCAACGATTTTATTTCGTTTGTTTTGGGTATCAAAATATACAATCCGCCTTATTTTCCCAACAGCATTTACTTCCGCATAAACACGTCCTCTTGTCATTGTTTCCGCTAAATCTTCCGAAGTATTACCGGTTTTCTCCACAAACTTAATATTCCCGTCAGTAAGCAATGTTTTATACTCCGTCCCGTACTTCCTGCCCTTGTCACTAATCCCGCTGCTTGCACCTCTGCCGCCCATAAAAAATTTCTCCTTAAAATTTAAAATAAAAAGAGAGCGCATTTCTGCACTCTCTTGGCAAGCGGGTCGGAGTTGCACCGACATTTTGCAATTACTCCAAAATAATTAACTCTATCGAGGCCATCCGGCGAACGGCGAATGACATGGAAATTAATTTTAGGATTTAACCTTAACTTTGGTACACGTTCTCCTTCTTAAACTACTGTCACTTGCTGTTTCTATTATACCACGCCTTTTTCACCTTGTCAACCATTTTTTGTTCTTTTTCCGATAATTCAAAAGTACCTTTTTCATCGTGCCAATACCCTTTATGTGTATGCGGAAGAATAGGAACGCCGTTTACAAGGTGCTTTTTACCCGTTATATCTATTTGCTTATAGCGCATATTCTCCTTGTCGTAATAAGTTATTGATCTTAATTCATCGCGGTCATTTACGGTAACGTAAATTCTGCCCTGCGTCATAGTCTCCATAGGAGCTGTAGCCGAGCCGTCGTTATACTTGACAAATTTTATTTTTCCCGCCTGATAAAGCGTTGAATACTCCGTCCCGTATTTCTTGCCGCTGTCACTTATCCCGCTGCTTGCACCTCTGCCGCCCATCGCACTTGACCTCCTTAAATTTTTCTTGAAAAGGCTTGATTTGTATAATATTCCCTCTGCACTCATCGGGAACATTGCCGTAAAAAATAACCGTCCCGGGCGAAAGCCGCCGCACCATTTCCGCATAGCCGTTCAGAAACAGCTCCTTTGCCCGTTTGCTGTTCTGCGTTCCCACGCTTGACACCGCCACCGTACCGCCCACGGGTTCGCCGTCAAAGCACCAGTCAAAGCTGTCAGCCGTACTCCACCCGATAGTCGGTATAACCTCAATGCCGAAGCTCTCCCAGTAGGCGGCAAGCCAGTGCTTGCGGTAATGGTTATAAATCTGCATAGCCGTTGGGAAATCGGTGTACAGCGAAAAATCGGGCGACATAACAAAATCAAACTTTTTAATTTGCGGTATGTACTTGTCTGGAGCGTTCCATACCCGAGCAAAGCGGTAATCATCGACGAAAAAATGAACGCCCTTGCCCTCGCGCCCGTTCGTATTCCGAATGCTGTTAAACCCGATAAGCTCGGTAACGTTCTTACGGCTCGAGCCTTTTATTGCCGGTATGCCGTACTTTCCCTCGCCCTCAAATTTGGCGTGCTGCAAATTTTCATACTCCCACTCGCGTTTCCGCATAAATATCCCTCTTTCACTCTTTGGCGGTGGTACCGCCATTTTCATTGAAACTCCCCAGCAGATCCGTAATAGGGTTAGTCTGTTTCTGCGGCGTTTTCGGTATTGACCGCAGGGACGCGGAAATCGTCATAACGTTCTCTTTATCGATAGCAAGCATCATACTGCGTTTTTTATCTATCTGGGACATAATCGAGGTCTTTTGGGAAAGCAGCTTGTTTATTTGCTTTGTAAAGCGTTCGATCTGTTCGGCGGTAACGTTTTCAATGCTGTAAAATTTCTCCCTGGTCTGACCCGCAAGCAGGGTGATTTCCGCAATATCCTCCTGAAGCTCCCGAATTTCCGAGTAGAGCATACAGTAAGTATTTATACCTGAAGAATACAGCGCGTCCGATTTTTCAATGCTCGCCATAAGCTTTGATATCCGCAGAAATTCCTTGTGGGCTATTTTGTTTTTCTTTACTTCCCGCCGTTCAAAAAGCGGCTCCCCGCTGAGCGTTGACTTCTCCATTTCTTCACGGAACTTTAACTCTTCCTTAGTGCGGTGACTTTTTCCCTCGCTTTCGATAACGCCGACAGGCTTAGACGGTCTCGCCATATTCTCACCCCTTGCTAATTTTATAATAGCACAAAAAATCACTCCCAAACGGACAGTTTGAGAAAAATTATAAAATCACAAAATCTCAAATCTCCCATTTTGGGAATAAATTGTTTACAGAGGGCAGGCGTAGTGTCCGCGCCGGCATGGCGAAAAATCGAACATACGGGCGGGGGCTACTATAACGGCGCGCGCGAGGAGGAAAAAACCTCCGAAAGCGCAAGTTTTTTCAGTAATTCTTTGTCAATTTCGCCGTTATCCGCCTGTTCGTGGTGGCGGGAGCAAAGACAGATAAGATTATCGTCCTCAAGACGTTTTTCCCAGGCTTCCGCAAGAGGCTCTATGTGGTGAACGGATACTTTCGGATTGTACTTGACAGGCTCGCCGCAGCAGCCTATCGCGCACAGTCTGCACATATAGCCGTCCCGCCTGCGGATTTCCTCCCGCTTGCGCTGCCAATGCTTTGTGTTTCGGAAAGCGGCGATGTTATTCTGTTTTTTCCGTACGGGCTTTTTCGGGCATATGTACCCTATCGGGTGTACACCCTTGCAGTAAGGACAGGCTTTCAGCATACTCTTTTCCCTCTTTCGATTTCGGAGACGGCAGATCATAATGCCGGTACATACGGGATAACGTTCTCTCGCTCACAAATATTTTACGGGCAACGGCATGCCTTGCTTCGCCTTTGACGCACTCGTCTTTCCACGCTTCCCAGGTGCTTTCCCGCGACAGGCTTGCTTTGCCCGAATACGTTTTGCTCATTCAATTCACCCTTTTCATCATGTACTTGATAAAATTGCCTCCGGTCAGCTCGTCCATACCCGAACGCACAGTCTCCGGAACAACATACCAGCCCTTGCGCGCTTTAGGCTTATACCAGCGGTCGGCGTCGATCCAATCATAAGTGATCTTCGGTTTCTTCAGACCGTGGCTTGTGCTGTAACGGCGTTCGCCTTTTTTATGCTGACAGATAACAGTCCCGTCCTTTTTCACTCCGCATATGTACTTTGCGAGATCGTACCAATCGTAGTTCGCCCACAGCATATAGTTGTTCTGCTTGTACTGCACAAGCCCGCCGCCCGCTTGTTTCCACAAAAGCTGAATATTCTGCAAGTCGCCGTGATTGTGCAGAATGATGTGATGATGATACGCGCCGCTCCTGAACGTCTCGGTGTTGTAAACGTAGTCGGGTCTGTAACCGCGCTCGGCGCAGTACGAACGGTACAAGCCTATGAATTTGCCGACGGTCTTTCGCACCTGCCCGCGGTTCGGCTTGTCCGGATAGGTCAGAACGAGATTGAAGTCTCCCGGGTGAAAATTGGCAAGAAGCGTATAAAACAAATTTTCGACAGTCCTGTTAAGGTTCTTCTTTTTCTGACGTTCGGACGACGACATTGTCTTAGGCTCTCTTTTTCCGCCTTTTCCCAGCGTGGGCATTTTGCACTTTGTGACAAATTCTATCCCGCAGGAAAACGCAGCGGTCTTTTTATAATATCCGTCTTTTTTCAGCATTCCCATAAAATCACCCGACCTCGGTTTGTGAAAAGATAACCCTTTAAACAAGACAAGCCAAAAGGCGCTCTAAGTCCTTTAAAAAACATTATATATAGTATAGCCGTCAGCCGCGTTATTTGTTTTCCCCGTTTTTACCGGACAGCGCCAGCAGCCCCGACGAAAACCCGCTCCAAGCCATAATGATAAAATTCACGGCGGAAGCCGCCGCCGCCGCTCCGACGGAAACCGAACCCTCGTCCATCTTGCCGGCGATGACGAACATCGCCAGCACCGTCAGCAGGAAGATTATCTGTTTTATTTTTTTCATACATTTTTTACTTGCCGGCATAACGTTCATCCTTTCATTTTTTCAGCGTGGGTGTACTGTTCATGGCGTGTTCCACAAGCGCGTCCAAATCGTAGGAATGTCCGCCGCTTTCGGCTTCCGCGCCGTTCTGACCGATACCGTTCCGCTCCCAAGTACGCACAGCCGCTTTCCAGTCGCTCATTTTTTTCTTTCCCGCTATCCAGTCCCGGGCGGAATAGTAGTCCACAAAATACTGCGGATCAATGCCGTTTTTGCGTTCCTTGCAGTAATCGCCCACCTCGTCAGCCGTCGGGGGGACAAACTTCTTTTTCGGCGGGGACTTCCGCGCTTTCGGAGCGGCGGCTGCGGGGACGTTCCCGACCCGCTCCGTCAGAACGGCTATCACCTCCGTAAGTCCGCCGATCGCCGCCGCGAGATTTTCCGCGTCGGTCTGCCGAACCTCTTCCCGTTCCGCTTCCTTTTGGGCGATAAGCTTGTCCAGAAACGAGGCGAGCAAATTAAGCAGCGCCGCCGCCTCCTGCGGATTTTTGAACGGATCGCAGTTCCTGCATCTGCCGGCAAGCTCGCGGTATTTTTTAAATTCGTCGGGCGCGCTCATAATTCAGTCCCAAAGCTTTTGAACATTGCCGTTATTTTTTCTAATTTCATTTTCCCAGCTCCTCCAGAACCCCGTTCAGGAACTTTACCGCCGCACCCTTGAATTTTTCCTTTTTATCCGCGTCGCTGATTTGATCGAGAACGCCGATAAATTTTTTCAGATTATTCTGCATCTCGGAAAAATAAAATTTGTACTCGATCAAAGCCGCGTCCGCCCGATTCGCTTTTTTTACCTGTTCCTCCAGCTCCCTGATGTGCCTGTCCGATTCCGCTTTTGAGGCGTTCAGTTTTTCGTCAAGCTCTTTAAGCCTGTTCTCATAATCAGACTTAACATCGTCGGCGGACTTCGCCTGCTTCTCCAGCTCTTTGATATTTTTCTTTAATTCCTTAATTTCTTTTTTGTGGGCGGAAGCCTGTTCAGCCGCTTTCTTTTCGGCAAGCTCGTTAATAACGTTCTCGTCGGGTTCTGTAACGTCAACGGGACGACTCTGCAGTTCGTCGATTTCATTTTCAAGGTTTTCGATCCGGCCTTTTGCGGAGGTAAGCTCTCCCTCCTTTTCCTTTGCTGCCGACTGCCAAAAGGAGATTTGCTCGGTTGCCTTTTCAAGCTGACGTTTAAGTTCTTCCGCCTCTTTGACGCTCATTTTTTCAAGATTGTTTTCATCCGCAAGCTTTTCAAAATCTTCCGCGGGAATATCCCGGAACATATCCAGAATATCAAGGCTGACCGTCCCGAACTGCTCTAATCGTGCGCCGTATTTTTCATACACTCTTATGTACTTGTACGCCTGTCCCGACTTAAACGGGAACACGGTTTCGCAGGCGTCGTCCATATATTCCGCAAAGGACTTGAACCCCCGCGCTTCGTATTCCTTGCCGTCCCTTATGGCTTTGAGAAGCTTTCCCGTTTCCGCAAAGGACAACGCCTGAACGCGGCACTGGCTGATTATCTGCTGTTCGTGAAATTCAAGCGCGGAAAGCTCGTTGCCGTTTTTATTTTCCAAATATTTTTCGGACATAAATTTTTCCTCCGTTCATTTTTAAGCGGCGTTTGTTTTGCCGGCTTTGGGGTGCTTCTCCGATTTCGGCAGACATACCCAATCAAGCCATTTACCGACAAACTCCATCGCTTTTTTATCGGGACTGCTGTTTCTGCAGCCCCGTATCTGCACAAGTTTTTTTCCGTCCATTTCAATCGTGTACAAAGACCTGCCGGGAGCTTTTACTTCCCGCATAAAAAGTATTACAGCCTTGCCCGTGATGTGCCGCTCGGCGTAGCCGCCCACGCAGTGACGGAGACTCCGCCCCTCGTCCGCAATCTCATAGGCGGACTTCGGAACAATGACAGTATAACGACCGTCCGCGTACTCATAAAATTCACGGAGCTTTTTGTACAGCTTGCGGTACTCTTTTAATTTCGCACGTTCCGCTTCGGCAGCCTGCTTCTCGCGCAGTACCCGCAGAATATCCGACGTCCTGCTGTGCGCCGCGTACATATCCGCAGGCTTGCAAATCTGCGTATCGGTAATGTCATAATTAAGCTGCTCGCATTCCTCAATGTAGTCCTTGTACGTGCGCTCCACCAAATTCGGGCAGTCTTTGTACCGTTCGGCAAGCCGCGTAATGTAGTTGACATATTTTGCGGGAGTAAGCCCTGTTTTTTCGATCAGCTTCAATGCGTCTTGATAGCTGTCCGAAATTTTGCATATATTCAGAGCGTCCTCAAATTTGTATTTGCTTTTTCGGCGTTTGGCGAGGGATTTTATTCTGTACCAGCATTGCAGGTCGTCCAAATAAATATTTCGCTCGCGTATGGCTTTCCGTATGATCGCCGCCTCGTTACCGTCCGTTCGGAACACCTCCGCCGCCGTCCTGCCCTCAAGGTTTATAACCCGTTTGCAGGCGCGGTTCTGATCGATAATTTCACGGACGATATTTTCCGCGCCAGACTTCAAAAGCATTTCCACTGCGGGGTATTTCACGGCGTACGCCATAAATTTAAGCGGTTTGTATCCGCTGTAACCGCAGGAATTTTCCGCGGGGTTATATTTCCGCGGGATAACATATTTCAAAAAGCTGTCTTTCAGCACCTCGGGATTTTCTGCGAGGAAAAATTCATACCCGCTGTATAAACCGCCCGTTGTTAAATACGGCTCGTAAATTTTGTTTGCTTCCATAAATTCGCCGTACCACGATCTTGAAAAAAGCCGCGCACCGTCGGGAACGTACTCCATAACATAAAATTTTTTCCACTCCGAGCCGACGTATTTTTCCTCCATTACATCAATGGAGTGCTTGTGTCCGTACAGGCAGATAAGTACGCCGCATACCGCATAGACGGCGTTTTCGCGGACTAAAAAACAGCAAATATTGCGGTACTCCGTAAGACCGGAGCGGCTAATTTTTTCCGCCTTTGCAACAGCCTGACAGCCGCAGTTTCTGCAGGTAAGCCGCATATTGTGGCAAATGGCGCGGGCGGTCTGATTTTCCTCAGCGTCGGACGGCGTTATCATTTCCCCGTCAAGATAAAGGCGGTAACGCTTCATACAATGTGTGCAGTAGCAGTCGACATATGTGCGGTGCTTTCTGTACAGTATGTACGCCTTTGCGTATTTTTTGTGCAGCTCCAGTCTGATTTCCTCCGTAATATTCGGCAGACCGTCCGGCTTGATATTTTTAAGCATTTTAACGCCTCCTTAGAACAAATCGTCCAGCGAAATTTCCAGCACCGACTTTTTGCCGCCTGTCATAACAATGGGCGGCGTTCCGTCAGCCGCCGAACCGATAAGGTCGACTGTCATGACGCACTTTATATCCGCGCCGGGAAAATAAAACCGCACCGCTTTTTTATAGGCTTCAAGGTCGGAAATGCTCGTTCCGCAGCCCATCGCGACCTCTTTCATACAGTCGGAAAAAGTTTTGCCGTTCTGGACAACAGCCTGCGCGAACTCTTTCTCCTGTCCGCAGAAATTTATAAGGGTTTTCAGCACGTCCGAACGCATCGCGGCGGCGCATCTGTCCCCCTTGAATTCGGCGTTTTCCGCGTTGAGTTTTTCAATTGCTTTTTTTATCATAAAAAATTTCTCCTTTTCTTAATCCGTCAAGGGTCTGCCGCCATATTGATTTTTTCGTTCAAATAATTTATAATCATATTTGAACGGGTAACGCCGTTCGCGCCGCAGCACCGCCGCATTTTTTATAAAGGGGGTGGTTGCTTTCTTCTTTTTCTTTTTTGAGGAAACGCTTTCGGAACGAATTGATGAACTGCGTACCGAAAACGAGAAGTTGTCATACGTTGCCCAGTCCCACCAGACAATAGCGCAGCGTACGGTAAAAGACTTCATTGATAAAAACCTCGAATAAATTTTATTTTTCTTTTCCCCGTATGTGCTGATACGGGGATTTTTATGGCGGCAGACCCTTGACGGATTTTTTTGCAGTCGACTGCAAAATCCCGCTTGACAAACGCGGAATTTTGCGGTATACTGACGATGTGAATTTTATTTTTCGCCGCGTTTGTGACGTCACTGCGCGGCTGTTTTTTGCCCGTGTATTTATCGTACCCGCACTCTTCGGGCATGGGCGCGAGTTTGTCCGGGACGAGACTTTCGACAGCACTCAGCAGTTTTTATAGTCAATGTTCTCCTCCTCCCGGGCAAACAGCTCCAGCGCTTCGGGAACGTCCAGAGTTGTGTTGATAAACGTTTTGAAGAAATCTTCTCTCCACCCGAACAGTATGCCGCTGATATGCGCGTCCCGCGGAAGCTCTTTCGGGACTTCCCGCGCATATCGGGGATCATATTTCATGTATCTGCTCCGCAGAAATTTCCACAGGCATTTTTCCCATGCCCGCCGCTGCCTGTCGCTGAACGGCGGGTGTCCCAGCCCGCGGCGCTTGACGGTATCCTCGTAAAACGCGTTCAGGACGGTGTTGTTGATGTTCAGATGATAGCTGTGCTTCAAGGTGTACGAACACGCTCCCGAAAAAATATCGGTCTTTCGGTTTTCGCGTTCCCTTGCCTCTTTTTCGCGCTCCTCCCTGCTTTTTTCACGGGACATAGTTTTTCCTCCTTGCCGCTGATTTAAGTATGTATGACCGTCCTAAACCGCGCCGCGATTGGCTCCCTCCAGCACCCCGACGTTGAGGTACCAGCGCACAAACTGAGCCGTCGGAACGCAGTACGCCTTGTTGGCTTTTCCCGATTTGCGCCATGCGAAACCGAACGCTCCGCCCTCTACCGCGGCGCGGACGCTGTTTTCGTCCATGCTGAAAAAATCCGCAACCGCGGGAATAGGTATCCGCAGCGGATACCGCTCGATCAGCGCGTCGATCTTGTTAAGATCGTCATTCAGAAATGACATGACCTTGTTGGCTGCTTCCGCATTCGGCATATCCGCTCACTCCTTTATCTCCTGATTTTGAGATAATCCGCGATCGCCTGCGCTATGTTCTCGTTGCCGGAACAGCCGCTTATGAACGACCTCACGCTGCTGTAGCCGTAACCGATAGCCTCCGCGAGCTGCTTCTGGGTCATTCCGCGAAGCGCAAGCTGCTTTACGATTTCCGCCGTAAATGAATTTTTTGCCATTTTCATCGACTCCCGTAACATTTGTTAAATTTTATCGAATTATACGCGCAATAGCATTGACAGATACGCCGAAATGTGTTATAATATAGTCGCCACAACAAATTAATACCACATTAACTGTAAAATGTTTCCTTTTACGGTCTGTTTCATTGCACCCGTCAATTGTTATTGCGTTATGGTTATATTATATTGCATTTTAGTGCAATTGTCAATATAAATTTGCATCAAAATGCAAATTTATAAATTTGCAACAAATTTCATGGGGTGATTTTGTGTTTTATGACAAATTTATAGAATTATGCGATAAAAATAACGAAAAACCGTCTGTTCTGCTTAAACAGCTTGAGTTTAGCTCCGGTAATTTAAAAAATTGGAAAAATGGAGCAAAAGTAAACTCGGATATTCTTATATCGCTTTCAAGACATTTTAATGTTTCTGTAGACTGCCTGCTCGGACTTGACAATAAACCGGACAGGCAAGAAAAAAGCTCCGCACTTGAATTAACAAGCATAGAGCAGAGATTGCTTACAGCATTCAAAGAGTTATCTCATGATGAACAGATGTCCGAAATCGGTCGTATTGAACTTATGGCTGAACAAGCAGTTAAAGCCAAGAACACCGAAACCGCATAAAAATGATTGTATGCAATAGCATAAGATTGAAATAAAAATTTACGGAGGAATTTAAAATGAAAAAAAGATTACTTATTTTGGGACTTACAGTCTTAACACTTTCAATGTCAGCATGCAAAGATGATACGGCATCAACTAATGAAACTGAGGCAAGTTCCGATACATCTTCAGCTATGGTATCGGATAATACAGAAGAGGCAAATGAACAACCGGAAGATGACATGGTGTCTGATTATATCAATAATGAAATGTCGGCATATAATTGGAATTTTGGCATGAACGAAAACGATTTTAAATCCAATGTGCCTGATGTTACATTCAGTATGAATAACGATATGTCTTTTGTCTCTGAGACCGGAAGCTATAAAGTAATCGATTCAGACAGCACCGTTGATTTTCATGGAAAAGAAGCGTACATACAAGCTACGTTTGTAGATGATGGACTATTTCTTTTAGCATTTGTTTTTAAGTTTGATGACGGTTCTATAACCGATACTCCCGCAAAAGACTTTTATACAGAAAAAAGTTTTGAGTATTTTGATATGTTTGGCGCTCCCGATTCAACTGAATCTGAAAATGGAATTTTAAATACAGATGACTCAAAATGGCGTACTCAAAATAGCGGGTTTGTAAGTTTGCGCTGCCTGGAAAACAAGCCGGACAGAATAATATCATATTCCGGCACAGTTACAATTACTTTTGCAAACAACTAAAGAATTATATGCTTAGTTAAATTTTAAACTTTTGGAGGAATATAAAATGGATTTTATCGATGAAATCAGACAGTTCAGCAAAAGGGTTGACAGCTTAAAGGACAGCCTTACCACCGAAGAAGCGACCAAAACGTCATTGATAATGCCGTTCTTTTCTCTACTCGGATACGACGTGTTTAATCCCGATGAGTTTGTTCCCGAATATACCGCCGATGTCGGAATTAAAAAGGGCGAAAAAGTCGATTATGCCATTTTAAACAACGGCGAACCCGTGATCCTCATTGAGGCAAAATGGGTCAAGGAAGAACTCCAGAAGCACGATTCGCAGCTGTTCCGCTA
Source organism: Prevotella sp. (assembly GCA_023663025.1). GTDB lineage: Bacteria > Bacillota > Clostridia > Oscillospirales > Ruminococcaceae > RGIG8773. Next base: position 32,940 of record JAMPIC010000013.1, read on the forward strand.
TTTTGGCACGTCCAAAGCTAAGTTTGCCATACTTACAAACGGCATTACATATCGCTTCTACACCGACCTTGAAGAAGCCAATAAAATGGACGAAAAGCCGTTTTTGGAAATCAATATGCTTGACGTTAAGGAAACTCAGGTTGCGGAACTTAAAAAATTCAAAAAATCGGCGTTCAGCATTGATGAAATTTTCAATACGGCTTCTCAGCTGAAATACTCAAATGAAATCAAAAACGTTTTTGCTCAGGACTTACAAAATCCGAGCGACCAGCTTATAAAATATTTTCTCTCTTCCGTATACAGCGGTCAGAGGACGCAAAACGCAATTGAAAAATTCCGTCCGATCGTTAAGCAGTCGCTTAACCAGTTTATAAGCGAAATGATGAACGACAAAATCAAGACCGCTCTGGGCGCGGAAGAAACAAATCAAATGCAGGAAGCTTCTTCAAGCGAAGCCGAAGCTGCCGCTCAGCCCTCACAAGTGAAGGACGCGCCTAAAATTGTTACTACCGAAGAAGAACTGGAAGCATTTTTTATAATTAAAAATATGCTTAAAGATGTTGTGCCCATGAACGATATTGCATATAAAGACAACGAGCGTTACATGGCTATTTTGTACAAAAATAAGACCACGCGCTGGATATGCAGACTGTACTTTAACAGTTCAAAAAAGTTTATAACTATCCCGGACGATAATAAAAAAGATGTGCGTATAGATATTGATTCTGTTTACGATATTGAGAAGCACAAAGAGGAACTTATTGCTGCTTTGAATAGGTATCTGTAAAAATATTTATTTAAAAGCTTTTGGAGGAATAAAAATGTCAAAGAAAACCAAAAAATGTTTTTTTATTTGTCCTATAGGTAAACCCAACAGCAACGTTCGCAAACGTTCCGATAATGTCATGAAACACCTTTTAATCCCGGTTTGCAGCGCAAAAGAATATGAGGTTATTCGAGCAGATAAAATATGTTCAGCAAATAAAATAAGTGCAGATATTGTAAATCATCTTGAAAATGACGAGTTGGTTATTGCTGACTTAACAGGTCTTAATGCAAACGTTTTTTACGAAATCGGTTATCGCAGGGCTAAAAATTTGCCAATAATACATATCGCAAAAACCGAAACAATACTTCCTTTTGATACAATTGACGACAGAACACAATTCTATGATTTGACTGATTTAAATATGGTAGAAGATTTCAAACAAAGGCTTGTAAAAGTCATTGAGTCTTTACAACCCGCTAAAGCATTCGAAACGTTAGACACCTCAGAAACAACTTCTGAATCTAAAATGACAAAAAATGATGTAAAATCAATTTTAGGTATTGGGGAAGTCAAAATAATTCCTATAGATAATATAGGCGAAGCAGGCATTAAAATATACTGGAGAAATAACTCAAATAACGTTATTAAAAGCGTAACATTTTATTTGTTAATCCCTAATATTTATAATGAGCCTGTTACAGTTTTACCTTGTAAACTAACTGGACCTATAGAACCGGTTTCAAAGTGTATAAAAAATTATTCGAAATATTATAGAGCCAACCCTCTTTATTACAAGACTCAAGACGAAAAGTGGGAACCTTTATTTTTATCAACGGATAATGGCTATAAAAAATTATCATATACAAGTTATAATTCTGAAAGCGGACAGCATATAAAGAATTATATATCAGAGGAAAACTATGACAAAATTGCATTTCAAGCAAAATTTGATGAAATAATGCATAGCTCAGCAGCACATAGTATAAAGATAATATCAGCCAAGATTGAATATATGGACGGAACAATTGTAAATATTGATAACGATGCTATAAAATATGCTTGTTTTTAATTATTAAGGAGACTATATGCCCAGACCCAAAAAATCCGCCCCCAACAGGGCGAACGGCACATACGAATACAAAGCCGCCATTGGAAAGACTTTCGACGGAAAAGCAATCCGCAAAAGCTTCTACAGCCCCATAAGCCTGGAGGACGCTAAGCGAAAAGCCGAGGAATACAAGGTGAAACAGGCGGTTATTGATACGGTCGGAGTGACCGAGGAGACCGCCTCCGATATCTCTTTCGGCGATTGGGCGAACAAGTGGCTGACGGTGTATAAAAAGCCGTATGTTACCGCAAACACTTACCGTCTGACCTATGAAAACTTTGTTGTTAAGCATATTATCCCGTACTTCGGCGGCGCAAAGCTGAAAAATATCCGAAGCATTGATATTCAGCAATTTTTCGACAAGAAGCACACGGAGCTGTCGCAGTCGTCTTTGGATAAAATCCATATATGTCTTTTTGGAATATTTGATAAAGCAATAGACAACGACCTTATCGTTAAAAATCCCGTAAAGAACGTCGTTTACAAGAGCACAAAGGAAAAGAACGCCAAACACGTTTGGACTGACGAACAGATACTGACCGCAAAGCCGTTTTTCGCGGAAAAACTTCCCGAAGTCGTTCTTATGCTCGATACAGGACTGAGGCGCGGCGAAATGCTTGGTCTGATGTGGTCTGACATTGATTTTGAAAATAAAACGCTGACTGTTAAACGTTCCGTTACGGACAAGCAGCGCGGGGGAGTAGAGATCAGTCCTCCAAAAATGGAAAGCTATCGAACAATACCCATACAGACGGATCTGTGCGATGTCTTACAAAGTTTACCGCATTCATGCGAGTATGTTTTTCCAAATACTCTGAAAAGCATACAGTCTCCGCGTATCTTCTCCAAACGCCTAAAAAAAGCTATGACCTGTTTTTGCGAACAAAATCCCGAAATTCCCGAATTGACCGCCCATGAACTGCGGCATACCAGAGGAACGCAGTTAAGAAGAAACGGTACCGACATCTACACCATACAAAAAATAATGGGTCACAAGGACATAAATGTGACCGCAAATATCTATGTGCATGACGAGGTTGAAGCTACAAGAAAAGCGGCAAATATCGTCTGATTTTTGCGAAAAACTTACGACAGCCTTACGACATAAAGTTATGTTTTTACTCTTTTGTATTCATTTTGCGGGTTGAGAAATTTGTTCTGGTAAACAATTTTGCGTGTATTACAGCTGTTTTGATGAAAGTATTAATTTTGTCTCGAAATCAAGTAGTCCGCAAGGGCTCGTGGGTTCGAATCCCACCGCTTCCGCCAGCGAAAACTCCGCAAACTCTTTTGTAAATTGAGTTTGCGGAGTTTGCTTTTAAATTGTATTTTATTTTGCCATTTTGTTTTGCAGCTTCCCCGATAAAAATTATCTTGCTGTAGTGCCGCAACTTTTTTATGTCCTCTCACCGGACGCATTGACAACGAAGCGCATTTGTGATAAAATTTAATTGGATATCATGCGATCTTTCGTAATGCTGCAAATTACGGAAGTCTCTTGCGTCTGCTAAAATCAAAGCAATATGAATATAAAAATCCGAAAGGAAGTCTTAAATATATGAGCAGGAAATGCTTTACATGTATAGCTTTTGCCGCCGCGCTTTTATCAGCGGCTTGTTTTGCCGGCTGCCATAAGGTGGAGGAGACCGCCGTCACCGAAACTCTCTCCCCTCCCACGGTTATGACTACCTCGGAGGCTGTTCCCGTTATGGCGACCGTCTCCGAAACGGAAACCGAGACCGAAGCCGAAACAACTACAGAGACCGAGACGGAAACCGCTCCCCGCGTTATCGTCCCCAAACTGGAGTGGAACAGTCTGGACTGGAACAGGGAATTTATGGAGGATACCATTTTCGTGGGCGATTCGGTATGCCGCGCACTCTACGTCTACAACGACCTGCTGACCACAAAACAGGTGGCTGCAACAGGCGGCGGCGCGGCGCGGAATATTTACGACTACACCTTTAAAATGGAGGACAACGAGTTCACCCTGCGGGAGGCGGCTGAATATTACAAGCCGAAAACTTTCTTCCTGTGGATGGGAATAAACGACATCAACATGACCGAAAGGGACGTTTACGCAAACAACCTGAAAGCCATCGCCGAGGATATGCTGTCCATCTCTCCCGAAAGCAAGGTGGTCATACTCAGCATGAGCCCCACAGCCGACTACCACGAATGGAACGCGAACGAGCGTATCCGCGACTACAACGCGGCGGCTAAGGAAATGTGCGAAGCCATAGAGGGCGAGGAGATTTACTATCTGGACATTCAGGATATTCTTTCCGACGAGGAGGGATATCTGCTGCCCGAGTGCGACAGCGGCGACGGTATGCATCTGTCCCAGATGGCGTACACCCGGCTGCTCAGCTACATAACGACCGCTATGGACGAAGCCTCTCCCGCAGAAACGTCTGCGGCGGAAACGGAAGAAACTCTCCCCGAACAGCCTGCCGAATAAACACACGGAAGCAGCCTTTTGGAGGTCACTGAATGCTTAACAAAAAAATTCTTTGTACGGTTCTCGCGGCGGTGCTGACGGTGCTTTTCCCGTCCTGCCAAAAGGTGGACGAAGCCGCTCCCGAACAGATATATTACATAGAAGCTTCGGAACGGCTGTATATTCCCGAGGAAATCGCCGAAGCCGATGCGGAGACGGGAACAAGCGAAACAGTGCCGGAGACCGAAGATATAACGGAAACTGTTTCGGAAACGGCGGAGACCGTATCGGAAACAGCTGAAACGACCGAAACAACCGCGTCGGAAACGGAAACCGAGACGGAGACGGAGGCTGCAACGGAAACTTCCGCGGAAACAACGTCCGAAACCTTTACCGAAACCGAGACCGAAACTTACACGGAAACCGAACCGCAAACCGAAATAATCACGGAAACTCTCCCCGTCACCGAAATCACCGTCTCCGAAACGCAGCCCGCAGAGGCGGCGGAGCTTTACGAAGCCAGCTATCCCGCGGAAAGCAGTTACGTCAAGCCTTTGGGCAGGACGTTCATGAGGGACGGCGCGCGTATACTGTCCCACACCTGTTCGGGCGTGGAATTTGCTTTCAGGGGCACGGTCGCGGACGTCACCCTCACCAGCAACTGCAAGACCTCCAAAGCGCGTGCGGCTTTCTACGTCAACGGCGAGCTTGTAAAGGAAACCATGCTGGAAAAAGAAGAGGAAACCTTTCGGGTGTTTGAAAGCGAAAAGTCCGAAAACTGCATAATTTCCGTGGTGAAGCTGTCGGAGGCGGCGTACTCGAACATAGGCGTGAAAAGCATTCACGTCGCCTCGGAGTACGGGATAATCCCCACCCCCGCAAGAAGCCGGAAGATAGAATTTATCGGCGACAGCATAACCTGCGGCTACGGCGTAGACGCGGCGGATCAGTACGAAGCCTTTGCCACGACCAACGAAAACGGCGAAAAAACCTACGCCGCCCTTGTGGGAAAGCACTTCAAGGCGGACTACAACGTCATTTCCTGGAGCGGTATCGGGGTGTATTCGTCCTACACCGAATCGTCGAAGCCGAACCAGAGCTTCCTCCTGCCGCCCATTTACGGAAAGACCGCTCCCAACGAGCTTGCCAATGATATGTGGGACTTCTCCCAATGGCAGCCGGACGTGGTGGTAATCAACCTTGGCACAAACGACAACACCTGGACAAGAGGCATTCAGGAACGGGTCGACCTGTTCGGGGACGCATACTACAAGTTCATCGAACAGGTGCGCGAAGCCAATCCGAACGCCTATATAATCTGCTCGCTGGGCGTTATGGGCAGCAAGCTGCTCCCCGAAATCAAGGAACAGGTGGCGCTGTACTCCTCCAATACGGGAGACTACAGGATAACCGCTTTCGAGTTCGACTACCGTGACGGCGTGAACGACGGCTTCGGCGCGGGTTTCCACCCCAGCGCGGTAACTCATCAAAAAATGGCTGACAAGCTGATACCCTTTATTTCGCAGCTGATGGGTTGGTGAATACGGCGGAAACCGACATACGCCGACAGGCTGTTTTGTTAAAAGTGCACAAAAAAGCAATATATTATTCTGCGAGGAAATTTATATAAAATTATAGACATTTTGGCAAAAATATTGTATACTATATACATAAAGGCGCGGTCTCGGATATTTTCGTATGCCGCGCTTTCTTGTGACATTCGCTTCGGACAAACTTATACTATATAAAAAGGAGCAGATGAAAATGAACAGGTTTATTCTCAACGAAACTTCCTACCACGGCGCGGGAGCCGTTTCCGCAGTTAAGGACGAGGCTGAGGGCAGAGGCTTTAAAAAAGCTCTGGTTTGTTCCGACCCCGACCTTATCAAGTTCGGCGTGACAAAGAAAGTCACCGATATTCTGGACGGCGCGGGTCTCGCCTATGAGATATTCTCCGAGATCAAGCCCAATCCCACGATCGAAAACGTTCAGGCGGGCGTTGCCGCTTTCAAGGCAGCGGGCGCGGACTACCTTATCGCTATCGGCGGCGGCTCGTCCATGGATACCGCAAAGGCTGTGGGAATTATCATCAACAATCCCGAATTTGCCGACGTGAGAAGCCTTGAGGGCGTTGCCGATACAAAAAATAAATGCGTACCCATTTTCGCCGTTCCCACAACCGCGGGAACAGCCGCCGAGGTAACTATCAACTACGTTATCACCGATACCGAAAAGAACAGAAAAATGGTCTGCGTAGACCCCCACGACATTCCCGTTGTGGCTTTCGTTGACCCCGATATGATGGAAACCATGCCCAAGAGCCTTACCGCCGCAACAGGCATGGACGCTCTCACCCACGCAATCGAGGGCTACATCACTCTCGGCGCATGGGAGCTTTCGGATATGTTCCATCTGAAAGCCATTGAGATCATTGCCAGAAGTCTCCGCGGCGCGGTCGCAAACACCAAGGAGGGCAGACTGGATATGGCTCTCGGTCAGTACGTTGCGGGCATGGGCTTCTCAAACGTGGGACTGGGTATCGTTCACTCCATGGCTCACCCTCTGGGCGCACTGTACGACACTCCCCACGGAGTTGCGAACGCCATTATTCTGCCGACGGTTATGGAATATAACGCTCCCGCAACAGGCGAAAAGTACCGCGAGATTGCCCGCGCTATGGGCGTAAAGGGCGTTGACGAAATGTCGCAGGAGCAGTACCGCAAGGCTGCCATCGACGCGGTTAAGCAGCTCTCTCAGGACGTGGGCATTCCCGCCGACCTGAAGGACATAGTTAAACCCGAGGATATCCCCTTCCTTGCGCAGTCCGCATACGACGACGCGTGCCGTCCCGGAAACCCGAGAGATACCTCCGTTGAGGAGATCACCGAGCTTTACAAGTCTCTTATGTAAACGATTTTTCCGTCCGGCATTTCCGTAAAGTGCCGGGCGGATTTCTATGCAATATTTACTATAATAATTTGTGCAAAAAATATATAAAAATCTCACAGTATTTTGATGATTTTATAAAATTTATTCAAAATTAACACTTTATTCACAAATACTGCGGTAAAAAAATATATAATTATAATGTATAGTATTTGAATTTTATTTTAATTTTTCGGTAATATATCATTGTACGATGGGAGGTTTTGCCGCGTTTTCCGCTGCGGCAAAAAGGTGAAATGAAAAAGATCGCTGTTGTGTATTCATCAAAATCGGGACATACCAAGCAGTACGCCGATTGGCTGAAGGAGGACGTTGCGGACGTGGACGTTATTCCAGTGGCAAATTTCAGTCCGTCCCAGACTATGGCGTATAAGCTCGTTATCTTTGCCTGCGGAGTTTACGGCGACAAGCTCTCCATAATGGATTATGTAAAGAAAAATATTACCGCCATGTCCCCGCAGAAAACTATGATCATGGCTGTAAGCTGGTACACAAACGACTCCGAAGAGGCTAAACAAAAGCTGATCGGAGAGAATTATCCCGAGCAGTTTAAAAATACCGTACCTATTTTTGTGCTGAACAGCGGCGTTGACAAAAAATCCCTTTCGGCTGTGGACAAGATGAAGCTTACCGCCGCGCAGATGTCCATTGACAAAAAAGAAGGCAGAAGCTCCGACGATATCAACGCTTTGGCCATTATCAAGGGTTACTCCGACCAGACTTCAAAGGATAATCTCGCCTCAATAAAGCAGGCCATAGACAATTTTTTCAATCCTCCGAAGATTTCAAAAACGTCGGCTGCCACTCCCGCAAGACCCGCGCCTCAGGCTCCCGCCGCAAAGCCCTCCCCTGCCCCGGCTGCGGCTCAGGCAGCTCCCGCTCCGGCAAAGCCCGCTCCCGCGCCTAAGCCTATGGACGTTTCCGAAATGAAGAGCGACGCGGACGCTTTAAACTCCCTTGAAAACGCTTTCAAGGCTTTGAAAGCTCCGAAAACGCAGGAAGCTCCCGCGCCCAAGCCGGAACCCAAACCCGAACCGCCCGCCGCAGCTCCCGCTCAGCCGAAGCCCAAGCCTAAGGTTGACCCGGTAAAGGCTTCCGTGGCTTCGTCCGTAAAGGACGCCATTGCCGCCCTCAGCAGCGGAGAACTTGTTACAAACTACAATCCCGCGCCCACCTTTGAGATAGATGACAGTGACGCGGATACATATTCCGAAGCGGTTGCCGACAGCATTATGCTTGTTAATCAAACGGTTTCAGCCGCTAAACAGGAAGCTGCACCGCAGCCTGCTCCCGAGCCGGTTAAGCCTGCCCCCGCACCTGCGGAGACCGCTGCCGCTCCCGAGCCGGTTAAGCCTGCTCCCGCACCTGCGGAGACCGCTGCCGCTCCCGAGCCGGTTAAGCCTGCTCCCAAGCCTGCGGAAACCGTTACTGCGCCCGAGCCGGTCAAGACAGCTCCCGCACCTGCGGAAACCGCTGCTGCTCCCTCGGAAGCTCAGCCGGCACAGCGCAAAAACAGTTACATGGAGCTTTTCGCAAAGCGCAGACGCAATCCCGAAGCGGTTTCGGAAGCTTCCGCTCCGACGCCTAACTCCGCGCCCGCCGCTCCTGCGGAAACTGCCGCTCAGCCGGCTCCAAAGACGTCGGCGCAGCCTTTCAGACAACCCTCCGTACCTACCGTCCCGAGAGCAGACGCAAAACCGTCCGCTCCTGCCGCCGCCCCTGCCGCGCCTCCGACGCTCGGAAAATCAAGCGATCCGGTAATTGATTTCGACTTTATCATGGACGACGGACCGGTTCCGACGGTTGAAACTCCCGCACCGCAGCCCGCTCCCGCAGTTTCCGCACCCGCCGTCGATATGGACGTTTACGATTTTATTTCCGAGGACGATTCCAAACCCGCTGTCAGCAGCAGAGCAATGAACGCTGTTCAGGATCTTGCCAAGGCAAAAGCCGAAGCGGAAAAGGAGAAGCTCAAAGCCGCAGCCGCCGCAAAACAGGAAAGCGACGACAGCATTATCGAGAAGATGAGGCGGGATATAGAAACGTTTGCCGAAGAAAGCGAGCAGGAAATTGAAGTCGTTTCGGAAAATTACGGCGATACCTCTTACGAGGAGGACGACGACGGTCTCGAAGGCTTCACATTCTCGAACGACGTAGAGTACGATCTTGACACGGAATTTATAGAACCTCCAATTGTTGCCGCTGAAAAAACCGTGCATGAAAAGCAGTCCAAAACAAACTTGGATATCCGCAAGCTCCAGGAGGAGATCAACGCTTCAATAGAGCAGAACAAGGCTACAAAGGAAAAAATGGAACAGCGCTACAAAAAGGAAAAGGAAGAGTACCATAATCCCTTTGCGGTGCAGTTTGAAGAGGACGAGAGCAAGAGCAAAAAGAAAAAGAAAACCGTGGAGGTCAGACGTCTTGCCGACCCTATCGACCCCGACATTTTCTTCAGCAAAGCGGGCAAGGATTACGACGCCACCCCCGGCGAAATGCCCGAGATCAAGTTCAGAAACAGATAAAAAAAGCGGTCTGAGAGAAACATCTCAGACCGTATTTTTGCTTGTACGAACCAAATCACCTCGGCAGAATGTTGAAATACTTTATCCTGCCCGTAAGCGCGGACAGCAGATCAAGCCGCACAATGTCCTTATGCTCGGGCTTGACAAGATAACAGACGTAAGTTTCAAGCATTCTGATATCGTTAACGGTCCTGCCCTCAAGCTTGAACTGGCTGAAACCCATAGGCAGGTACTTTGTCTCGATATCATCGGGGGAAATGTATGTGGGAAAATCCTTTATCATATAAATATTGTAGTTCATGTAACCGCACGAAAACGGTTCTTTCATGACGTTTCTGCTGCCCAGCGCAAGACCGCTCTGCGCCATGCCGCACAGCTCGATCTGGTACTTTCCGATGGAACGGTAATGCTCCCCCCGTCTGGGACAGGAAGGCTGACAGCAGGCGTTTACCAGTATCTCGCACCGTTTTCTGTCCTTGACAAGGGCAAGGTCGTCGAATTTGTTGTTCCAGTTGTAATCGAGGACAACCAGATTGTAGTCCTTTTCAAGCTCGCCGTTAAGGTCGTTCATATCGCGTATCTGCTTGCAGGTGGAAGACGTTATCTTATAACCCGGGTAATTTTCGCGTATATAGCGTTCCAGTACGGGAGACATTACAATGACTTCGTTCAAGCCGTTTTCCGCCATTTTCAGGATATCGTTGCACGCCCTGTCGGAAAGGTGCTTCTCCTCGATAAGCGGGTTAGTGAAAGTGAACCTCAGCGGTATTCCCCTGTCGTTGAACGCTTTCATGATCTTTTCGTTCACCGTCCCGTCGTATTCGCCGGGGACGTTTCTTCCGCCGTTCCACAACGCGCCGGGAAAGCTGCCGAAAACGGAGGCGATCCTTACGCCGTCCCTGAAGCGGTCGGGGTAATTTTTCATGTAGGAATCCAACAGCAGATTCAGGCTGAAGTGGTCGGTAAAGCTTGGCAGGTGATAATTGATTTTCATTTAGTCAGTTCCTTTACATTTTAGTTTATTTAAACATGTCCGCAGGGACGGTCGTTATTCGTTTTCATCGGGAACATATTCGAGAATGTCCCCCGGCTGGCAGTCGAGAAGCTTGCAGAGCTTTGCAATTGTACGCGTATCTATGTCCCCGCCGTTTTTTATTTTTTGCAGCGTAGCCTGACCTATGATATTATTTTGACGTATGGTGTATGATGTTATGCCTCTTTGTTTCATCAGCTTCAAAAGTTTGTCATACACTATTGGCATAAATTACACCTCCGACAATAATATTATAGCATTTTAGTCACTAATTAAAGTGTATAAATTAAACAAGTTTAATCACTAAATATTGTGCATAAAGCATATTGATTTGTCACTAATTATAGTATATACTATAATCAAGGTAAATGAAAAAAGCAATCTCCAAATCTTGTAGAGGACGGGGCGTTATTCGTTTTCATCGGAAACATATTCGAGAATGTCCCCCGGCTGGCAGTCAAGAATCCTGCAAAGACGTGCAATATTGTCGGTTGAAACCATTTCACCCGTCCTGAATTTTTGCATGGTACTTTCGCTCATAATTTTTTCATTACGAATTCTGTTTGAGGTATAGCCTTTTTCTTTTAACGCCGCAATAATATTAAACTTATATTTTATGGGCATAATACCACCTCTAACATTATACATTAAAATTGTATTAACCGCTAACGTTTTTTTGCACAAACAATATCACGATTATTCGTTATATATGTCAATTGATATTCACTAATAATCGTGTTATAATATGACTGTGGAAAATTCAAAATAACAGCACAAATCTTGTAGGGGACGGGTTCCCCTCCCCTACAAAACATTTTGAATTTTGCAAAAATTAACCAAAAGGAGTAATCACATTGGAAATGCCGAACATCGAAGAAATTTTCCTGCAAATGGGACTTGAAAAATTTTCCTCCTATATGCTTGACGATGAAGAAAAAACTCTGCGCGGATACATTGAAACCCTTGTCAAAGAAAAGAAACTTGACAATTCCGTCGCCGAACGCGTTCTCGATACCGAAAAGGATATCTGTCTGTACTCAAAATGCGCCGGCTTCGAGCAAGGCTTCCGCTTCGCCGTCAGGCTGCTGCTAAGCTAAGCTTTCGATACCTACAGCGGTATCGGTATCGGCTTCGTAATCCACGCCCTCCGCGTCAAAGCCGAAAAGCCTGTTGAAATCCCTGCGGTAGCCGTCCAGATCGGCATACTCGGAAAGGTTGTCCCCGCCGATCTTCGCCCAAGCCGCGGAAACCTTTTCCTGCACCTCGGGACGCATTTCAAGGTCGTCCATGCGGATAAGTCCCTCCCCGTCGATCTTGACCCCGCCGCCGTAAAGCTTTTCGGCAAACATGCGGTACATCTGCTCAATGCAGCCCTCGTGGAGTGACATTTCTTTCATGACCTTATAGAGAATGGAAATGTACAGCGGAACAATGGGAATAGCCGAGCTTGACTGGGTAACCAGCGCTTTGTTCACCGAAACGTAAGCGGTCACTCCGCTTATGGACTTGGTTATCTCCTTTGCCGTTGCCGCAAGGTGATTTTTCGCCCTGCCGATCGAGCCGTCCTTATAGATGGGGTGGGTCAGCTCGGGACCGATGTAGGAATAGGCAACCGTTACAGCGCCGTCCTCAACGGCGTCGGCGGCTTTGAGCGCGCCTATCCATTCCTTCCAATCCTCTCCGCCCATTACCTTAACGGTGGCAAAAATTTCCTGCTCCGTGGCGGGAGCAATAGTTACTTCCGAGACCTCTCCCGTCTTGACGTCGATGGTCTTGTTGGTGAACTCACCGTCCGTGGTTTTCAGCACGGAGCTGTAGACCGTACCGTCCGAAGTAGTCCTCCTCGGCGCGGCAAGGCTGTAGACTATCATGTCAACCTTTCCCAGATCCTTTTTAATGAGGGCGATCGTCTCGTCCTTTACCTCGCGGGAGAAAGCGTCGCCGTTTATTGTTTTGGCGTAGAGACCGTCCTTATGGGCGAACTCTTCGAAAGCGGCGGTGTTGTACCAGCCTGCGGATGCTGTCTTGCCGGCGCTGCCCTGCTTGTCGAAGATCACGCCCACCGTAGCCGCGCCGCAGCCGTATGCCGCGGATATCCTCGAGGCGAGACCGTAACCCATGGATGCGCCGATCACCAGAACTTTTTTCGGACCGTTTATTTTACCCGCGCCCTTGGCGTAGTCTATCTGAGACCTGACGATTTGACGGCAGCCGCCGGGGTGAGCGGTGGTGCAGATAAAGCCTCTTATTTTGGGTTTGACAATCATATTGGTTGCTCCTTTCGGTGCTGAATATCAGATATGTATATTTTACCACATTCCACCCGAAAAATCAAGAGCGAAAAACATAATGCCGAAGAAATCATTGTTATGCTGCAATAGATATTGGACAAACAAGTAAAAAAATATTGAGAGATAGGCAAAATCCGGTAAAATAAAGTTGCTGGACAAAATCCACCGGAAAGGAGCCTATCCCTCATGGACATTATAACACAAAACATGCGGTTTCGTCATTCCCTTAATATTCGGTTTAATTCAGCTTTTTTGTTTTTTTACAATTTTATCTTAGCTGCGAGGTCTCATGTGTCACGCGACACGGGCTGTTTTTGTACTCATAAAAATTATCCTTTCTCTATTAAATTATCCTAAATCGGGCTCGCCCGCAAGAGTAATTTTCTCCGCAGATTTCCCCTCGGTCTCAAAAATTATAATCGTGTTTTTTCCTTTTTTCAGCAAAGGCGCCGGGAGGTACAGTCTTTTCTGAGGACCTATTTCCCAAAACCGCCCGAGGTTAAAGCCGTTTACAAACGCACACCCCTTGCCGAAGCCTGAGGTATCGAGGAACGTGTCGCACAGCTCCTCAGCGTTAAATTCAAATTTGTAAAACGCGGGAGCACCTTCTTTGCGCTCTGTTCCGAATTCAATTTTATCAAGCTGTTTGACCTCCAAAGGCAAGGGAAAAATCTCATACCCGAAATAACGGTGATCGTTGATTTTCACCCCGCCCGAAATTCCTTTCCGCTGATTTTCAAGACCCGTGCCGAAATTTTCGCGCCCCATATTTTCGCAGAGCAGGTCGATTTTCCCGCCCGCTTTTTTGTCTGTCGGCTCGAATTTTTCGTGGATATTTTCAGCGAAAGCCGTGTACAGATATTCCCCGTCGTGGTAGCACCGAACCCTGTCCGCCGCGTTTTCAAGGCGCACCTCGTTCACCGTCTCTCCCTCGCGGAGGTTCAGGCGGTACAGAATATAGCCGTAATTCTGCCCGATTTCCTCCATAGTCAAGGGGTAGGGGGACTTCACAGGCTCGGCAATTTTTTCAAGGACGGAAAACAAGTCCGCCTTGCCCGTGCAGGGAATTTCGCCGTAAGCCTTACGTTTGATTTCCGTCGTGAGGGGGACTTCCCTAACCGCCGCGTATTTGGAAATCGTCTCCCTAAACAGTCTGTATTTTTCGGTAATCTGCCCGTCCTCCATCAGGGGCGCGTCATAGTCGTAGGAAGTCACGTCGGCGGTTTTGTTGCCGCAGTTCCGCCCGCTCATAAAGCCGAAATTCGTGCCGCCCTCAAACATATAAAAATTAAGACTGCCCCGCTTGAGAAGCTCCTCCAGCTCGGCGTTGGCTTTTTCGGGCGGGGTTGTGTGGTGCTCCTCGCCCCAGGCGTCAAACCAACCGTTCCAGAATTCCATACACATCAGGGGCTTGTCATCGCCCATAAATTTTTTCATCTGCCCGAACTGCCATTCCGCAGCCGAGCCGAAATTTCCCGTCGGCAGTGCGCCCTCAACCATTCCCGACTTGAAAACCGCTTCGCTCCAAGGACCGTCCGAGGTCGCAAAGGGGACGGTTATTCCAAGCTCCCGCATAGCGTCCCGCAAAAATTCCAGATACGCCGTATCGTTGCCGTAATAGCCGTATTCGTTCTCGATCTGCACCAAAATGATGTTGCCGCCCCTGTCAATCTGATAGGGCGCAAGCTTTGGTATAAGTACACTATAATATTCCCGCACCGCGTCAAGATAGGGCTTGTACGAACACCGCAGCCGCATATTCCTGTCTTTGAGAAGCCAAGGGGGAAGTCCTCCAAACTCCCATTCCGCGCAGATGTATGGCGACGGGCGGACTATCATATACAGCCCCAAGTCACGGGCGGTTTCGATAAACTTGCAAATATCACGCGAACCGTCCCACAAAAATTCGCCCCTGCTCGGCTCGTGAAAATTCCAAGGAATGTAGGTCTCTACGGTGTTGCAGCCCATATTCACCAGCTTTTCGAGACGGTCGCGCCAGTACTCGGGTACGGTGCGGAAATAGTGCACCGTACCCGAAATCACGCGGAACGGCTTGCCGTCAAGGTAAAATTGTTCTTTGATCTCAAACATAAATTTGTCCTCCATATGACAAAAGTTTTCTTATGCCACGCCTTTGAATATATCAAAAAGCCCTAATACTGCCGCTCGACGATATTGTCTGTGCAATTACCGACACGCACTAATAAATAAACGTCTCGTTCCGGCTATTCTTTTTCCGTCTCCTCTGCGGACTGCTCAAATACCGTTCTCACAACCTTTTCCAGTACGGACATATCTATCGGCTTGGCGACATGGGCGTTCATTCCCGCCTCCAGCGCGTCGCGGACGTCTTCCGCGAAAGCGTTCGCCGTCATGGCGACGATCGGTATCGTTTTGGAACATGGGTGATCCGATCCGCGTATGGTTCTTGTGGCTTCGTAGCCGTTCATCACGGGCATTTGCACGTCCATAAGCACCAGCTGATACTGTCCCTCCTCGGAGCGTTCAAACTCCTCGGCGATGAGTTTTCCGTTCTCGCATACCTTGCAGGTTGCTCCCGCAATATCCAGCATTTCCGTGAGTATCTCCGCGTTGATCTCGTTGTCCTCGGCGACAAGGATATGCATTCCTTTAAGTACGCTTTCGCCCTGCTCGTCCGCAGTATCCTCGGTTTTGCTGCCGCTGCGGTTCAGTATCGTATCCACCTTTTGGCGGAAGCTGGTGAGGAAGAACGGCTTGGGCAGGAACGCGTCAATGTCCGAATTTTCGTCGTCCTCTATCTCGGAGCGGTCGTAGCTGGTGAGGATAATCAAGGTATCGGGCGATACCTCGCCGCGGATATGCTTTGCGGTCTCCAGACCGTCCATAACGGGCATTTTCCAATCAAGCAGTACAATGTGGTACGGCTTTCCATCCGCTGCCGCCTGTTTTACCATATCAACAGCGGTTTGCCCGTCGAGAGCGTAATCCACGGATACGCCGGTGCCCTCCATTGTGATCTGCACGTTTTGGCATACGACCTCCTCGTCGTCAACCGTCAGAAGCCGCGTTATGCCGTTGTTCTGCCAGAATTTGCGGTCTATTTCGTGCTCGCTGATGTGCAGGTCAAGCTCCACCGTAAACTTTGTGCCCTTGCCCTTTTCGCTTTCGACGGCGATGGTTCCGCCCATAAGGTCGAGCAGATTTTTCGTTATCGCCATTCCGAGACCCGTTCCCTGTATCTTGTTGGTAACGCTGTCCTCCTCGCGGGTGAACGCCTGAAACAGGGTTTTCAGATACTCCTTGCTCATGCCGTATCCGTTGTCCTCCACCACAAAGCGGTAGCGGGCAAGCCGGGTTTTCCGATTGGGCAGCTCCTGCACCGTCAGCACCACGCAGCCTCCGTCGGGAGTATACTTCACCGCATTGGAAAGCAGGTTCAGCAGTATCTGATTGAGCCGCAGCTTGTCCATAATGACGTGCTCATGTCTGAGATCCCTGCTGTACACCTCAAAGGTGTGCCCTTTCGCTTTCATCTGCGGACGGATAATTCCGTCAATGCCCTCTATCAGGTCGACAATGCTCTCGTCGGACACGTTCAGCGTGGTCTTGCCCGCCTCGATCTTGCTTATGTCGAGAATATCGTTTATCAGACCCAGCAGATGCTGACCCGACGACGAGATTTTTTTCGTGTATTCCCTTACCTTGTCGGGATTTTCCGCGTCCCTCGCCAGCAGCGAGGAAAAGCCGATTATCGCGTTCATAGGCGTGCGTATGTCGTGGCTCATATTTGAGAGGAACGAGCTTTTCGCCTTGTTCGCCTCTTCGGCGATACGGAACGCCTGCTCCGCGGTTTCCTTTGCGCTCGCCAGCATGGCATTGGAGTTCTCAAGCTGAGCGTTCAGCTCCTCCTGCCGCCGCAGGTTGCTCTGCTCCTGACGGAAAAGCCTGTCGCTGTTTCTCTGCCGTATGATTGCCGCCGCAGCCAGCGCTATCAGCACAAGAAGTATTACCGCCAGTATCAGCAGGGTGCGGATAACGGTGTTTACCATATTTACCGTTCCCGAAGCCACAAACCGCGAGGGGATAAGGAACAGCAGCAGGGTATCGTATTTTTCCAGCAAGGTTATGCAGTAGTAGTACTCCACGCCGTCGGCAACAACGTCGTCGCTGATAGTGCTGTTTTCCGCAAGCGCGGCTTTTATGTCGGGATAATCCTGCCCCTCCATTTCCTCCAGCACCTTCAGCACGTTGTAGGTCTTGATAGTCTTTTCCTCGGACAGATTGTCGTGCATTCTCGTGCCGTTGCTTTTCAGTATGTACGTCTCGTTGTGGCTGCCGTAAGCCGCGCTGTCGTAGTACTCGGTAAGGGTCTGAACGTCTTTCAGCAGTATGACGTGGGTAAAGGATATGTCGTCGGTACGGGTTTTCATAGGGGTATCAAGCTTCTGCACGAAAGTCCAGTAGCTGCCGCCGTAGAGATTGCTGTCCGTGATAAAGGTATAGCGCGCCTCGCCGCCCGAGATCATATCAAGGTCAGACCATACGCCATGCTTGCCGTCGGAATCGTAGCAGCTGCCCCAGCCGTCCAGCAGCATAAGCCGCGAGCTGTAGCTTTCCGTTTCAAGCAGGCTTTCCAGCTCCCCTATGCGGACGGAAACGTCCTCCGCAGATTCAAGCTCCCGCTGTTTCAGCGTGTTGACTGCGGCTGTAAGATAATTCCAGTGAGTATCCAGCGCGTTGCCGAGATTGACCTGCACCTGCGACGTTATTTCCACAAGCTGAGTGGTGCGTTCCTCAAAAATCTGCGAGTTAAGATATTTCGTGAAAAACGATCCTCCCAGCAGGAAAAAAACAAGCAGGCACGCCGTGAGCGCCAGCGGCAGCGCCAAATGTTTTCCTTTGCCCTTGGGTTTCATAGCGTAACCTCCTTTTTGCCGCATTATTATTTCAGCGTGATATAGCCGCTCGGCTCGGCAAGCTGATTTCCCCCGGTAAGTCGGCGTGCGAGAACCGTTCTGAAATCCTCCTCCTCGGAGTATTCCGTAACTCCCGCCGCCTCAAAAGCGTCCCGAAGCATAAGCGCAAGGTTGCCTATAACCGTCACGGAGTAGGTTTTCTCACCGTCAAGACCGCTTCCGTTTATTGTCAGAGCTTCAAGCTCATAGCCGTCCGCAGTCTTTTTTACGGACATCTCAAACCCGCTCGAAACGTACAGCGTGCTGTCGTTCACCACCGAACCCCGCTTGCCGCTTACCGTGAGCATATAATTCACATAATCAAAGACCTGTTTTCCCGTCATATTGCAGGAAAGCGTCGCCGAGCTTTCGCCCATAGCAAGAAAACGCAGCTCCTCCTCGGTGTAGTCTCCTTTGGCAATATTCCCCGCAACATAGGCGGCAGGGGCAATAAGAAGCTCCGTACCCAGCTCCTCCCGGACGGTGTTCATAACCGCCGAAGCCGCTTCGCTTCCCCCGTTCGGGTCAAAAGCATAAGTGTAGTCCCTGTCAATATGCGCCGCCGCCGAACCGGAATTCTTATCCTTTGCAAGCTCGGCGTTGAAAGCGTCAAACGCGGACTTTCCGTCGGGGTAATCGCCCCTTATCATACCCTGCACAACCGTCTGCGACGCGGAAAACATATCCGACGAAGCCAGCCGTATGTACAGTCTGTTGCTGTCGGCATAGGACTTTACCTCCTCCACCGACGGGGACATATCAATATTTATCCCGCCGCTGTAGGAAACCATATTCTGATTTGCGGCAATTTTGCGAAGTCCTTCCTCGCTGAGCATTGCCGACACAATGTCAAGTATCAGCTTTTCCCGTTCGGGAGTATCCTCCGCACGCTTGCTCGCCGCGATCTGGAACGCCGGGTATGTCAGGTAGCGGCTGTCGTTTTCCGTACCCCCGAAATATGGCAGGAGAACCGATTCCGTCTCCGAGCCGTAGGTTTCCGTATCGTCGCCCGTACCCCGGAACATAGCCGTATTGCCTTTTTTGTACTCGTCGTAAACGTCGTTCATAGACAGCTCGATATCCCCGGGGACTATCCCGGCGCGGTCTATAAATTCCGCCATACGCTCGAATACGGGCAGCCAAACGTCCCCGTCAAGGGAATCGGTCTGCCCCGATTCATAGCTCTGCCGCCACTCCCGTCCGCTTTGGGAAGAAAGAGCCGCCGCCGAAAGTCCCTGCAAAACCTCCATACAGGTGTAGTCCGCCCCGAAGTTCGACATAAACGGGCGTATGCCCTTTTCGCGGAACTTGCCGCAGACGGTTAAAAATTCCTCATAGGTGGTCGGTACTGCAATTCCGTTTTCCTCCAAAAGGGTTTTGTTGAGGATAATCCCGTCCACTTCCGCGCAGGTGGGAAGCCAGTTCACAGTGCCGTCGTCATAGGTGTAGCTTCGCAGATAGGATTGGGAGAACGTTCCCGCCAGCTCGGTGCCGCTGAGATCGAGCAGGGAATTTTTCATTTCCGCCACGTCCCGCAAAGCGAAACGCCGCAGGGTAAGTATGTCGGGCAGGTCGCCGTTTTTCTCCTTAAAGCGGTAAAAGTCCGCCGAATTAAGCGCAACGTAAAAGTTAAAGTCCACCTCGGGAAACCTGTCCCGCAAAAACTCCCCGTACTGCTCGGTAAGCTGGTCGCTCCACAAAGCCACCGTCACCCGTTCCCGTTCGCTTTTGTTTTCCGTACAGCCCGCAAGCAGTCCCAAAGCCATAACCGCCGCCGTAAGCAGGCTGATGCATTTCTTTATTTTACGCATTGCAGACGCCTCCCGGTTTTATTCCCAAATAATTGTATCGGGGGAAACCGTTCCCTGTTCCGTGAGCCAATTGCGCACAAAATCTTTAAGAGAGCCGACCTCTTTTACCGCGCTGTAAGCCGTTCCCACTTCCTCGGTATAGCCGTTGTTTACGAACGCCACCTTATAAGTCGTATTATCGTCAAGCTCCGTGTCGCCCTTTGTCACAAGCATATACGGCAGAGGCTTGCCGTCCTCGAACCTGTCGAAGCCCGCCTCGGCAACAGCCTTAGCTTCTGCGCCCGTCATGGTCATTACCGCGTATTCACCGTCGCCGCCCGGGGTTATGCTGTAGGAAGTTTCGGCGTTTATTCCCCCCGCGTAAAGCTTTCCCGTAACTCCCGCTCTGAGCTTTAATCCGTTTCTGTAATCCGTTCCGTAGGCGACAATTGCCGCGTCCGCCCCCGCCGCAGAGCCGAGAGCTGTTGCCACAACCCGCGTTGTTTCCTCAAGAGTAAAGTCCGCCATACTTTCGCAGAAATACATTGAATCCTTGCTTTGCAGATAGCTGCTTTGAAGCTCGTCCATATTCTCGAGACCCTTTTCGCCGTTCATACCGTTTTCGCCCCTGAACCATTCCTTAAAGCCCTGACCCACGTCGGAGAGAATATTCTCCCAACCCGCGTATGTCATATGGAAAGCACGTCCCTCACGCATAGCCTGCTGCGCGTCGTACATAATGGAATCCTCGGGGAGGTCGGTGGTGGTGAGAACGTCCATAACGCAGGGTTTGTCCTCGCCCGTAAAGGCTTTCTGACCCGCGTCCGAGAACATAAGCGACAGCACCCGCACCGCCTTTTCCAGTTTCTCCTCGTTGCCCGGCTCGGCGAGCTTCTTGCTTATGCCTATGTAGCTTGTGGGGCTGTACATATATACGTTCTTGCTGCCGTCCTCGCCGATATAGGGCATCATACCCCATTCGTCGCCGTTCTCCATAGGGGTGTCCAAAAGCGCGCTCATTGTAAAGAACACGGCTTTGCGCTCCGACATATAGTCGATCATAACCGCCGTGTTGGACAGATCGTTTGGCACAGCTTCAAACATACCTATGTCAATATATTTTTGAGTATAGTCTATGGTTTTTTTCCAGTTGTCATTATCCTTTGCAGTGGCGTTTCCCGCAAGGAAATCCCGCTCCCAGGCAAGTCCCTCGGGGGTGGTGAGCCAGTCGGTTTTGGCAAGGTTGAACACCGCCGCAAAGCTTGCGCCGGTAAGCTGCGTTCCGAGAATACCGGGGATATATCCCGCTTCTTTAATTTCGCCGCAGAGCTTTTCAAGCTCCTCGAAATTCGTCGGGACTTCCCACCCGTTCTCCTCCATAAGGGTTTTGTTGTAGAGAATGCCGTACATACCGTTGTTTACGGGCAGCATATAAACGCCGCCGTCCACAGACATTTGGTCGAGTATTGACGTGGAAATATCTCCCATAAAGTCATAGCCCGACAGGTCGATAAGCCGCTCCTTTGCAAGCTCCTTGTCAAGCACCTGGGAGGTGCTGAACAGGTCGGAAATGTCGTCCGCCCGCATCTGCGCCCAGCTGTAGCCCAGGTAATTTGAGCCGTCGTAGCCCACATAGTCGATTTCAATATCGGGGTAGGTCTCTCCCAGCAGCTCCCAGAAATTTTCATATCCGCCCCAAGTCACCCAAGTGAGAGCCGAGCTGTCCGTTTCGGATCGGTTTTCGCCGTTTGCCTGTGTAATTTCCGTCTGTTCCGTTTCCGCCCCGC
The DNA here is from genome assembly GCA_023663025.1 of Prevotella sp. Taxonomy (GTDB): domain Bacteria; phylum Bacillota; class Clostridia; order Oscillospirales; family Ruminococcaceae; genus RGIG8773. The sequence goes on from JAMPIC010000013.1 coordinate 54,566, forward strand.
AGGAGGTCAGCAATAACGCCGCCGCCGCGAAAGCCGCCGTACATCTTAAAAATCTTTTGAACATAGTATTCGCTCCTTTGCCGTTGTGCGCCTGTATATGACATATAACCGAAAAAAGCTCTTAAACCGGACAGAGCCGTTACAAGAGCCAATTTATGATATTTTCAGCCTTGCCGACGCGTTAAACTATCCCATATACATTATATTTTGAAATTATACCACTTTCGTCTACAAATTTCAATATATTTTATATAAGTTTTTTTTGAATATTTATGTAACACGGCAGGAAAGCTGTTCGTCATACAAAACGTTTCCGTTCGGACGGTTTGAGGCAGAGAGGAGCTTCTCACGCTTTTGACGATTTTACTGTAAAATTTTAACAGCTGACGTTTTCCGGGAACAGCACATCAAAATTTTTTCTACACAAGATTATTTTTCACCGCGAAAACCGCAAGCTGCGTACGGTCTTTAAGCTCCAGCTTTTCAAGCAGGCGGGATATGTTGTTGCGCACCGTACCCTCCGCAAGGAAAAGCCGCGAGGCGATCTCTCTGTTGTCGCAGCCGTCGCATATCAGAACCATAAGCTCCCTGTCCCTTTCGGTAAGCTCAAAGCTTGCCGCCGATGGCTGCGAGGCGGTCATTGTTTCCCTGATAGACGAAAAAACGCTCGCCCCGAAAACGTTTATGCCGCTGTGCACCGTTTTCACCGCGGCGATTATTTTCTCGTTCTCCATTTCCTTCAGTATGTAACCGTCCGCGCCGCAGGACACCGCCTTTTGCACGGTCTCGCTGTCGTCGAAGGTTGTCAGCACAAGCACCTTTATATCCGGGAAATGCACCTTTATCTGCCTTGTGCCGTACTCCCCGTCGTACCGCGGCATGCGCATATCCATAAGCACAACGTCGGGGGAATGCTTCACGCACATTTCAAAGGCTTCTTTTCCGTCCGCCGCCTGCCCGACGACCTTTATTTCACTGTCGGCGGCAAGGGTCACTTCAAGTCCCAATCGCAGTATTTGTATATCGTCGGCAATTATTACTTTTATCATTCGGTTCGCCTTTCCTCACACCTTAATATCATTCATGCAATCCGCAAATATGTTGTATATTATTATACCATTACCTTCTTTCAAAATCAAGCTGTTTGCGGAATTTGCAGCGGAAATCCGTCCGCAGCCGCCAAACCGGGAAAGGGTTCTTATTTATATAATATAAGCGATCAATATTTACCGGAAGTGCCGTACAAAAACTTTACCTTATTTTTAACATATTTATCACATTTTTCACTCGAATTTCATTTTCGGCGCGGTTTAATTAACATTAACTTAACATTGAAAAATTATACTTAACTTATTATTTATAGCAATCCTATAAAATAATAACCCAGTCTGTAGGGGACGGGTTTCCCGTCCCGCTGTTCAGCAACTGCGGGCGGGGTAACCCCGCCCCTACAGAAAGCGTTATTTTATAGTATTGCTATAAGTAAGGTTTTTTTAATATAGGAGGATAATTTTTATGAGCAGTTTATCGAGGTCTAAAAAAGCCGTGATTTCGGTAATAAGCATTATTTCCGCAGCGGGAATATGCTTCGGGACAATGTTTGTCATTAGTAAAAACGCGGAGCAAGTTGCCGCCGAGCCGGCTTACAGAGAGTACACAGCCGTCAAAAGCAATATTACCGTGGGAATTTCCGAAAGCGGTACGGCAGCCGTAAACCGCTCTTATCTTTCCTTTCCGGTAAGCGCGGAGGTGGAAGAGGTCTATGTTAAGGTCGGTTCGTCGGTAAAGAAAGGCGATAAGATAGCAAAGCTTTCCGCTGACGACGTGGACGAGGTAAAGGCGCAGTACGAATCCCAGATCTCTGCCGCGAAACTGGAGCTTGAAACGGCGGTGACAGAGAGCAAGACAAAGCTTGCGCAAGCCGAAAACACATACAAATCAAGCTTGGCAAAAAGCGGTTCGGCGGAGGAAACATACCGTCTTTCCGTGACAAAGCTTCAAAGCGACATTTCGGACGCCGAAAAAAATATTGCCGAATTGAAAAAACAGCTTGCCGAATATGAGGCTCTTTCGGACAGCTATTCGGACGATTACGGAAAATATTCCGAATACGACGGAAAATACAGCGAATATGAAGATACATACGAAAGCTATAAGGATACCTATGAGCGGTACGAAAAAACCTTAAAGGAATACGAAAAGGAACTGACGGCGGCTAAGGAAGAGTACGACGAATATCTTGAAAGCGTTGAGGACGATTGGAACAATGTAACTCAGCTTCAAAAAAATGCAGAGCAGGCAAAATCGGCTTTGGACGAAGCAAGCAAAGCTCTTGAAAAGGCAAACAGTTCGGACGGAAGCACGGACGCCGATTCCGCTTCCGCCGACAAAACGGGCGGAACATCTCAAAGCACCGACAGCAGCCTGACCTCCGCGCAGAAAAAATACGACGAAGCTTTGGAGGATTACAACGAAGCCTGCGCCGCATACGGAAGTCCCGAAAAATCCCTTTATCTGACGATTGAAATGCGGAAAGAGGAATACGAAAAAAAGGTAACGGCTGCCGAGGACAAGATTGAGGACTACAAGGAAATGATGGAGGAATACTCCGAGATGATGTCGGATTATTCAAAGGAAATGTCAAAATACAAAAGCGAGTTCGACGAATATGATTCCGACTACAAGGAAATTTACGGAAATATGGACGGTGAGGATATTGCGGAAAAAATTTCCTCGCTTAAGGACGATATTGAAAAAGCGGAATACGAGCTTGAAAAGCTTACGCTTAACGCGGGCGATTCCGAGTTTTCCGCCGAGCAGGACAAGAATAACGCTATTCTCGGAGCGTCAACGGCAAAGGAAACCTACGACCAGACTGTCGCACAGATAAACCGCAGCGTCAGCGACAAGCGGGAAAGTCTTGAAAAGCTTGAAAAGGAGTACAATACCCTGCTTGAAAATATGGGCGGCGGCATTTATATTTACGCGGACTGCGACGGCGCGGTGGCTTCGGTGAATATTTCCGCAGGCAACACTATCGGCGCAAATCAGACGGTGGCTTCAATAATGGATTCCTCCGAGGTGTACGTTTCCGTGTCCGTTTCCGAGGACGATATTGCCGCGCTTTCCGTGGGACAGGCGGCTTCCGTTACCCTGTCAGCATACGAGGGCGTGACGATTGACGGAGAGGTGGATACCATCGCGGTAGAGCCGTCCCGTTCGAGCGGTTCGGTTTCATACGCGGTGTCGGTAAAAATAAACCCGAGCGAAAATATCACAGTTTACGAGGGAATGACCTGCGACGTTACGTTCCTGCAAAAGCAGGTCAGCAATGTTGTTTATGTAAACGTCCAAGCGGTCAGATATAAGGGAAACGGCGTGTCGGCTGTACTTGTTTACGACGAAAACGGCGACGTTGCCGAAAGAGAGGTAGTTACGGGATTTTCCGACGGAAGATACGTTGAGATCGTCAGCGGTCTTTCGGCGGGAGACACGGTACTCGCGGAAAGCTCGGTGATACGCTCATGAGACTGACGGAAATTTTCAGGCTTGTTTTTATAAATATTCTCGCCAACAAATCCAAGGGTATGCTTACCTCGCTGGGAATTGTCGTCGGCTCGGCGACCATTGTTCTTGTTATAGCCATAGGTCAAGGCGGCAAAATGGACGTTGCCGACCAGTTCAAAAACCTTAACGCGGGAGCTATCGAAATAACAGCGGGAATGTCCGCCGACACGATGATGGAGCAATTTATGAATTCAAGCGGAGGATTTCCCGGCGGCGGAGGCGGTATGCCCGATTTCGGCAATATGCCCGACTTTGGGAATATGCCAAGCTTTAGCGGCGGCGGTATGCCCAATTTCGGCGGAGGAAGTATGCCAAGCTTCGGCGGAGGCGGGGGCGGAGGTATGCCGTCGGGCGGCGGCTCGGGAAACCGTTCGGGCGGCGGAAGAAGCGGAGGTCCCCAGCTTGCCGCTCAGGGCGCGACCCTTACGCAGGAGGACGTTGAAGATATTCTCGCTCTTGTTCCCAATGTTGAAAGCGCGTCCCTGCTGGCAAGCGGAAGCGGCGCGGTGGACGGCGGCGAGCTTGAGGAGGAAACGGATTACACAATAGCGGGAGTTCAGCCCGACTATATGCAGATAAGCAACCTTGAAATTCTGTACGGCGATTTCTTTACGGATTACGACGTTGAGGATACGGAAAAAACCGTTGTTCTCGGTTACAAGGCGGCGCAGGATATTTTCGGGGCGGCATATTCCGCAGTGGGTGAAATTCTCACCATAGAGGGCAAAAACTATGAGGTAATAGGCGTGCTCAATTCAATGGGAACGGTGTCGTCGGGGATAAGTCCCGACGAGGCAGTATTTCTCCCCTACACCACGGCGAAAAAATACGTTTTCGGCAGCAATATCACCCCGCAGATAACGGTTGTCGCTTCGGACGTAAGCGAAGTCCAGAACGTAATGGACAACATAGAGCGGCTTCTTGCGGAAAATTACCCCGACGCGGCGTTCACTCTTACCGACGCGGGCAGCAAAATGGAAGCGGCTTCAAGCTCGGCAAACACTCTTTCAATGCTGCTTATTTCCGTTGCGGCAATAGTTTTCGTGGTTGGCGGAATAGGAATTATGAACGTGCTTTTCGTCACGGTAAAGGAGCGCACGCAGGAAATAGGCTTGCTGAAAGCTCTCGGCAGCCGCAAGCGAGAGATACTTACGGAGTTTCTTATGGAGGCGAATATGATCTCGGTTTTCGGCGGAATAGTGGGCGTTGTTCTCGGCTTCGCGCTTATTCCCGCGGTAGAACTGAGCGGTATGCGCTGCGAGCCTGTTTTTCTCGGGGGCGTGCTTGCGCTGGTATTCGCGGTCATTACGGGGACGGTGTTCGGGTTCTATCCCGCGTTCAAAGCGTCCCGGCTTACGCCTATCGAAGCGCTTTCCCAAGACTGATTTTGAAAGGAGAACTTGTATGAATATGAAAAAAACAGCGCCGGTAACAATGCTTCTGGCAGCGGCTGTTATGCTCGCGGGCTGTACGGAAAACAACGGCAGCGCGGAAGGAAACGCCTCTGCGGATACCGTTTCTCAAACGGAATACGTTATGCGGGACGGCGACGTGCTGATAACAGGCGAAGTAACTCAGATCGTCGGCAACGAAGTAACTCTCGCTTTGGGAGACGTAAGCGAAAGCGGTCCCTCAAGAGGGGAAAACGGAAACGAACCTCACGAAATGCCAAACGGAGAGAATTTCCCCAAAATGGGCGGGGACGGCGAAATGCCGCAAATGCCCGACGGTGTGGATTTTTCCCAAATGGGAGAAAACGGTGAAATGCCGCAAATGCCTAACGGTGTGGATTTCCCTCAAATGGGCGGTGACGGCGAAGATTTTTCACGCCGAAACGGCGGCGGACGGGACGGACAAGGCAGAGGAAAGGGTTCCTCCGTTTCAATTGAGAAAAGCGGCGAAACAAATTCCTACATAATTCCCGTGGGAATGACCGTCAAGGGCGCAAGCGGCAGAAACACCGACTATTCCGCCGTTTCTGCGGGAATGGCGCTTCAGCTCACTCTTAATTCAGAGGGCTATGTCGTGGCTGCGGAAATACTGTAACGGGAGCGGTGAAAATGGATAATGTAATAGAGCTTGTCGATATACGCAAATCGTTTTCGATGGGGAGCGGCTCTCTGGAGGTTCTGAAAGGTATTTCCCTGAAAGTGAAAAAGGGCGAGTTTCTGGCGGTGCTGGGACCGTCGGGGTCGGGAAAATCAACGCTTATGAACGTTATCGGCTGTATGGACGGTTTCGACAGCGGACAGTATTTTCTGGACGGCGAAGCTATCCACGGTATGAACGATTCAAAGCTGACAAATATCCGAAACGAAAAAATAGGCTTTATTTTTCAAAAATATCACCTTATCAACAAGTATTCGGTTTTAAGGAATGTTGAGATACCATTGCTTTTAAGGGGATATTCCCGAAAAGAGGCTTCGGCGGCGGCAAAGGAAAATCTTATAAGGCTCGGTATGGAGGAACGGCTTTCCCATAAGCCCAACGAGCTTTCGGGCGGTCAGCAGCAAAGAGCGGCAATTGCCCGTGCGCTGGTGGGAAAGCCTGCCCTGCTTCTTGCGGACGAACCGACGGGTGCGCTTGATTCCGCCACGGGAAAAGAAGTTCTGGAGCTGTTTTCGGAGCTTCACAAGGAGGGAAATACCATTGTGATGATCACTCACGACCTTAATGTGGCAAAGTATGCGGAAAGGATAGTCCATATTGTTGACGGTGAGATTTTTGAGAACGGGGATTAAACACCGCCTGAAAATTATATAAACGGCTGTAAATTACACTTTATGCTTTTTCATGATCGGAAACGAAAACACCGCAGACGGGACAAACCTGTCTGCGGTGTTTTTATCAGCTTCCCTCTCCGGAGATAAGGGCAATGGGGTCGATCCATTCACCGTTTTTCTTTACGGCAAAATGCAGGTGCGGGGCTTCGCTGATCTCGTTCTGTGCGGTATTTCCCACCGCGCCGATCACCGTTCCCGCAGAAACGTTCTGTCCCTCGGCGACGGGGATATCCTTGCTAAGATTGCAGTAGTACCCCTCGAAGCCGTTTCCGTGGTCGATTATAACGCACGCTCCCAGCATCTGATCCTCGTAGACCTTTGTAACAGTACCTCCCGTCATGCTTTTGACTTTTTCGTCCAATGCGCCCGCGATGTCAACGCCGTCGTGAGTTTTCCACACGTTAAGGGTCTTGGACTTCACAAGCTCCCCGTCGGAAAAATCGTTGAGCACCTCGCCGTTAAGCGGTCTCACCATTGTTGTGGGAAAGGGTTCCGTCACAGCGGCGGACGTGCTGTCCTCCTTGGGAGCTTCGGTAGTGACCACCGCTGATTCTGCGGGCGGTTCTTTTTCCGTAACGGTAACGGAGGGTTCTTTTTTGACGACGTCCGTCTGAGCCGCGTCCACGGGAGCATTGGGTGCGGCTGCATTACCGTCCGAGCTGTCTGAACCGTCGGCGGACAATGTATCGTTTTTGTTTTCCCCTATGATCTCGGCGTTAAGCTTGTCCGAGATTCTGCTGTAGGAGTAAAACCCTGCCGCGCCCACGGCGGCAATACTTGCAGCCACCGCAATAATAAGTCCCTTGCCTGAAAGATTGCCTATTTTGAATTTTTCATTGCTCATAAAATTCACCTCAAGCATAGTTTTGACAGCTTTGGCGAATTTATTCTTTATAATTCAAAAAATTTGGAAATCAGTCAAGCTTAAGCGTATAGACGTTTCCGCTGTCCTCTCCCGATATTTCCGACAGGTCGTAGGACGTTCCCCGATAGTCAAGGCGGACGGTGCTTGTTCCCTCGGGCAGTTCCACAAGCATTCGGTACTTGACGGTCTGTCCCGCGGGAACGACGGGATATCTGAAAATGTCGTAAAATTCCCCGCGGGGATAGCTGTCCGGCAGCAGCTTGTTGTCGGCGCTGCTGTTGTTGCCGTACCTGACGATTACCGAGTAGTCGCTTATCGTTGCGCGGTAGGCGCTTGTGTTTTTTATATCCATCGTGATAAGGTATTTTCCGTCGGACTGCTTTTCCGACGCGGCGTCGGTTATCTCCCACCTGTAGTATGAACCGAAGCTTGCCATGTCCCTTTCCGTAAAGGCTGCGGACAGCGACGTTATAAGCACGATAGGAGCAAGCGCAAGAAGAATTACCGCGGCGGCTTTTACAGCCGTGCCGTACTGTTTAACGGGTTTATTCACGCCGCTCACCTCCGTCCGAAAGGTCAATGGGTATCCTGTCTATGCCGTCAAGACGGCGGGCATAGCCGTTTAAGGTTATCTCCTCGAAACAAAGGTCGAACCGCCTGTCCCCCTCGTTTATCAGGAAGCACATATAGCCGTCGCTTTCGCGGTAATAGCCTGCGGAGGAAAGCGTGAAAATATTCTGAGCGTAGACCTCCGTAAAGGAATTGAGGGACGAACTTGAAACTCCCGTTCGGCAGTAATCTCCGCCGTCTATGTAGGGCGTGCGGTCGTAGTAGTTCACGAAACCCGAGCTGCCGTTTCCCGAGGATACGCATTCAACGTGAACGACCAGCAGCTCCGTACCCTCGGGAAGTACGGCGGCGATGCGTTCGCTGTCGGAAATAAAGGCTTCCGTAACGGTAAGGGTCATTGTACCGTCGTACTCAAAGGGTTCGTTCAGCGCGTGGTCTATGCAGACAGGCTCGTCCACCGTTTGGTAATTTTTCACAATAGAGCTGTCAATGCTTTTGGAGACAATAACGGGTATCAGCGCAGAGATAAGTATTACCGCGATCCACACGGGAATAAGCTTTACGGCGGTATTCATAAAACGGCTGGTATAAATGACGCGGACTTTTTCCCCGTCCGAAGTCTGTTCCGTCTTTGCGGCGGCTTTAGCTGCTGCGACTTGTTCCTTTGAGGGCACAGCCGCGCAGCCGGGACAGGTGCGGTGCTGCGAAAAATCGTAAACCGAACCGCAGTATTCGCATTCTATATTTATTATCATAATTACGGCAATTTTCCCGCAGAGGGAAAATGCGTCCTCACTTCCTTTGAGATTTTAATTTTTGCGGGGAAATAAATGCTGTAGGAGATTATAAATTGTAATTTACAGAACGAGTAACAAGCTTCGGCGGCGAAGCCGCGACTAAAAGTTTCGCCCGCCTTTTCAAAGGCGGCAGGT
>JAMPIC010000014.1 GCA_023663025.1 Prevotella sp.
TTAAAAATGTTGGCTGGAACTTTGAAATTGCTCCGAGCCAAAGCGTTACATACGGCTATACTTTAAGCGGCAATGATATTTCTTTGCCTAAAAATTTTGAAATTTACTCCAAAAGGGTTGACAAAACAGAGGGATATGGTGTACAATATAATATAACGAAGTCTTGGGACACAGGCGTTGAGGGTAACATTGTTATTACCAACACTTCGGCTGCGCCTATTGAGGCTTGGACTTTGTCTTTTGACAGCAATTTCACTATTGATACACTTTGGAACGGTCGTGTGCTTGAAAATAACGGCACGTCCTATACTGTTGCTGCCGAGATGTGGACTAATCCCGTTCAGCCGAACAGTTCTATGACAATAGGTTTTGTCGGTTCAAAGGCGGCTGACGTTGAGGCTTTGCTTAGCAATTTCAGACTTACCGATGTTGTAATCGGTGAGGGTATGCCTATTATTCCGATTGACCCGCCTGCGGAAGAAATTAAAATTACCGCAAATGCGGTCTATGACGAGGAAAGCGGAAATATATCTGTATTATGGACTTCTGACAAACAAGACGGCACATTTGATATTCTTATGTCCGAGGACGGGGAGAATTTTGTTTCTGTCGGAACTGTTGAGGGTGTTTCCGAATTTGTTTATACTCCCGAAAATGATTTTGAAACACTGTATTTTAAAGTTGTTCAGACTGTTGATGAGCAGACGGCAGAGAGTAATCTGCTAATTGTTACAAAGACAGACGAAGAAATTGATTGGAATGATGAAACCGATACCGATAACGACGGTATTACTGATGTTTATGAGAAATATTATTATAAAACAGACCCCAAAAATCCTGATACTGACGGTGATGGGCTGCCTGACGGTTACGAAGTATATACATTAGGAACAGATCCGTTGAAAGTTGATTCCGACGACAACGGCGTTTCCGATGCTGACGAGGATTTTGATAAAGATGATTTGAAAAATATAACAGAATACGAATTAAAAACAAATCCGTTATATTTTGATTCAGATAATGATGGTATTTCAGATGGAGACGAGTTAAATTTATATAATACCAATCCATTAAATCCGGATTCCGATGGCGATTTTGTTAGTGATGGAGATGAAATACTTTTAGGTCTTGACCCTAAAAATACAAATACAAATGGATATCCTGATAGTGAATATACCACTCAACAAGTAATAACTCAGGATAGTGGTAGTTTGTACTTGATAAATAATAACGAGAGTAATCCATACAAAGTATCAATGGAGTTAAAGGTAGCTGGCGTTGCAGAAAACAATTTAACATCATTTATTAGCGAATATGACTATGATATAAGAAAAAATGATGCTGTCTTAGGGTTGGTTCCTGAATTTGTTTACAATGACAATCTTTTAGTAGAAGATGTTATTATAAAATTTAACATCAATAGTGAGACATCATCAACTGATTCCAATTTTATTAGTGGAATAAAACGGTTTAACATTTTTAGATACTATGAAGGTTATAATATTCTTGTTCCTATTGAAACACTTTACGATGAACAAAATAATATAGCATATGCCCATACTAATAAATTAGGTGTGTATTGTCTTATTGATATGGAAATTTGGCTTGACAATCAAGGTGTTAGTATCTCTAATAACACATTAAAATCAGGGTCTGTAAGGCAATTTAATATGAATGACAGTTATTTATTAAGCAATAAAGAAAGCGCTGAAGGGTCAGTTAACAATTTCCAAAATATTTCTAATGAAACTATTGGCATAATAATGACAGGTGGATTGTATAATGGTGAAAATGATACAATTATTTATAATCAGGATGGTTACATTGCAAATTCAAATGCATTGGTACTTAGTGAAGAATTAACAGATGATTCAAATCCAATTGTGAAATCTATGAGTCGTTCTATTAGCATTTCAGAAAAAAGCTCTGATATGGCAGGTATTGAATTGATATTTTTCCCTACATATAGCGACAATTATTTTGAATATCCTGAATTTGTCTTAAACAATTCAAAAGAAATTTTTTCAAAGTATAAGAATGTCAAAGTGTATGTTATTAACTATGATGGCACATTAGTCAAAACAGATTCTGGAAAAGACTATGCTATGAAATACTCTCAAGTAAAAAGAATGGCAGCAAAGCTTAATAATGATACACTCTATGATTATTCTAATGTTGTTAATACATATAATAAAATTAATTTGAAAACTTCAACTGCTAAGCCAAATATATCAAACTATGATTTTACAAATCATTATGCATGGTGTCTTACTGCACAATACGGTTATACTGATGTTGTTTTCTTTGTAAATATGCTGCAAGGTTCTCAGATTACCCCCGTTAAAGACTATATTCAAAGTACATCGAATCAGTTTTTTAATACCATGGAATATACAAGGGTATATATTATTGATTCAATGGGTTCGATTCTTGAGACTAACGATGGAAAAATTTGTGCAACCAACATAGGCGAGTTAAATCAACTGTTGATTCAAGTTAGAAGTACAGGGGTACTGGCAACTTCAAATATTAACAGCGCATTTTATAATGTTTGCCAAAATAGTAACCTTGTATATAATAGAAACGTAGTTTCCACAGCACTTAACTACACTTGCTTCTATTATAATTCTGAGTATTATCCAATGAATGAAACAGATACAACATATAATATTTATTCCGCTTCAGGATTATATGAAATTGAACTTGATGATCCAATAAGCGAGGATTATCTTGAAAAATCAAAAGAAGCACAAATCACCAGTAGTTCAACTCTAAAAGCAAAATATAGTGACACTTATGCCGATACTGATTTCGATGGGATCTATGATTTTAGTGAATTGTTATTTGAATATAATGGCAAGCAATTAATAAACTGGAATGAAAATGGTGAAGTAATTCTTCTTTCATTAAATGATATAATGAGTATTACAGGAGATGATTTTGCCCAAAATGGTCTTTACCAATATAAAAATTTGACCACAGTAACCAATAATACTAGCCAAATTTTTTCGGAAGTGCTTGAAAAAAAGCAATATATAACTATTAAATCTAGTCCCAATGATTCAGACTATAATAGCAATGGAATACCTGACGAATATGATAATAAAATCAATCAAAAGGAACTTTCGGAAAACGGAAAATGTATTTATGAAGATGATTCTTTAAATGAAATTGAAGATGAAATCTTTTATGTAACGGATTATTATAAGAAACCACCTCATGTAAAAGAATATGTTAGTCTATCAGGTAATAATATCAGTACTTTCTCATTTCCAAAAGAAGACACCATGTATAAATGTGGTACAATACCAAATTATAAAAATGCCAATTTATTATTTGGAAGTATTATTATTGCTAATGGTGAATATTGGTTTAAAGTGTTGTATAACAACAACTGGGTTTACCTTAAAGCTGCAGATACTGAAGACGGCGAAAAATATACCGCATACTATGATGATAAGAAAGCACTTTTGAGTGAATTTAATTTTAATTATCGTGTAACAAGTGTAAGTGCTATTCCTATAGACAATGAGGGTTTGTATCAAGAGCCTCTTTACACAAAAAATGAAAATACTTCACTGACAGCATCTTTTATACTTACACCAAGAGATTTATACGTTCTTGAATTTGCTTGTAATTCAGTAAAAGATATATATTTGATTAGTAATGACGTAGATACCACAACCAAATCTATTATATCAAATTACTTGAAGCCTGAATTACTTTTGGCTATTAGCGGTGCTGAAACTGGGTTTATGAACGCAAATGGAAAGGACGGAAATGGTATAGGAGAAGGTGGTGGATTTGGAATAGTTGAAGGTGGAATTAAATACGCAATATCCTATGAAAATGGCATAGCCAAGGATGGCTATAAAGGTTCAATTAAGCTTGGTCTTAAACTGGATGGTGCTTCTTACAATAGTTATAGTGATGCAGATAAATACAAAAAATATTTGGGAGCTAAAGCTTGTGCTGTAATGCTTGCACATCAAATATATGTGCATATTAATCAATGTGGTGGAATAAACTATGCAACAAGCCCCCTTAAAAGCATTAAAGATATTAATGACAATATTAAAATAGATCAGCTATTTTTTAATGCCATTTATACATATGGTGCTGGAACAGCATATGTTGATTATTATGGAGCTCGTACTTATATGGGAGAAGCAGGTCCTGGAACTGCGGTCAAACTTTATGCATATTCAATTATATGCAATAAAATGGGGATAGAAGGCTTTTTGCCAATTGACTATAGTAATTTGGATTTTAATGAGTTGTCTGAAGTTCTTTCAAATTATACTAATTTAAATGGGTTAAATCAATATACTTTTAAAATTGATTTAATAAAATAAATATTAATTAATGCCTTCCTCTTAATACAAACATATTTATTAAGAGGAAGGCATTATTAAAAAGGAGCATATTATATGAAAAAACACTTTTTGGTAGGGATTATTTTAATTTGTATGTTTATGTGTTCGTGTTCCAAACCTTCTACTGAATTTGATATTAATACTGAAATTACAGTTTCAAATAGCGATAATGCATTAGATTCAGAAACATTAAAAGTGTCTGAAACATCGATAGAATCAACATTAACATCGGAAATTTTAGAAACATCGGTTTTTACTGTCAGTAATGAAGTATATAAAATGCTTACATTTGATATTGATGTTGAAGCCTTTGATTTAGTATATTCGCAAGAACAGTTAAGTGATTTTATAAATAATCATTATGTTAAAGATGAATGGATTAATGAACTTGAAAAACTTGGAATTTTAAAATCACGTTATGCCAGTGCATATTGCATAAATGATTATGTTGTTATACAATATTTTGATGTATTGGTTGACGATGATGGTTATGGATTTGTAGGGATGCATCAACCTCCTGCATATTATATAATTTTTAATAACGATGATGTTTTTACTTTTTTTTACCCAACAAACTCATGTGGCGGACCGTGGTTTTATATCTCAGAAGATGTTCTATATATATATGAGAAGGCATTTAGTTCTTTAGTTTGTATTTCATTAACATCTTACAATATAAAAACAGGAGAAATGATAGAACAGCTTCATGTGACGTATGACTGGGCAGGTATAAATTATTTTTATAAAAATGGTGGAGATCCGAATGAATTTGTAACTTGGTATTCAACAATAAACGAAATATCTAACATGCCGGAATTGCAAGAATATATGCTAAATATTTCTGATACTTGGTATAATTAATAATAAAATTTTATTACATGAAAGCGGATGGGATTACATGTTATTTTGTTATTCACCTTTTTTATTTTTAAACATAAATTTCTTTTCGTAAAAGCATAATAATATTTTAAAGGAGTAGTTAAAAATGATTAAAATCAAGTCACACAAAAAGCTAATTGCCACTATTATAGCTGGAATAATGATTTTTTCAGCTTTTGTATCAGAATCCATACCTTTTATTGAAGGCAATATTGCTTTGTCAGTTTCAGCCGTTTGTAATGTTGAAACATGGAAGGGCGGACGTCGTGTTATTACATTGAGCGGTGCTCAAACTGTAAATTATAGATTTTCACATAGCACATGGATTGAAATGCATGATGATAATTGGAATCTTGTTTGGTCAGGTTCAAAAGGTCCTTCGCTTTTTGGATCGCTGGGTAATTTAAAATGTGGTTCGGATGTTTGTTATGTTTCATTCTATCTTGATGATGATAAGGAGGCTACAGTATATTGGTCTTAAAGGTCAAACAATTCTCAGTTAAGCAAAGTTATAAAAAGTTGCTAGCGGTAACTTTTGCAATAAGTAATGCGGTTCTTGATATTTGAATTTATATGGTTATTTATCATTTGCTTTAATTACGAAATAGCGTATAAAAGATTAACTTTGACATAATATGTCTTTATAATTTCAAGTGTATAGTAAATTGACATTCAGTTCTGTAAATAAAGAGCACCTATAATTGAATTTAACATCTGCTTTCTTGTAATAAAATTTAGTAAAATTTTTTATAATTATGTGCAATTAATGTAATTTGCAAAGTATATTATAGCAAACCTATAAAATAACGCTTTTTGTAGGGGCGGATTTTATATCCACCCGCAGATACGGTTTACCCTCACACGGGTGGATATGGAAACCGCCCCTACAAATTTGGTTATTATTTTGTAGGATTGCTATAGAAACAGTAAACAAAGGAGAACGTGCTTTCAGAATTCCTATGGAACGAAATCGCGAAGAGGGGATAAAGGTTAAATGCAGCCGCTTTGAGGAGTTGTTTTAAAACATTTGAGAAGTATAACTGCAGAAAGCAAAACTGTCAATGCCTTATAATAAGCATTGACAGTTTTTGTAATTATTTGGTAATTTAGTAGTTTAGTACACATTCGCACTCTGTAAAAATTTGGTTTCCGTGTGATTTTTCGTGTGATTTTCTTTGAAATTCAAGCGATTTTTCCGCTTTTCGGACTGCAAATTTGCAGTTCCGTCTGCACTCGAATATAAAGCAAACCGCCTAATGAAGCCATTTCAGCGACATTCGGCGGTTTTCATATTTGGTTGCGGAGGCAGGATTTGAACCTACGACCTTCGGGTTATGAGCCCGACGAGCTACCGAGCTGCTCCACTCCGCGATATTAAATTTACAATCCCTTGCGAGAATGCTTTATTATTATATCACTTTAAAAATGATTTGTCAATACTTTTTTGAAAAAATTTTTTTCAAAAATATTTTGAAAACGTCAAATCGTTTCACTGTCTCATTTTCCGCGTAAAGTTCCGCATATCCTTACCTCGAAAAATATTCATATGTATATAATAATTCAGTACTTGACAAAATATGCCTTGTGTGGTAAAATAATTTAGTTAAATTATGTGTACCGAAAGGAAGCTTATATATGAAATGGACAGGCTTAAACGACCTGAGAGAAAAATATCTTTCTTTTTTTGAAAGCAAAAATCATACAAGAATGGCAAGCGCGTCCCTTATTCCACACGGGGACAACAGTCTGCTGCTCATCAACAGCGGTATGGCGCCGCTGAAAAAATTCTTTTTGGGACAGGAAACTCCCCCCAACGTGCGGGTCACCACCTGCCAGAAGTGTATCCGCACCCCCGACATCGAGCGCGTGGGCAAGACCGCCCGTCACGGCACATATTTTGAAATGCTGGGCAACTTCTCTTTCGGCGACTACTTCAAAAAAGAGGCTATCGCATGGGCTTGGGAATTTCTGACAGGCGTGCTGGAGATCCCCGCCGACAGGCTTTGGATAACCGTCTTTGAAAGCGACGACGAAGCCGAGCAAATTTGGATGAACGACATCGGCATACCGAAAGAGAGAATTAAACGTCTCGGAAAAGCTGACAATTTCTGGGAACACGGCAGCGGACCCTGCGGACCTTGCTCCGAAATACATTTCGACAGGGGAGAGAGCTACGGACCTTTTGAAAGCTTCGAGCAAGCCAGCGACTGCGACCGTATAATTGAGATCTGGAACTTGGTTTTCTCCCAGTTTGACAGCGACGGAAACGGCAATTACGCCGAAATGGCGCACAAGAATATCGACACGGGCATGGGTCTTGAAAGGCTTGCCTGCGCAATGCAGGGCGTTGACAACCTTTTCGAGGTTGACACCGTACAGAACATTATGAAGCACATCAGCAAAATCGCGGGTGTCGAGTACAAAACCGACGAGAAAAAGGACGTTTCTCTCCGGGTTATCACCGACCATATCCGCTCCACGACCTTTATGGTGGGGGACGGCGTGACCCCATCAAACAACGGCAGAGGTTACGTTCTGCGCCGTCTTTTGAGACGTGCCGCCCGGCACGGCAGGCTTTTGGGAATTGACAAGCCTTTCCTTTATGAAGTGGTGGACACGGTTATCGCCGAAAACGCCGCCGCTTATCCCGAGCTGGAGGAGCGGAAGGCGTACATCAAAAAGCTTATCCGCAGCGAGGAGGAAACTTTTGCCAAAACCATTGACAAGGGTATGGAAATTCTTACCGAAAAAATCGAAGCGGTGCTGAAAAACGGCGGCAAAACTCTTAGCGGCGACGACGCTTTCCTGCTCAGCGACACATACGGCTTCCCAATCGACCTGACTGTGGAAATCGCCGAGGAAAAGGGCATTGCCGTGGATAACGACCGTTACACCGAATGTCTCAACGAGCAGAAGAAAAAGGCCCGCGACGACCACGACAAGAAATCCGGCTCGTCCTGGGAGGACGGAACTCTCGCCGTTGAGTGCGCGGCTACCGAGTTTACGGGCTATACCTCAATGGAGGAGCAAGCCAAAGTCCTTGCGATTTTTGTGGACGGAGAAAGCGTTCAGACCGCAAACGACGGCGACGAGGCGGTTATCGTCCTTGACAAAACGCCTTTCTACGCCGAAAGCGGCGGACAGGTGGGGGACACGGGCGTTATCAGCGGTGCAATGACGGCGTTTGAGGTGTCCGACACGAAAAAAATCCACAGCGGACATTTCCTCCACTTCGGTACGGCGCAGGGTACTGTTTCCGTTGGCGACAGCGTTACAGCGGCAGTCGACAAACAGCGGCGCGCTTCAATTATGAGAAACCACACCGCCGCCCATCTGCTGCAAGCGGCTCTGCGCAAGGTTCTGGGCGACCACGTTCACCAGGCGGGACAGCTTGTGGACGGCGAGAGAGTGCGTTTCGATTTCTCCCACTTTGAAGCCGTCACTACCGACGAGCTTAAAGAAATCGAGGGAATTGTCAACAAAAACATTCTCGACGCAATAAATGTCACCATGACCGAAATGCCAATCGACGAAGCCCGCAAACTGGGCGCAATGGCGCTTTTCGGCGAAAAATACGGCGACGTTGTCCGCGTTGTGGACGTTAAGGGTACGTCTATCGAGTTCTGCGGCGGTACGCATATCGACAACACCTCAAAAATCGGGCTTTTCAAAATAGTTTCGGAAAATTCCGTGGCGGCGGGCGTTCGGCGTATCGAAGCCGTTACGGGTTCGGGCGTGCTTGCCCTTATCGACGACTACAAGGAAATCATTTCCAAATCAGCTCAAGCCGTAAAGGCAAACCCCGCCGAGCTTGCGGTGCGCTGCGGCGCAATCGCGGGAGAGGTAAAAACTCTCGAAAAAGAGGTTGCGGAGCTTAAAGGCAAAATCGCCGCTTCACAGCTTGACACCCTCTTTAACGGCGCGGTAACTGTGGGTTCGGTGCAGGTAATCACCGCTGTTCTGGAGAACACCGCCCCCGACGTTCTCCGCGCAATGGGCGACAAGATCAAGGACAAGTCCGCCAGCGCCGTTGCCGTAATCGCCGCCGTAAACGGCGCAAACGGCTCTATAATCTGCGTTTGCGGCAAGGACGCGGTTTCCGCCGGTGCGCACGCGGGCAAGATAGTGCAAAAGGTTTCCGCCCTGACGGGAGGAAAAGGCGGCGGACGACCCGACAGCGCAATGTCCGGTATGGGCGACGTTGCCAAAGCCAAGGAAGCTATTTCTGCTGCAAGCGGAATTGTTGCTGAATTTGTAAAATAATCGTAAACTTTTTAAGGAGAATTTATTATGGAAGATTGCCTTTTCTGTAAAATAATCGCGGGGGAGATCCCGAGCACAAAGGTGTACGAGGACGAGTTCGTCTATGCCTTTAAGGACATTAACCCTCTTGCGCCCGTCCATATTTTGGCAGTTCCCAAGAACCACATCTCGGGAGCAAACGAGATAACCGGGGAAAATTCCGCCGTAGTCTCAAAAATCTTTGAAGCCGCGGCAAAAATTGCCAAGGAGCAGGGCATTGCCGAGGAGGGTTTCAGAATTGTCACAAACTGCGGCGAAAACGGCTGTCAGAGCGTGAAGCACCTGCATTTCCACATTTTGGGCGGAAGAAAACTCGACGTTACAATGGGATAGGTTTCGGCGGAGAAAGGACTGACTTTCTATGAAACGGAAAATGGCGTATATCGGATCGTCTTATCTGATAGGACTGTTTTCCGCCTCATTTCTCAGCAGAAGCGTCAATTTGGCGGCTGCCGCAGTTATCGTGTTATCTGCGGTTTCCGCCATTGCCGTTTACGGAAAAAGATACCTTAAAGCCGCGGTCTGCCTGTTCAGCGCGGCGGTGGGTATGCTTCTCTACGGCGGATACGACCTTTTGGTATACGAAAATATTGTTAAGTACGATGGCTGCGATGTGGAGCTTGAGGGTACAATATCCGATTTCAGTGAGTACAGCGGGGACATTACGCTTTTTACCGTCAAGGGCGTTATAAACGGAGACGTGTCCGCCGAGTTGACCTTTTTCGCCGACAGCTCCGACGCTCAGATCGGCGACAGGATAAACGTTGCGGGAAAAGCTGCGGTTTTCGAGGACAGCTACAAATTCCCCGCAAAGTCTTACAATAAGGCGAAAGGCGTTTATCTGCGGCTGAACAACGCGTCGGTGTTAAGCTGTACTCATAAAAAATTTTCTCTGAAACGCGTTGTCAACAGCTATCGCGAATATATCCTCGGCGTTATCAACGACAGAATGGACGGCGACTGCGCGGCAGTAATGACCGCAATGCTTTTCGGAGACAAATCCGCTATAGACAGCAGCGAAAAGACGCTGATGTACCGCGCGGGCATAGGTCATATAATGGCTGTGTCGGGAGTGCATTTGTCCGTCGTCTGCTCGCTTTTCTGGTTTGTGATATCCCGTCTGCCGGTCAACCGGTATATCCGTTTCGGACTTCTCATGATACCGGTGCTGTGCTTCGTGATGCTGGCGGGAATGTCCAATTCCGTTATCAGAGCGGCTATAATGATCGCGCTGGTCTACGGAGCGGGTCTTTTCCGCAGACGGGCGGATACCTTTAATTCTCTCGGTATAGCCGTCATTCTGCTGACGGCGGCTTCTCCCTTTGCGGTCAGGGACGCTTCGTTTCTGCTTTCCGTGTGCGGAGTTTTCGGCATAGGCGTTGCCGCTCCGGCGGTCACCGACGAAATCGAAAAGAAGCATAAGCTTAACGGAATCGCAAAATCGTTCATTGCCTCGGTTTGCGTAATGACGGTGATATTTCCCGTAACAATGCTGTTTTTCGACGAGGTGTCGGCTGTGTCTCCGATTTCAAACCTGATACTCCTGCCGGTGTGCACCGCCGTACTTGCGGGCGGCATTGCCGTAATGCTTACGGGAGGACTTGCCATCGCGGCAGTTCCCATACTGACGGTCTGCAATTTGTGCTGCCGCGCGGTGATAGTTATTTCCGAATTTATCGGACGGCTGCGGTTCGCGTATATTCCCTTGGGAAGCGATTTTGTGCGCACCGTAAATATTATTGCCGTGGCTGCGGCGGCTCTGTTCCTGCTTATATTCGGGAAAAAGAAACGCGGCGCGGTTTTCTCCGTGTGTATGCTTGCGGCGGCGATGATTTTTTCGGGACTGTACAAATACATACCCGACGGAAAAATAACAGTCGCCGTACTTAAAGAGGGCAGCTCCGTGACGGCTGTCATACATGACAAATCCCACGCCTGCGTGATAGACCTCAAAAACGGCGGGGGAGCGGCGGCTTCCGTTGTGAAATATCTTAACAGAAGCGGAATTTACAGGATCGGCGCGCTTGTTCTGAACGAGGACGTTAATACCTCCATGCCGGTATATTCAAACAGCTTGAAGCTTTTCGACGTGGATACGGTTTTTGTCCCCGAAAACAAAATGTGGCTGGCTGAAAGCTATTATTCCATAGATATCGGCGCTTACAGCAGCGGCGGAAGTCTGACCTCCGACGGTTATACAGTTAGCTTTGAAGAGGACGGCGTGCTGACCGCAAGCGTTTTCGGCGCGGATATAATAATGTACGGCTCGGACTCTGAGTTCGACAGGGAAATTCCCTGCAGCGCGGCGGTAAGGTACAGCGGCAGGAAAGCCGGCGGCGACGCGGATTCCGGTATAATCGCCGCCATGGACAGCGGCGCGGAAGTGCTTGTCAAAAGCGGCACAGAGGTCTTTATAGGCAAAAACGTAAAATTTGCCGTAAACAGGGACGGAACGGTAAGTCCCTCGGAAGTAAAGTGAAAGGAGCCGCGGTATGGCTGTTGTAACGGAAAGCGACCTGAAGCTTGCGGTCAAGAACCGAAGCTTTTGCAGAGCGTATTATTTTTACGGCAAGGACATTGCTGCGGTGGAAAAATACACCAAAGCCATCGTTTCGAGAGCCGTTAAAAAAGAGGACGAGACCTATAATCTCCACGCCTTTGACGGAAAGAATTTCGATATAGACGGGTTTTCCGACGCCTGCGAGGCTCTGCCCGTTTTTGCGGACTATGTGTGCTGTACGGTCTGCGACCTGAACGCGGAGGGTCTGTCCGCCGACGTTTTGAAACGGATAACGGATATCACAGCCGACCTGCCCGAAACGACCGTCCTTATCTTTTACTACACCTCTGTGGACGTTACCGACGGAAAAAAGTTCCTCACAGCCAAGAACAAAAAGCTTGCGGACGCTGTGGGAAAAGCCGGCGGAGTGTGCAATTTCGCCCTTAAAACGCCCTCCGTTTTGGCAAAGGAAATAATGGCGAAGGTTTCCAAGGAGGGCTGCGGCATATCCCGGGAGGCGGCAGCTTTTTTGGCGGAGCAGTGCTCCTGCAACGCGCTGGCGATCGAAAACGAGATCGAAAAGCTGACCGCGTATGCGGCGGGGAACGAGATCACGGTCGATACGGTAAAGATGATGTCCCCGAGACAGATCGAGACCACTTCTTTCGACCTTGCCCGCGCCATCACCCGTATGGACGCCAAAACAGCCATGCGGCTGTTAAACGACCTTGCCGAGGAAAAGACCGAGCCGATAGCCATTCTGTACGCCGTAACGGGAAATATGCTCGACCTGTACCGGGCGCGTGCGGCAGCGTCCTGCCGAAAGACCGCCGGGGACGTCAAGGAGGATTTCGGCTACGCCAAAAACGTGGGATTTCGTGTGGACAACGCTTTCCGCGACGTTCAGAAGATTTCCATGCCCCATCTGAGAATGTGCGTGAAAGTCCTTGCGGAGACGGACAGCGCCATGAAATCCATGAAAACAGACCCGATGATACTGCTTGAGGAAGCTGTCGTCAAAATGCTGAAATTCAGGAACTGACTAAGGAAAGGCGCGCGCGTATGCTTCATGTAAAACAAGCGGTGATTGTCGAGGGAAAGTACGACAAAATAAAGCTCAGCTCGGTGATAGACGGCGTGATAATTCCCACGAACGGCTTCACCGTGTTCAAAAATAAGGAGACCCTTGCGCTGATACGGTATTTCGCCGAAACTACGGGAATAATAATCCTTACCGATTCGGACGCGGCGGGGTTCAAGATACGCTCCTTTCTGAAAGGCGCGGTGGGAAAGGGCGAGATACTTAACGTCTACGTCCCCGACATTTTCGGCAAGGAAAAGCGCAAAGCCGTCCCCTCAAAGGAGGGCAAGCTGGGCGTCGAGGGCATGGATAAGGAAATAATCCTCGAAGCCTTCCGCAAGGCGGGGATAACAGCCGAGGAGGGACGTTCCGACCGCGAGCCGATAACCAAGCTCGATCTGTACGAATGCGGTCTCAGCGGCGGGAAAAATTCCTCCGCAATGCGGAAAAAGCTGCTTGCGGAGCTGAAGCTGCCCGAGCTTCTGACCGCCTCGGGAATGACGGATATCCTTAACACAATGATGAGCAGACGGGAATTTTACGAGCTTGCGGAAAAGCTGAACAAATCAACCGGCGGGGAGGAACAGTCCTAAAAATGGTATTTTCAAGTCTGACGTTTTTATATTATTTTCTGCCGATAGTTTTATTGGTATATATTTTCCTGCCCAATACGGCGGCGATACCGCTGCCGAGGGGCAGAACCCTTGTCATACCCGCAAGAAACCTCCTCATACTGCTTTCGGGATTTTTCTTCTACGCCTGGGGAGAACCCTTTTATGTGATCATTATGCTTTTCTCCACGTTGATAGACTACACCGCCGGGCGGTTAATGGCGAGGTTTGACGAAAGTCCCGCCAAGCGCAGAGCATGCCTTATAGCGTCCGTCTGCATGAACGTGGGTCTGCTGGCAGTGTTCAAGTACAGCGATTTCCTTATAGACACGGTGAACGGCATTTTCGGCGCGAAGATCACAAATCCCGTGATACTGGCGAACAGGGCGATAAACGGCGTTTACAGCTTCGGTCTCAGCGAGAGCCGCGTCGCGCTGCCTATAGGCATATCGTTCTATACATTTCAGTCCATGTCCTACACGATCGACCTGTATCTGCGCAACATCAAGGTGCAGAAAAGCTTCGTGAGCTTTACGTCCTACGTTACGCTTTTCCCACAGATCGTGGCGGGACCTATCGTCCGCTATGAGGACGTCGCCGCCGAGCTTGACGAGCGCACAGTAAACATCAACAAGATCAGCGAGGGCATATGCAAATTCGTCAAGGGACTTGCCAAAAAAGTCCTGCTGGCAAACAACATAGGCGTGATATGGACGCAGATCAAGGCCATGGACTACGGCGAGATAAGCGCGGCGACCGCCTGGACAGGCATTCTGGCGTTTACCTTCCAGATTTATTTCGACTTTTCGGGGTACTCCGATATGGCTGTGGGACTGGGCAAAATGCTGGGCTTCAATTTCCCGAAGAACTTCGACCATCCATACCTGTCCCGTTCCGTAAGCGAGTTCTGGCGCAGATGGCACATCACCCTCGGCACTTGGTTCAGGGAGTACGTCTATATCCCCCTCGGCGGAAACCGCAAGGGCAAGGGAAAAACTTTCCGCAATCTGCTGATAGTCTGGGGACTTACGGGTCTTTGGCACGGCGCAAGCTGGAATTTTATCCTGTGGGGACTTTACTTCGGCGTGCTTATCATCATCGAGCGGGTCGGCTGGGGAAACGTGCTGAAAAAGCTTCCCGCCGCCGTGAGCACGCTCTGTACATTCCTGACAGTTGTGTTCGGCTGGGTGCTTTTCGATACGGACACGCTTTCCGACGCGGGACGTTTCTTTAAGGCGATGTTCGGCGCGAACGGTCTCGGGGACAGCACAGCGGCATACTTCGCCGCCTCGAATGCCGTTATATTCCTGATTTGCATAGCTGCCTCCACAGAACTGTTCGGAAAGCTTACGGCGTTTTTCCGAAAGAAAAAGAGAAAGCTTTACGCGGGCGTTACTCCCGCCGTGACGGCTGTAACGCTGCTGCTGTGTACAGCTTATCTTGTGGACGCGACCTACAATCCGTTCCTGTATTTCAGGTTCTGAAACGGGGAACAGAAAGGATATGCCAATGAAAAAGCCAAAGCTGAATGTTTCAAGCTTAGTAAACTGCGCGGTGTTTTTCGCCATACTGATAACGCTGCCCGTAGCAACTGCTCTGCTGCCTAAGAAAGAGCGTTCCGAAACGGAGAACAAGACGCTTCAGAAAATGCCCGAAATATCCGCAAAGACGGTTTACAGCAGAAGCTATATGAACGATCTGGAAACCTACGTTTCCGACCATTTTGCGGGACGTCTCGGCTGGATAAAGTCAAAAACGGTGCTTGAAACTTCTCTGGGAAAGCGGGAGAGAAACGGTATCTATATACTGAAAAACCGTCTGGTGGAGAAGATATCCGAGCCGGACTATGAGTCCATCGACAAGAGTATTTCGGCGATAAATAAATTTGCCTTGGAAAACGACGTTCCCGTGTTTCTGATGATAGTCCCCACTTCGGCGGAGATCTATTCGGAGGAGCTGCCGAAAAACGCTCCCAATCCCAATCAGCGGGACGTTATCAACTATGTTTACCGCAGCTTCGGCAAGGAAGTCACCACCCTTGACGTTTACCCCGTTATGGAGACGAACAAATTCCGGTACGTCTACTACCGCACCGACCACCACTGGACGACCTTGGGCGCGTACCTTGCCTATGCCGCCGCAGGAAAGAAAATGGGCTATACGCCGCTTCCCGAGGACAGATACGACATAGAGCACGCTTCCGACGAGTTTCAGGGGACGTTTTATTCCAAAGCGCTGTACGACAAAGTGGAAAAGGACACTCTCGATATCTGGCGGCTTGCCGGCGGAGAAGCCGCTCATGAGGTGTCCGTCACCTCAAGATACGGCGAAGAACCGCAGCTTTACGGCAGTATGTACTTCCGCGAATATCTCGGCGTAAAGGACAAATACTCCGCGTTCCTCGGCACAAACGCGCCTATAGTTACGGTAAAGACCGGGAACGACGGCGGAAAGCTGCTCATTTTCAAGGACTCCTACGCCCACTGCTACGCGCCGTTCCTGACGGAGCACTACTCGGAGATAACCCTTGTGGATTTAAGATATATACAAATTTCTTATAAGCAGCTTTTTGACCCCGAAGAGTACGATCAGGTTCTTTTCCTCTACAATGCGTCCTCGTTTATGAGCGATACCGACCTGCGCAAGCTTGCTTACGATTAACCGATTTTATTTCGCCGCATAAACTGAATTAACGGGCAGTAACGGTTTATGCGGCTGAAGTGGTATGCGGTCCGTCCCGCAAACGGGCAGACCCAAAGCTTTCCGAAAGCGCAGACAGACGCATACCCGTAGGGGAGCTTCGGCAA
The DNA here is from genome assembly GCA_023663025.1 of Prevotella sp. GTDB lineage: Bacteria > Bacillota > Clostridia > Oscillospirales > Ruminococcaceae > RGIG8773. Next base: position 16,557 of record JAMPIC010000014.1, read on the forward strand.
AAAAGCGTACCCCGTGATTCCCGTATACTATAGATTTGGGTCAAATGTCAATTTTTTGGCATTTGACCTTGATTTTTTTCGGAAAATGTAATATAATATAATGAGGTGTGATTTTTTAATGCTTTTTATGACTTGAATATGTACAAAGTTTTACATTTTGGGAACGGAAAGGTACAAGATCACGCACACTCGTTTCGGAGGATCGTACTGTGGAAAAAATTGTGTCGGCTTCTATTTTAAGCGCCGATTTCCTGAATTTGGGAAGTGAAATAAAAAGAGCGGAGGGCGCAGGCTGCCGCTATATCCATTTCGACGTTATGGACGGCGTGTTCGTCCCGAACATAAGCTACGGTCTGCCGGTGCTGAAAGCCGTGTCAAGGACGGCAAGCGCGGTTCTTGACGTTCATCTGATGATAACCGACCCTTTGAGGTACGCGGAAAAATTCGCCGAAAACGGCGCGGACATAATAACGTTCCATATCGAATCCAAGTCCGATACCGCCGAAACAATAGAGGCTATCCGTTCTTTGGGAAAAAAGGCGGGATTGGCTCTGAAGCCGGGCACGCCCCTGTCCGAGGCGGAAAAGTACATTGACATGATAGATATGCTGCTGATAATGACGGTAGAGCCGGGCTTCGGCGGACAGAGTTTCATACCCGAGATGAGGGAAAAGATCGCTGCGGCGAAAAAGCTCATAGCGGACAGGGGACTTGACGTTCTCATAGAGGTGGACGGCGGGATAAACGGCAGTACAGCCGAGACCGTGAAAAACGCGGGCGCGGACGTTCTTGTGGCGGGGTCGTACCTGTTCAAAGCGCGGGATATCGGCGCGGCGGCGCGCATTCTGGCGGAATAAAAATACGAACGAGGAGTTTCTTCGGCTTATGGAGTTTAAAAGAAAACCCGAATTCAATATAATGACGGACATGCTTATCGTGCTGCTGGCGGCGGCGGTCATGGCGTTATATTACTACGGTATGAGAGCTGCGGCTGTGATAGCGGTAACGGTCATTGTAAGCGCGGCGGCGGATTTGATCTGCCTGCGGCTGAGAAAAAAAGAGCGGGACAAAAAGGACTTGTCCGCGCTGCTGACGGGACTTACGCTGGGACTGATGATGTCCGCGTCCGTTCCGTATCTTGAAGCGGCAGCGGCGGCGATATTTGCGGTTGTGATCGCAAAGCACGCTTTCGGCGGTCACGGCTGCGAGATATTCAACCCTGCGGCGGTGGGATTTCTGTTCGCTTCGCTGTGCTTTCCCGAAAATATGCTTACATATCCGCGTTTTTTTGCCGATATACCCATGTCCTCGGTAGTACCGTCGGATATCCTTACCCAATCGATGGACAAGACTTTCCTTGTTACGGGAACGTCCTCCGTGTCGCTGATAGACGTGCTTACGGGCAGGTTTACGGGTCCTATGGGGACGGGCTTCGTTGTGGTGCTTGCGGTTGCGGCGGCGTTTCTTATGGTAAGGCGTTCCATATCCGCGATAACCTTTTTCACGGAGTTTGCGGTCATGGGACTGTACGCGTTCATACGCTATGATTTCGACCCGATGTCTGTGCTGTACTTCTTTGCGGGAGGAATGACGCTTTTCGGCATGATATTCCTGTCCTGCGATTACAGCGTTATCCCGAAAACGGCAAGCTCGCGGTTTCTGTACGGACTGACCGTAAGCGTGTGCATGATAATGTTCTGTCAGTATTCGGGAACGGAAAACGCTGTCGTATATGCGGTAATAATATCGTCCCCAATAGGGATAGAGCTTGACAGGAGGGCGCTTTCCTTTGCGGATATGCTTAAAAAGCGCAGGAAAAGAAAGAGTCTGCTCGGTTCAAAGAACAAGCTTTTGGGAAGTATCAGCGAAACGCTGGAAATGCTTGACAAGGATAACAAACATAAATAACGGGAGAGTTGATTGTGAACAGCGCCAATAATAACAATAACGGAAACAGCGGCAGTAACAGCGGCAGCAACAGCTGCAAAAAAATAATGCTGAACGGTCTGCTGAACAAAAATCCCATTCTGGTAAGCGGAATGGTCATTGCGCCCGTGATCGTGCTGGCAAACAATTTCAGCGGCGCGGTTACGCTGGTGATCTCGTTTTCTCTGATAACCTTTTTCACGCTGCTCGTGTCGTCCTTTGTGCCGAAGAGCATCGTCTACACGATAAGGATAATCCTCTATACGCTGATAGGCGCACTTGTGTATGTGCCTGCGGTCATACTGCTGGAATACCTTATGCCGGACAGCGTTGAGGCTATGGGGATATTTTTTCCCCTGTTAATAACCAATAGCTTTATAGTTACCCGCTCGGAATCAATATTTTTTACGGAAACAAAAGGCAAAATGCTTCTGGATATAGTGTTCTGCATACTCGGCTACGACGCGGCGGTGCTGATTTTCGCGGCTGTGCGGGAAATACTCGCTTCGGGCACGATAGGCGGAAAGATGATAGGAATGCCCGCTTACTTCGGAGTATTTGAACGTCCCTTCGGCGGCTTTATCCTGCTGGGACTTTTCGCCGCTCTGTTCAGAAATATTCTCCTGCTCGCAAAGCGGGTAAGCCGGAAATAGGGGAGGCTCAAAGATATGTTTAAGGATATAATGCTCACGGCTTTCACGGCGGTATTCGCGGAAAATATTATTTTTTCGGGTGCGCTGGGAACAAGCACGCTGATAATAGTTTCCCGGAGCAGGAAAAATCTGCTCGGTTTCGGTCTGAGCGTGACCTATATAACCGTCTTGATGAGCGTGATTGCCTATTTTCTCAACAAAGCGCTGGGATTCGACGAAAACAGCTATATTTATACGCCGCTTGTGTATATAATAATTCTCGGAGGAGTTTATATAGTAACGCTTTTGTGTATGTGGAGATTTGCTCCGCGGATGTTCGGCAGAATGAAAAAATATATACACATCTCAGCGTTCAACTGCGCTGTCCTCGGTGCGCTGTTCCTTATCTCGGAGCGGTGCGAGACCCTCGGAGAGTATTTTATCCACGGTCTCGGCATAGGTCTCGGCTTCGTGCTGGCGGTGTACCTGACAGCGATAGTTTACGACCGCCTCTATTCGGAAAAAGCGCCTTACTCGTTCAGGGGATATCCTTTGCTTTTGATCTATATAGGTATACTCAGCATGGCTTTTTGGGGACTTTCGGGCTATACATTAAAATTTTGAAGGGATGGTAGGAAATGGAACGCCGCGGCAGAAAAATTTACCGTACTCGCGCAGGCAACCGCAAAAGGAGAACGCAGAAATTTTTTAAGGTTCTGTTCATGATAATAATTCTGGCGGCGCTGGTCTTTGTGGGATACAGCGTGGGGCAGCCTATTTATAAATATTTTTCTGAAAGAGAAGATAAGGATCTCGCCGAGGAAACCGTTCCCTGGACGCCTCCCGTCATGCCCGACGATACGGAGGACGCCGAGGAGAGCGTTCCCGATGAGACGGAGGACGTTTCCGATGATGAGAACAGCGAGGAGCGCAAGCCGGATTTTTCAGCCTGCCTGCTTCCCGAAACGGCTCTCGCGTCGGAGGCCGATCTGCGCGCCGCTTTGGAAAACGCAAAGGGCAGCGGCTATACCGCCGTGGTTGCCGCGCTTAAAGCGGAGGGCGGAAAAATTTACTATAAAACAGGTTCTCAGATGGCTCTTACCGCCGACGGGGCTGTCGCGGGAGATATGTACGCGGGACAGATAGCCGCTATGATAAGAAACGCGGGTTTCATTCCCATTGCAAGCGTGAACCTGCTTGAGGACCATAATTTGTACGGCGAGTACAAAACAGGCTCCTACCATTTCGAGGGAACGACCTCCACATGGCTGGACGACTCCGCCGCGAACGGAGGAAAGCCTTGGCTGTCTCCTTTTGATACCGATACACAGAGCTATGCGGCTTATCTTTCCAATGAGGTGTCCGGAGCGGGTTTCGAGTATGTTATTTTTGACGGCATTGTTTTCCCGAATTTCCGCAGTTCCGACCTTAACTATATCGGCGCATCTGTCAAAGACCCCAATAAATACAAGGCTCTTATAAGCATAGCGGACATTGCCGCAAAGGCTGCGGAGACGAACGGCGCGTCCGTATTGGTAACCGTTTCCGCAGGGGATATAATAAGCGGAAAATCCGACCTGTTCAAGCCTGCGGAGCTTACGGTAAAAACGGTTTCCGCAGAGTATTTCCCGAACGAGCTTGACAGTACGGCTCTGATAAACGGCGAAGAGGTCGCTCTGGCGGAGCTTGCCGCCTACGATAAGGCGAAGGTGGTCTTTACCGAGATAAAACGCCTTGCGGGAGAGGATATAACAATCGTCCCCGCGCTGAAACAGACCGATTTCTCTCAGGCCGATTTCAGCGATACTATATCCGCGTTTATGGATATGGGATTTGATTCCTATATGATCATTGATTAAAAAGTATGCAAACGTGTGACGGAATATTTACAATTTCCCTTAAAATGTTACAATTTATTATTTTGACTCAATCAACGTTTACAATTTCCCTTAAAAAATTACAATTTATGTTTTTGACTTTACAAGCGGGGAAATATGTGGTAAACTTGCAGAGAAACAAAGCCAAAGGAGGCGGAGCATGGCTTACAGAGAAACCGATCCTCAAAAATCGGAAAATGCAAGGAAAAAGAAAAAACGCAAAGTCAATCCCGTTAAAAGGGTGCTTGCGGTCATCGGTACAACGCTGCTTTCGCTGGTGCTGATAGTTATTATTACAGGCTCGATAATCGCGGCGGCGCTGACTGTGTATGTTCTTCAGTTCGTGGATCAGGACGATGTGGATATCTCCCTGTCCGACCTTGATCTTGACTATACCACGTTTATCTACGCCTATGACAAGAACGACTCGCTGGTGGAGCTTGCCAGCATAAGCCGCAACGCAGACAGAATACCCGTCACAATCGACAGGATACCACAGCACGTTCAGGACGCTTTCGTCTACACCGAGGACGAGCGTTTTTACGAGCACGCGGGCGTTGACTGGAAACGTACCTTTACCGCGTTCCTTAACGAGCTTCTGAACTTTCTCGGCAGCCGGCAGGGCGGTTCGACCATTACCCAGCAGCTTGTAAAGAACGTTACCGGCGACGACAATCCCGACTGGGACAGAAAAATGCGCGAGATTTTCCGCGCCGCTACGCTTGAGAAGTACAGCACCAAAACCGATATCCTCGAAGCGTACCTTAACTATATCGGTTTCGGAGGAAGCACCGCAGGAATACAGGCGGCTTCGCTGAAATACTTCGGCAAGGACGTTTCCGAGCTGACTATCGCCGAGGGTGCGTGTCTTGCGGCCATACCCAAAAACCCCGAGAATTACAACCCGTTCGCAAAAGGAAAGATCGACGAGGAAACGGACGAGTTCAAGACGGGTCTCGAATGGAATCAGGAGCGTAAGGAAACCGTTCTGTGGCTGATGTACAAAAACGCCTGCATTTCCCAGAGGGAGTACGAGGCTGCCTGCGAGGAGAAGATAGTTTTCCGCGATCCCAACGCCAAGGACGAATCCGACGACAAGGGCAGCGGCATTCAGGACTGGTTCGTGGACATGGTGATCTACGACGTTATAACCGATTTTCAGGAGCTTTACGGCATAGATCAGGACGAAGCCAGCGACAAGCTCTATAACGGCGGCTACGAGATCTATACGACAGTCGATATCGATATGCAGAAAGCCGTTGAGGCTAAGTACAAGGACTACACCACTTTCTCCGATACGGTTCTTGCCGACCCGCCCGAATCGGCGTTCATCTGTATGGACTATACCGGAAACATAAAAGCTGTGGTGGGAGCTATCGGCGAAAAGGCGGGTTCCAACATTTGGAACAATGCTACCCGCTCGAAGCGTTCGCCGGGTTCATGCATAAAGCCCATAACCTCTTACGGCTACGGTCTGGAGTACAACTTCTTTACATGGTCGACGGTGTTTACCAATAAGCCGCTTGACACCGAGATAATCGACGAGGAAACGGGTCTGCCCCGTAAATGGCCATATAACTATAATTCCAAAAGCTGGGATTACGGCGGGTACTTTACTTTCCAGGCGCTTCAGCGTTCGCTGAACACCGTTCCCGCCCAGCTTATCGAGCAGGAGACCCCGCAGGAGGTATTCGAGTTCCTGCAAAACCGTTTCCAGATCACCACCCTTACCGCTGCGGACGCGGATATCGCGCCGCTTTCCGTAGGTGCGCTCACCGAGGGACTTACCCTCAAGGAGCTTGTGGCGGCGTACCAGGCGTTCGGAAACGGCGGCAAGTACTATAAGCCGACCTCTTACACTCTTGTTCTGGACGGAAAAGGCAAGACCGTTTTGCAGCATAAATATATGCCGATCCAGTCAATAAGCAGCGATACCGCCTACATCATGAACAAGCTTATGCAGCAGGTAATAGAGGGTCCCAACGGAACCGGACGCGCCGCAAAGCTTGTCAACACCCCGCTTATCGGCAAGACGGGAACTTCGCAGGACTGGCACGACCTTTCCTTTGTGGGCTGCACTCCCGATTATGTCAGCGGCGTGTGGTACGGCTATTCCACCCCGAAGCAGATACCTACGGGAACGTACTACAGCTCGTCGCAGGTGTGGAAGAACGTTTTCGGCGATATTGCCGAAGCCGAGGACGGAAAGACTTTCCCCGAAAACAACGAGGTACAGGAGCTTTATTACTGCCTTGAAACCGGCAAGCTTGCGGGAGCGAGATGTCCCACAGGCTCGGTGGGATACTACAAAAAGACCTTTGTCCCCGAGATATGCACCGCCGATCACAGCAAAAAGAAAGCCGAGGAGCAGACGCAATGAGCTTGATAAGAATGGTCTGCCCGTGTCACTTCGGGCTTGAAAGCACGCTTAAATTCGAGGTTTCCAAAATAGGCGGAAAGGATATTTCCGTATCGGACGGCAGGGTCGCCTTTTCGGGGGACTTCGGCACGCTCGTCAAGGCGAACCTTTGGCTCGGCACAGCGGAGCGGGTCTTGGTACTGCTTGCGGAATTTGACGCCCACAGCTTCGAGGAGCTTTTTCAAGGAACTAAATCTGCTCCCTTCGAGGACTTTGTCGGCGCGGAGGACAGGTTTCCCGTAAAAGGATATTCTCTCAATTCCGACCTGCACAGCGTTCCCGATTGCCAATCCATAATCAAGAAAGCCGCCGTCGAACGGCTGAAAAGCAGGTACGGCATAAGCCGCTTTGAGGAGACGGGTGCGCTGTACCAAATAAGGTTCAGCATACTTAAAAACCACGTTTCGATTTTTCTGGACAGCACCGGTGAGGGACTTCACAAGCGGGGATACCGCAGAAATTCCAATGCTGCTCCCATAAAGGAGACCCTTGCGGCGGGGATAGTCGATCTTGCTCATATACGCGGAGACAGTGTTGTCTGCGACCCGTTCTGCGGAAGCGGCACTATCCTGATCGAAGCCGCCTATAAGGCTCTGAACATAGCTCCCGGACTGAAACGCCGTTTCGCCGCGGACAAATGGGCGGTCATTCCCTCGGAAATATGGGAAAACGAGCGCAGGGACGCTCTTGACGCAATCAGAAAGGACACGGACTTTTTCGCTTACGGTTACGATATCGACCCGGAATGCGTTGAGCTTACCCGTGAGAACTGCCGCAAGGCGGGCATACAAAAGCGTGTGACGGTCAAGCAGGCGGACATAAAGGATTACGAAAATATTTCGGGCAGGGTGACTGTTTGCAACCCGCCATACGGCGAACGTCTGCTGGAGCTGAAAGAAGCGGAAAAGCTTTACGGCATAATGGGACAGCGTTTTTCCGCGGACAGGGAACACCCTTGCTTCGTGATATCTCCCCACGAGGAGTTCGAGAAGCTGTTCGGAAAAACCGCCGACAAACGGCGCAAGCTCTATAACGGTATGCTGAAATGTCAGCTTTATATGTATTTCAGGTAAAATTTAAAATCCCGGAACACTATAGTTTTCCGGGATTTTTTTTTATGCGTCAGACAGTCCGATATCCATGACAGTCACAGAAATTTTTGCGCAAATTCTGCGGGATTGCCGTAAGACAAACCTGCATACCGTTTTATCCGAAAAGATCAATGTCGGAAAATTCATTATTATTTTCGGTTTGGACTTTCATCATGCGGTCGTAGGCGCTTTCGGCGTCTTTTTCCGGCATAAGCTCCTTTGCGGCGGGGACGGTTTCGGCTTCCGCGGCGGGAGGCTTTTCGGCGGTCGGTTCGGCGTTCTCTTTCAGAAGAGAAACGCCTGTGACTATTTCGTCCATATTTTCCGACGGTTCAAGCTCCTCGGGGGAAAATCTGTAAACCTTTTTTTCTTCATGCAGCGCGCTTTCGTCAATAAATTCGTCAGTGCCGAGATGATCCTTTGCCGCAAATGTGATATCGTCCATTGAAGGGTCGAAAAGAGGAAATCCGGGCAGCTCTTTAAGCTCATAGAATTCGTTTGAGGCGGATACAGCCATAAATTCGGCAAGCGAAGCGATCAGATACGCCGCCGCTCCGAGGGGAGCGAAAAAAGATTCGGAAATTACTGATATTATCGCAAGTATCACACCGAGAGGAACAGCTGTGAGACACATTTTTTCCCTGCGGGTAGCGCAGCCGACTATGGATATTAATGTAAAAGGAACCGCAAACAATGTGTATATTGCCATCAGCCTGGGATCAAAGATAATGCACGCCGCCCCCAGCAGAAAGGCGGGGACAGTCGCCGCGATACCGGCGGCAAGTCTTGCCTTGACCTTTTTGTAGCGTTTGCCGCTCTGCTCGTAGTGAGCAAGCGGTTTATCGGGATTAAATATTATCGGTGTGTTTTTCATGACGTACCCCCGCTAAATGCTTGAAATAATATCTTCGTAATATTTTTTTAATTTTTCTGCAATTTCCCCCAACAGGCGCAAAGCTTCGTTTTTCACGCCGTTGTTTGCGTAAAATCCCGTTTCGGCGAGCGCGGCGGCTTCTTTGGCGTACTCGGCGGCTTTGGGAGTGTTTTCGTCGGCAAGCTGTTTTGCGAGACCCAGACAGCACCGCGCTCTGACGGCGGTCATCTCGTCTCCGAGGGGACTGTTTCGGTTTGCCGATCGGAGAGCGGAAACGGCTTCGCGGTAACGTCCCTCGGAGTACAGCGTTTTGGCGTTTACCAGCAGCTCCGCGTCCGCGCGGAGAGCGCCGTCCTCGTCGGCTTCGCCCTGCGGAAGCAGCGAGGAAATAGGTATATCCAGCACTGAGGCAAGGTATTCCAGCGTTTTCACAGACGGGGTCGCGCTGCCGCTTTCGATCTGGCTCAGCATATTCCGCGTAATGAACGTTCCCACGACTTCGCTCTGGGTCATTTTTTTGGATATCCGCGCTTCTTTTATGCGCTTTCCGCGTTCCTCGGGAGTCATAGGACTTCTCCTTTCAGCTGAAGTAAATTGCATTTACATTATTGTAACACACTTTTTCTCCGATTGCAATAGGGAAACGCAAATTTTTTTCACGGCACGTCAAAGTCCGGGAAGTGCGGGGATACCGCCCGCCGCGAATGTTTTCCGCCGCAGTCCCGCAAAAAAAATTTCTTTCGGGATATTGACAAAGGTAAAAAGACGTGCCATACTAAAGTGAATTAAATTTACCTAAACGGTAAACGCGGAGAGGGGACGTCTCTGTCATGACCGAATTGCTCGCGGAAGCTTTTTGGGAAACGCTTCGTTATTTTCCCGTATGGTTTGGTATTCGGTATTTGCTTTTTTTGTTTATTTTTCTGAAAAACTACTTGACAAAACCGTGATGCGGGGTTATAATGAAGTAAATGATATTTACGCGCCGCCGTCTCTCCCGAAAAGGAGGAGCTGTCATGAAAAAGATTTTTTCCGTAAGCCTGTGCCTGAACGGTATTCTCGGCGGAGGAATATTCGCCGAGAAGGAAAAAATCGTGTACCGAACCGGAAAACTCACGGTCGAACCGAGGCTCAGAAACCTTGAAATGCCCGTGGCGGACATCGTTTCCGCGGAAAGCGGCAGACTGCTGTTCCTGCCCACGGTCGAGATCAAAATGAAAAACGGCGGGAAGTTTAAATTTATCGTTTACGCCCGCAAAGCGTTTCTTAACACTCTTGCGGAACTGGGCGCAAAACTCTGACAGCCGAATTGCTAAGGGGGTAATTTTCATGACCGAATGGTGGGAAAGCTTATCGACGCTTGTGCGTGTGCTGTACTGCATTGCCGTACCGTCCACGCTGCTGCTTCTTTTGCAGACGATCCTGTCGGTATCGGGCTTCGGGGGGGATTCCGACATAAACATCAGCGACACAAGCGGTCTCGATATGGGCGATTTTGGCGGCGGCGATCTCGGAGATATAGGCGATATGGGCGACGTCGGCGATCTGTCCGCAGACGTTTCCGACGGGTCGGATCTGCCCGTTCACGGCTCGTATTCGTCCTTGCAGCTCTTTACGGTGCAGGGGATCGTGGCGTTTCTGGCGGTCTCGGGATGGGTTTCCATAGCCGCGATGAGCGGAGGTCTGCCGAGCGCGGGAGCTATCCCTCTGGGACTTGTGGCGGGATTTTTCGCAATGTACGGCATAGCGAAGCTGGTGCAGATCAGCAAGAAGCTCACCGAAAACGGTACGATAGATTTCCGCAACGCCATCGGAGAAAGCGCGACCGTGTACATACCTATCCCGCCGGGCGGCGAGGGCGAGGGGAAAGTCACCCTGACCTTGCAGGGACGTTTTATGGAATGCAGCGCGGTCTCAAACGAAAGGGAAACGCTGAAAACCGGCACGTCGGTGCGCGTCACCGACCTTAATGGGGAAGTGCTGGTCGTTGAACGGGTTGACAGCTGACAGCTGACAGTTGACAGTGTACAGTGTATAATGTACAGTTGATAGTTGGGAGCGTAATTTTTATGGAATTTTTAATTGAATTAACCGCCGATATTGCCGAGGCTTTTCTCGAAAAATTTATTGATTATTTTGCGGAAAAAATTAATTCCGCAAAAAGAAAAAAAGTACATAATTAATTTTTACATAAATAACACGGTGTAACTGTCAACTGTACACTATACACTGTAAACTGTTTAAGGAGTGACTTTTATGAGCGTTGCGGCGGCGTTGATGATGAGACAAAAAATAATTTTGGACGGAATTGAAAAATGCGGCGCGTTTTCCGAAGAGAGCGCGGTAACTCTCGAGCAGGCGGGAATTTTTAACCCCAACGACGTTTTCGGGGTCGCCGAAAGACTGGTTAAAAAGAATATTTTAAAGCAAACTGCGGACGGCAGATACTACCTTAACGGACAGGACTAACGGAGGTGCGGTATGGATTCTTTATTTGAATTTGTTATCGAAGCGGCGATGTTATTTTTTGAAATCGTCGCTGACGTTATCGACAGCAAGATACATACGGCGGCGTCGAAAAAACGGGTACGCAAAAGCCGTAAAATTCGGTCATAATTTCTTTGCATAAATGTTGCGGTGCGGACATAACTGTCAACTGTACACTGTCAACTGTAAACTATTTTTGGGAGGCTGTTAGTATGGGAAATCCTGAAACCTTGATCGCGGTATGCGTTATTGCCGTGGTCGTTTTCGCTGCTGTTGCGGCAATTCTGTCGCGGTACAGAAAGTGTCCCTCGGACAAAATTATGGTAATTTACGGTAAAGTCGGCACGGACAAAAACGGGCAGGCTAAAAGCGCGAAGTGTATTCACGGAGGCGCGGCTTTTATTGTGCCGATCATTCAGTCGTTTCAGTACCTTGATTTGACCCCTATTTCAATTAATGTGGACTTGAAAAACGCCCTTTCAAAGCAGAATATCCGTGTGGACGTTCCGTCACGTTTTACGGTGGGAATTTCCACAGAGCCGGGCATTATGCAGAACGCCGCCGAGCGTTTGCTGGGTCTGAAAATGATGGAGATACAGGAGCTTGCAAAGGATATTATTTTCGGACAGCTCCGTCTTGTTATCGCCACAATGGAGATCGAGGAGATCAACACCGACCGCGACAAGTTTTTGGTTGCGGTTTCCAACAACGTTGAGATAGAACTGAAAAAGATCGGTCTGCGGCTTATCAACGTAAACGTTACCGACATCAACGACGAGTCGGGGTACATAGACGCTCTCGGTAAGGAAGCCGCCGCTAAGGCTATCAACGACGCGAAAAAGAGCGTTGCCGAAAAGGACAGGGACGGTGCTATCGGCGAAGCCAACGCCCGCAAGGATCAGCGTATCCAAGTCGCCGCCGCAAATGCCGCCGCCATCGAGGGTGAAAACAACGCCAAAATCGCGGTTGCACAGTCGGAATCGGTACGCCGCCAAAAGGAAGCGGAAGCCGAAGCAAAGGCTACCAACGACGCTAAGGTTGCCGTTGCGCAGACAAGCAGAGACGGTGAGATAGGTCAGGCGAACGCTATGAAAGAGCAGCGTATTCAGGTTGCCGCCGCCAACGCCGCCGCTATCGAGGGCGAAAACGACGCAAAGGTTTCCGTGGCACAGTCCGAAGCAAACCGCCGCGAAAAGGAAGCGGAAGCTCTCAAAACAGCTACCGCCGCCGAAGCCGTACAAGCCGCAAAGGCTAAGGAAGAAGCTTACGCCGCACAGCGCGACGCGGAAAACAAGCGTGCCGAGCTTGAAATGGCTGCTCAAAAGGCGGACGTAATCGTCAAGGCGCAGATCGAAAAGGAAAAAGCCGAGATCGCCGCCGAAGCGGAAGCGGAAGTCCTGCGCCGTAAAGCACGCGGCGAGGCGGACGCGCTGTTCGCCAAAATGGAAGCGGAAGCGCGAGGAGCGCAGGAGATACTCCAAAAGCAAGCCGAGGGTATGCGTACTCTCATCGAGGCGGCTGGGGACGCGGATTCCGCGGTGAAAATGCTTGTCGCCGACAAGCTTGAGGAGCTTATGCGCATTCAGGTCGACGCTATCAAGAATATTAAAATCGACAAGGTTACCGTTTGGGACGGCGGCAAAAACGGGGACGGAAACACTGCCACAGCGGATTTTATTGCGGGTATGATGAAGTCCGTGCCGCCCCTTAACGAGGTGTTTAAGCAGGCGGGAATGGAGCTGCCCGCGCTGTTGGGCAAGGAGCTGACCGATGTGGCTGCTGCGGAAGAAAATGCTGAGGAAACCGCCCCGGCACAGGTCAAGGACTAAGCTGCGGTATTGAAGCCGCACAATATAAAATCGGTAAAATTTATTCCGGCGGTCTTTTGAGAGGACGTCGGAATATTTTTATTTGAAAACTCCGAAAACACTGCGGTTTGACCGTCGGTCGGCTTAAAGCGTACGGCGTAACGTTCCCGCAAAAAATTTACGGATTAAAGGACAAATAATTTTGATTCCAAAATTTAAAAATGCTGTAATATTTTCCCGAAGATTGTAATTCAACTGTAAACTAAAAACCGTTGCAATCACTGCGGCAAAGGTGTATAATAAGCAATGTCAAAAGTAATTAAGCGGCAGGAGGGATAATATGTACAATTACTGCGCTGTGATCCCCTCGCTCGATCCGGACGAGCGTATACTCGGCATTGCGGAAAAGCTCCGCGAACGCGGCTTCGCAAAAATAATCGCCGTAAACGACGGCAGCGCTTCGGACGAGCTTTTCGTCCGCCTGCGTGACGAATACGGCTGCGACGTCCTCACCCACTGCGTGAACCTCGGCAAGGGCAGGGGAATGAAAACCGCTATGAACCACTACATGAACGTCTACGCCGATACCATGGACGGTATTGTTTTTGTGGACGGCGACGGTCAGCACGATATTGACGGCATATGCGCCTGCTGCGACTGTCTGGCTTGGAATCCCGGCTGTCTGGTGCTCGGCTCGCGGGATTTCTCCGACCCCAATGTCCCGCCCAGAAGCCGCTTCGGCAACAAGACCACCTCCCGCTTTTTCAAGCTTTTCTGCGGACTTTCGATCCGCGACACCCAAACCGGTCTGCGGGCGGTCGGGAACGCCGTAATTCCCAAATTTGTGGGGATAAGCGGCGAAAGGTTCGACTATGAGACCAATATGCTGCTCGAAACAAAAAATCTCAGCATTCCCATAAAAGAAGTGCCGATAAAAACCATTTACATAGAGGACAACAGGCAGTCCCACTTTAATCCGATAAAGGACTCGATCGCCATCTATAAAACAATTCTGGGATATATTTCTTCGTCCCTGTGCGCGTCGGCGATCGACCTGGGACTGTACTGGCTGCTGTCCCTGCTGCTGGGAGGACTTGGCGGAAAGCTCCGTATCGCGCTGTCAACGGTGTTTGCCCGGTTAGTCTCATCACTTTTCAACTATACCGTGAACAGCAAGGCGGTGTTCAAATCGTCGGAAAATCCGAAAAAGACCGTCGTCAGGTACTATATTCTGTGCGCGCTCCAGACGGCGGCTTCATACGGGGGAGTGTACGGTCTGTCGCTGATATTCGGGCAGGAGCACACAACGCTTATCAAAATTCCCGTGGACTGCCTGCTGTTCCTGCTTAGCTTTAAGATACAGCAGAATTGGGTTTTCAACAAAAGACAGAATGCCGAAGAACAAAATTAACGGTAATGTTCTCCGGCATCTAAAGGGGGATAATTTTTATGAGCGGTAATTCGTCTGCCGCAAAGGTATTTCATATAATAGGCGTAACATTGGGACGCTTTTTCGCGCTTGTCGGGGTGGTGCTTCTTGCGGCGGTGATAATGCTTGCGGGAGTTTCCTATATTTTCTGCAAAGGTCCGTCGCCGCTGGCTTCGGATCTGTTCGTGGTGACTATGATGGAAACAAGCGCACTGAAATTCATCCCGGCGATGTTTTTCTCCGAGGAGGAAATAAAAGCCATACAGGCGCGGAACTCCACCGTGGACACCTTAGAGGTCACGGACGAGTCCCTTATCGTCATTCCCACCGCCGAGGAGATCGCCGCCGACAGCGAACGCGAGCCTTTGGAAATAATAGACATTGCCGCTTCCACCTATAAGGGAAAGCTTATGATTGTCCGCGATCCGTCGAGGGTTGTAATGGCTGTACCTCCGGTGCTGGGCGCGAACGGCGAGGGCTTGCAGTTATCCAAACTGGTGGAGAACGAGGGCGGCGTCGCGGGAATAAACGCGGGCGGCTTTATCGACGTGGGCGGCGTCGGCAACGGCGGCGAACCCCTCGGCATAATCATCAAGGACGGCAAGCTTCTGTACGACGGCGGCTCGTCCATCGTTATCGGCTTCGACAAGGACGACAAGCTTATCGTGGGCTGGATGTCCGCGCAGGAGGCTATGGAAAAGAATATCCGCGACGCCTGTTCTTTCGGTCCCGTATTTATCGTGAACGGCAAACGCTCCGACGTGGCGGGAACGGGCGGGGGACTTAATCCCCGTACCTGCATAGGTCAGACCGCCGACGGAAGCGTGCTCCTGCTGACGATAGACGGCAGACAGGCTACCAGCATCGGCGCGACCTACGAGGACTGTATGAACATTTTGGAGGAATACGGCGCGGTCAACGCGGCAAACCTTGACGGAGGCTCGTCCACGGCGATGTACTGTAACGGCGGGATAATCAACGTGTCCGCGTCGGTTTACGGACCGAGAAAGCTTCCCTCGGCGTTCGTGGTGCTGCCCGAAAAAACTGCGGAGGAGGGAACGGAGCAATGAACCGTACTTCCGAACATACCGCGAATCACTTCGCGGAAACGTCCGCAAAAGTAAAGCCGCCGAAGAAGAAGCGGCACGTTTACTCCATAGTGCTGCTGGGAATATTTACCCTATTAATGTTTCTGTCCGTCCGCGTGTGGGACTTCACCTGGGAGCAGCTGGAGCTGTACGAAGCGGGGCACGTCAGGCACGCCGAGGAGAAGCTGTACGAAAAATTCCGTCTCAACCAAACCGACGCCATACTGGACGAAAAGCGTCTCGAATACGACCGCTTCAACCGCCGCGAGGACTACCTCGCTTATATGCTCGATGTTTTCGGGAACGACTACACGTCCGCAAAAATGATAAAGGGCAGGACTTTGGAGGACGGCTCCGTACTGTACGACGTGTGGCTGGGGAACGCCAAATTCGCCGAATACACCCTTTTCAAGGACGGCGACGACTGGGACTACAGGTCAGCCGACCTTAACGGAGAGCTTTTCGTGAAAACTCACTCGGTAAAAGTAATCGTCCCCGAAGGCGCGGAGGTTCGGGCAAACGGCGAAATTCTCGGCGGCGAATTTATTTCCCCCGAAACATACGAAATACACGATTTCGATGATCTGGACGACAAAAGCCTGATACCGCGCTTTACCGTTTACGATACGGGAAATATTTTCATAAGCGAGCCGGAGGTCAAGGTTTACGGCAAAAACGGCGGGGAGCTTGTCCTCGCGGAAGATAAAAAAGTCCTGCGGGCGCTTCCCGAGCCGACGGAGGAGCAGCTTGCGGAAATAAAAGCGGCGGCTGAGGAATCCGCCCTTGCCTACGCCATGTACATAACGCAGGACACGTCCTTCGAGCCGCTGAAAAAATATCTTGTGGAGGATTCCGAGCTTTACCGCAGGATAAAGGGCTTCTACCACGATTGGTACCGCGACCACACCACCACCTACGACAACGTTGTTTTCTCGGACATAGTTATGTACGATGAGGAGCACTTCACGCTGCATATCGAGTTCGACTACCATGTCAGCCTCGGATACCGTGTCAACGACTACGAGGTGGAGTACACCATGTCCTTGGTAAAAATTGACGGGGAATGGAAGATCGCGGGAATGATAATGTGATTTAAACCGGGCAGCCGCAGAGATATGCGGCTGTCCGGTTTGGATATTATATGCAATTTTATGTTTTTCGCATACTGCTTTTTGCGTATTGACTTTTCCCCGGACAGTATGATATAATAAAAATGTATATGCGGTCTGTACAGTTTGGCTTTCGGGAGGCGGCAGCGTGGAGGACGGTGAAAATTTAATACAGCTTGAGGGCGTGGTGGACGCGGTGCTGTTCAGCAACCCCGCAAACGGGTACGTTGTGCTGGATCTGGACGTAAACGGCGATTACGTCACCGTGGTCGGCGAGCTGGGCAACATCGAGGAGGGCGAGGAGCTTATCGTCTCGGGCGGATACACGAAGCACGCCAAATTCGGTATGCAGTTCAGGGCAAGCTACTGTGAGAGGAAAATGCCCGCCACAACAAACGCCATTCTGAAATATCTTTCCTCGGGTGCGCTCAAGGGCATAGGAAAAACCCTTGCGGGGCGCATTGTGGAGGAGTTCGGCGACAAGGCTCTGGACGTTATCGAAAACGAGCCGGAACGCCTTATATGCGTAAAGGGCATAACCCCCTCCAAAGCTGAGGAGATATCCATGGACTTCAAGCGTGTATTCGGTATGCGTGCGCTGATGATATTTCTTTCCCAGTACGGTATCCCGCCCTCGGCGGCTGTGGCGGCTTGGAAAAAATGGGGACAGTACGCCGTGGAAATAATCAAGGAAAATCCCTACATACTGTGCGGAAACGGCATAGACCTTGACTTCGGCAAAGCCGAGAGCATGGCGGTGAAAACAGGCTATCCCATGAGCAGCGAAGCGCGCGTCGCTGCGGGAATTACCTATATTCTTATGAACAACACCTTTTCGGGGCACACCTGTCTGCCCGCCGACAGACTGAAAAACACCGCTCTGAAGCTCCTCGGAATAGACGGCGAGCTGTTCGGGAAATGCGTCGAGAGCCGCTGCGCGGAGGGTGACTTCGTGCGGTACGACAAGGACGGCAGGGAGTTCGTCTATCTCAGCGACTACTTTAACGCGGAGCAGTATATCACGGGACGGCTGGCGGTAATGAGCGGCTGCCTGAAAGATACCGGCGTGGACTACAAGAAGCTTATAGATATCGAGGAGAAAACCAAGGACATCACCTACGCGGAGCAGCAGCGGAAAGCGATTTCCCTTGCGCTGTCCCAAGGCTTTATGATACTGACGGGAGGTCCCGGAACGGGCAAGACCACCGCGCTGAAAGCCATTATTTCCCTGTACGAGCAAAGGGGACTGCGGGTCATGATAGCCGCTCCCACGGGAAAGGCGGCGAAGCGGATATCCGACCTTACCGGCTACGAAGCAAAGACAATACACCGTATGCTTGAAGTGATGTTCGACGGCGGCGGAAAGCCCCGCTTCAAGCACGACGACAACAACCCCATATCCTGCGACGTGATGATAGTGGACGAGATGTCCATGGTGGACACGCTGCTGTTCGAGGCTCTGCTGCGGGCGTTGAAGCTGTCCTGCCGTCTGATAATGGTGGGGGACAGCGACCAGCTGCCCTCGGTGGGCGCGGGAAATATCCTGAAGGATATGATCGACTGCGGAAAGCTGCCCATGGTAAAGCTGACGGAAATTTTCCGCCAGGCGCAGCAGAGCTGTATCGTCACCAATGCCCACAGGATCGTGAACGGCGAGCAGCCGGATATGTCCCGCGCGGACAGCGATTTCTTTTTCATGCAGCGGCTGGACTATGAGTCCGCCTCCGATACGGTGGTGGAGCTTGCGACGGAGAGACTTCCCGCGGCGTATGATTTCTCACCCGCGGAGGACATACAGGTGCTCTGCCCGTCGCGGAAAGGCGCGCTGGGCGTTACGGAAATGAACAAAGTCCTGCAAACCGCGCTGAATCCTCCTCAAAAGGACAAGCCGGAGATAAAGGGGGTACTGTATAATTTCCGTCCCAATGACAAGGTGATGCAGGTCAAGAACAACTACGACATCGAATGGACTAAGGGAATGGAAAAGGGTACGGGTATTTTTAACGGCGATATTGGAATAATCATAAAAGCGGTCAAAGCCGAGAGCAAGATATACATTGATTTTGACGGACGTGTCGCCGAATATACATATGAAATGCTCGACCAGCTGGAGCTTGCATATGCGATATCGGTGCACAAAAGTCAGGGCAGCGAGTTCAACGCGGTGATAATCCCGCTGCTGGGCGGCTTCGAGAAGCTTTACTACCGCAATCTTCTCTACACCGCCGTCACAAGGGCGAAAAAGCTGCTCATAATAGTAGGCTCGCGGCGGGCGGTGGAAGCGATGGTCAACAACAACCGCAGAACGCTGCGGTATTCCTGCCTGAAGCATATGCTTGAAAAGGAGCTTGGACATGGGGAAAATAACGGCTGAAAGTTTTAAAATGTTCGCGCTGGACGTTCTGTTCCCGTCAAGGTGTCCGTTCTGCGGGGAATTTATTATGTGGAACGAGCTTTGCTGCGAGGCTTGCGGGCAGTCCCTCACGGACGCGAATGAAGTCATATGCAGGAAATGCGGGAAAGACAAATGCCGCTGCGGAAAGGAAAGCTTCGCTTTCGACGCGGTGTACGGCTCTTACTTCTTCGACGAGCCGAATGTGCGGGAGGCGGTGTACCGCTTCAAGCACGAGGGCGAACGGAATTTTGCGGACGTTTCCGCAGTCTCGGCGGCGGAGCATATGAAAGCGGAGGGAACGCCGCTCCCCGATATGATAGTTCCCGTTCCCATGGGCAGGAGGAAACGCGCCGCAAGGGGACACAACCAAGCGGAGCTTTTCGGCAAAAGCCTGAGCGGGTCTCTGGGCATACCGGTGAGACGGGATATCCTGTTCAAGCGGGATACAAAGGACGAGCAGCACCTCCACACGGAAAAGGAGCGCAAAGAGCGGGTGGGAACGCTGTTTTACGGCGGAAACGAAAATCTGTCGGGGAAAAGCGTTCTGCTATGCGACGACGTTATGACCACAGGCGCGACTTTGAGCCAATGTGCGGCGATACTCAAAAACGCGGGCGCGGAGCGGGTCGCTGCCGTCGTCTGCGCTGTGACAAGGCTGAAAGGACAGGATCAATAAAAACAAACGCGAAAGGAGAATGCCCGCGCGTCAGCGGCGGGGGCATGGGTTTGATTATGGACATAGGGATCGATTTGGGTACGGCAAACGTAATGATCGCCGTTGGCAGCAAGGGAGTGGTACTGAACGAGCCGTCGGTGGTGGCGTTCAACAGGAAGCTTGACGAGGTTATCGCGGTGGGCGACGAGGCTCACCGAATGATAGGCAGAGTTCCCGACTATATATCGGTGGTGAGACCTCTCAGCGACGGCGTTATTTCCGATCACAAGATGACGGAAAAAATGATAGAGTTCTTTATCGAAAAGGTTACGGGCAAACAGCTTTTCATGCCCAATATCATAATGTGCATACCCTCCTCCATAACCGACGTGGAGAGCCGCGCGGTGATCGAAGCCGCAAAGATCGCGGGGGCGAGACAGGTCTATCTTATCGAAGAGCCTGTCGCCGCGATAATGGGCGCGGGCGTGGATATTTCCGACGCGGACGGAAATATGGTGGTGGACATAGGCGGCGGCACTGCCGACATAGCGGTGGTCTCCATGAACGGCGTGGTGGCTAAGTCCTCGGTAAAGACTGCGGGCAACAAGCTTGACAAGGCGATAGTGAAGTACGTCAGCAGCCGCTACAGGATACTCATAGGCGAAAAGACGGCGGAAAACGCAAAAATGGCGGCGGCTAACGTATATTCTCCCGACGGCAGCAGAAAAATAACCGTTAAGGGACGGCATCTTGTGCGGGGTCTGCCCGAAAAGATAGAGATAACGGACTACGACGTTTACGAGGCGATAATCGACAGCGTGAGGGAAATAATCGCCGCCGTCAAGGACGTTATGGAGAAAACCCCTCCAGAGCTGGCGGGGGACATTTACCGCAACGGTCTGTACCTGACGGGCGGCGGGGCGATGCTGTACGGTCTGGACAGGCTAATGTCTTCGGAGCTGGGCGTGAAGTGCGTCGTCGCGGACGATCCTTTGTCCTGCGTGGCGCGGGGAACGGTCTGCGCGTTCAAGAACATTGACAAGCTCCTTGACGGCTTCGAGCACGTTTCCATGTACAAGTAGAAGTTAGAGGTTAGAGGATAGAGGTTAGAAATTGTGCGCCGTGATTATGTTTGATTTATAGCGGTTCTCTTAATATTTGCGCAGATTTTGTAGGGGACGGGTCTCCCGTCCCGTGGGCGCGGCAACCCCGTCCCTACGGACATGGCTGTTATTTTGCAGTATAGTACAAGCACGTTTCCGCATATTCTGATAAAAAAGGTTAGGGGATATGCTTATGAAATGTACTTTGACCGCGCTCAGGAACAAGGAGATAATCAACATAAAAAACGGCGCAAGGCTGGGCTATATCGACGATCTGGAGTTCGACACGGGTACGTCGGAGGTAAAGTCATTTATAGTTTACGGCAGAGCGCGGTTTTTCGGACTTCTCGGCAGGGAGGACGATATTGTGATAGACTGCGGCGATATCGAGATAATCGGCGTGGACACGGTGCTCATTTCCGCCGATGAGGCAAAACTGGCAAAAAGCAGGCTTTCTCAAACGAAAAGTTTGTTAAAATAGCACAAAAGGTTTTTCTTGCAATTATTTCCCGAATATGGTATAATATTAAAGCAATTCGCATGGCGAAATTCGCACGCGTGTGTTTTTGACGGTCGGTGCTTACCCGAAAATAAGCTGCCGTCAAGCTAAGCCGCGCGGAGGTATGCGCGTTCTTTCGGGACGCGCCGAAAACTATTTTTTAGGAGGAACTACAAATGGGCGTAGTATCAATGAAACAGCTTCTTGAAGCAGGCGTACACTTCGGTCACCAGACAAGAAGATGGAACCCCAAAATGGCTCCGTACATCTTTACGGAGAGAAACGGCATCTACATCATCGACCTTCAGAAAACCGTCAAGAAGCTGGACGAGGCTTACAGCTTCGTTAAGTCCGTTGCCGAGAACGGCGACACGGTTCTTTTCGTGGGCACTAAGAAGCAGGCGGGCGATTCCGTCAAGGAAGAGGCTCTGCGCGCGGGCGTTCACTATGTAAACGCAAGATGGCTCGGCGGTATGATGACCAACTTCAAGACCATTCAGAGACGTATCAAGAGACTGGAACAGCTCCACCAGATGGAGGAGGACGGCACGTTCAATCTTCTCCCCAAAAAGGAAGTTGTTAAGCTCCAGCTCGAAATCGAAAAGCTGGAAAAATATCTGGGCGGTATCAAGACTATGAAGAAGCTCCCCGGAGCGCTCTTTATCGTCGATCCCCGCAAGGAAAAGATCGCAGTCGCCGAGGCTAAGAAGCTGGGTATCCCCATAGTCGCCATCGTTGACACAAACTGCGATCCCGACGACGTTGACTATGTTATCCCCGGAAACGACGACGCTATCCGCGCCGTAAAGCTCATCGCGGGCGCAATGGCTGACGCAGTTATCGAGGGCAGACAGGGCGAAGCGGAAGAAGCCGCCGCAGAGGAAAAGGAAGCTGCCGCGGAGGAAGCGGAAGCAGCCGAATAAGAATTTTACAGGATTTACATTAAGATGTAAGAGAAAGAATTGCTTATTTCTTACCTCTTGCATCTTATTTCCAATAAGGAGGACTAAAAATGGCAAAGGTTTCACCACAGGAGATCAAGGATCTGATGAAATCCACGGGCGTCGGCATGATGGACTGCAAAAAAGCGCTTGAAGAAGCCGACGGCGATACCGAAAAGGCAATAGTTATACTGCGTGAAAAGGGTCTCGCAACGCAGGCTAAGAAGAGCGGCAGAGTAGCCGCCGAGGGTATTGTTACCGCCGTTGTCGAGGGCAACGTCGGCGCGGTTGTCGAAGTAAACATCGAGACGGACTTCGCCGCCAACAACGACGAGTTCAAGGCGTTCGTAAACGCCGTTGCAAAGACGGTTATCGAGAAAAATCCCGCAGACCTTGACGCGCTGAAAGCAGCCGCAATCAGCGGCGGCAGCAAGAGCGTTGAGGAATCTCTTCAGGATCTGTTTATCAAGATCAGGGAAAATATGGTTATCCGCCGCTTTGTAAGAATGGAGGGCGTTCTTGTTCCCTACGTTCACGGCGGAGGAAGCATAGGCGTTATGGTCAAGCTGGACACGGATCTTCCTGCGGACAAGGTGTTCGAGGTGGGCAAGAACTGCGCATTGCAGGTTGCCGCTATGAACCCCGCTTATCTTGACAGAGCGGCTGTTCCCGCCGAGGTCATCGAGGAAGAAAAGAAGATCATGATGACCCAGATGGCTGAAGACCCCAAAATGGCAAGCAAGCCCGAACAGGTTCGCGCAAAGATCGTAGAAGGCAAGGTAGGCAAGTACTACACCGAAAACTGTCTGCTCGAGCAGGCTTACGTAAAGGACGATAAGATGTCCGTACAGAAGTATGTTGAGGCTGCCGCCAAAGAGCTGGGCGGAAAGATCGCGGTTTCCGAGTACGTTCGTTTCGAGAGAGGCGAGGGTATCGAGAAGAAAGCCGACGACTTCGCCGCAGAGGTTGCAAACATGGCAAAGGGCAACGGCTGATAAATTTTAAGTAAATAAGCTGCCGTCCATTAGGCAGGTAACGGTACAGCAGTATTGTTACCCATGGGAGCGTTTTGCCATTACTGACAAAGTTTGCCAATAAGGGTAAAGGCTTAGCATTTTGGGTGACGACGGTTCAGAAGTTTTCACAAAAATAATGTTAAAAGGTAAATACAGCGAATTACAAAAGCAGGCTCAAGTCAACAAGAGCCTGCTTTTTATTGTGTTCTTCTGACGTCGGACTATATTTTACCAATCACCTCCGACCGCCCCGTTTTTTCATATCGGTTCTGATTTTATCCAAACATTCGGACGGAACGGTGTTTTTCCTGCGAAAAGCGGATACCGTTTCGCTCATCATACAGTAATTCAACTCCGTCCCTTCGCTGTCGGGGACGTAGTCTACGGCTCTGTCCGCGTCAATGCCGAAACGCCCCGCTGTTTCAACGGCGTCGATATTCGCGCCCAAAAAGATAAATTCCCAGCCGTGATTTTCCTTTTGCCGCTGTATCATCTCTTTGACCTGCGGCGCGGAATAACGTCTGCTGGCGTTTTCCTCGCCGTCCGTGATTATGACGAACATAACTTTTTCAGCGCGGTATTCCTCGGCGGTATTTTTCTGCGCGGTTTCAATTTTTTTGACGGTTTTGCCAATCGCGTCCAGCAAAGCCGTTGTGCCGCCTGCAAAATATTCCTCTGCGGTAATCGGCTTGACCGCGCGAATATCAATTCTGTCGTGGAGCAGCTCGTAATAATTGTCAAACAGCACCGTGGTAATAACGCACTCTCCGTCCTCCAAACGCTGTTTTTCCAGCATTGAATTGTAACCGCCGATAGTGTCCCTTTCAAGACCGCTCATAGAACCGCTTTTGTCGAGAATAAATACAAGCTCGGTTAAATTCTTTTTCATAAAAATGACCTCCCGTTTTTTATTGTAATTATATTTTACATCGGGAGGACTTATTTTTGGTCGCTTTCAAAGCGACATTAAAATTAAATTACGCACCCGCACCCAAAAGCGGCTGGTCGTATTTAAACAGAACCTCGTTAATTTCAAAAATATCGTACTTTCCGTTTACGATAAAAAATTCTACGATAACGTCAAACTTTTGGCTGTGGGACAAGGCGTAACCCGCCCGTTTAAGCAGGTCGTCGGTTTCATCCAAAGTCAGCTCAAGCGCAACGGCAAGCGCCAAAATAGTTCGCTTACTCGGCATATAGCCCTTGCCCGTGCGGATTTTCGAGAACAGCTTTCGGTCGATATTTGCGCGTTTATAGACCTCGGTATCGGTTTTTCCCTTAGCGTCAATAAGCTTCAGCAAAGTTGTGTTGAACGGCTCGTCCAGTTTCTCAATAAAATCCTCCGGCAACGGTTTTAAATCGAAGTTTTGTACTTCTTCGCAGTAAACGGCAGCCATTTCCCGGCGGCTGATAAAATTCTCGTCAACATAGTTTTCGTCTATGTAGCTTTCCACCGCGCCCAACAGCTTTTCGCTTACTGCAAATGAGACGCGGTCGAAAATCACAAGGTACACGTCCATATCGTTTTCGGCGAGAAAATCCTTTATTGCGGAAACTGCCACCCGCAAAGCCTCGTCCTTTGGGTATCCGTAAATACCGCTTGAAATCAGCGGAAAGGCAATACTTTCGCACCCGTTTTTCAACGCCAAATTGAGTGATTCAGTATAAGCCGAACGGAGCAGTTTTTCGCATTCCTCGGCGTTATTTTGCTGATACACGGGACCGACAGCGTGTATAACATATTTTGCGGGAAGAGCGAAACCGGGCGTAATTGCCGCGCCGCCTGTTTTTACCGGCGCAGCTTTATTACATTCTTCCCGCAGTTTGGTATAGCCTGCGGCTTTGAAAATTGCTCCGCAAACACCGCCTCCCTTACGCAGCTGGTTATTGGCGGCGTTGACTATTGCATCGGTCTGCATTTTTGTTATGTCCTGCCGGACTATTGTAAATGGCATGGGGATACCTCCTTGATTTTATTCTAATGGTATATCGGTGTGCTGTTGTTAATCCATATAAATTATAACATAAATTTTGATATATTTCAATGTTTGTTATTTATTTTGATGTTTATTCATTTGCAGGATTACAATAGAACCGTAACAAAAGTAAAAAAGAGCAGCGGAAAAGCCAAACCAGTGTTACAGTTAAGTTTTATGTTATGTTTTTTTAAACTTTCGGCAAACTTTTCTAAAACCTTTGTAACGCTTCATTGACAAACCTACATAATTTAAAAAAATCCGAAAAATGCTT
The DNA here is from genome assembly GCA_023663025.1 of Prevotella sp. GTDB lineage: Bacteria > Bacillota > Clostridia > Oscillospirales > Ruminococcaceae > RGIG8773. Next base: position 42,156 of record JAMPIC010000014.1, read on the forward strand.
CAGTGCCGAAATTGACAAACTCACAAAATATTAAATTTCAAACACAAAGTCCGATACTGTCTGAAAAACGGTATCGGACTTTGTGTTTTGTCAACATTTTTAGAATAATTTTCCTTACCCTTAATAATTTTGCGAACGCTCTGTTACTCCTCAAAATCCAAGTCGTACAGATCGAGAACCGCGTTTATTTCCGAGTAGCCGTAACCCTGCCTTATCAGCGCGTTCTTCACCTTTTTCACGCCCTTTTCGTCGGTGAGGTAACGCTCGTACTTCCGCTCCACAAGCTCCTCCAATCTGGAGAAACTTTCCTCCTCGTCGGCGTAAGGCTCCACCGCTTCTTCGATAACGCTGTCGGAAAGTCCCCGGCGTTTAAGTTCCTGCTTCGCCTTGAACATTCCCACCCGTTTCACCTCGAAAAGCTCGCGTGCGCGGGCGGCGGCGTAACGCCTGTCGTCTATCAGCCCAATTCCCGCAAGGTACTTGCAGACCTCCAAACATATCTCCTCTGAGTAATTTTTTTCCAGCTTTTCATAAAGCTCCGCAAAGCTGTAGTCCCTGCCGTCCAGCAGGTAGAGAGCACGCTCCCGCGCCCTGCGGAGGTCGTTTGCGGCGGATATTTCCTCCGCGGCTTCGGCGGGGACGTTCATTCCCTCTTTCAAATTGTACTCCGCAAGGATATTTTCGTGTATGTACAGCCTTGAGCGGTCGTCGAAAACCACGCACACCGTGTTGCCCTTATAGGGAGAAATTTCCGTAATTTTCATAATCATTTAACCGGAGTGAACTCCTCGAAGTCGTCGTCCGCGTCGATGATAACGTTGACCGGCGGCTTTCCGGCTGCTTCCGCCGCTTCGGAGGCTTCCGTTTCCGGAGCGGTCTCTCCCGCGGCTGCGGCTGCCGCTTCTTCGAGAGCTGCGGCTTTCTTGCTCTTTTTGGAAGTAAAGACTATCTCGCTTGATTTTTCCTTTATCTTAGCCTCGATCTCTTTCATCGCCTCGGGATTGTTTTTCAGCCAATCCTTGGTGTTTTCGCGTCCCTGACCTATCTTGTTGCCCTCGTAGGAGAACCATGCGCCGCTCTTGTTGATGATGTTAAGGTCTACGGCAAGGTCTACCACCTCGCCCTCGCGGGAAATTCCCTTGCCGAAGTAAAGGTCGAACTCGCACTCCTTAAACGGCGGCGAGACCTTGTTCTTGACCACCTTGCACTTTGTGCGGCTGCCGATTACTTCCGAGCCGTTTTTGATAGCCTCGCCCTTGCGGACCTCGATACGCACCGAGCTGTAGAATTTCAAAGCCCGACCGCCGGGCGTCGTCTCGGGATTTCCGTAGATAACGCCGATCTTCTCGCGCACCTGATTGATAAAAATAGCCACGCAATTGGATTTGGAAATTACCGACGTAAGCTTTCTCATAGCCTGGGACATAAGACGGGCAAGCTGTCCCACATGAGCGTCGCCCATTTCGCCGTCGATCTCGGCTTTTGTGACCATAGCCGCCACCGAGTCCAGAACGATAACGTCCAGCGCGCCGGAGCGAACCAAAGCCTCGGCTATTTCCAGAGCCTGCTCGCCGCTGTCCGGCTGAGAGACCAGCATATTGTCTATGTCCACGCCCAAAGCTTTGGCGTAAACGGGGTCGAGAGCGTGCTCCACGTCTATGAACGCCACTTCGCCGCCCGTTTTCTGAGCCTCGGCGACGATCTGAAGCGCGACGGTGGTCTTGCCTGAGCTTTCCGGACCGTACACCTCCACAATTCTGCCGCGGGGAACGCCGCCTATTCCGAGAGCCATATCCAAGGTCATGGAGCCTGTGGGTATCGCGTCCACGTTAAAGTCGGCAGCCTGACCCAGCTTCATTACCGCGCCCTTGCCGTACTGCTTTTCGATGTGTGCTATCGCCGCTTCGAGAGCCTTTTTCTTTTCGTCCGCGCTTGTGAGCTTGACGACCGCTTCTTTTTTTTCGGCTTTTTTCTTTTCTGCCATGTTGTACCTCCGCAAAATCGAACATTTTTTCTTATTTTAACATTTTTCCGTCCGCACGTCAATAGTTTAGGTAAAATTTTCATAAATATTTTTAAGCGCGGGTGCGGCGTTTCCGGCGACCGTTAACGCCGATATGCGCGCAATGATAAATTCGGGAGAGGTTTTATCCTCTCCCTTAAATTATCTTTAATCCACAAGCTTCGGATCGAAGCTCTCTTTCCAAGGAAGTCCCCACTTATTGAGAGCCTCCATAAACGGATCGGGATCGAATTCCTCGATGTTCCATACTCCCGCTTTTTTCCAATTACCCGTGAGTATCATCATTGCTCCTATCATAGCGGGCACGCCCGTTGTATATGACACAGCCTGAGAACCCACTTCCCTGTAGCATTCCTCGTGGTCGCAGACGTTGTAAACATAGTACCTGACGGGCTTGCCGTCCTTAACGCCCTGCATTATGCAACCGATGTTGGTTTTGCCCTTTGTGCGCGGACCCAGCGAGGCGGGATCGGGCAGCACCGCTTTCAGGAACTGGAGCGGAACTATCTTCTTCCCCTCGAAGTCGATAGGCTCGATGGAGGTCATACCCACGTTTTCAAGGCATTTCAAATGCGTAAGGTAGCTTTGACCGAAGGTCATGAAAAAGCGTATGCGCTTGATTCCCTTTATGTTCAGAGCCAGCGATTCCAGTTCCTCGTGGTGGAGCAGGTACATATCCTTTTCGCCTATTTCGGGGAAATCGTACACGCGCTTTATCTCCATAGGTTCGGTTTCCACCCAATTGCCGTCCTCGATATAGCTGCCCTTTGCGGACACCTCGCGGATATTGATCTCGGGATTGAAATTGGTTGCGAACGGATAGCCGTGGTCGCCCGCGTTGCAGTCAAGAATGTCGATATAGTTTATCTCGTCGAAGTAGTGCTTTTGCGCGTAGGCGCAGAAAACCCCCGTAACGCCCGGGTCGAAGCCGCTGCCGAGGAGCGCGGTAAGTCCCGCTTTCTCGAATTTCTCACGGTACGCCCACTGCCATTTGTACTCAAATTTGGCGGTGTCCTTGGGTTCGTAGTTTGCGGTATCCATGTAGTGTACGCCGCATTCGAGACACGCGTCCATAACGGTCAGATCCTGATAGGGCAGAGCAACGTTTATGCATATTTCGGGCTTGAAATCCCTCATAAGAGCGGTAAGTTCGCTCACGCTGTCCGCGTCTACTTTTGCTGTGGAAATTTTTGTCTTTGTGCCGCCCCGAAGCTTTTCCGCCAGAGCGTCGCATTTTGATTTTGTGCGGGAGGCTATCATAATCTCCTCAAAGACCTCCGAGTTCTGACAGCACTTGTGTATAACCACGGAGGCGACGCCGCCGCAGCCTATTATCAAAGCCTTTCCCATTTGAACTATCCTTTCTTGATGAAAAGTTGAACGTATGTCCACCGTATCAGTATAGCACATTTTTCCCGTCATTGCAAGAAGTCCGCGGACAAATTTACATTTAATTCAACAAGAGACGAACCGTTTGCGCGGCTTTGGCACGTCATAAAGATGTGCGGGAAACCTTTTTGTTTAATATTACCAAATTTGCCTCCGCATATTTGAAATAAAATACAGTTAAATTGTTAAAAATGCATTAAATTTGAATTGAATGCCAAACAGCTATTGTAATTTTTGAGAAAATGATGTATAATGTATATGTAAAAATGTGCCCGGGTATTTAATCCGAACGCCGCATTTATGTAAGCAATGTAAGGAACAAAGAAACGGAGGGCGATGCTATGCCTGAAATCAATATGCCGAAACTTCCGGTTGACAGCCAGGTTTCCGTTGCGATAATACCTAACGGAACCGAAGCTTATGTTACTGTGACCCCTCCCGTAAACGGAGGCGCGGAAGTCACCGCCGGTATGATAATGCGCAAGCTTGACGAATCAAACGTTACATATGGTATAAATGAGGACGCTGTTAAGAGGATCGCTGACAATAAGCTTTACGGCGACCGTACTCTCATCGCAACCGCCAAGCAGCCGATAAACGGCGTTGACGGTACGATCACCTACCGTTACGCCAAGAAAGTGGAGATAGCTCCGGTTGAGGACGAACACGGCTTCGTGGACTATAAAAATCTGGGTCTGGTGAGAACCGTTCATAAGGGCGATATCATTGCGGATATCACTCACCCCACGGAGGGCGAACCGGGCATGGACGTGCGCGGAAAGGTGCTCAGGCAGATAATCGGCAAAAAAGCTTCCTACTCGATAGGCACAAATACAGAGCTTACCGAGGACGGAACTCAGATACTGGCTTCCATTGACGGAAACATCAATTTCAAGAACAACGCTTTCTCCATCGACAACGTGGTGACCATCGCCGGAGATGTGGACGCTTCCGTGGGAAACATCAGCTTCGTGGGCGACGTTGTGGTCAAGGGCGAAGTCATGGAGGGCTTTAAGATATCCTCCAATGCAAACATAATCGTCGCGGGAAACGTAAACGGAGCTTCCCTCGAAGCCGACGGCGACGTCATCATCAAAAAGGGATGCATAAATTCCAAGGTGGTCGCCCACGGCTCGGTGACGATAAACTTCTGCGAACGCTCCGATATCAGGTGCGACGGTACGCTCACTTCCTCCAATTTCGTTATATGCGACGTTTACTGCGGCGAGCTCAGCGTGAAAGGCAACACGGGCGGTCTTATGGGCGGCAAGTACACCAGTCTCAGCAGCACTGAAGTCCCCAATATAGGCACGAAAAATTACACCCCCACAATGCTGACCATCGGCGACAACGCCCTGTTGGCGGAGGAAAGGAACTCCCTGCTGAACGAAATCGAAAAGAACCAGAAAACCGTCAGCGATGTGACGCTGATAATAAATTTCCTCAACGAAAAGAAAAAAGAACTGCGCAGCCTGCCCGAGGACAAGGAAAAAATACTCGGCAACGCCTGCCGTCAGAAAATACTCCTCGGAGTGGAGATAAACAATCTGAAAAAACGGGTGGACGAAATAAACATAACCCTCGCCAGCAGACAGTACCTTACAGTGAGCTGCCGCGGTTATATATACCCGGGCGTTAAGATAATCATCAACGACGCCGTGTTCAAGGCGGACACGGAGTACGTCCGCACCAAGATAAGACTTGAAGAGGACGGCGCCATCTGCGCCGCTCCGATGTAATTGAAAGGATGAAAGGATACCGACAGATATGTCCGATGCAGTAAAAAAACATATTCTTGTGGTGGACGACGTTCCCGCAAATCTTAAATACGCCGAACAGCTCCTGGGGGACAGGTATCGGCTGACGCTGGCAATTTCCGGAGCGCAGGCTCTGAAATTCCTTACAAAAGCCGAACCGGATCTGATACTATTGGATATAAATATGCCGGAAATGGACGGCTGTACGGTTCTGACTCACCTTAAAGGCAGTCCCGCTACGGAAAAGATACCGGTGATAATCCTTACGTCGGACGCCGATTCCGCTATGGAAATGAAGTGCCTTACGCTGGGCGCGGTGGATTTCATAAGAAAGCCTTTCGTGACGGAAATAATGCTCAGCCGCATAGAGACCCAGATCGAGCTTAACGAATACCGCCATAAGCTGGAATATATGGTGGACGAGAAAACAGCCGTGATAGAACGGCTTCAGGACGTTATGTCCACCTGCTTCGCGGAGCTTGTGGAGTCCCGCGACGGTACCACGGGAGGACATATCAAAAATACCACAAGGTATTTTTCCGTTTTCGTGGAGGAGCTTGCAAAGCACGACAAATACAAGGATATCCTTACCCCGCGCTACATACGCAGCCTGGTGAGAGCCGCCCCTCTGCACGATATCGGAAAGATAGGCATAAGCGACAGCGTGCTGAGAAAAGAATCCTCCCTCGACAAGGAGGAATTCGAGCACATGAAAACTCACGCCAGAATAGGCGGCGATACGTTCCAAAACATCTTCAGCTCGGTGGAGGGCGTGTACCATCACTCCCAGATGGGCGCAGACGCCATCGGAAGAATATGCGACACCATGGATATAACCGAAAACGCGGATACGGCTTTCCTCCACGTTGCAAGGGACATGGCTATGTACCACCACGAAAGATGGAACGGCACCGGCTATCCCACGGGCATAAGCGGAGAGGATATCCCGCTGTGCGCAAGAATACTTTCGATAGCGGACGTTTACGACGCGCTCACGTCGAAACGCTCCTATAAAGACGCTTACAGCCATGAAAAGGCGATGGAAATTATAATCAAAGACAGGGAAGTGTTCTTCGACCCCGAGCTGACGGATATTTTCGTCAGCATCAGCGATAAGATAGAGGAATGCTTACTGACAAAAGAACAGACCGTCTGATCCCGTCGGACGGACTTTCTTTACCGCCGCAAAAGGCGGAATTCAGGGACAGGGAGGCGGACAGACCGTCGGACGGCGGTTCTGCATTCGTATGGCAAAGAATATTCTTCTTACTGTGCAGATAGCCTGCGCGGCGATGATGTTCGTATATATAGTTTATATAGTATCGTCGAAAAAATCCGGCGCGTATTCCGTACTTACCGCGGCGCTTGCTTCCGCGTTCCTGAACTGCTTTTCCTACACAATGCTGCTGTTTGCGAAAAGCTCCGAGGAGGCTATCGCCATAAAGCCTTTCGACATAATGGGTTCGGCGCTGGCTATGTATCTGCTGTACTGGTTCGCCTGCGAAAACCGCAGGATAAAAATGCCGCGGGCGGTAAGCGTATTGCTGCTGACAGCGGATCTGTTCGGCATATTCGCCGTCGCGACCGACAGAGCGTTCCATCTGTATTTCAACAGCGTGGAGGTTGTGCAACAGGACGGAGTAACGACCGCTAACGTGGACTATAACATCGGTTTTTACGCGCTTTTGGTTTCCATGTCGCTTAAAACGATCATCATAGCGGCGGCGGCTTTTGTAAAGCGCGGAGACGGTAACGGTTCTTCGAGAGTAAGAATGTCTTTCCTCACTGTGCTTCTGCCCACTGCGGCGATGGTTCTGTACTATTTCCGCGTTTTCGGCGACTTCAATCCCTCGTCGCTCTCTATGTGCGTATGCTGCGCGGCAGTCACCTCGGCGGCGTACCGCGGCGGTAAGTACGATATGGTAAAAACCGCCCGCGATATCGTTATCGAAAATATGAACGACGCGCTTATCGTTACCGACAACAAACTGAACATTGTTGACTCCAATCCTGCGGCAAGACATATTTTCCCCGCGCTTTCGGACAGCAGCAGGAAAAAGACCGCCGAGTTCGCCCTGAACCTTATCTCCGCCTCCGACAGCGAGGGCAACTCCGAATTTGAGCTGAACGGAAAATACTACGAAAAGCATATAACCCGTCTCACCGACGGCGACGACAATCCGGACGGTTATTCCGTCCTCGTAATAGACGTTACCGATACGAAAAAGCACATCGACGAGCTTATAGACATGAGCCGCAGAGCGGATATGGCAAACACTGCCAAAAGCGATTTTCTTGCGAATATGTCCCATGAGATACGTACGCCCATGAACGCTATCACCGGCTTTGCGGAGCTGTGCCTGAAAGAGAAGAACTACTGCTATGCCGCCGATATCAAGACGGCGGCGAAAAACCTTATTTCCATCATCAACGATATTCTTGACATATCCAAAATCGAGGCGGGAAAGCTGGAGCTTGTTCCGTCGGTGTATGATACGGCGGATATGCTCAACGACGTTATAAGCATAATCTACGTTCAGCTTGACAAAAAGAAAGAGCTGGATTTCAAGATCGACGTGGACAGACATATCCCGCGGAAAATGTACGGCGACGAGGTCAGACTCAAGCAGATACTTATAAATCTATTGGGAAACGCCGTGAAATTTACCTCCGAGGGTTGGATAAGCCTTTCGGTAAAAGAGCTGAGCCGCGTCGGGGACAGCGTTTCACTGATGTTCAAGGTCGCGGATTCCGGCATGGGCATAAAGAAAGAGGATATCCCAAGACTGTTTGAGAATTTTCAGCAGGTGGACACCCGCAAAAACCGCATGATAGAGGGCTCGGGACTGGGACTTCCCATTTCCAAAACGCTGGCGGAAAAAATGGACGGCAATATCACGGTTGAGAGCGAATACGGCAAAGGTTCGGTATTTACCGTGGTGCTTGTGCAGAAGATATCCGACCCGTCGCCTATCCCCAAAGCGGCGGCAAGAAATTCCGCTCCCGATGAGAAAAAGCTCACGGTCTACGCGCCGGAAGCTCACGTTCTGGTGGTGGACGACAACAAGGTCAACCTTAACGTTACGGCGCGTCTGCTGACGACCTACGGCATAAAAGCCGATCTTGCCGACAGCGGCGCAAGGGCGATCGAGATGATAAATTCCGCGTACTACGATCTGGTGTTCATGGATCATATGATGCCCGAACTGGACGGCGTGGATACCACTAAAATGATCCGCTCACGCGGGGACGCTTACAGCAAGGAGCTTCCGATAATCGCGCTTACCGCAAACGCTGTCAGCGGAGCTAAGGAAATGTTTCTCGAATCGGGTTTCAACGACTTTATTTCCAAACCGATACAAATTTCACTTCTTGAAAAGATACTGGAAACGTGGCTGCCCGATCAGATGCTGACCTATGTTGAGGCTGACGGGAAAAAAGCGGCGGAAACCCACGATATTTTCGGCGACGGTTCGGAATTCGGAGAGGAAATTTCTTCCACGGAAAACACGGAACCCGAGGACGATATCGTTATCCCCAATGTGGACGTGAGAGCGGGACTTACCTTATGCGGAGGAAACGTCGACGCGTATCTGGCAATACTTAAAACCTTTATGGAAACCGCCGACGAAAGCATACTGCGCATAGAAACATACGCTCAGAGCAGAGACTACAAGAACTACACCACGGAAGTTCACGGACTGAAAAGTTCCTCGCTTGCAATAGGCGCGGCGGGTCTTTCCGAGATGGCAAAGGCTCTCGAACAGGCGGGAAAATCCGAGGACTACAAGCGGATAGCCGAGGATACGCCCGCGCTGATAGCGCGTTTCTCGGAGATCGCGTCAAATATCAAGCCTCTTGTGGAAACCGATGAGACCGACAGTGCAAGCAAGCTTCCCATCGGCGCGGACGATCTGAGAGCCGCCCTTGAAGATACGCTCAGCGCGTTAGACGATTTGGATTCCCATACTGCCGCGAACATACTCAACAGCCTCGCCGACCGCTTCTACAGCGCGGAAGTGAGCAGGGAAACGGAAGCCGCCCGGAGATATACCGACAATTTTGCCTATGAAAAGGCGGAGGAAACGGTGCGGCATATTCTGGAAATTATTTAAGGAGCAAAAAAATGCCGTTTTCAGCCCAATCTCTTGATTTTATTTTTGAGAACTATATGAACGACAGCAAAGTCTGGTTCAACGCTCATAAAGAGGATTACCAAAAGCTGGTGATCGAACCGTTTGCCGAGGTAGTGAACGGTCTTGCGGGAACAATGGGGGAGATAGACGACGCCATAATCTGCAATCCGAAAAAAATATCCCGGCTGTACCGCGACGCGCGTTATGCGCGCGGAAAGTCCATATTCCGTGATTATGTCTGGTATACCTTTGCACGTCCGCGTGAAGAGGGTGCGCCGGTTTTGGGATTTTATTTCAGCATTTCCCCGGACGGCTTTGATTACGGCTGCGGATTTTACAGTGCACCGCCTTACGTTATCGAAAACTACAGGAGGCTTATTCTCGAAAATAGCAAAAGCTTCAAAAAAGCGCTTGAAGCTTACAAAAGTCAGGTCGTCTTTACGCTTTACGGAGATATTTACAAGCGTAACCGATACCCTGAGCAAAGCGAGGAAAAGCAGGATTGGCTTAACCGAAAGAACATCGGGGTATCCTGCGAAAGCAAGGATTTCAAGCTTCTGTTCAGCGACAGGCTGACAAAAAAGCTTGCCGCGGATTTCAGGTCGATCGCGCCGATATACTATTTTTTCCTTGAGGCAGCGAAAACGAAACCGTAATTTAAAACAGCGGAATCGAACAAATTCGGTTCCGCTCGTTTTGTACTGTAAATTTATGGATATATCCGCGTTTCCTGCAAAACCAAAAGCGGAACTTACGGGTAAACCGTAAATTCCGCTTAGACCGACATTCCGAAAAAAGAGCGGAAAGGAACGGCGCAAGCGCACATCCGCAGTCACACACTCAGGAAAATCAGACGAGTTGACGAGAGATTATACTTCTCTCATCCTTGCGAAACAGTCGCTGCAATAAACAGGACGATCCTCTCTCGGTTTGAAAGGAACTCTCGCTGCGCCGCCGCATGACGCGCAGGTCGCTTCAAACATTTCCCTTTCAGCCTTGGCGCTGTTTTTTCTCGCGTCGCGGCAGCTCTTGCATCTCTGAGGCTCGTTTACAAAGCCTTTTTCAGCATAGAATTCCTGCTCGCCGGCTGTAAAGGTGAATTCGTTTCCGCATTCCTTGCAAACCAGTGTTTTGTCTTCGTACATTTTGCTTTCCCTCGCTTAAAAAAAATTAGACCCGAGAACGGACTTGAACCGCCACCTTTGCATAAAAAACAACGCTCTTGACTTAAGCTACCCGGCCATATATCAAATGTCCGTATTGTCGGGGGAAAACAATACCCTGAGCTTTTTTCTCACCCGAAAAACAGCATTATTTACAGATTTAACGGGAATATCCAATCTTTCGGAAATTTCCCTATAGGACAAACCTCCCAAATAAAGTTTGAAAACACTCCACTCATGTTTGGAAAGGAGAGCTTCTATCTCATCGTAAATGTCAAGCATTTTCTCCTTTTCAAACCATATATTTTCGGGGGACGAGCTATCCTCCGCATTTTCTCCGCGAACCTCCGAAAGACGTTCGCCCGCGTTTTTTTCCAGCCTTACAGCTGCGGATTTAATACCGTTTGTTACACACGCGTCCGCAAAAGACGAAAATTTTGCCCCTCTGCTCGGGTCGAAGGAATTAACCGCGTTCAGGAACGAAAGAAAACCCTCCTGAGCGAGATCTTCCGGTTCAGCGTAATCCCTCGCATAACCGTAAGCCCTTTTACGGACAAGCAGCAGATAACGCGAAATGAGCGTTGAAACAGCGCGTTTGCCGAGAGCGGGATCGATCCCGCTGCGTGAGATTTCAACGAGCTTGTTATCGTCAAGCGAACCGAGTTCAGAAAAACCCGACCTGTTAAGTTCCGAACCTGCGCGGCTCATTGACTTCCCACCAATCTGAACTAAAGGGCGCAAACGCGGAGACATAAGCGTTTACTGTTTGCGGACAGCGGCTCCCGCTGTATGGTTATGTTCATATTTTACCATTTTCTCATATCCCTTGTCAAGGATATTTAAGAAATTTCCGACAGAATTTGTATTCTTTGTGAATAAAAACAAGGATTGTCAAATATATTTGGTAATTTTAACAAGCAAATTTCTTCCAAATTACAAAGACAGACCATCAATTTTTGCAGGATGATCTGTCTCTCAAAATGTACTGAAAATGTATAGTTTGTTTTACCGAGCGTATTTTGTCCGACCTTCGCTGAAAATGTCACCGCCGCGGCAATCGTCCGCAACTGTTACAGGGAATTTTTCCACCAACAGTTTTTTTACCGATTCGCAGCCGAGATCGTCAAAGGCGACTACCTCGCAGCTTTTTACGCAGCTTGCCGCAAGCGCGCCCGCTCCGCCTATTGCGCAGAAATACACCGCGCCGTTGCGAACGATCGCTTCGCGCACTTCCTTGTTTCGTTCACCTTTTCCGATCATGCCGCAAAGACCCAGATCGAGAAGCCGCAGAGCAAACCTGTCCATTCTGCCTGACGTGGTTGGACCGCATGAACCGATAGGTTTTCCCTCCGGAGCGGGGGTAGGTCCCGCATAATATATCACAGCGTCCGAGATACTGACGGGAAGCTCTCCGCCGCTGTCCAGCAAAGCGTCGAACCGCTTGTGAGCCGCGTCGCGGGCGGTATATATGTATCCCGACAGCAAAACCTTGTCCCCCGCGCGGAGCTTCGGGCAGAAGCTCCGCAGCTCGGAGACGTTTATATCATAAATTTCAGCCATAAGTATTACATATCCGAAAGCGAAATGCTGTCGGCATTGAGATCGGCTTCCGCTTCAGCCTCGGCTTCGGCAGCTTTTGTGAGACTTTCAAGCTCGCTCATGTCAAAGCCCGTAAAAGCGGGTTTTGCAGGCTTAGAAGGCTTGGGAGCAGGTTCCTGAACGGGAACAGGCTCGGCTTCCCGAACCGGAGCGGGATTGGGTGCGGGAGCAGGCGCTGCTGCCTTGGGTGCGGGTGCCGGAGCAGGCTTGACCGCTGCGGGAGCTTTTCCCTTTTTAAGCGCGTTCTGAGCGTTGTCGATCTGCTCTTTGGCGTCCTTAAGTCTTGCAAGACTTTCATCGGAGAACATTTCAAGGACTTCCTTAAGCTTGATGATATTCTCGTCGATCTCGGAGATTTCTTCCTCAACGTCTTTTCTGATCTTATCGGCTGCGGCGCGCATTTCGGAGCTTCTGTCCTCCGCGTCGGAGAGTATTCTCGAAGCTTTTTCGTCGGCGTTCTTCACTATAGTGGACGCCTTTCCATTGGCGTCGTCCACCACCTGATTGGCGAGTTTCTTTGCGTCCTCGTCCATCTTGCGGGCGTTTTCCTTAGCCTGTGTAACAATGGTATTGGCGGTTTTCTGAGCCTCGATGAATACGTTGCTCAGGTCGAGCGCACTGCTTTCTCCGCCTGCCGCAGGAGCCGAAGCAGCCTTGTTCTTTGCTTCCTGGAGCTGATCCTCCAGCTCGGTGATCTGCGCCTTGAATTCCTCTATTTCCCTGTCTTTTTCGGCAAGCTCGTCTTCCATGGATTTCATCTGGAGCTTGAGTGAATCGTTGCTTGTCTGGAGTTCGGTGATCTTGGACTTATCCGCCGCGAGAAGCTCCTCATACTTTTCGCTGCTTTCCCCGCCTCCGCCGGAGCTTTCGAGAAGAGCTTTCTTTTCGTCCAGTTCGGCTTCGAGAGCGTAAATTTTCGAGTTCAGTTCATCGACATAAGCAAGAACGTCCTTTTTATCAAAGCCTCCGACTCTTACCGTTTTGAGAAAACCGGTTCCATCCATTGTGAATACCTCCAATTATCAGTTCTGAGTTCAGACGTCTTCAAACAGACGCGTCTGAATACATTGAAATTATACCATATATTTTGGTTTTTCACAAGTACATTTCAGAAAATTAGTACACAAAAAATTCTTTATTTTTTTAGTGAATTATAATAATTTTATTATTATTGCCGACTTTATCCGATAATTGGAAGGCAGCTGAAATACGCAAGTAAAAACTTTTTAAATTTTCAGTAAATTTTATTGGCAGATTTTGTTTCCGAGCTTTTCCAGAAGTTCAAGAAAATAAAATCTGCATTCATAGCACTCATGGTTTTCGAGCAGCTCCAGCTCTTCTGCGGAGAAAGTTTCAGCCGCGGCGTCTTCCGAGACCGCAGGCAGGCACAGAGGGGGAAACATTACACACCACCAGTTTTTTCCGTCGGACTTTCCGAGCGTTACCCGAAGTGCCAGATATTCTCCGGCAGGCATGGTCATTCCGCCGTAAACGCGGTCGTCGAACCGTATTTTTTCCACGGTGCATTCCGCGCCGTAGTCCGCGCCGTTTTCAGCAAGAATTCTTTCGGCGGTCAATTTCAGCTCGTCCATATGCAGTTCCGCAGCGGCGGCGGCTTCTTCGGCGGAAGAACAGTCCGCAAAAATTCCGCAGTTTTCTTCAAGCAGGGCGTCGCGGACTTTCAGCTTAACCGCCTGATCCTCCTCCGAATCCGAATTTGCAAGGATATGGAGTCTGAACACAGTATCCGTGACGCTGCGGTAATTTTCGGCAAAGCCGCAGAAACCCGCACAGAAAACCGAAAACGCCAATCCGATAAGCATAGCGAGTTCAGCGGTCTTTCCAGTGATTTTTTTCATAATTGTACGCCGTCCTTTTTGGAAAAAATTTCATATTTCATATCTGATTATTGGAAATTTAATAAAGTTTTATTCACAAAAAAATTTTTTTGAAAAAAACTATTGACAAAACGCGAAATATGGGATATAATAATTACTGCAATACGCTATCTTAGCTCAGTTGGTAGAGCACATCCTTGGTAAGGATGAGGTCGTCGGTTCAAATCCGATAGATAGCTCCATTTAGAAAGCCGTTCCCGAGTCTGCATAGGGGGCGGTTCTTCTATTATGGCGGTGTTTGCGGGGTATTGGATTTTGTGTATTTGGAGAATGTAAATTGTAATTTACAGAACAAGTAAAGTGTATTTGGCGGCGAAGCCGCGACTAAAAAGTTCGCCAGCCTTTCAAGGCTGCGAGTTTCCAAAGGGCAGAGCCCTTTGGTCGCCCTCCGCAGAGGGCGAAATCCCTTCCCCGCGCCCGCAGGCGCATATCGTTCAAGAGCTCCGCAAAGGGGTGAATTGAA
>JAMPIC010000015.1 GCA_023663025.1 Prevotella sp.
AACTTGATGAAAACGCGGAACAACCTCTGAAAAATTTGTGGATTACTTAAAAAATGTGCTTGCACCGACGCTTCGTGAAGATGATATTGTTGTTATGGACAATATGCGTACACATCATTCAAAAGCGGTTCAAAAGGCAATTGAGGAACTGAAAATCAATCGTACAGTCTCGATTTTAATCCTATTGAGAAGATGTGGTCTAAAATAAAAGCTATTCTCCGCAAACTGAAAGCAAGAACGGTTTCGGATTTGTCTGCTGCGATTTCTGCGGCTTTTAAACTTGTTTCCTCTCGCGATTGTTTGGGCCGGTTTAATTCCTGCTTCTTGAGTGATAATTAAGAGGGCTGCTATAACCCATAGTTGGGGGATAAACGGATCACCCCTTTCTGAAAAACGGCATGAAATAACCACCCTTGAATTTAATTCAAAAGTGGTTTCTTCATATTTTTTCTTTTTCGTAAAATTACCAGAGCCATTACCAAACGCTGAAAAAGTTTCGGCGTACATCATCTGTGTACCCCTTGGAGCATAAATGTTAAGTATAATCGGATTACCGGAGAACCCTTTACCTTTAGCGACACCGCAACTGCCAAAAGCATATTCAGTAACTTCCCTATTAAGAAGTAAATTCGTAAATTCTTCCTGTGAAGCATTTTGCAGTTCATCAATGGAAACTCCAAAAAATTTGTCCATTCCACCATAGCCGCACCCGCGCTGCATCCATACCGCTGTTATATGAACCCTTTTTTCCTCGCGTACGCAAGCGTCATGCGAAGCGCGCAGGACTTATCCACTCCCGCCAGCCTGAGCTTATGGGCGTAAGCGAGCGTATCGGAAAAATTCGCGCCGGGCGGCATTCCCGCACATATCAAGTCCCGCCCCGTCACATGGGGACGCTTCATCATCTCACGGTATATCCCGAGACGTTCCGTCAGAAACGCCGTCCCGCATTCTCCGGACGGAATCTTACCCCGGCAGTCGCACTCCGAAAGCAGTATCAAGTCCCAAGGCGAAACCGACTTGTCGAACATCTTGTTGGTAGACTTTACCTTTGCCTTGCAGCCCGCCAAAATATTCGGCTGCATATGCAGCTCCGTCATGTTGAGGACATACCTTTTCAGCGTCTTGTTTGAAGTAAGTCTGCCGATAAACGCGCCCGCAATGGGGATACCCTCCGTTTCATGACGGTAGGAATGGGTGATCCCCTTTTCGTCCGTAAACGTGACGGCAGGCTTCCCGAAGTCGTGGCACAATGCGGACAGCATAAACGCCAGCGGCTGCTCCGCGCGTTCCCGCAGCTTAGCCGCTTCGTCAAGCACAAACATTGTGTGCGCCCAGACGTCGCCCTCGCGATGGTGTATCTCGTTCTGCTTAGTCCCTATGAGCGCCTCCGCCTCGGGAAACCATACGCTGAGCTGCCCCATGTCCCGCAGCCGCTCGAAAAAAACGGAAGGTCTGTCCGCTTTCAGCAGCGCCTTTTCCATTTCGGCAAAAACGCGCTCCTTTGACAGCTCTGACAGGTCGATCCGTCCGCACAGTTCAACGGTCTCCTCCGCAATTTCAAAGCCGAAACGCGCCGCAAACTGAGCCGCCCGCAGTACCCTGAGCGCGTCCTCCGCAAAAGTACTGTCGTCAACATGGCGGATCAGGCGGTTTTGCAGATCGTCCCTGCCGCTGCGGCTGTCCGTTATTTCCCCCGTAAGGACGTTTTCCATTATGGCATTTATTGTAAAATCACGGCGTCCCGCCGCTTTTTCCGCGCCGAGGGACGAGTCCACAGTCACATCAAAATCTGTGTGTCTGCCGCCCGTTCTGACCTCCGTCCGCGGCAGAGCAAAATCAATGTCCAGACCCTTTATACTGTAGACCCCGAAAGAAGCTCCGCGCTTCATCACCTCTCCGAAGTCCGACAGTATCCGCTCCAAAACGGCGGGTTCAATGCCGTGGACTTCTATGTCGATGTCCTTGCTTTCCGCGCCCATAAGCTTATCGCGGACAAAGCCGCCCACATAATATGCAGTGCCGCCGAGTTCGCTTATTTTACGCGCGGCGGCTTTTGCAATATTCTCTGCGGAGTTCCCGACCATTACCGCACCTCCCGTCGGCGGATTTCCATACAAAAAAGCTGCCCCGAAGAAATCGCTTTCTCCGAGACAGCCTTGATCATTCTGCGTATACGCTCACCTTTTTGCGGTCGCGTCCGACGCGCTCAAATTTTACCTTTCCGCTTACCGTAGCGAAAAGCGTGTCGTCCGAGCCTCTGCCTACGCCCTCGCCCGGGTGAATGTGCGTGCCTCTCTGACGGACGATAATGTTGCCCGCGAGAACGCGCTGACCGTCGGCTCTCTTGACGCCGAGACGTTTCGATTCGGAATCTCTGCCGTTTTTGGTAGAGCCCATACCCTTTTTATGTGCCATTTAAATACACCTCCGGTACCGAAAATTTTCCTGCTTCGATCCGCTCACGCTTTTACGGCGTCGATGCGAACCTTTGTGTAGGGCTGTCTGTGACCCTGCTTCCTGTGGGAAGAACCCTTCTTGGGCTTGTAAGTGAAAACGGTGATTTTCTTAGCCTTACCGTTTTTGATTACCTTAGCTTCCACGGTCGCTCTGTTGACGTAGGGAGCGCCCACCTCAAGACCGCTGTCCTTTCCGACAGCAATGATCTTGTCGAAAGTAACGGTATCGTCGGCGTTGACGCCGAGCTTCTCGATGAAGATCTCGTCGCCCTCCTTTACCTGATACTGCTTTCCTCCGGTTTCGATAACTGCGTACATCTGCGGCACCTGCCTTTTCAATAAAACTCGCTGTAAACGGGCGTGCCCAAAGGGCAGCTTTACAAGCCCGAAACATGCGGCTTAATTATTATATCACAAGCAAGTCCCTTTGTCAAGCATTTTTTTCATTTTCCTCAAGATTATTCTTCCGACGTGCCGTTGTCCACCTGAGTGAGACTGTTCCAGATGCTGTTTACGCTTTCAACGCACTCAAAGTATTTCTGCGCGATCATGGACTGCGGTATGCCCAGTTCCGCGGCGCAGGCTGACATAGTTTTCCAATCCGCTTTTTCGTAGGACAGTATCAGCTTGTACAGGAAGCCGGTTCTGCCCTCTTTTTTCAGCAGCGCAAGCTTGATATCGTCGCTGATGGGGAGCTGCTCCAAAGCGTCCTCGAGAGGAACGCCCATAAGCTTTCCGAGAGTGGAGAACATTCCCAGCAGATACGCCTCCGAGCGGGATATGGTCATGTCCTGAGCGTATTCAACCAGCTCGCTGGCAAAAGTCGCCCGCAGGAAAGATATCTTTATCAGCTCGTCGGGCATGGAACCGTCGTCCTGCTTGAAGCTGAGCAAGTATATCCACTGCTTGAGCTGACCCAGACCGAGGATAACCAGCGCCTGCTTGACGGAACGCGCCTTGTTCCTGAGAGCGAAGTACGCCGAGTTTACCAATCTCAGCAGCGAGAAAGTGAGGGAAACGTCCCTCGAAATGATGTTCTCGATCTCGTCGATATCGGGTTCGTCCTTTGTAACGGCGACCATAAGCAGAAAGAAGTTGCTTTGCAGGTAGTTGACCTTCTTGACCGTAGTCGGCATTTTTTCGGAAACAAACGTACCCTGAAAATATGTACAGCCCAGTTCCTTTGCCCTGTCGTAAGCCTCCTGGGTCTCAACATTGTAGGCGATAACCTTTTTACCGAAAGACTTTCCTATCTTGACAATATTTTCCACAGATGAGGGATCGCCGGAAAAGTTCACCTTGATGTAGTCCACAATGTCCAGAATTCCGAAAAATCTGGGAGCGAACTCAAAATCCACCACCGCGATCTTATAACCGCTCTTTTTGTACTTGGTTATAAGGTTCTGAGAAAGAGGATTGGTGATAAGCGAGTCCTCGATCTGAATGACAAGCTTGTTTGTCTTGAACATTTTTGGAATGCCTTTTTCCAAAAGGTTCGGAGTAAAGGTAAGAAACGCGATCTTTCCGTCGAGAAACCTTTCGCTGTCCATGGATGAAAGAAAATTTTCTATCGCGTTTGCGGCTGAAACATCGTCGGTATGATCCGCGCTGAAGCTGTTATCCGTATAAAGGATTTCATATCCGAAGCTTTCCTGTTTTTCGGTCACAAGCGCCTGTCTAACAATATAAGAATCCATACAGAATCCCTCCTACATACTAATTATACAATATTTATTCCGATTTTTCAACACTTTTTGTAAAAAATATTACATCATTTCAAAAAAATTAAATATGAACCTGTCCGCAGCCGTCCTGATGGTAATAATATCCTCCTCGGAATACTTATCGTAAACCCCCACGGCTTTCATTCCCGCGTTTTTCGCGCTGACTATTCCTTTCAGCACGTCCTCGAACACCGCGCAGCCGGAGGGACTTACCCCAAGCTTTGAGGCGGCGTAAAGGTAGATATCTGGGTGATCCTTGCTTTTCCCCACCTCGCCGGTAGTGCAGAAAACGTCGAAAAAACTGTAGACGTGATTGTTCCGCAGCACAGGCTCGTACAGCTCTTTAGGCGAAGCCGTAGCCACCGCCAGCTTTACTCCCCGCGCCTTTAGGTAATCAAGGTAATCCCGCGCTCCCTCTTTCAGAAAAATATTATGTCGGTACTCATGCACCGCAAGGCTGTTGAACTCCTTTATCAGCTCCTCAGTGGTCTCCCTGACGCCCAGTCTGTGCATTTCCTCGGCGGCGTCCTCGTAGGTCATCGCCGTGAGCCTGCGCACGAACTCGTCCGTACACCTTATCCCCCGCTTTTGCAGCAGTATCCTGTCGATCTTTTCCCACACGGCGTTTGAATCCACCAATGTTCCGTCCAGATCGAAAATCGCAGCGGAAAATTCCATTGCCATTCCCCTTTCCTATTTAAAAGCGTTTACCGAGGACTTGAAGTCCCGATAGTCCGCAAGGTCTATCCTGTGCTCGCAGCTCATGTCCTCAAAGGTCATATGGAAATACTCCTCGTCCATCGTATCGCTTTTGGCGTAACCCTCGTCGGTATATGAATTGTTGGACAGCCAGGTCGTATCTATGAATATCCAATCCCCGCCGAGCATGACCGCGTTCCACTCATGATTCATGGGAGCCGACATAAGATGTTCGGGAGTATCCTCCTTAACATATGTCCCTCCACGCAGATTGACGCAGTATATCCCCTGCGCGTTGCAAAGCGCGGAAAACAGATTTGAATATCCCGCGCAGGTAGCGGTCTTTGTCTCAAGCACAGTTTCAAGACTGATAACGTCCGCCGTGACCGCAGTCTCGGCAGCCACATAATTATAGTAAATATTGTCGGCGACCCAGTATTCAAGTCTGAAAACCTTGCCGAGGTCGTCCTCCGCTCCTTCGCATATATCGTCTGAAAGCCGCTCTATCCCGTCGAGTATCTCCCTGTGCAGCTTTTCGTCCTTACCGGTCGAAACGTATACCGAGCAGTACCTGTCGCCGTATTCCATAATATTTCCCAGCATTTTTCGGTTAAGCTCAAACACCTCGGAAAAATTCTCATATCGCTGTTCGGTGCTTATGGCTCTGTCAGCGGGATCTGTCGCTATAAATATTTCGTTGTCCATCAGGATTTTCATCGTTGCCGCCAAAAGGAACACTGCCGCAATTACGGCAATACGCGGCTTTATTTTCATATGCTGTACAACTCCGTCCTATTTTAATTCAACTATCGTAACACCGTCCTCGCCCTCTCCGAAAAGTCCCAGACGGAAGCTTTTTACCGACGGGTGAGATTTCAGCCTTTTGTGAATGCCCTGCCGCAGCACGCCCGTACCCTTTCCGTGAATGACCGTTATCAGTCCCGCGCCCGAAAGCACAGCGTTGTCGATAAACATATCCAGCTCGTGAACGCCGTCGTCCACAGCGTATCCGCGTATGTCAAGCTCCATTGAGGAGGAGCGCTCCAGCTTTCCGCGCACGCCCTTTGTGGATATCTTCTTGTTTTGGTATGTGACCTTTTCCGGTTCGACCAGACGCAGCTTCTTTACGCTTATCTTGGTTTTCATAACTCCCGCCTGGACGAAAACCATTCCCGAGGGATCGGGGTCTCCCGCCAGTATGCCCTTTTTGTTTATGCCGGCGATCACCACGCTGTCCCCCCGCCTGAACGGTCTTGGCGGGACGTACTCTTTCTGCTCCGCGGCTGTAACGGGATTTGCCGTGTCGAACATCTTATTCACCGCCGACTTGCTCTTCGACCGCGCCTCCGCCGCAAGCTGCGAGAACTGCTCCTTGTCCTTTTGCTTCTTGATGCCGTTCAGCTCGTCGATAAGGGAATCCGCCTGCATACGGCAGCTTTCCACTATCCTCATCGCCTGCACCCGCGCCTTGGATATCTCGTCCTCTTTGCGCCTGTTAAGGTCGTCAAGCTCCTTTTCAAGCTCGGCAAGCTTTTGCTCCTGTTCCGTTTTCAGACGGGATATCTCCCGCTCCCTGTTTTCAAGCTCCGTCCTGCTTGCTTCAAGCTTGGCTATGACCTCCTCGAACCGCCTGTTTTCCTTGGAAACCAGCCTGTTCGCCTCGTCGATTATCCTGTCGGGAATGCCCAGCTTCGAGGATATGGAGAAAGCGTTGGACTTTCCCGGCGACCCGATCATAAGCCTGTAGGTGGGCTGCATTTTCACCATATCGAACTCGCAGGAGGCGTTTTCTATGCCCTCGCGCTCAATGGCGAAAAGCTTCAGCTCCTGGTAGTGAGTCGTGGCAAGCAGTCTGCTGCCCCTATCCGTCAGCTCCTCGATTATGGCTACAGCCAGAGCCGCGCCCTCAACCGGGTCTGTGCCCGAACCCAGCTCGTCGAAAAGGACAAGCGAGTGCGAATCCGCTTCGTTAAGTATTTCCGCAATGCTGCTTATATGGGACGAAAATGTGGACAGATTGTTTTCAATGCTCTGACGGTCGCCTATGTCCACAAGGATATTTTTGAAAACCGAGATACGGCTGCCGTCCCCTGCGGGGATAAGCAGTCCGCACATCGTCATGGCGGTGAGAAGTCCCGTTGTTTTCAGCAGAACGGTCTTTCCGCCCGTATTGGGACCCGTCACTATCAGCGCACTGTAATCGTATCCTATCTTTATGTTTACGGGGACGACCTTGTCCCTGTCTATCAGCGGGTGTCTCGCCTTTTTAAGGTCTATGCGCCCGTCGTCCGATATTTCGGGGACGCTTGCCCGCATTTTCGCCGCAAGATTTGACTTTGCGAAATACAGGTTAAGCTCCGCGCAGGTAAGATAGTCCTCGGCTACAGCTTCCGCGAAATTCGCGCAGTCCGCGCTCAGCTCGGCGATAATGCGTTCGATCTCGTCCCGCTCCTGCCCTTGCAGCACCCGTATCTCGTTATTGGCTTCAACCACCGAGATAGGCTCGATAAAGTAGGTCGCGCCGCTGGAGGACGTGGCGTGGACAAGTCCCTGAATATTCCCCTTGTGCTCCGCCTTGACGGGGAGAACGTACCGTCCGTCCCGCATGGTGACAATGCTTTCCTGCAATGACTTCTGCACGTCGGAGCTTTTCACCAGCTTATCCAGATTTTCCCTTATCTTCACTCCCGCCCGGGCTATCTTCCGGCGGATATCCGCCAGCGCGGGACTTGCCATGTCGGAAATTTCCTCCTCCGAAACTACGGCGTTTTTGATTTTTTCTTCCAGATATTTGTTTGGCGACAGGGACGCGAAAAGATACCCTATCGAGGATTCTTCCCCGCCGCAGGAAATGTGCCAGTCCGAAAGCATTCTCACCTGATAAAGCATCTGAGCGATATCGAGAAGCTCCCGCAGGGTAAGGCTTGCGCCCGATCTCGCGCGGCTGAGAGAGCCGCGCACGTCCTTGAAATTGCAGAAAGCGGGCGTTCCGTACTTCGCCGACAGGTCGAAAGCGTCGGAGGTCTTTTGAACCTCCCTCCTGACCGAATCCAAGTCGGTGTCGGGCTCGAGGGCGAGAGCCAATCGTTTGGTCTCCCCGTTGGAAGCCTGCTCCGCAAGCATTTCAAGTATTTTATGTAATTCCAAAGCGTTATAGTATTTGTTCATATTTCCTCCGGATCACTGCGCGTTCATTTCGTCCCCGCAGATTTTTTTGTAAAAATCCAATGTTTTGAAGTTGCGCGACAGATGAGACAGGATATACTTCTCCGTGACCTCGTTCAGCAGCTTTTGGGAATCCTCCCCTATCTTAAAATTAAAAAGCCTGTTCATGTCCGTAAGGCAAATGAACCGCAGCGTGTGCAGAACGGTCGGCGTAAGCCTTACATGATAATAGTTTTCCTCGAAGCCTCTGGCGTGGAAATGCTCCCCGCACAGCAGACAGGAGCGGTCTATCATGAAGAACATCTCCTTAGCCTCGTAGCTGTAGCAGTCGCGGCAGCCGATAAGCTGGGGCAGCATTCCTATCTCCGACATGAACCTCATCTCGAAAACGCTTTTCAGGAACTCCCCGCTCCGCAGCCCCTCCGACAGCATATGAAGCGTGTTCAGCAAAAGGCTCATCGCGTCCTTTGCGGACTGTCCCGCGGTAACGCAGTACCTTGATATCTCCGCGAAATATCCCGCCAAAGCAAGCTTTTTCATGTCCAGACGAAGATTGTAGAAATTCCTGCCAGGCTCGCAGCTGTTCAGGTAGTACCTGTCCCCCCGCTTGCTGAAACAGAATTTGGCGTATGAGAAAAGCTGAGTGCAGGCGTTGCTTTTTCCCGTTATCTTCCGCGCGCCCTTGACGCATATTTCCGCTACGCCGTATTCGGCGGTCAGAACGTCGATAAAGCGGTCGTTCTCGCCAACGTTCCGCTCGGCTATCACCAGACCCATTACCGTTATCAGCACAAAAGAGTTCCCCCCTTTCACCGTAAGGACATTCCCCCGCCCCGAGGCAGGGGAAACGTCCCGGAAAAGCTCAGCGCGAAGCGCCGTCTCCCGGCGAAACGCCGTCGGGAACGCGTCCCGCGGTACCGGGAATCTCCGCCGCAGTTATATTTGAAAAAAACTTCGTGGATATTCCCACATAATCCAAATAGTCGGAAATTCTTCCGCTGAGTTCAAATTTATTCCATTTATTCTCGTTGTAGCTGTCCGTCATAGCAAAGCCTCCGAAAAAAGTATTTGCTATAATTATCTGCGATAATAGGTCACATATTATTGGAATTATTTGATAAACCGAAATTGCGTATAAGACCCTCTTTGTTCCGCCAATCCTCCTTGACCTTTACCCAGCACTGGAGGTTGACCTTTATCTCAAAGAAATTTTCCAGATCCTCCCGGGCGAGCCGGCCTATTTTTTTCAGCATCGCGCCGCCCTTGCCGATAATCATTCCCTTGTGGGACTCTCTTTCGCAGTACAGCACCGCCGAAACGTCAAGAATATCCTCGCCGCTTTTATTGACCCGCTCTTCCATTTTTTCAACGGTAACGGCAATCCCGTGGGGGACTTCCTCGCTCATAAGATTGAGAATTTTCTCCCGAATGATCTCCCCCGCAAGAACCCTCTCGGGCTGGTCGGTAAACTTGTCGTCGGGAAAATAATGGGGACCTTCTGCGGCAAATTTCCCCAATTCCTCCCAAACAATGTCGATCCCGTCCCTTTCAAGAACGCTAATGGGAATTACCGCCTTAAAGTCGTAAAGCGGGATAAATTCCGCGATTTTTATGGCAATTTCCTCCTTATTCTTAACAAGGTCGATTTTGTTCAAAATAAGGATAACATTGTCGTTTTTGCGGAAACTTTTTATAATATTATGCTCGTTTTCGCCGATTTTTTTCGTAACGTCCATAACCATAAGAATAAGGTCTACGTCCGTGACGGAATCCTTTACCGCCTTGTTCATATGCTCGCCAAGTTTTGTCTTAGCCTTGTGAACGCCGGGAGTGTCCATAAAAACATACTGAGTTTCCTCACGGGTGACAATTCCCGTTATCCGCGTCCGGGTTGTCTGGGGCTTGCCGCTTACGGCGGCTATCTTCTCCCCCACCAACACATTCAAAAGCGAGGATTTTCCCGCGTTTGCACGTCCGACTATTGTTATAAATTCTGTTTTTGTGTTCATTTTATTTTCCTTTCAAATGTGTACGCTTAATTTTCTTCTTTGTAATCCGCGTTTAAAATTGCCTGCAATTTTTCTTTCAGCTCGGGAACATCTTCCGTAATTGTCACCCAAACTGCGTTGTTGTCAACATTCTCATAATCGTGCACACAAATATTACTCATATTGTTTATTTGCCGCCAAGGTATTTCGGAATATCTTTCGATAAAATTATCATCAAGCCGCGAAATACGCTCCCCAAGCTGAATAATGCACATTCCCGCCGCAAACTGAAATTCGGAATTATTCTCAAAATCCTCTCTGCTTGAATTGTGTCTTTCAAGCATTTGAGCAATTTCGTCACAATATTTTATCATTTTTTTCAGAATGACTTGCTCCGCTCTACGTCCTCTCATAGTCAACGCTCCTTTTTATTTTTTTGCGGGAACTTAAACACAAACCCCCAAGCCGCCCCCAAAGAACAGACAAGTCCCGCCAAAGCAAGAGGGTGAGAACCGTAATACCCGAAAATCTCTTTTATAACGGCAATATCCCCGAAAAGCAGTATTCCGACAATTACCGCGAAAACCGCCGAAACAAGCACAGCGCCCGCCGCCGCGTCCTTTGCAAGCTCCGCAAGCTTGTGATATTCGGGAGAACACAAGTCCACCGCCGCTTCAACAGCCGTGTTTATCAGCTCGCAGGACATGACCGCTCCGAACGTCAGCATCAGCAGGGCGTACTCCGTCCTTGTCAAATCGTAGAAAAACGAGAACCCGGCAACATATACCGCCGCCGTCAGATGTATTCTCATGTTGCGCTGGCTCTTAACCGCGGACGATATCCCGCGGAACGCGTACAGGAACGACTTCATCAACGCTTTCATACGCTTTCGGAATACTCCTTGTCCCGCGCAAGTCCGAGACGCTCAAGAACCATTTCTTCCTTTTCGCGCATTTTAGCCGCGTCCAGAGCGGAGGTCTCGTGGTCGTACCCCAGCAGGTGCAGCATGGAATGCACCGTAAGAAATCCCACTTCCCTTTCGGGGGAATGATTATAGAGCTTCGCCTGCTTTACAGCCGTTTCCATGGAGATAACCACGTCCCCCAGCAGACACGCGCCGGTCTCGTTGTTTATGTCGTACACGCCGTTCTCGCCCAGCGGAAAGGACAGCACGTCGGTGGACTTGTCCTTTCCCCGGTATATTTTGTTGAGCCTGCGTATTTCCCTGTCGTCCACAAAGGAAACGCTGACCTCCGCGTCCCTGTTGAATTTTTCCGTGACGAGCACCGCCTGGCAGCACTTGCGGACAAGCAGTCTCATTCCCGACGGGAGTTTTTCATTCTTTTGACTGTTTCTTATCATTACTTTCAGTTTGTGCATTTTTATCAGCCTGCCTTTTATTTTATCTATTATCTTTATCGGTCTGTACGGGATCGTCCCGTTTTAATAACTGCAGATCCGGAAACCGCCATACAGATAACAAGCGTGAAAACGCTTATATTTCCCGTTGCCGGATTTTCCGTATCTGCGCCGTCTTTCACATATGTAACAAAATAATATTCCCCATTGCGCCTCGCTATGAAAATATTCTCGTTTACGCCCATAAACGCGCTTTCGGCGGGGACGGTACCGGAAATTTTCTCCATATTCCCGTCAATAATAAATCCCTCGCCGTTCTCGCAAGCCATAGCCATACCGCCGTAAAACTCGGTAACGTCGTCAAAATCGCAAAGCCGATTACCGTCCCCGTCAATAAGCGTCCAGCCGTTTTCATCGTTGGCAAGAAAATGCTCCCCGTCGCGGGTCGTAAGGCTTTCGTAAACATCGGAAACATACTCCCCCGTTTCGGTATCAACCAACGCAGCATAATTACCGCTGTCTTGTAAGGTAAGGTTCATTATCGCTCTGCCGTTGAAAACTCCGTCCTCCAGTTCAACGTACCAAGCATTCCTGCCGTCGGGCAGAATGTCGTTATACGGAAAAGTCAGCAGCTCGCCGCTCCGAAAGCAGTAGATTTTGTGAAACCGCGTTTCAACACCGTCTTTCATATAGTTTTCCCGCCACTGCAAAGCCTCGCCGCTAAGCGACCCCGAAGGCCATGACACATAGCTGCAATAGTTATCCTCCCTCGGTTCGGGCGTGCGGTACATCTCGTTGACGTTTCCGTCCTTATCCGCAAGACACAGTGCCGCGTAATAAAATCTTTCGTCATCATATGGACTTTCTCTTTTCACGGTAGCTAAGGGGTCTGTCCAATAAAACATTCCGCATACATATTCTCCAAAATCCAGCGCTAAATGTCCCGCGCCCGACGTGTACCCCATATCAATTTCATTCAGCTCCGTGCCTTTGCCGATATAGCAAGTCCCGCCCGTCACCGCGAAAGAATACCCGTCGGGGCGGACGTGCGCCCAGCTTGTATCGAACGGTTTCGCGGTAATCTTTGTATGGTCGTCGCTGCTTTCGCAGTAATAATAATGGGTAAATCTGTCTCTGTCGCTTGTCAGGGCGATACCGAAATACTTCCCGTCGCCGCTTGGCTTTGGACTGCAAAAATAATAATTTTCAATGTCAAAGTCGCATTCCGTATTTTTCCAGACAAACTCTCCCGTTTCACGCCACTCGGATATTTCCCCGTCTCCGATGTAGACCATTTTAAAAGCCGTCCCGTTTTCGTCATAGCAGATATAATATCCCCCGCCAATGCTGTTAAGAGACTTCGTCCCCGCAATTTCGCTTATCGGCGCGGAAATAAGAGAATACTCCTCCTTTTCCTCCGCATACGCTAAAGCCGAAACCGAATTGACCGCAAGCAATGCCGAAGCGGCAAAGGCCGCAGTTTTACCAATCTTCCCAATTTTCATAATTACCTCTCAAAAACTTCACAGTCTTGACAAAATGTCTTAATTTTTACTGTACGCCTTTTCGTAAGCCTTGATAATGTCCTGAACAAGCTTGTGGCGCACAACGTCCTTTTCGGTGAACCTTGTGATAAATATATCGTCGACGCCTTTCAGCACATGCATAGCGTCGATAAGCCCCGACTTTCTGCTGTCGGGCAGGTCTATCTGGGTAATGTCCCCCGTTATAACCATTTTGCTGTTGAAGCCAAGACGGGTCAGGAACATTTTTATCTGCTCGCGGGTGGTGTTCTGCGCCTCGTCAAGAATTATGAACGAATCGTCGAGAGTGCGTCCTCTCATGTAGGCAAGGGGCGCAACCTCTATAGTCCCCCGCTCCATGTGCTTTGCGAAGGTCTCCGCGCCGAACATATCGAAAAGCGCGTCGTACAGCGGACGGAGATAGGGGTCTACCTTATTTTGCAGATCGCCGGGCAGGAAGCCCAGCTTTTCCCCAGCCTCCACTGCGGGACGGGTGAGGATTATTTTCGTCACCTCATGCGCTCTGAACGCCTTTACCGCCATAGCCACCGCAAGATAGGTCTTTCCCGTACCTGCGGGACCCACTCCCATAACTACGGTGTTTTTGGCGATGGCGTCCACATACTTTTTCTGACCGAGAGTTTTCGCCTTGACAACCTTTCCGCTTACCGTGACGCATATGCCGCCGTCCGCAAGCTGCGTTACCTGCTCGGCAATGCCCTCGTCCACCATTGAATTTACATACCGTATGTTCTGTTCCGTGATCTTCTCGCCGCTTTTTATGAGCCTCACCAAAGCCTCCACCGCAGTTTTCGCCTTGGCGACGTCGGTTTCGCCGCCGCTTATTCTTATATCGTTCCCCCTGTTCAGGACAGTCACGTTGTACTGCCGCTGCAGCAGATTGATATTTTCATCGTAATTTCCGAAAAGCTCTATCGCATGCTCGATATTTTCAAGATTTATTATAACTTCCGCCATTCGCACACCCCTGTATGATTTATAGATAGATACATTATACCACATTTTTTTTAAGAATAAAAGGGGGTAACGGTCATTTTGACGGACTTTTTTCAATTTGTTCATTTTGCCATAATTTCCCTCGTAACGCCTATGTCGCTTTCGAGGGTATAGTTCACCACAGCCTTGGCTTCCCTGCTGTCCTCGGAAAAGAAAACCTCCCTGTCTATAACGGTTATATCTCCGTTTTCCAAAAAGTTCCTTTCGTACTGCTTTATCTTGTCCTCCAGTATTGCCCTCGCCTGCTCCGAGCTGTAGGTCACGGGGCAAATTTCATACGGCTTATAGTCCTCCCTGACTATGCCGACAGGAAATCTGATGTTCCAAAGCCTTGCATATTCGGTCTCCTCATCGTATTCATAGCGGGCGAAATCGTTTTTCCCGATATAGAGCGGTATCTCCAGTCCGAAAAGGTACAGCTTTTTCCGCGTGACAGTTTCCAGGTAATCGAAACGCTCGTCCTCAAAGGGCTGCCTGAAAACCTCCTTTTCGGAGTAGCGGCCGATTATCTCCCCCATTGAGTGTGAATAGTACACCCCGCCCTTGCCGTCCTCAACGGTGCCGCTTATGAGCAGATCGCCCTTTTTCACCCCGTCGTGAAGCATACGGACAAGCATTCCCATGCAGACGTTGTTTATCCCGACTATCTGAGCGTCCCGGGAGGACACCACGTTGCAGGGAACGGATGTGGGAATTATTTCGGGAGAAGCCGCCGCCTCGCTGATTTCCGCCTGTATAATGCAGCCCCGCGAACGCAGACCTATCCACACTATCCTGTCGGAGGAGGACACTATCCGTCTTTCCGCCTCGCGCAGATCTATCGACGGTATGAACGCGCCTATGCGTATCCCCTGATCCGCGAGCAGCGTTTCCGCCTGCTTGTCGGAGACGGTCTCGTTCCCGTAAACCTCCACGGTCATGACGGTGTTGGAAAGATACATTACCAAAGCGAACGCCAAAGCAAGTCCGACAGCCAGACCCGTTCTGCGGCGGTATTTCCGCACAGTGAACACGCCGCCCCTTTTGGCGTGAACGCTAAGCTGTGCGCCCAGCTTTTCCGCGGTTTCCCTGACCGTATCGAAGTCGGCGCGGTAAACGTCGCCGTATATTTTTCCCTTTCTTACCCGAAGCTCCGACACGGCGGCGGAGCTGTCCATGAGCATATTCACGAACGTCTCCGTTTCGGGTGCTACCGCCTCGAATGTGATTATTCCCCGTATATTGTCAAACATTGCCAAAACCTCCTATTTGTCCTCCGTCTGCACATACCGTTCAAATTCCACCGAGGAAAATATCCCGTCCACAACTATCCCGTCCGTGTTGTAGTCGGAAACTCTCAGACCGTTTCCCCACACGGTGACGGTAAGCGTTGAGGTGCGTATTTTCACAAGAACGTCGTTGTACTCCAGGATTTTTTTGCAGTTTTCTATTTCCATGTGAGTATTGTCGGTAAGAGCCGTGTATGTGTTGCGGTACGTTTTGTCCCTGACAAATTTCGAGACTATCCTGCCGTATTTTTCCTTCAGTCTGCCGTTCATTTTTCATCGCCTTTCAAAAATTCTCTTGAATAAATTATATTGCCGCAGTTTTTTTCATATACTTTATCGGGACAAAAACTCTCAAATTTTTAAATGATACGGAGCTTAATAACATGGGTCTCAAGCTTAAAAACCTGCTTGCCGGTACTGCGGCGGCGGCGTACATGATCCTGCTGATCGTTTTTGCGGGGGACGTGGGCAAAGCCGTTCTGAACTCGCTCAGAGTGTGCTTTGAGGTGATGATACCCTCGCTGTACGCGTTTATGATAATCTCGGGATTTGCGGTATCCTCAAACCTGTACGCCGCGCTCGGCAAGCCGTTCGGATTTGTTTCAAGGTACATATTCCGCATACCGTCGGAGTATTTTTCCGTGTTCCTCATCGGCAGCATAGGCGGATATCCCATCGGGGCAAAGCTTCTGTGCGAGCTGTACGACAGGGGCGGAACCGACCGTGAGACCGCCGGGCAAATGCTGTCTTACTGCTATCTTGCGGGACCCGCTTTTATATGCGGCGTTGTGGGGATAAGGCTTTTTTCGGGCGTAAAGGCGGGAATGATAATTTTTGCGGCAATACTGAGCGCGAACCTGCTGACGGCGTTCATAAGCGGAGTGGGACGTCCCGTACCTCCCAAAAGCAGCGTGGCGGCAAAGCTTGACCTGTCGGCGGAAAAGCTTGTCGGCTCGGTCTGCGACGGCGCTAAGGGAATGTTTTCCATATGCGCGGTAATAGTATTTTTTTCCACGGTTATCTGTCTGCTTGACAAAACGGGACTGCCGGCGTTTGCTGCCCGGAAGCTGTCCGTCGTTTCGGGAATGCGGTACGGCGACGCATACGCGGCGGTGAAAGCGATTATCGAGATAAGCAATATTTCCTCGCTTACGCAGGGAGACGTCAGACTGATGCCGCTTGCGGCTTCCCTGCTTTCTTTCGGCGGACTGTGCGTTTTAACGCAGATCGTCGGCATTGTCCGCGGAAGATTGTCCTTAAAACGTTTTTATTTTTTTAGAATTTTAGCAACAATTATTTCATATTTATTGTGTAAACTTTATATGGAACTGTTCGGTATGAGCTTCGTCCCCGCAGCAGCTCATGCGGGAGCGGCTGTTCGTCAAAATTCACCAATTCCCACAATATTTTTGTTAATTATGACAATTTTATTATTATCAAATATTTCTATGGAAAAAAAGAAAAAAGTATGATATAATAGTGATAAAGATATAAATAAATTTTTTCTGAAAGAAAGGAATGTTACTTATGGCAAAAAAGAAATACTTCGGCGCGGATATCCCTCCCCAGTGTCAGTACTGCAACTTCGGTACCCGCGCTAAGGACGGCGGAAAGGTTCTCTGCGAAAAGAGAGGTCTTGTCAACGGAGACGCGTCATGTTCAAAATACATATATTCCCCTCTTAAGCGTATTCCCGTCAAGCAGCTGCATATCCCCGGCAACTTTGACGACGAATAATGCGGCTGCTGAACGACGCGGGGTCATATCATGTCCGGAAGGCTGTGCGGCGATCCGCACGGTCTTTCTTTTTTAACGGCTTAAACGGCGCACGTCCGAAGAACGGAAAAACGCCGTCAAAACCAATACCATAAAACGGAGAAAATTAAAATGCGGATAGCAATATGCGACGACATTCCCGAAGAGCTTGAAAAAATACGCGCGGCTGCCGAACTGTACGCGCGGGAAAATAACTTGGTTTTTGAGATATATACCTACCGTTCCGCAAAGGAATTTTCAGACGCGGAGGTTTTGGGTACGGACGTCGCCCTGCTGGACATTTGCATGCCCGAGGTGAACGGCATAGAAGCCGCGCGGCGCATACGGGAACTGGGCGCGGAAACGGCTATAGTTTTTCTGACGACAAGCAGGGATTACGCCGTGGACGCTTTTTCGGTATCGGCGGCGCACTATCTGATAAAGCCCTTTACGCAGGAGCTTTTCGGCGAGGCTCTCGACAGGATAATCGGCGGCGGCAAAGGCAAAAAGCGCATATCCCTACGCTGCCCGGACGGACTTCATACAGTAGACCTGAATACCGTTATGTATTTCGAGGTGCAGGGACATTGCCTGCACATCTTCCTGACGGACGGAACTCATCTCCGTTCAAGGCAGACTTTGGAGTCCATATGGGAGCATATGGCGGGCGACCAGCTTTTCGCGCGGTGCGGGGCAAGCTATATCGTAAACCTCGGCTGCATACGCACAATGACGGCAAATCTGCTGACTATGACGGGCGGCGCGAGGATACCTGTGCCGAGACGGGCGTATGCCGAGCTTGAAAAAAGGTATCTCGACCATTTCCGAAAGGAGGTGATGGACGAATGACCGAAAGGGTTGCGCTGATAGGGCTTCTGCTGATATTTTTCTGGCATATCCTTTTTATGTCGAGGCTGGGCGAGCCTGTTTATTCCCGACGCAAAACCGCGGCGATATGGTCGGTCTCAATGGTGTTTATGCTGATAACGGGCTACGCGCTTATGTACACCGTGGGTATGAACAGGGGCGCGCCGATACTGACCGTAACGGCAATGATAGTCGCCCTTGTTGTATTTTTCATAACATCCTCCGACCCGCTGCCGAAAAAATTTTTCCTTTTGGTAACATATTACAATTTTTTCTATATGATCCTGATGTGCGGTTTCCTTTTCGCGGCGGCGGTCTACGAACCGGACAGCGAGCCGTATCAGATACTGTCCATCATTGTCAGGAACATTATCCAGCTTGCGGTGTATCTGGTGTATTTCAGATACGTCCACCCGAAGCTGCGTACCGTCAAGGTGCGGCGGAACAGCGAGTGGTGGTATCTCAGCGTTATATCTGTGCTGTTTACGGTTATCTACATCACGCAGGCTATGATGGTGAACAGGGTCTGGCTGCTGCCGTCCTCCTATACGCCTGTGCTGGCGGCTATTTTCATTCAGGGTATAGCGACCTTTCTCGTGGTTTTCCGCACAATATCCTATATGAATCAGACTGCCGAGGCGAGCCTTATGGAGCAGAACACCAAGTTCCTCTCCGAGCAGATAGAGCGGCTTATGCAGTCGGAGGAAAACACCCGCAAGCTGCGCCACGATATGCGGCACTATGTGATAAACACCTCCGAGCTTATAAAGTCGGGGGATACCGAGGGTGCGCTCCGCTATCTCAACGATTGGGACGGGGAGCTTTCCGAGGCTTCGGTGAAGCAGTACTGCTATAACCGAACCGTGAACAATATCCTGTCGGCATATGAGAGGAAAACAGCCGCCGCAGGGGCGGAGTATATATGCAGGGCGAGCGCGGCGGCAGACCTGCCCGTAAAGGACGTGCACCTTGTGGCTATACTGGCAAACCTGCTTGAAAACGCCCTCAACGGCTGCAAGGAAGCTCGGGATACGCAGCCTCGGGTGGAGATATACATACGCGAAAAGGACTGCAAGCTGCTGATACTCTGCAACAACACCTGCTCGGACAGATTGGAGATAGCCGACAATCTGCCGAAAAAGCGGGGCATAGGCATTTCCAGCGTTCTGTCGGCGTGCGGACACTACAACGGCAAGATAGACTACACGGTCAAGGACGGCGTTTGCTCCGTCTGCGCGGTTCTTGAAATCTGACGCTCCCTCTGCGGAAACCGCGTTCGGTGGGGCTGTGCCGAAACGTTTTTCTGTCAAGCTTTTTTGAGGAAAAATTTTTCACCAATTACGCCCATAAAGCGACCAATTGCGTCAAAGTTATTGACAAACCCTCAACCAATAAGTTATAATATTATTTATAATAAAATCCAAATCCAAAAGAAAGGGACAATGGAAATGAATAAGGGTAAATCTTTACAGAAGAAAATTCTTTTTTACACAGGCAGTCTTGTTGTAGCCATGTTTTTTGCAATGACGGCTATCACCTGCGTGATTGTCGGCAGGCAGTACCAGCTGCGCGCAAAGGAAACGGCGTCCGCCACTATTCAAGGGGGCGTTTCGACCCTTGAGGGCTGGATCTCCAACAAGCAGTCCCTTGTGGGTTTTATGGGACAGGACGTAATTGTGAACAACTATGCGTCAGACCGCGCAGCCTGCCGTTCGTTCCTTGCGGACTGCACTACGCGCGACGCCGATATTTACGAGACCTATATCGGATTTGCCGATGATAAGTCGATAATCTTCGGCAGCGGATACGAGCCTCCCGCCGACTACGATCCCACCGCCAGAAGCTGGTACACCGCCGCCGCAGAATCCGATACCCCTATCGTCACCGCGCCCTACACTGACGTGCAGACAAACCGTCAGGTCATTACCTGCGCCGTCAGCATAAAGGAGAACGACAGAGTTATAGGCGTTCTCGGAGCGGATATTTTCATCGACTACCTGGGTGAAGCGGTAAGCTCCATAAAAGCCGACGAAAACGGCTACTCCGTGCTTCTCACCGCTGACGGAAACATTGTCTGCCACCAAAATCCCGATTTTCTCCCCGTTGTCGACGCGGGCGGAAACGATGTGATGACAAGCTTTGCATCCACGTCGGAAAACTTCGTTCAGCCCGCAGAGGGCGAGTTTGTTTATTTTACCGACTACGACGGTCAGAAAGTAAGATACGGCGAGCAGACCATTCCCTCTACCGGCTGGAAGCTGGGCTGTCTGCTGAACAGCAAGGAATTCAACGCTCCGACGCTGCGGCTTATTGTAACAATGATAATTCTGGCTTTTCTTTTCAACGCGGTGATGTCCGCCTGCATCGCGCTGCTCCTGAAGAAAGTTTTCGCGCCGATGAAAGATATCGCGGAAAATTCCAAGCGCGTTTCCGGCGGCGAGCTGAACCTCTCTTTCAGATATGAGTACAAGGACGAGATCGGAACCGTCTGCCGCGCGATAGAAAACAACAACAAGGTCGTAAAGATGTACATAGACGATATCGAAAGACGTCTCGAAGCAATTGCCAAAGGCGAATTTACAGCCAAGTCGGACGTGGTCTATATAGGCGACTACGCGTTGATAAAGTCCTCTCTGGATAAGATCTCACAGTCTCTGAACACTGTTTTCAACGGCATCGACAAAGCCTCCACGGCTGTTTTCAGCGGCGCTTCCGAAGTTTCCGAGGAATCGGGACATCTCTCCGATTCGGTTTCTCAGCAGAACGTCCTCATCGGTGAAATCGCTTCGGGAATGGAGTTCCTTTCCGAAAAGATAGACAACAACGTGTCCCGCACCGACAGCGCGAAAGAGACCGCCCACCGCGCGGCAAGCGCTGTGGAAGAGGGCAGCGACAGAATGAAGCACCTCCTTGACGCGATGAATGAGATATCCGACGCTTCGGGCAAAATACAGAACATTATCGTCACTATCGAAGATATAGCTTTCCAGACGAATATTCTCGCGCTCAACGCCTCCGTCGAGGCTGCGAGAGCGGGTGAAGCCGGCAAGGGTTTCGCCGTAGTTGCCGACGAGGTAAGAAATCTCGCGGGAAAGAGCGCGGAAGCTTCCAACAGGACCTCCAAGCTTATCGAACAGACCGTAACCGCGGTAAAGCGCGGCATGGAAATTGCGAAGGGCACTTCGGCTTCGCTTGACGAGATCGTTTCCTGCACAGAAGAGATCGACCGTCTCATAGTCGAGATCAACGGCGAATCCTACGAGCAGAGAACCTGCATCGACGAAGTGAACGACAAGGTCGGTCATGTTGCGGAATTTGTAAACTCTTCCGCAGAAAACGCGGAAGAATGCGCGGCAGCGTCTCATGAACTGAACACTCAGGCGTCTGTGCTCCAAAATATGCTTGAAAGATTCAGAACCTAAGGATGACACCGCGTCCCGAAAATACGGATAAATAGGGTGTGGCTTATGGCGCTTAACAGTTTTAACGAACTGAACGATATGCATAAATCCTTTCTTCAGGAAATCGGCAATATGGGCGCGGCAAACGCCGCCACGGAAGTCTCCAATATGTTTTCCTCGCCGACGGATATTTCCACGCCGCAGGTGAGGGTAAGTCCTGCGGTTATAGCGGGAAAGGTTGCCGATATGCTCGGCGCGAAAGCGGAGTCTTTCCGGATAACTCTCAGCGGGGACATAAAGGGCGCGCTGCTGTTCGTGTTCCCCTACCCTGCCGTTGAGCGGCTTGCTTCTGCATTCTTCCCCGATGTGAGCATCAAAAGCGGTGAGGACATAAATGAAATGTCCCTTTCCGTGGTTCGGGAAACGGTAAATATCGCCGCCGCCTCTTACGCGAACTGTATGGCGTTTATGTCCGGCTTTATGGTGGACATTTCTGTGCCGGACGCCGCCAAAACGCCCTCGGAAGGATTGGCTGAGCTGTTCGGCATATGCGGCGGAACAGTGTGCTCGGTAAAGAATACAATGGAATTTACCGACAGTCATCAGCCTTTCGACATGATATTTTATCCCGAACTTACTTCGATAACTTCTTTTATGGAAAAAATGGGACTGGAATGCTGACGTCAGCGTTTCGGATTTCAGCAAAATTGCAGAATTTAAGGGCTGCCGTTTGGTGCGGCAGCCCTTTCATTCGCCTATTCCGCCCGATTTCCAAGCGGAATCAGTTCATCTGTTTTTCTATCTTGCTCAGTTCAAGAAGCTCGTCGGCAATGGTCTTGACCGTACCAAAGGTCTTTGAGGTCTCGGAGGATATTTTTTTCTGATTGTTGGTCTCCTCAACGATAGAGTTTGCCCTTGTATAGGAGCTTTGAACCAGTTCCTCCATCTGCTGTGCCATTTCGCGGACGCGTTCGCTGCACTCCTCCGTCTGCCTGCTGTTTTCTGCGATCTGCTCGGTCTTGCCGCGGGAATCCGCCTGAAGCCTGCCAAGCTCTATCGCAGCCTCCCGCGCTCCCGATATTTGCGATATGCCGCTGCTGACCGAGTTCAAATTCTGAGTATTGGACTTTTTAACCTCGTTCAGCATTTTGAGGACTTTTTCCACAACCCGCGATATAGACACGCTGGAAGCCTTCGACCTGACTGCGAGAGTGCGTATCTCTCCTGCGACGACGGCAAATCCCTTGCCCCGCTCGCCGGCTCGGGCGGACTCTATGGAAGCGTTGATGGCAAGAATATTGGTCTGCTCGGATATATGCTTGATCTCGCCCACAAGATGAGTGATCTCCTCGATGACGTTTTCCAGGCTGTGAATGGAGCTGTCCGTCATATTTGCCGAAGCCTCTATCTCGCGCATACTTTCAACCGCGTTGTCCATCTGCTCCACATAGCTCTCCATGCGGGTGCAGATATCGTCGGAAATATTCAGCATCTCGTTTGTTCTTACGTCGATCGAAGCAGTCGCCTCCACCATTTCGCTGACCGTTCCCTGCATGGCGTCAACGTGCTTTCTGCTTTCGGCGCAGTTGCCGAGGGTATCGTTCGCCGAGCTTACGATAGCTTCGGTAGCTCTTCCCGATTCCGTCACGTCCTCCGCAAGTCTTTTCATCATTCCCGCAAGGCTTTCCGAAACCGTACCGCACTTGTCCATAATAACGGCGATCTGCTCGGAGCTGTGGAGGTTTTCCAGTATTTTTCTTGAAGCTCCCGCCACGCTTATAAACACCATACTCATAAGAACGTGCTCGATGGTAAAACCCATCATATACGGCAAGAACGTCAGGTTCGGCGCGGCGTTGCCGTTTTCAACCGCGTCTATTACCCGGAAATATGTGGAAGCGAACAGCAGTATGTAAGTTATAACGGAAATTTTCACCGTGAACTTTTTATCGAAGTACATACAGCTGAAAAGCTGCGCCATACCGTAGGTTATATAAATTCCCACCGAGGAGTTCATTCCCAGCAGCATTATAATGAAACCCACCGCCAGCACGCCCACATACTTCATGATCCTGACCGGAACTCCCAGCTTCTGCATGATGAACGGACCTATTGTACAAACGCAGCCGATTATCGAAAGCTTGATCAGGTCAACGTATTCTATCCAGAAAATGCCTGCCGCCGTCAGCCCGAACAGCGCGGGGAAAACCAGGGTCATCCACAGCAGAACCTTTGTCATTCGCTTGTTGACTTTTGCGTCGTTAAGTTCAAAAAAATCCATTTGCTTTTCCATAGTTAACACCGTCCCGAATGAAATTTTCCGAAAAATTATGACGATTTCCGACCAAAAAGCGCGCCGAAAACAATGCTGAGACATAATACAATTACGGTTCTGAATGCACTTTTTGTCGAAAATCAATACATATTATAGCAATAAAAACATCTTACGGACGGTATTCGTCGAAAACAGCGTCTCTTTCGGCGAAAATAACATTGTTTCCGGAAAGGCGGCAGTTTTTTCCGGTAATTTCATATTTTACACAGGAGATGATCTTTATGGTAAGTATCGCTGTATGCGAGGATAACGACAAGGATCTGGAATATATGCGCAGTCTGCTTTGCGGTATCGAGGCGCAGTGCGGAAGTCTGACCGTTGCCGAATACCGGTGCGCCGAGGAGCTTCTCTGGGACGTGGAAACGGAACGGAAACAGTTCGACATATTTCTTCTGGACATTTACCTCGGAGAAATGAGCGGAATAGAAGCCGCCCGCCGTATACGCGCGGAAAACGAAAACGCTCTGCTGATATTCACCTCCTCCAGCGAGGACTTTTACAGAGAGGCTTTCGACGTTTACGCTTTCCAATATCTTATCAAGCCGGTCGGCTCGGATACGGCTGCGGAAGTCCTGAAAAAGGCTGTGTACGCCGTCGGGCACGGCAATGAGGAAACTCTGAAAATTACCTACAAGGGAAAATGCAGTTCGCTGAAGTACACAGATATTACATATATTTCCAGCATGAACCATAATTTGCAGTACCATATGCGGGACGGCAGCGAGTACGTTTCCTACGGAAAACTGGACGAGCTTGCCGCGCATATAAAGTCCGATATGTTCGTTCGCTGTCACAAAAGCTTTATCGTAAACCTTGCCTGCGTAAGAGAGCTTACCGCAGAAGGCTTCCGCACCGAAAACGCTCTCGTTCCGATTTCGCGGACATACTCCGCAGCGGCGCGTGAAAGCTATCACAAACGTTTATTCGGATTATTCACGGATAATTAAACGGCGTTTGTTCGCACCGTCCGGCACCGCTTTTACCGTCCGCGTGAGATCGCAATATCAAGTCCGAACGCAATAAAAGCCTTGCCGCGTTACGCAAAACACGGCAAGGCTTTCTAAATGCAATTTTTTCGGCGGATCAGCCGGAAATCAGGCTCAGAACCTGCTGCGGCAGCGAATTTGCCTGCGCAAGCATGGACTGAGAGCTCTGCGAAAGTATCTGATTTTTGGTGAAATTCATCATTTCCCGCGCCATGTCGGTATCGCGGATCGTCGATTCGGCTGCGGTAAGATTTTCCAGCGTGTTGTTAAGATTGTCGACCTTGTGTTCCAGACGGTTCTGCACCGCGCCGAAAGTCGCCCTCATAAGTCCGACCTTGTTTATCGCCCAATCAAATTTGTCGATCGCGTCGTTTGCTGACTTCTGGTCGGCAGCGGAAAGCCTGTCAAGTCCAAGACCTTTCGCCGTGCAGTTAAGATCATTATTGAGGTATCCGATCGCGTCGGTCTCGTATTTAAAGGTAAACTCAACCAAATCCTTTGTACGCGCACCGATCTGGAGCATTAAAGTTTCCGAATTTGTCAGAGCATTTCCTCCGCCTGAGGACGTGCTTCCGCCGCCGGGGACAGTTCCCCCTCCCGGGTCGGTTGTTCCTCCGCCGGGATTGGTTCCTCCGCCCGGATCGGTAGTCCCTCCGCCGGGGCCTGTTCCTCCGCCCGGGTCGGTAGTTCCCCCTCCGGGATCGGTTCCTCCGCCCGGGTCGGTAGTTCCCCCGCCGGGATTGGTTCCTCCGCCCGGATTGGTAGTTCCCCCTCCGGGATTGGTTCCTCCGCCCGTACCTGCGTGTATATATGCATTTCCGGGACGGGTAGCTCCGCCGCCCTCGAAAATTTTATCTCCCGCAACGCCGAGATCTTTCACAAGGTCTTTTCCGTACTGGCTGTCGGAATCGAGGGTGAAGAAATCGCTTGTGGTTGTGATGTTCATAATAGACGCCTTGTCGCCTGACAGTCCGTTCGGGGAAATAATAGAACCTGTGCCGCCCGTAAGAGCCGAACTTGCTGAAGAATTTACGCTGTATGAAAGACCGTCGGCAGACAAGATTGATGTTGCCGTGGCTGTCTTTTTTGCTCCCGTCGCGGCAACGAGCTGCTTGACAAACTGCACAGAGCTGCTGTCGCCGAATTTGTTCTGAAAGTCCGCAAGACTTGAAAATCCCACGGACTTAACAACGTCCTCCAAGGATTTTCCGCCCGCAATATCGGCAAGCGCCTTATCGAGACCGCCCGCTACGGTCGCTTTGTCAACCGCGCCCTTTCCTCCGACAAGCCAGCCCAGATACATCGAAGCAAGATAGCCTTGCTCATACGGCATCAGAGAGTCGCCCGTGTTGGTGGTAAGCCTTTTCAGGTATGTTGAAATGGAAGCGTCCGTCGGCTGTGTAAGACCGAGCTGATTCAGTATTTCCTGATCCGTAAAGTGTTTTTGCCCCGCATTTGAAAATCCTGCGGGAATATCGGTATTGTTCACCACAGTCCAGGGGACGATATCGTCCACATAGTTCATAGCTCCGCCCACAGCCTGAGCCATTCCCTCCACAAACCAGCCGGGAAACTTATCCACGCCCGAGCCGACCATTCCCGCCGTAACCGTATCGTCCATTACCGCGTGCATCATTTCATGGGCTATGGTAGTGTTCATATCGGGCGTCATATTTATTCTGCCGCCCGTTTCCGTCAGATATTTGAGATTTATGGAAAGGTTAAGCGTCTGCGAAGCCGCCGTTCCATTGGAATACGAACTGTATCTGTTTGAAACAAACGCAAGGGTGGAATTATCCTGATACACGAACTCGAAGCCGATGGTCATTCCGTTGACGGTCGGCTTTGACGTGGTGGGCAGAGCGGAAACTATTCCGCCCAGCACCTTCGGCAGATAGTCTGTCTTTAGCTTGTTGACGTAATCGGTAAGCGCAGCCTGTGTAAATCCCCTTGCCGTACCCGCGCCGATGCCCGATATGGCGTCGTACCTTACGACGAACGTCTCAACGTCCCCGTTGTCAAGCGCGGAGTGAACCACAGCGCCGTCAACGTTGTCTCCGAACGCGCTTTTCACTTCCGCGCCCGTTGTGTCAAAGACATATTTTCCGTTAAAATCGGTACAGGCGATCTGGTCGATCTCCTCTGTGAGACGGCTCAGTTCTTCCTGTATTGCCTTGCGGTCGATGATGTCGTCGTAAGAGCCGTTTGCCGCCTGAACGCTGAGATCGCGCTGCCGCTGGAGAATATTCTGTATCTCCTGAAGCGCACCCTCGGCAGTCTGCACATAGGAAATGCCGTCCTGAGCGTTTTTCACAGCCTGCCCCAGACCCGCGATCTGAGAGCGCATTTTTTCCGAAACGGCAAGACCCGCTGCGTCGTCCCCCGCGCGGTTTATTTTGTAACCCGACGACAGCTTTTCCAAAGATTTTCCAAGCTGTGAATTGGCTATCGAATTTTTATTTAAGGCGTTCATCGCCGTGATATTGTGCTGTATCCGCATAATCGTACCCTTCTTGATTTATTAGTCCCAGTGCCCTGCGGCAGCGGCGGTCAACACGCTTCCGCATTTGGGACAGCGAATATTTCCGGTATCCTCCAAAATGCGGACGTCTCCTCCGCATTCGGCGCAGCGGGTGACATACGCGGCGTCCGCTCCCTCCGGAAGCCTATAGGAGAAAACGGAAACCGAGGACAGCTCCCCGCAGTTTTCGCATACTGCGGCTTTGTTTTCCAGCATATATCCGCTCACCCGTCCCTCCGTCAGCTTTTCGGAAAAATCCGCAAAGACCTCTTCGGGAACGCATTTTTCGATAACCGATGGATTTTTCGCGCCCAATCCCGCGCCGCAGAACAGCTCCGTCTCATATCCGCAGGAGCATTTGCAGGAAAGTATCAGTCCCATAAAATTTCAGCTCCGTACCCTTACTGCGAAAGCAGGCTTATTACCTGCTGCGGCAGCGAATTTGCCTGCGCAAGCATGGACTGCGCCGACTGCGTAAGTATCTGATTTTTGGTGAAATTCATCATTTCCTGCGCCATGTTGGTATCGCGAATGCCGGATTCCGCAGCGGTAAGGTTCTCGCTCGTGTTGTTCAGATTGTCGATCTTATGCTCCAGACGGTTCTGCACCGCGCCGAACGTCGCTCTTATCAGCGATACCTTATTAAGCGCGTGGTCAAGCTTATCAATGGCAAAATTTGCCTTACTCTGCTGTGAAAGCGTAAGGCTGTCAAGCCCCAGACCAAAGGCAGTGCAGTCAAGATCGGCGTTCAGCTCGCCGATACCGTCGCTGCTGTACGCGAACGTGAAGTTTACCGCGTCCTTGGTACGCGCACCCGTTTGCAGGATAAGATTATCGGCGTAAGTGAGATTTTCGTACTTTTCCCTGAAAATATCCATCGCGGAGTTAAAAAGCTTTACTCCCGCCTGTACGTTTCCCGTCGGACCGGACAGCACGTTTGATACCGTGAACCTCATTCCCGTGAACAGCTTCAGTCCTGCCGGCAGATTGATGCCCTCGTCCTTCAGGTCAACGGACTGATTTGTGGATCGTTTTATCCAGGTCGTTCCGTCGTAGGTGTAGCCCTCCCCGTCGATAGCCTTGCTGTAGTCAACGGCGGGTTCTTCAAGGGTAAGCTCGAAATTCGGCGTGTTCGGGTTATAGTAAAATCCGTCGAAATACTGTTCCTTTATTGTTTCGACCGTTACTTTCATTGTATCTCCGTTCGTCTTTCCCGCAGTGTATCCGTTCAATGCCGTCACGGCGTTTCCCGACGCGTCGACCCAGTTAGTTCCGTTGAAAGTATATTCAACGAAATGACCCGCGGAAGTAAAAACAGTTTTTGCAAACGCGTCATTATTGAAGGTTTTGGAATCGACAAGCCTTCCGCCCACATTAATGGTTATTTTACCGTTTATGTTGAACAGCGAACCGTCCGCAATTTTGCCCGGCTCACTCACCCTGATACCGTAGTTGTCCCGCAGTACATCGTATGTAATGGTTGCTCTGTTGGGATCGTTTTCGTCCAATTTATTATAAAGAGTACCGTTGGTATCGGTAATGAAATCCACCGGATTATCCCTGTATTTCACAGCCTGATCGAAAGCGTCCGCGTCGGAAGCCGCCCGTTCTATGAATATGCCTATCGAACAGCCGTTGTAAACCGCTCCGTTTTTAGCCTGATGGTGGACGGTGTGGCTTGTGTCAAGCTTGCCGTAGCCCGTGGTGGAAGCGTTGTGTATAAGAGGCATGGTAACTTTGGCAAGGTCGATGACCTCGCCGCTGCTTTTACGGTA
Organism: Prevotella sp.; assembly: GCA_023663025.1. Lineage (GTDB taxonomy): Bacteria > Bacillota > Clostridia > Oscillospirales > Ruminococcaceae > RGIG8773. The sequence continues at coordinate 28,843 of JAMPIC010000015.1, forward strand.
GGAAATTATTCCCGACTGTATTTCGTCCGGATCGTTTGCGATAGACCACCCCTCGGGAGCCGCAGCAAACGAATATGCGGGCACTCCTTTTATTATGTCCGCGTTGATGACAGCCTGCTCCTCAAACTCCACAAGCGCCGTAAAGACTTCGCCGTCAACGTGTTTTCCCGGTATTCCCGGAAGAAGCTCTATCGACATTTCACTGTTCTCGTCATACTCGAACGAAGAGCGGTAATTCCTCAGCGCTATTGTTTTGGGGATTATCCATTCCGTGTTTTTTTCGCCCAGATAAGTAAATTCGTCCGCCATACGACGTCCGTTCAGCATAATAAGACCGTTGAAATCGGTATCGGCGATGTGGTCGATCTCTTCGAGAAGCTGTTCGTACTCGGTTTCCATTGCGGTTCTGTCGACCGCGTCGTCGTAAGTACCGTTTGCGGACTGGTCGGCAAGGGTTTTCATTCTTAGAATTATGGCGGAGGTTTCCTCCAATGCGCCCTCAAAGGTTTGCACCAAGGATATGCCGTCCTGGCAGTTTTTGACAGACTGCTCCATACCCATTATCTGCGCTCTCATTTTTTCCGAAACGGCAAGTCCGGCAGCGTCGTCAGCGGCGCGGTTTATGCCGTACCCCGAGGAAAGTTTTTCCAGAGATTTCGCAAGCTTTGAAGAATTTTGGTTATATATGCGCTTTGCGTTAAGCGCAGGCAAATTGTGCTGCAATACCATAAAAAGACCTCACAATAATACGAATTAACTATCCTAATTATCCTAAATTATATATCGGCAGAAAAAAATAAATCTTTAGATATATTTAACAGTGATTTCCAGAGTTAATCAAATATTTACAACTTGGCAATACAAATTGTGATTATTTTCCGATGTACAACGGCAATATCCAATGAGATAACCCCTCAAAAAATGTTTCTCCGCTTTGTAAATTTGCCAATAATCTTGTACGGAAATGAAAAAAATGTGCGGCAATGCAATAAAATCACTTTTTGGCACTTGAATATTGCTGTAAAATAGTGTATAATAAAAATATGTATTGCCAAAATTTACGGGAGGATCTGCTTATGAACTGGACGGAAGTCAACATTTTTACCACTTCGGAGGGCATCGACCCGGTCTGCGGCTGTCTGCTGGGTATCGGCGTGACGGGCTTTGTCATCAAGGACTCTAAAGATTTTGAGGAGTTCCTCGCCGACAAAACGGGGAACTGGGATTACATAGACGACGATTTGATGAACCTGCGGGACTGCGAGACCTGCGTGACCGTCTACCTCCCCGACGACACCCAAGGCGCGGATATGCTCTCCGCGCTGCGTTCCGAGATGTCCGCCCTCGCCGAAAGGGATACGGACAAGGCTTTCGGCAGGCTTGCTGTGGAACTGGCGAACGTCCGCGAGGAGGATTGGGCGAACAACTGGAAGCAGTACTTCAAGCCCCTTACCGTGGGCGAAAAGCTTGTCATCAAGCCCTCATGGGAGGAGTATGACGGGGACGACGAACGAACCGTCCTCGAAATAGACCCCGCTTCAAGCTTCGGCACAGGGCAGCACAATACCACACAGCTCTGCCTTGAGCTTATCGAGGAAAACCTCCGTCCGGGGGACAGGCTTCTTGATTTGGGCTGCGGAAGCGGTATTCTGTCAATCGCGGCAATGCTTCTGGGCGCGAAAGAGGTCACGGCGGTGGACGTCAGCCAAAACAGCGTGGAGACCGCAAAGGAAAACGCTGCCAAAAACAACATTCCCGCCGAAAAGTACAGGGCGTACTGCGGCGATATTTTGAGCGACAGCGCGCTTGTGGAAAAAATCGGCGGCGGGTATGACATTATCGCGGCGAATATCGTTGCCGACGTGCTTATAGCGATGTCCCCGCTGTTTGAAAAATTCCTCAAAAAAGGCGGCACGCTTATTCTTTCGGGTATCATCACCGAGCGGTGCGACGAGGTTATTGACGCAGTTATCGAGCAGGGTTACAGCATTAACACGCTGAAATCAAAGGACGGTTGGGCGGCAGTCTCATTTCATAGTTGACAGTGAATAGCGTACAGTTGACAGTTGACGGTTGAAATTGCATAAAAAGGTGAAAATTTATGATAAAGCAAATAACAAAAGAAAACATTCCCGAATGCGCGGAGGTCGTGAGAAAAAGCTTTCTGACGGTGGCGGAGGAATTTGGAATTACCCCCGAAAACGCGCCGAGGTTCACGGCTTTCGCGGTCACGGCGGACAGGCTTTTGTGGCAGCTTGAAAGCGAGAAAAGACCTATGTTCGCGTATTTCGAGGGCGGGAAAATAGTCGGGTACTGCTCCATTTCCGCTGCGGGGGACGGCGTTTGCGAGCTGAATAATTTATGTACCCTGCCCGAATACCGACACAATAAAATCGGTGAAAAGCTGCTTTTTCACTCATTCGAGCAAGCAAAAAAACTGGGTTTTGCGAAAATGACTTTAAGCATTATTGAGGAAAACAAGCGTATGCGCAGGTGGTACGAAAATCACGGATTTGTACATACGGGAACGGAAAAGCTTGATTTTTTCCCGTTCACCTGCGGATATATGGAGATAGATCTGTAAAAGAAAGGAAATTGCCATGACTATACTTTACACCTCGGAAAATAAAATTTTCGCTTACGGCGAAACCGAAAAAACCTTGACGGAAATACCCTGCGAAAAAATAAACAAATACCGCGAGACACTGAGAAGTATCCGCCGGCGCAAGGATTGGAAAACCACCGGCAGCGGCGCGGAATTTATGGGTATGGCAACTGCCGATATGATCGACCCCGACGATATGCCCGCGAGAATTACGGGTCTTTCGGTACACGGCGATGAGCTTGTTTACGGCGTTGACCTTGAAGCCGTGGGGAGCATTTACCACCGCAGTTTTGACCCTGCGGACACGGCTGAGGGACTTGTCCGCGCGTCAAACGATTTCACCTTCGGGGCGTTCGACATTCGGGACGGCAGGCTTGCGGTGACTATGGGAGCGGGGGCGTTCAAACACGTGGCGGTTATGGATATGAACGGGCGTTACGACGAGTACACCGACGGCGACACCGTGGAGGAAAATCCCTGCTGGGCGGCGGGTAAAAACGGAGTGTACTTCTCCACCGCGGGGTATGCTGCGGATATGTCGGCGGTAAGCCCCCGCTCGATAGCCTACCTCGACCTCGACCGCAAGACTATGACCGAAATTGCCGCCGACGATAGGTACGACTGCCTCCACCCACGGGACACCGCGCAGGGTCTGTACTATATCCGTCAGCCCTACGGCGGCGAGAAACCGCAGGGCGGCGTTACCTTTAAGGACGTGGTGATGTTCCCCTATCGAATTGTCAAGGGTATTTTCGGTTTTTTGAACTATTTTTCCACCATATTCGGCGGCGAAGCTTTGAAAAGCGGCGGCGTCTCCAACGGGGCGAAGTCGAAACAGCGTTCCAAAAAGGATTTGATTATCGAGGGGAACGTTATCAACGCCGAAAAGCTGGATAAAATAAACGAAGCGAAGGTTGACGAGCACGGGGGAATTATGCCCCAAAGCCGTGTTTTGATTAGGCGTACCGCCGACGGAAGCGAGGAAATTATAAAAAAAGGCGTGCTTGACTACATACCCGACGGGGACGGCGGGGTAATAATTTCCAACGGCAGACACCTGCTCCGCATTGACAGGGACGGGAACGAGAGCCATATCGCCAAGGCTAAGCTGGCGGTCAATCTTGCGGTGAAGCGAACGTAAATCCGCGGAAAATAACACGTTAAAATTCAAGAGCGGATTATTTCGGAAAATATACCCGGCGGGTTTACCGTTACGGCAATTAAACGGCGGCATTCCGCTGAAAGTTCATATTACTAAAAAAGCAAAGGATTGATAAAATGTCGGCAAGAAAAGCAAAAAATTACGGAAACGACAGCATTACCAAGCTGAAAGGCGCGGACAGGGTGAGAAAACGTCCCGCGGTTATTTTCGGCTCGGACGGCATCGAGGGCTGCGAGCATTCGATTTTCGAGATAATCTCAAACTCCATCGACGAAGCCCGCGACGGAAACGGAGACAAAATCATCGTCACCTACTATCAGGACAACTCCGTGGAGGTTGAGGACTTCGGGCGGGGCTGTCCCGTGGACTACAACAGCGCGGAGCAGTGCTACAACTGGGAGCTTGTTTACTGCGAGCTGTACGCGGGCGGAAAGTACCAAAACAACGAAAACGGCGACTACGAATATTCTCTCGGTCTGAACGGTCTGGGAGCCTGCGCCACCCAGTATTCCTCGGAGTACACGGACGTGGAAATCTACCGCGACGGCTTCAAGTACAATCTGCACTTTGAAAAGGGCGAGAACGTGGGCGGTCTGCAAAAAGAGGAAACGACCCGCAAAAAAACGGGTACGCGGACGAAATGGCGTCCCGATTTGGATGTGTTCACGGACATCTCCGTCAGCCGCGAATATTTCGAGGACGTGCTGAAAAAGCAGGCTATCGTCAACCCGAACATTTCCTTTGTTTTCCGTTATCAGAACGAGGAGGGCAAATTCGAGGAGAACACCTACTTTTACGAGAACGGCATTTCCGACTACATCGGCGAAATAATCGGCGGGGACTTCCTCACTCCCCCGCGCTTCTGGCAGTGCGAACGCAAGGGGCGCGACCGCGACGACAAGCCCGAATACAAGGTCAAGCTGTCGTTTGCGGTGGCTTTTTCCAACAAGGTCGCCCAAATCGAATACTACCACAACTCCAGCTTTCTGGAACACGGCGGAGTTCCCGACAAGGCGGTGCAGAGCGCGTTCGTGTCCCAGATAGACGCGTATCTGAAAAATAACGGCAAGTACCAAAAAAACGAAAGCAAGATAAAATTTATCGACGTGCAGGACTGTCTGGTGCTTATTTCGTCCTCGTTCTCCACGCTTACCTCCTACGAGAACCAAACGAAAAAGGCTATAACCAACAAGTTTATTTACGAGGCTATGGTGGATTTTCTGAAGCACCAGCTGGAGGTGTACTTCATAGAAAATCCCGACGACGCGCTGAAAATAGCCGAGCAGGTCATACTCAACAAGCGAAGCCGCGAAAGCGCGGAAAAGACCAAGCAGAACCTTAAAAAGAAGCTGGCGGGAAATATCGACCTGTCCAACATGGTGCAGAAATTTGTGGACTGCCGCACCAAAGACCTGTCCCGCCGGGAGATATTCATAGTGGAGGGAGACTCGGCGCTGGGCGCGTGCAAAACCGCCCGCAACGCGGAATTTCAGGCGATAATCCCCGTCCGCGGAAAGATACTGAACTGTCTCAAGGCGGACTACAACAAGATATTCAAGAGCGAGATAATCACTGACATTATCAAGGTGCTGGGCTGCGGCGTGGAGGTCAGTTCAAAGTCCAACAAGGAGCTGTCCACCTTTAACATCGAAAATCTGAAATGGAACAAAATAATCATCGCCACCGACGCTGACGTGGACGGTTTCCAGATAAGGACGCTTATTCTTGCAATGCTGTACCGTCTCACGCCCACGCTGATAGACGAGGGGTACGTTTACATTGTGGAGACCCCCCTGTTTGAGATCAACACAAAGGACAAGACCTATTTCGCCTACGACGAAAGGGAGAAAACCGAGATACTGACAAAAATCGAGGGGCAGAAGTACAAGATCGACCGCTCGAAAGGTCTCGGCGAGAACGAGCCGGAAATGATGTCCCTGACCACCATGAACCCCGACACAAGGCGGCTTATAAAGGTAATGCCCACGGACGTTGAGGCTGTGGCAAATATGTTCGACCTGATGCTGGGGGAAAATCTTCAGGGGCGGAAGGACTATATCGCGCAGTACGGAAATCAGTACCTTGAAATGGCGGATATAAGCTGAGCGGGTTATTGAAAGGATTTTTATGGAAATTATAAGATATCCCGACGGGGAAAGCTTCCGTGAAGCCGTCCAAAGGGACGAGCCGCTTCTGGTGCTGATAGCCTTTGACGGAAGCCGGATTATCGCAAGTCAGATAGACGAGGCGGTGGAACATCATATACTGTTAAAAAAGGCGGGTTTTCCCGATACGGACATTGACAGATATTTTCGCCTTGTCGTCGACAGGGACGGCGCTGACTGGACGTTCGTATGTCCCGAAAGCTACGGCGGCGTTACCCGCAAGGACAAGAAAATCGAGGGATTTTTCAAGGACGGCATGAGAATAATTCCCGCCGCTTTAAAGGAAATCGGGTATGATGTGCCGATTGAAATTCCCAAAAGATACAGGAGACATTTTGATATTATGAATATGTAAAATTATTTTATGGGTTGAAAACAGGCAGCGTTTCTATCCTCTGCCCTCTAATCATCTATTCTCTAAAAAAGGAGTAATAAAATTGCCGAGAAAAAGTAAAAAGGATACGGAAAAATCCGTAAAGAAAAACGTTCCCAATGCTTATATCGCAGGAAGCGGCATTGTCGCCGAGGAACGGATCACGGACACTCTTGAAAAAAACTATATGCCCTATGCCATGAGCGTTATAGTGTCCCGCGCTCTGCCAGAGATCGACGGCTTCAAGCCCTCCCACAGAAAGCTGCTGTACACCATGTATAAAATGGGTCTGCTGACAGGTCCGAAAACAAAATCCGCCAATATCGTCGGTCAGACCATGAAGCTGAACCCTCACGGCGACGCGGCTATTTACGAGACCATGGTTCGTCTCGCCCGCGGAAACGAGGCTCTCCTCCACCCATATGTGGACAGCAAGGGCAACTTCGGAAAGGCGTATTCCCGCGATATGGCTTACGCCGCCTCCCGTTACACCGAGGCTAAGCTCGACCCTATCTGCAACGAGCTTTTCCGCGATATCGACAAGGACACCGTGGATTTCGTCCCCAATTACGACAACGAGACCGTCGAGCCTACCCTGCTCCCCGCCACGTTCCCCTCGGTGCTGGTAAATTCCAATGTGGGAATTGCCGTTTCCATGGCAAGCGCGGTATGCTCGTTCAACCTTGCGGAAATATGCGACACCACCGTCGCGCTTATAAGAAATCCCGAGCATAATATTTTGTCCACCCTGAAAGGTCCCGACTTTTCGGGCGGCGGGTTCATGCTCTACGACGAGGACGAGCTGGAGAAAATCTACCGTACCGGACGGGGTTCGGTAAAGGTGCGCTCGCGCTATCAGTTCGACAAGGATTCAAACTGCATCGAAGTGGTGCAGATTCCTCCCACGACCACTGTGGAAGCGATAATGGACAAGATAATCGAGCTTATCAAGGCGGGAAAGATACGCGAGATATCCTATATCCGCGACGAGACCGACATCAACGGCTTGAAGCTTGCCATCGACATCAAGCGCGGCGTCGATCCAGACAAGCTGATGAAAAAGCTTTTCCGCATGACCCCTTTGCAGGACAGCTATTCCTGCAATTTCAACATTCTTATCGGCGGCACTCCCAAGGTCATGGGCGTTTACGAGATACTGGACGAGTGGGTGGCTTTCAGACGGGAGTGCATAAAGCGGCGTACTTTCTTTGAGCTGAACAAGAAAAAAGAACGTCTGCACCTGCTGCTGGGCTTGCAGAAAATTCTTCTGGACATAGACAAGGCGATAAAGATCGTCCGCGAGACCGAGGAGGAAGCGGAGGTCGTTCCCAATCTGATGATCGGCTTCGGCATCGACGAGACCCAGGCTGAATATGTTGCGGAAATAAAGCTCCGTCACCTTAACAAGGAGTACATTTTAAAGCGCACCGCCGATATCGAGGGTCTGCAAAAGGACATCGCCGAAATGGAGGAAATTCTCGGCAGCGACAAAAAGATCAAGAACATTATCGTTTCCGAGCTGAAAGACGTCAAGGACAAGTACAGTCAGCCGCGCAAAACCATGTTCTACTACGGAGCGGACGAAGAGGAGGACGAGGTCGAGGACGACGTTCCCGACTACGCGGTAAACCTGTTCCTCACGCGGGACGGGTACTTCAAAAAGATAACGGCACAGTCCCTGAGAGTGGCGAGCGACCAGAAGCTCAAAGACGGGGACGTTATGACCGCCTTTGCAGAGGCGACCAACAAGACCGAACTGCTGTTCTTTACCGACAAATGCCAGGTCTACAAAACGAGAGCGGACGCTTTCAAGGACACGAAGGCTTCCGAGCTGGGAGACTTTATTCCCGTAAAGCTCGGCTTCGACGAGTATGAGAACGTGTCCGCCATGATCGCGACCGCAGACTACAGCGGCTGTCTGGTGATGATCTTCGACAACGGAAAGGCGGCGAAAGTCCCCCTCAGCGCCTACGAGACCAAAACCAACCGCAAGAAGCTTGCCAATGCGTACACTTCCAAAGCAAAACTGATAAAGATGTTCTGCGTTTCGGAGAACACCGATATCCTGGTGCGTTCCACAAACGGCAGGGCGATCGTGTTCAACACGGGAATGATCCTGCCCAAATCCGCAAGGGACACCGTCGGCGTACAGGTAATGACCCTCAAAGCCAAAGCTCTGGTAGACAACGCTTACATCGTTACCGAGGACATGGCGGAAAACACGGCAAAATACGCTGTGAAAAACATTCCCGCCGCGGGAAGTCTTGCCAAAGACTTGGAAGATCCCGACCAACTCAAACTGTAAAAAACCGGAGGACAAGCGCAGCGCTTTGTCCTCCGATTGTTACATTATAGAAACAATTATGTGAACTTTTTGTTATCCTCTTGATTTTCCGGATAGACTATGCTATAATAATAAAGCTATGGGGGTATAGCTCAGTTGGGAGAGCGCTTGCTTCGCATGTAAGAGGTCAGGGGTTCGAATCCCCTTATCTCCACCAGTATTATATCCCGCAAATCCTTTGGTAGAAAGGGTTTGCGGGGTTTTGCTTTTTCCCCGTTTCGGGCAATGCCCATTGTTTGCCCATTATTTTCAAATCCGACCCATTTAAGCCTGTTGCTGTACGGTAACAGGCTCTTTCTTTTGGGCGAATGTAAGGGCGTTTTCGATAATATTGGACGTTCTCGCTTGCGCCTCTTGGAACTCGTGAGTATATTTTCCCAAAGTCGTATTTGGGTTTGAATGTCCTAAATCGGCTGATACCGTGGCAACGTCAACGCCCGCATTGATTAGGATTGAAGCGTGCGCGTGCCGCAGGGAATGCAAGTCGCAGAAACGCAAGTTGTTCCTTTTACAGAATTTTCTGAACCAGTAGTACGGCGTATTATTGCCCATAGGCTTACCGTTCCATTGGGTGAACAGCCTGTCTGTTTCAACCCACTTGTTACAAAGCGTTTTCCGTTCCTCGTCCTGCACCGCTTTCAACTCTCGGAGCATATTCATAACGTGGTCGGGAAATCTCAAAGTCCGCTTTGACTTCTTTGTCTTTGTGGTATCGGTGTATGTACCCTGCTCGGCGGTGTAGTTGGACGTGCGGCGAACGCTGATAAGATTGTTCTCCCAGTTTATGTCTTTCCACTCCAGACCGAGCATTTCGCCGCGGCGAAAACCGCTGTAAACCGCAAGCTTGAAAAACACACGGTATTTCACGGGTACATCTTCCTCGTCCAAAAGTTCAAAGATTTGGGCGAGTTCCTCAACGGTGTAAATTTCCTTTTCTTTCGCCTCGCCTTTTGGAATTGTAACGTTTCGGCAGGGATTTTCCGAAATCATACCCATTTTCACGGCATAATTCAGAACGTCTGAAATAAAGTTCAGATGATGTACAACAGTCTTTCTCGCAAGCGGATTGCCGTTTTTCAAATTCTTGCCGTTCAAAGCAAGGTCATTGATAAATTTCTGAACGTGTCTGCCCGTTATCTTGTCGAGCCGCAGATGTCCGATTGCGGGATATACTCTCAACGGGCATTGCGTAAGTTTGGCATAAGTTGTGTTCCGCAAATTCAGCCTTGCGTACTCCTCAAACCATTGCTCGGCAAATTCCTCAAACTTAACATTTGCGGTAACTTGTCCTTTCAAGCACTTTTCCTCAAATAAAACCGCTTGACGGTTCACCTCCTTTTCAATTTGTTTCGGGGTCATACCCTCCTCGGGTTTCCACGTCATCTGCTGAAACTTCTGCTTACCGTTTATGTCATAACCGCAGCTGACGCGGATTTCATAAGAATTTTTCTTTTTTCTGATAGATGCCATAATAAAACCTCCTGTTTGTGCAAACAGTAGTCTTAATTACAACGCTTTTCTATATATAATTTTACATATTAAAGCGTTAAATGTCAAGACCTTTTTGAAAAAATTTTTTCCCATACAGCCCTACAGTTCCTCCGATATGCCGTTTCCGCAGACGGGTCAGCCTGTGTTATGTCAATGCAGACTTGTATCTCTCGCGGCTGTATGATTAAATTGTCAAGTTGCTTTTAAGAATTTTCAAACGATTATGCGTTCATTAAGACATTTTCATTCGATTTAAACCGATTATATTATACTATATTTCATTTGTCGAAAGACGCCGATTACTGTCTTTTTTGTCTCGTTTTGGAAAATACTGTAACTTTGTATAACTTCGTATAACTTTTTGTAACTTTAGGTAACTTGCTGTGTCTTGTAATTTAAATTGATAAAACGGGAAAGAATGGGAAAGTTCGTTAGAATTTTAATTGTAAATTTTTTGTGAACAATTTGTTTTTCATATAACAGGTGACAAAATGGAGCGTATCACGGCAAAATGAACGTTGTCTTGTTAGTTAATATATTTTGATTTGTTTTGTTTGGACTTTTTGACAGAATAGCAAAAATACAGAAAAATATCTGTCGAATAATTGACATAATGTACAAATTATGGTATAATAAAAGTAATTTATATTTATTCGCAACTAAATCTTGAAAGAGGTAACTATATGGCAAAGACTGCAAAGAAAGAAGTACAGGTTTCACTTGAAACCGTTCTGTGGAATTGCCGTGTTGCTCTGCGCGGCATAGGCAGTACGGAAAAAAACAGGGACGCTGTTATTGCATTGGTATTCCTGAAATTTGCGGGAGATAAATTTGAAAAACGCCGCAGTGAACTTATAGAACAGTACGGTGAAATTCCTGCATTTCTTGAAAAGGTATCATTCTACAACGCCGTAAATGTATTTTATTTGAAAGAAACCGCCCGTTGGTCTTATGTTGTCAAGAATGCTTCGGCTAATGATATTGCAGTTATAATAGACCAGGCTATGGCTGATATTGAGGACAGCAATCCGCCGCTGAAAGGTGCGCTGCCGCTTAATCTGTTTGCAACACTCGGTGCGGACAAGTCCAAAATAAAAGACCTTATTGATAATGTAAACCAAATCACGGAGGAACGCTTTAGAGAGGAAGACCTTATCGGCAGAGTGTATGAATATTTTCTGCAAGTATACGCCGCCTCGGGTACAAAAGAGGACGGCGAGTTCTATACGCCTGCCTGTGTTGTAAAACTGATAGCTGAAATGATAGAGCCGTACAGCGGAGTTGTATATGACCCGTGCTGCGGTTCGGGCGGTATGTTCGTGCAGTCGATGAAGTTCGTTGACCGTCACAACGGCAACAGATTGAAAGTGTCTATTATCGGACAGGAAAGTAATTCAGACACTTGGCGGCTCTGCAAAATGAACCTCGCTATTCGCGGTATATCTCATAATCTCGGTGATACGAACGCGTCAACATTCACTAACGATCTTCATAAAGATATGACCGTTGATTACATAATGGCAAATCCTCCGTTTAACCTTAAGGGCTGGAGAGCAGAGGACGCATTGACGGACGACCCTCGTTTTATCAAAGCAGGTTATTCGGTTATGCCGCCTGTGGCAAACGCCAACTATGCTTGGATACTGCATATGTTGTCTAAACTTGATGTAAACCACGGCATTGCGGGCTTTTTGCTTGCAAACGGCGCATTGAACATAGGCGACGCCGAGGGTACGCTTCGCAAAGAAATATTGGAGCGCGACCGTGTTGAAGCTATCATCGTTTTGCCCCGTGATATGTTCTATACTACCGATATTTCAGTAACGCTGTGGATTGTGAATATGAATAAGAAAGCGTGTTCCGTAAACGGCAGACAGCTTCGCGACCGTACTAATGAAGTATTGTTTTTGGACTTGCGCCGTTGGAATGAAAATACTGAAGAAATCGTGATTGACAAGGGGAAAAAGAAGAAAAAGACCGTGCTGAGCGATATGCAAATAGCCAAAATTAAGGAAACATATACCAACTGGCAAAGCACTGATACAAGTCTTTATTCTGATGTGCCTGAGTTCTGCAAATCAGCAACTTTAGATGAGATAAGGACAAATGGATATTCACTTGCTCCCAGTAAGTACATCGAGTTTATAGACCACGACTTAGAGATTGACTACGAAACTGAAATGGCTCGTATTCAAAATGAAATGCGTGATATTATCGCCGAGGAAAAGAAATCGCAGAAAATGCTTGAACAGGCGTTTAGGGGGATTGGTTATGGCATTGACTAAGTATTATTTGGGCGACTTATTGGAATTAACAACAGAAATCAATTCTTTAAACAAATACTGCGCCGAAGATGTACGAGGAATGACGATTACCAAAGAGATCATACCTACAAAAGCAGATGTGACTAATACAGATTTAAGCAGATTTCTTGTAGTACACCCGGGCGAATTTATTTTCAACCCCCGTACTCACGGAAAGAAAATAGGATTTGGTTATAATGACACAAAAAAATCATTTATTATAAGTTGGAATAATATAGCTTTCAAAATAAAAGATAGTATGCGTGATAAGGTTTTATCTGAATATCTGTTCTTTCACTTTAATCGTTCTGAATGGGATAGAGAAGCTTGTTACCGTTCTTGGGGCAGTTCAACAGAGGTTTTTACTTGGGATGCATTATGCGAAATGGCTATTTTGCTACCATCGCTTTCCGTTCAGCAGAAATATGTTGACATATATAACTCTATGCTTGCTAATCAAAGGTGCTATGAGAGTGGGCTGGATGATTTGAAAACAGTGTTTGAAGGTTATCTTGATAAGCTGCGGCATAACGAAATATTAAAATCCATAAAGTCCTACATCGCATTGGTTGAAAGAAGGAATGATAAACTTGAGTATGATTTAGAATCAGTAAGAGGTGTATCAATAGAAAAGGAATTTATTGATACAAAAGCAGATATGACTAATGTTAATCTTAAACCGTATTATGTTGTTCAGCCTAATGAATTTGCTTACGTTTCTGTAACTTCAAGAAATGGCGAAAAAATTTCATTGGCTATAAATGATACTAAAAATACAGTAATATGTTCTTCTTCATATGTTGTGTTCAAATGTATAGATGAAAACATACTGCTTCCGCAATACCTAATGCTATATTTTTCAAGGACTGAATTTAACCGCTATGCTCGTTTCAACTCTTGGGGCAGTGCAAGAGAAACTTTCAGTTTTGAGGATATGTGCGATGTGGAGATACCCATACCTGACATAAAAATACAGCGGTCTATTGCTGATATTTATAAAGTCTATATAGAACGTAAAAAAATAAATGAACGTTTGAAAAATCAAATTAAAGATATTTGCCCTATTCTTGTTAAAGGGGCGGTTGAGGAGGGAGAAAGAGAATGAGCGGCTATGAAAAATTAAAAAAATTAATTGGTGATACTGATGAATTAATAAAAAAAGACATCACAAGTTCAGATCCGGAATTTGCGGCTTGGGAAGTGAAAGTTAAACGTTTTGTTTCTAATAAATTTGGTTCTGAAAGCATAGAAATGAGAGAATTTAATAATACTTTATTTTTTTCAGGATCACGTGCACCCTATGAAACAAAGGAAATGTTACATAAAAAAGCCGTTGACTTTTGCCGAGATGGATTAAAGACAACGAAAGCGGTTTTGGAAACATATCTTGATGAACTTGAAGAGGAAAAAATCGAGCAGCAAAGCGAACCGCAAGCTCCGATAGATTTATCCAAAGTCTTTATTGTACACGGACACGACGGTGAATTAAAAGAATCCGTTGCCCGAATAATTGAAAAGCAAAATATCGAAGCAATAATTTTGTCCGAACAGGCAAACACAGGACTTACAATTATTGAAAAATTTGAAAAGAATAGTAATGTAGGCTGTGCAATTTGCTTATTTACCGCTGATGATATTGGAAGAGCAAAATCCGAAAATGAAAATAAGCCTCGCGCACGGCAGAATGTAGTTTTTGAAACGGGATATTTTATAGGCAAACTTGGAAGAGAACACATTATTATACTTGCTGATAGTGGTATTGAAATTCCGTCCGACCTTGCAGGTGTAGTATATACCAACACTCAGGATTGGCAGATTGACCTGCTTAAAGAGCTAAAATCAATGAGGTATAATGTAGATTTCAATAAATTATTATAATTAAGTATGCTAATACCCATATGGAATAACAAATTGAAAAGAGGTTACTTATGAGAAATGCAATAAAAGAATATCTTAGTTTGTCCGATTCTGAAAAGCAATCCTTACTTGAAACTGCGACAATAGTTTTTGACACTAACGTGTTTTTAAATCTATATAGATATTCTAAAGCCACCAGAGAAGCTTTATTAGATATAATGACTTCATTCAAAGACAGATTGTGGATGCCATATCAAGTTGCAAAAGAATTTATGAAAAATCGTCCAGAAGTAATTCTTGAAACTGCCAATAAATATAATAGTATGATTAGCGATGGAGATAAACTTGTTCAGAACTTTGCAGAAAACTTGCGGATCAAATCAAATGACAGTTCGTGCGAAGAACTGAAAAAGTATATTAACCATTGGATAGATGAAAAGAAAACAAGCAATTTAGTAGTAACGAATTGTAATGATGATAACATTTTAACGCAAATACTTGACCTTTTCGACGGAAAAGTTGGCAAAGATTATGATGAAACAGAATTAGGGAAAATTAAAAAAGACGGAAAAGATAGATATGATAAAAAAATCCCGCCTGGATATAAAGATAGCAAAAAATCAACAGAAAATAACGATAATAATACCTATGGTGATTTAATTTATTGGAAACAAATACTTGACTATGCCAAAGCAAAACACGTTGATATTATATTAGTCACAAGTGATCAAAAAGAAGATTGGTGGACTATTATTAATAATCAAACGATAGGTCCAAGAGCAGAACTTAAGAAAGAGTTTAATGATATAACAGCCCAAAAATTTCATATGTATAAAATGGAGCGGTTTATTCAAATTGCTGGTAAGAAAGGAGAAAAATCGCTTACTGGTCAAATTTTTGAAGAAATAAATTCAATATCAGCAGAGACACAATTATCTAAAAAAGAATTGATTGAACTCGAATATAAACCAAAAACGTTGGATGAATTAAAGCGGGAATTATATGAATTAAAAGAAAAAAACGAAAATCGCTATAATTCTATAAAGGGATTTAAAAGATTATTATTATCTGGAGAAATAACGTCAAAACAGTATACTCAGTATAAGCAAACGAAAGACAGTTATTGGCGCAATCGTAAAATAATAATGGAACTTGAGAAAAAAATACATCAATTAGAGCTATAATAGAATTAAAAAATCTATAAAAGCCTATACGCATAGGAGTGTGAGAATATGATTTGCAATGCTTCAAAAGACAAATTTACCGAATCCGAACTCGAAAAAGCTATTATAGAGCTATTTAAACAACAGGAATATACTTATGTTTGTGGAGATAACATAAACCGCAAGTTTGAGGAAATACTTCTGCTTGACGATCTCCACACCTATATTCACTCACGCTATCAAAAAGAGGGTCTGTCCGATACGGAAGTAAAGAAGATTATTAACAAGCTGAGCCTTATTAACTCCACTCCGCTGTACTTCGGTAACCGTGAAACGTTCAGACTTGTAAATGAGGGTTTTGACCTTGTGCGTGACGATATTTCTAAAGTTGCACTTCACATTGACTACATCAATTTTGACGAACCTAACAAAAATATTTTTAAGATAGTAAATCAGTATTCTGTGCAGGGTGAGCATTTGCGCCGTCCCGATATGCTGTTGTTCATCAATGGTATTCCCGTGGTTATCTTTGAGTTTAAGACTGCAATAGAAGAAGATACAACAATATATGATGCTTGGAAACAGATTACAATACGTTATTGCCGTGATATACCAAAGTTGATGAAATACTGTTTTTTGTCGGTAATCAGTGATGGTACTAATACTCGAATGGGCAGTATATTCACTCCATACGAGTATTATTATGCGTGGAATAAGGCGAATGACACAGATACGGCTGCAAACGGAATCAGTTCTCTATTTACGATGATAAAGGGAGCTTTTGCAAAAGACCGTATAATCGCTCTGCTTCGTGATTTCATATTCTATCCGGACGAAAGTTCAAAAAATGAAGCAATCGTATGCCGTTATCCTCAGTTTTTCGGTGCAAGGAAAATGCTTGATAATATCAAGCTGCATCTGCGACCTGACGGCGACGGAAAAGGCGGTACATATTTCGGAGCAACAGGCTGCGGAAAGACATACACTATGTTGTTTCTTTCCCGTTTGATTTCACAAAGGGATAATGAAATGTTTCATAATCCTACTGTTGTTATCATTACAGATCGAGAAGATTTGGATACACAAACCTCAGAATTGTTTGTTACGGCTAAAAAGTATCTGCACGAGGAAGATGTTCGGAGTATTGAAAACCGTGAAGATTTAGCAAAAACTCTTGGTTACAGACCAAGTGGCGGTGTATATATCACTACAATACAGAAATTCTGTGAAAACACGGGGTTATTGTCAGACAGAAATAATATTATCTGTATTTCAGATGAAGCCCACAGAACACAAACAGGTGTCGGTTCTAAACTGAAAAAGACAGACGAAGGAGTTTATACTGCGTATGGATTTGCACATTATTTGCGAGCAAGTTTTCCGAATGCTGCATACTGCGGATTTACGGGTACTCCTATAGATGAAACAATAACCGTATTTGGTGATATTGTGGAAAGCTACACAATGAAAGAATCAAGCGATGACGGGATTACCGTTCGTATAGCTTATGAGCCGCGTCTTGCGCGTGTTATTATTTCAGATGAGCAGGCAAAGGAAATACAGAAATACTATGACTACTGTGCAGATCAAGGCTCTACTTCGGAACAGATAGAGGAAAGCAAAAAGGCAATGAGCAAAATGCGTAAGATACTTGGTCACCCTGACCGTTTGCATAAACTTGCTGTAGATATTACAGATCATTATGATGCTCTATGCGCTGAAAAGCCTAATATTGTGCAAAAAGCTATGATAGTATGCTCGGACAGGCAAATAGCATATAATCTGCTGCAAGAAATACTCTCTGTTCGTAAAGATTGGGGAATTTCTCGCAAGTCAGAAAATGAAGAAAAACTCAGTAAAGAACAGCTTGACAAACTCCTGCCGTTACCGAAGATAAATCTTGTTGCGACACAAGGCAAAGACGATAATAAGGAATTGTTTGATGCTTGCGGAAACAAAGAATACCACAAAATGCTTGATAAACAGTTCAAAAACAACTATTCGAATTTTACTATCGCTATTGTTGTTGATATGTGGATAACAGGTTTTGATATACCGTCACTTGCTGTAATGTACATAGACAAGCCTTTGCAAAAGCATACTCTGATACAGACGATTTCACGCGTAAATCGTGTATTTGAGGGCAAGGACAAGGGGCTTGTAGTTGATTATATCGGTATAAAACAAGATATGATGGAAGCAATTAAACGCTATGGCAGTCCGCAGGAAAGTCCCATTGACGAGTTAAATATATCACTCGGTATTTTCAGAAACCATTTGAAACTGATAGATGATTTGCTTGTAAACTTCAATGCACAAAACTTCTTTAGCGGTGAGCCGTTAGACCGGTTGAATTGTTTGAACGACGCTGCGGAATATGTACAGTCGGGAAAAGAATTGCAAACACGATTTATAGGGTTGTCGCGCCGCTTAAAAAGTGCTTATGTGATATGTTTTCCGTCCGGAGAGTTGACAGAAAAGGAAACAGCTAAGGCTCAATTCTATCTTGCTGTACGGTCAATTGTATACAAGCAAACAAAAGGCGATGTTCCTGATGCCGAAACTATGAATCGCATTGTGGAAAATATGGTGCGTGATGCTATTACTTGCACTGGTATAGAAAACATTGTTGATGAGCATAAACAGGTTGATGTATTCAGCGATGAATTTATTGATGAATTGAAGAAAGTAAAAATGCCCATAACAAGATTTAACGCCTTGCTGAAACTGTTAAAAAAAGCAATTACATCATACGGCAGAAAAAACAAAGTCAAGGCTATTGCGTTTGATGAACGGCTTAAACAGGTTGTTGAAGCTTATAACAGCAGAGATAAACTTGTTTTTACAAGTGAAGTAGTGGCTGACTTTGTTAATGACCTTTCCGATCAATTGATACAGATACTAAAAGATTTGCAGGAAGATAGGACTTCATTTGAAAAACTCGGTATCACCTATGAAGAAAAGGCATTCTTTGATATTCTTGTCAAAGTGCGTAATGATCACGGCTTTCATTATGAAGATGAAAAATGTCTTATGCTTGCAAAGAAAATCAAGGAATTAGTCGATGATAAAGCGCAATTTGCCGATTGGTCAACTCGTGATGATATTAAAAATCAGCTTAATATGGACTTGACAGTACTTCTCTATCAAAACGGCTACCCGCCCGAATGGGACGAGGAAGTATTTGAAAAGGTTATGGAACAGGCTGAAAACTTTAAAAAATATAATAATTAAACGTAAAAGTATTATAAATTAATTTTGATGTTATCTATATTAAAACGAAAAAGCTGGCATCATTTTCAATACCGACTTTTCGTTTTAATATTAGATTTTGCGGAAGTCCCCACTGGGGACTACGGTATTTACATTTTTTCAATCCGTCCGATAGCCGCCTTAATTTCAAAAACCAAATCCGCCGTCTCCCTGTCATAATCGGAATAAAAATCGTCCTCGTCGTCATCTTCGTCAACGTCCCCGATATAATCGAGCATTTCACTAAGACAAATCCGCAAACCGTCCTTAATTCCGTTCGCGAGGTTTTTGTCGGCACATTCGGATATGTACTCCATAAACGCTCCGCAAGTATTGTCCAACTGCTCGGCGGTCAAATCCTCCAAGAACGCCTGAATTGACGAGGTTGCAACATCGCTCCACTCGCAGAAATCGTCCCGCACCTCGCAACAGGAAACAACGTCCTCAACCGCGCTCAATACCCGACCGTGGGCTTCACTTCTGACTTCAAACATAAAAAATCCTCCATTTCAAAAAGTCTAAATAAAATATTTAATAATTTATCAAATATTTATTCACACATATATTATCGCATATTTTGACAAATAAATCAATGGTAAATCCTGACAAAATTTTCAAATATTTCCGCGCACTTTGCACATTAACGTTCAAAATAATTTTTCTGCCGATTTTCGGAAATTTTGGTGACTTGAAATTCTCGCTCGGCTTGTTCAACTTCTTCACGTTCCCTGCGCTGTCGTTCAAGAATAAAGTCATAATCGCTTTGCATTTGACGCAAGTAGGTTTTGTAATTATTCGCCGCCGCAGACTTTTCTTTTTCTGCAATTTCAATACTTTTATCAATTTCGGAAATTTCCGATTTCAGCTTTTCAAGTTCTTGCCTGTGGACTTCAATATCGTCCGCAGAACGAAGACCAAACTTTATAAGATGTCTGTATTTCGCCAATTCCTCAAGCTGAACGGCAGTAGGCATTTTTATTTTATTGAGTTCGATGTACCTCGCACCGCCTTTCAAAATATTTTCCTTTTCGGAAATTTCTCGCAGTAACTTGTCGCGTGATTTTTTCAAACTGTCGGATTTCTCGGCAAGGGCGTTTACCACATTTTCAAAATCCGTAACGGATTGAATTTTGTTGTTACAAAGAAAAGTCAGTAAATCGGCATTTTGGCGCAACTCTCGGTATGTAGTTTTGCGAAAATTATCGGATTTCCGATAAACCATAATCTGCAATTCACGCAAGCATAAGGCGTACTCCCGCTGAATACCCTGATACCTTGCAACAGCTTGCAAACTCAATTCCCGATTTTTATTTTCAATCCGATATTGCAATTCTTCAATCGCGTAACCGTCCCCCAAACGATAACTTCTGATAGCTTTGCGATTTTCCGAAACATTTATCGACAAATATTTTTTCAGCGTAACGGTGTACCTTTTTTCACGCAGCCGTTCCGCCAAATCTTCAACCGTTTTCACATCTTCACGCAAAACCAGTTTATCAATTTCATCACAAAGCCGCGTTTTCCAAGAAACGCCGTTTTGCCGTGCAAGCCAGTCCGAATATTTTTGATTTGCCCGATAAGTCGGATTTTCAATAATACTCAACCCGTGCGACTTGCAAATTTTATCCGAAACATCACGGCATAATTTCAGCGAAATTTTGTTGCCGTACCACTTCTTGCCGAAAAGGTCATACGCCGAAACCGCAAAATGATTATGAATATGATTTTTATCAACGTGTGTGGTAACAAGCACTTGATGATTTTCACCGAAAACTTTTCGCGCCCATTCAATGCCAACCTTATGTGCCTCCTCGGGAGAAATTTCATCGGGTTTAAAAGATTGAATATAATGATGCAGACGGATTTTTTCTTTTCCATCACTTATTGATTTTTTGAAAAACCGCTCCTTTGCAAATTTCTCAAAAACATTGCAAAATTGGTTATAAGCAAAATCCAAATCCGCCGTGCAGTTCAGACCTGTCACAAGTTCCATTCCCTCGGTTTTCTCGACGTTCATAATGTACCGCAAAAAATTTTTCGGCGATTTGTGGACGGCGATATATTTCACGATTGCCAAAATCATATCACCTCCTCTTTCAGCGGCAGCAGATAATTTTCAAAAACTGCGTTGAGGTAGTCAAACGATTTTTTCATATCTTCAACATCTTTCGCATAGACCGATTGCGTGGAATTTGCAACTTTCGCAATTTGATTAAGCTCGTTGGCTATGCGATTGAAGGACACTATAAGGTGGTTAAACTGCTGCATATCGTAATTTTTGATAACGCCTTGAACGGAAATTTCTCGGATAAAAGTCCCCGCCCTTTTGTTGAGCGCGGCGGCTTTTTCCGACACGATTTTCCATTCCTCGGCGTTATATTTTATGTGTTTTTCAATAGTTCTTTTGCTCATAAAAAACTCCTTTCTGCGGGTGTTAGGGCGGCAGCCTTAAATGAAAAAGTGTCCACTTTTTCTACGCTTGCTAAAACACGGCAAACCGCATCACACAACCATTTTTCAACGTGTTGCAAAAGTGATTTGCAACGTCTTTAATTGCCGATACTGCCCGTTTTCATAAACATCAAAAACGGCTTTTTCGGTATGCGGTAGTTCCGCCCAATTCGCAAAACAGGGAACGGCATTTCCGCATAATTTTTATACAGCGTACTGCTTGCTATCCCCATAACGGCGGAAACCTCCTGCGCCGTGAGATAGTCTCTCGGCAAATTTTCGATTTCCGCCAAAGTTATGTTTTTCATAAATTTTTCTCCAATCATATTTTTAAAAATTTATAATTTTCATAAAAGCTGAAATTTATAAAATTGCTGAATTTGAAATTTTAATAAATTTTAAAAAATGCAAATTCCGAAAAATTTAAATGTCGGCGAACGTATAAAATTCATAAAATCACACTCCTTGAAATTTTGACAAATCGTTAAAATCCTCAAATTCATAATCGCAGAGCCAGTTCCACAAGCAAGATTTTAAATATGCTTTTGGGTAGGAAATTTCTTTTTCAGCAACCAGTTCCCGCCAGTGTTCCTCAAATCCGAGGAAACATTCGGACAAATAACCTTGCCGAATAATTTCGTTAAGGCGGTCGATAATTTCGTGGTACATAACCGTCCTGCCGCTAATTTTCACGCTGTCGGTTTCAAGCATTTCCGCAAGAGAGCAAATTATTGTTTCCCACAAATTACGCCGTTCCTCGTCATTTCCCTCGCCGAAATAATGGCTGTAAGCGCAGAGGTAACGGAGTGCCGCTTTCATATTCCGCTTATCATTTTTCAGCGAATAAGGAATTTTACATTTTTGCGTTTTCCTGTCATCTTCGTCATAGTACAAAAAATGTTTTTCGGAAATCGGTTCATTTACCGTAAGAGTAAACCAGTCAATTCCGATAGTTTCTAAAATTTCAGAAAATTTCATTTGAGTGCAATTCAATCTATCAATCGTTTCAACATTCTGCCGATTTTCGGATTTTTCCGAATGATTGATAGATTGATTTAACTTAAGATTATTTAACTTAGGTTTAATAGTATAGACCGCCTTGGGGCGGGTACTTGTTACCGCCGAGGGGCAGGAACTTTGTGCGCCCTTGTCAGTTACTGCCGCAAGGCGGGTACTGGATTTTTTCGGTACTTCAAGAGCATTTTTAATGGACTTTTCAACACTTTCAACATTTTCCACATCAAGAGAATTTTCGGTTTTTTCAAAAGAATTTTCAAGCAGAATTTCTGCATTTTCGCAAGAATTTTTATTTGATTTCGCGGAAATTTTTTTGCAGATTTCCGTCCCCTTGTCAATGAGTTTCGCGAGAATTTCCATATCGTTTGTAATTCGGAAATACCGTTTCGCGGGCATTCCTTTGCACTTGCTCTCAATCAGACCGTTAGCTATAAGATTTCCAATAGCCGTTTTCTGCGCCTTTGCGCCGAACGTGGTACTCTCCTGCAAGTCGGCAACGGTTGAGAAAAACCAGCCGTCCCACAGCATATTATTTTCTAAATAGTATGTCTGCTTGGAAATCAGCGCGGAGTAAATCAGCGTTTCGTTGATACCGATAGCGTGAGCCAGCATTCGGTGCGCCGAGATTGTGTTGTTTGGGTTTAAAAGCTGAATTATCGGTGACAGATTGTATTGATTTTCGCTATTGTTTGACATAATTTTTACCTCCCGTAAAATAAAAAAGCGTTCCGACTTTCATCAGAACGCTTATGTGGTTTTTCGACAAACAAAAAATCCCCGACTACTTTTTCAGTAGTCGGGATTTCAAGTTTGTCTTTTTGGATATTTGGGCATTATGAGATGAAAAGCGTTATAATTTTGACCCATTATTTGCCCATTGTTATTTTAAAAACTTATAAAGAATTACGGGGAATTAGAACAAGTGAAGTGCGGGAAATGACGTAAAATAGGCACTTTTGCATTTTTTGAAAAGTTATGAAAAGTGAAAATCGCCTTTCGAATCCCCTTATCTCCACCAGATGAATGCCTTGCAAATGGCGTAGTTACGTTGTTTGCGAGGTGTTTTATTTTGCTGTTCTTTGAAATGGTCTTTATTTGGTACTTATTTTGAAAATTTGGTCTTTACGCAGGAAGTTGGAAGTTTTTACCTTGTGCCAAAGTTAAGAGCCTCAGCAATAATCTCGGAATTTTTTGCCCGTGCTTCTTGAAACATATGGCAATATATGTTACTTGTTGTTCCTACGCAAGAGTGACCCATATCTCCCGATACCGCTACCACATCTACGCCTGCATTGATTAAAAGACTTGCGTGTAAATGCCGCAGGGAGTGCAAGTCGCAAAAGCGCAAATGGTTTCTCTTACAAAACCGCTTGACCCAATAGTATGGTGTGTTATTGCTCATAGGCTTACCGTCCCATTGAGTAAAAAGCCTGTCCGTATCAATCCACTTGCTGCCAAGTTCAATGCGTTCTTTGTCTTGTTCCGCTTTGAGTTCACAAAGCATATTCATAACGTGGTCGGGAAACCTCAAAGTCCGCTTTGACTTCTTTGTCTTTGTGGTATCGGTATATGTACCCTGTTCAACGGTGTAGTTGGACGTGCGGCGAACGCTTATGAGATTATTCTCCCAGTTTATGTCTTTCCACTCCAGACCAAGCATTTCGCCGCGACGAAAACCGCGAGCTTGAAAAACACACGGTATTTCACGGGAACATCTTCCTCGTCCAAAAGTTCAAAGATTTGGGCAAGTTCCTCAATGGTGTAAATTTCCTTTTCTTTCGCCTCGCCTTTAGGAACAGTCACATTTCTGCAAGGATTATCACTAAGCATATCCATTTTTATTGCGTATGAATACTGTTCATAGTGCGCCAAAAGGAAAACAAAAATTCAGCAGATTATGACTTCCACATCAAAATAAAAAATACCCCGCCATTTCCGATAATAACCGAAAATGGCGGGGTATTTAAATCAAATGTCAAACGTCCATTACGTTATCCGTCCAAAGCTCGCATTGAACCATAACCGTCTGAACCGCGTCCTCCATTCCCTCGGGCGGATATTTGTGCTTTTTGAGCAGTTTCTTTATAAGCATACGCATTTTTGCCCTCGCAGACTCCTTTTTCTGCCAGTCAACAGTTTTGTTTTTACGAAGAGTATCCGTAAGTTCTTTTGTAATGGCAATGAGTTCTTCATTTTTGTAAAAATCTTTGATAGCCTGCGGTTTTGTAAGAGCGTCATAAAAGGCAAGCTCGTCCGCTGTAAGTCCCAGTTTCTCACCCTCCTTGTGCGCCTCGGAAAGCTGTTTCGCAAGTTTCAGCATTTCCTCAATAACTTCCTCGTTTGTCAGCATACCGTTAAGATATGAGTTGAGAATACCTTGCATAATCTCGCTGAATTTTTCCGATTTTACAACATTGGTACGCCTGTAAATACTCACCTGTTCGGCAATAAGTTTTTTCAGCAGTTCAACCGCAAGATTTTTCTCTTTCATTTTTGAAACTTCTTCAAGAAATTTCGGGTCGAAAATTGAAAACTCTTCGTGAATATCCGAGAAAAGATTTATAACGCCTTCGCTTTTTATACTTTGCTGCAAAAGAGCGTTTATTCTTGCGTTCATTTCATTCAATGAGATTTTCTTGCCGTTTCCGCTTTGAGTAAGTCTCATTATAAGCACACGCACCGCCTCAAAATATGCAGCTTCCAGCCGATACTTTTCCTCTGTGATTGACGAGCAAAGAGACAATGCCTGCCGCAGCAGCAATGTTTCTTTTAAAAACGTATTTTGCAGAGTTTTCTTTTCGCCGTCCTTGTCATTTTTGTCAACTTTATTTTTCTTAACGTCAATAATAAAATTAACGCCGCCGCTTATTACCTTTGCTCTTTCAAAATCAGATTTTCCGAAAAATCCGCTGTAATCATATCCGTAAAATAAATCGCGGCAAACAGACATTTTCTCCAAAAATTTCGGATACGCCGACTCCGACACATTCATATTCCCGAAATTCTGCTTATCCCTGTTTGTATAATCGTTCATAGCCTTTTTCAGCGCGGCGGCAATGCCGATGTAGTCCACCACCAAACCGCCCTCTTTGTCTTTGAAAACGCGGTTTACACGGGCAATAGCCTGCATTAAATTATATCCGCACATAGGCTTGTAAACATACATAGTGGCAAGTGACGGCACGTCAAATCCCGTCAGCCACATATCAACAACAATCGCGATTTTAAGGGGGCTGTCGTTATCCTTGAATTTTTCCGCAAGATTTTCACGGTATGTTTTATTTCCGATAAGTTTCTTCCATTCTTCTGGGTCTTTGTTGCTGCCTGTCATAACAAGGGCAATTTTTTCCGTCCAATCGGGGCGCATTTCCAGAATTTTATTGTAAATTTTCATAGCGATGAGCCTTGAATATGCTACTATCATTGCTTTGCCTGTCAGCAGATTTTCACGGCTTCCTTCGTAATGTTCAAGAATATCGGTAACAAGCGAATTTATGGTGTTATCGTTGGCGAGAATTACTTCCATTTGAGCTAAATCGTGCTTGCTTTTTTCAATAACTTCGGGGTCGGCATTATTCGCCATAATATCGTATTCTTCATCAATTCGTTTCATTGTTTTTTCGTCAAGTTTCAATTTTATTACGCGGCTTTCATAATATACGGGGCGTGTTGCGCCGTCCTCCACCGCTTGGGTCATATCGTAAATGTCGATGTATTCCCCGAAAACCTCTCTCGTGCTTCTGTCCTTTTCGGAAATCGGCGTGCCCGTAAATCCGATAAAGGTTGCGTTCGGCAAGCTGTTGCGAATAATTCTTGCAGTACCCGTCACACGTTTTGCGATTTCCTCGCCCTGTTCATTTTTGGTTATTTTTATTTTTTCTGATAATCCGTATTGACTTCTGTGCGCCTCGTCAGCCATTACAATAATATTTCTGCGTTCGGAAAGCGGTTCGTCAGTTTCCTCAAATTTCTGCATTGTGGTAAAAATTATACCGTTAGCCTGTCTGTCATTTAACCAGTTCATTAAACCGATGTCTTTCGATGTTGAATGTTCGCCGATTTTTCTACAGGTTGCGTGTATTGGGGTTTGCCGAAGAAAATTTTTGCACTTTGAAAATTGGCTGTAAAGCTGGTCGTCCAAATCGTTTCTGTCGGTGATAACAACAATAGTCGGACTGTTAAGTTTTTCTTGCAGCAAATGTGCATAGAAAACCATTGACAGGGATTTTCCGCTGCCTTGCGTATGCCAAAAAACGCCGCCCTTGCCGTCTGTGGCAACAGCTTTTTTTGTGGACTCTACCGCCTTATTTACAGCAAAATATTGATGATAGCCGCCGAGAATTTTTATTTTGGAAATTCCGTCATTTGAAAAACATATAAAATTTTTAATAATATCAAGCAAACGCTCTTTTTGAAAAATTCCTTCAAAAAACGTGTCAAATTGGGCAAATTGTGTATTTTCATAGCTGCCGTCAGTAGTTTTCCATTCCATAAACCTGTCCTCGCCCGAGGTAATTGTTCCCGCCTTTGTGGTCAATTGGTCGCTGATAACGCAAATGCAGTTGTAAATAAACATTGAGGGAATATCCTGCATATAATTTCGCAGTTGATTATACGCCTCGTCAGCGTCGGTTTCCTCCCGAGAGGGTGATTTCAGTTCCATTATTGCAATAGGCAGACCGTTCAGAAAAATCAATATATCGGGACGTCTTTCGCAGTTTTCAATAATTGTCCATTGATTGGCAATTATAAAGGAATTGTTGGAAACGTCCTTAAAATCCGCAAGATAAACAACGCCGCCCCGCTGCTCTCCGTTTACGGTATAGCTTACATCAACGCCGTTTTGGAGGTAGTCGGTAAACACGGCGTTTTTCTGAACAAGCTCCCCGTTTTCAAAATTCCGCAGTTTATACAAAGCCTCTTTTATCGCCTCGTATGGCATATTTTTATTGATATGCCGCAAGCTTTCTTCCAACACGTCATCGTATAAAGCCGAGCGGAAATCACGTTCCAAATCGGGAGCGTATATGTAATCATAATTCAGCTTGTTTTGGAAAAGTTCGATTATGGCGTTTTCGTAATCTGCTTCTTTATAGGACATAAAAACACTTCCTTTATTTTATTTCCGACAGTTCCTTGCAATATTGCTCACCGTCAAATGGTTTTTGGTATTTTAAAGTATCATAAAGATTTCCCACAACAACAGCGGCGATTTTCTCCTTTGCCTGCTGCTCGGTATATCCCGCATTTTTCAGCCGTTCAAAAGTAATTCTTGTCATCGGCGGGTCATTGTCACGAAGTTGGTTTTCAACAACTTCAAGCAGCGTTTGTTTTAAATAAGGGTTATAACCCTCTTTAAATTCCTCATCGCCGTAAATATTTTTGCATATGCGTGATTTCATAAAAAATTCTCCTTTCAGAAAAACAAATAACAATTTACCGTATGAATTTGCTGTTTTTCTATATTTTGACATTCGATAC
>JAMPIC010000016.1 GCA_023663025.1 Prevotella sp.
GCGGTGCGCAACATAGTAACTCTCCAAAACGTCCCGGTGGGACGTTTTGGACGGAGCAGACCTATAGTGATGTTTTGGCAACCCAACACAATTTTGTCTCGTTGAAAACATGTCCACGTTCTGCTTTCAGCAGAGGACTGTTTTCAAGGGTTACTGTACTGCGTACTGTCAAAAGGGGGAGCGGTCGTGTCCGCTCCCCCTCGGAATGGCTGTCGCCATTCCTCACCCCTTTCACCGTTCGGAACGAAAGGGATTTCGCTCCCTGCGGGTCTCCATTCTGCGAATGGAGTGGCGACCAAAGGGCGCCGCCCTTTGGAAACCTGCCGCCTTTGAAAAGGCGGGCGAAACTTTTAGTCGCGGCTTCGCCGCGGAGTGCTCTCTACTTGTTCTGTAAATTACAATTTCCCGCAGTTATAAAAATAAACAGAGGATTGTAAACTTTCTGTGAATTCGTTCAAAACCGGTTAACTTAAAAGAAATTCTGCCGATATATACAATAAGGTAAACTGTATCGCTGAAACAATTCAGCGTCATTAAGGGGGCGTAATAATGGATATAATGTGTTCGTGTTCCGTGAACAATTACATAAAAACTATGGATATGCAGACAAAATGGCAGACAAAAAAGAAAAACGGCGACTATTCCGCAGACGGCGCAAAAACCGTTTCTCAATGGGCGGAGGAGCAGAAAGAAAAAATACGGGAAATGAGTGAAAAAACCTCAGGTACAGACAGCGGCAGCAACGGTGAATACGACAAGTCCAAGGACAAAGTTCTGAAAAGCATTACCGAAAAGCTTAACCGCGGCGACAAGCTGACTTTTTCGGAAAAACAGTACCTGCAAAAAAGAGACCCGCAGGCATACCAAACGGTTGTCGACACCGAAAAAGAGCAAATGTTCTATGAGATGCAGATGAGACGGTGCAGGACAAAGGACGAATTCCACAAGCTGAGAATGATACGGACGGTATCGTCTCTCAGTACGGTCAAGTCCGTTCAGAATAACCCGAGCGTTTCACAGGAAAGAAAGCTCGAAGTCATATCGGGCGAACAGCGGAAAAACGCCGCCTTGGAAAAGTCCGAAAAAGAATTTATCAAGCAGGGCGGACTGTCACGGCTTCCCACGCAGGCGGAATGCATAGCCGCCGCGAAAAAACTCGCCGAGGCAAGGCGCGCGGAGAAAAAGCCGAAAGATGAAACGGTTAAAAAGGTTGTTAAAAAGCCGCAGACGGTCAAGGACAAGGACGGCAAAAACTCAAAGACGAAAAAGACCGAGACAAAAACAGTTATCGTCAAGAAGAAAAATTATACTCTGAAACGGAAAATAACCCGTGCCGAAGCGGAGCAGTCCTATGTGGTGAAAAAGGTCAAAAAAGCCATGAAACGGGGAGGCATAACCGTTGCGGGAACTGCGTTCTCCGCGGCGGGCAACGCTGTCAGGACGCTGAATGTGAAAGCGTAAAAAGCACGGGCGGAAAATGATCCGCCGAAAGCCGGGCAAAAGTTTCGGGAAAAACTGCGTAAAGCGGTCGGGAGAAATCCTGACCGCTTTTGTATTTTTCATTCGGTGAGAAATTAAGCGGACATATACACGTCCCCGCCGCCGTGATTTCACACCCGGAAATACGGGTAATTTCTGTCGAAACCGACTTCCGTTTCCGAGCCTGTCAGATCAATTATTTGGGGCATAAAATTCCCTCTCTGTAGGCTTGTCCGGATGTTTTGACGTCCCGTAAAATTTACTTATCCGTCCAAGGCGGTGGAATGTCAATACCTGTTCCGCGCCAGCGTTCCAGAGCTTTGTCGTGTTCGCCTCTGCGAATCATTTCCTCGCATTCTTCGGTAAGAATGTTAAGCCATGTTCGGGCAAAGTGCCTCATACGCCGTTCCTGCTCCTCCCGCGTAATGTCCGCGCCCACCTCGGGACGGGTCCAGCTGACTTTGCAGACTGTCCCCGTGGACAGCACAAAAGTATCTTCGCCGTGTAACGTAAAAATCACTCCTTTTTGAAATTATATTCGGTGCGCGGATTGTCCTATCGCGGATTTTTGCAAAGTCGGGTATAAGGTCGACTTGCCGCTTTTCCGCTTCGCAAAGACGAGCTTTTACTCTGAACAGCATATTTTTACAATTCCTTTCTTGCACAAAATTTTTGCTGTATTATGGTTTAAAGCAAACGCAATATATTGACAGATACGCTTAAATGTGTTATACTGTATGTACCGACAAACAATTAAACACAGAAAAAAGCGCACCATTAAGACCGCCGCGACATACGCCCGATACTCCGGCAATAAGCATATCTAAGTTAAGAAAGAACAAATACAAAAAGCAAAACACCCGAGGAGGCATAAAAATGAGTAAGACAAAGGATATTACAGAACTGAATGAACATAAGGAGCAAACCGTTTCCGTTATTGAAAATTTTATTGACGAATTGATAAACGCTTCATCTGAAGAGGATATTAGTTCAAGAAAAAAAGCCGATTTAATATGCTATTGGCTGAAAGATTATATTAATTTTTTGAATTCCGAAAGGGATTTTGAACCCAAAAAGCTTAAGCGGTATAAACGCGGTGAAATAGTGAAGGTGCATCTCGGATTCAGGATCGGGAGCGAAGAAGGGGGACTGCACTATGCTGTTGTCCTTGATACAAACAACTCGTTGTCGTCTCCTACGTTAACGGTGGTTCCGCTTACTTCCGTAAAAAAGGGAAAAGATTTGGAAAATCTGCCGAAAGGAAATGTATATTTAGGCAATGAACTGTATAATTTGTTACAGAATAAAATCGGTACCTTGATTAAAACTGCTCAGAAAGAGGTAGACGACGTTATGAAAGAACTTGGAAGTTTTGAACGATACCTTCAGTCAGATATAACCGATGACGATTTTATACTGAAAAAACAAAATGAAATTGACCGAACTCTTGCTCTTTTAAAAAAGAGCAAGAAAGAAGTTGAAAAAATGAAAAGAGGAAGCATAGCGTTAACAAACCAAATTGTAACTGTAAGTAAGCTTAGAATATACGACCCTAAGACGCCGCGCGGCGTTCTTTCGGGCATTAGATTAAGCAACGTCAATTTGAACAAAATCGACAAAGAAATTATGTGCAATTATACCAAAAGCAATAAAACATGAATAAAAGTGTTGACTATTGCGTATTTTTAGAGTATAATGAGTATGTAACACAGCCGTTTACCGGCACGTTAAAAGACACTGCCCCTTTGCGGGCAAACTCATTAAAGGCTCTGCTTTTGAAGCAGAGCCTTTGTCTTTGCAAATTCGGAAAGGAGAACCCCCATGTCCTACGCAATCTACCTAAGAAAATCCCGGGCCGACGTTGAGGCGGAAGCGAGGGGCGAGGGCGAGACCCTTGCCCGTCACGAGCATATCCTGCTGGAGCTTGCGGGGAAGCGCGGTCTTGACGTGGGCGCGGTCTACAAGGAGCTTGTTTCCGGCGAGACTATCGCCGCCCGTCCCGTTATGCAGAAGCTTATGCAGGAGGTTGGCGCCGGCAGTTGGGACGGCGTTATCTG
Organism: Prevotella sp.; assembly: GCA_023663025.1. Lineage (GTDB taxonomy): Bacteria > Bacillota > Clostridia > Oscillospirales > Ruminococcaceae > RGIG8773. The sequence goes on from JAMPIC010000016.1 coordinate 3,537, forward strand.
CATGGAGATAGAGCGTCTCGCCCGCGGCGACACTATGGACCAGGGACTTGTCAGCCAGACCTTTAAATTCAGCGGGACGAAAATAGTCACCCCCTCAAAGGTGTACGACCCCAACAACGAGTTTGACGAGGAGTACTTCGAGTTCTCCCTCTTTATGAGCCGCCGCGAGTACAAGACCATTCGCCGCCGTATGCAGGCGGGGCGTCTTGCATCCGTCCGCGAGGGGAATTACATAGGATCGCAGCCGCCCTATGGGTACAAAAAGGTGCGGCTGTACGACGAAAAGTGCTTTACACTTGAGCCGATTGAGGGCGAAGCCGATACCGTCAAGCTTATTTTTGAGCTGTACACACGGCAGGATATGGGGTACAGCAAAATCGCCACATACCTTAACAAGCTGGGCATACCGCCCAAGCGCACCGACAGCTGGAGCGCCTCAAGCGTTAAGGACATAATCGGCAACCCCGTTTACTGCGGAAAGCTGCGCTGGGACAGGCGCAAGACCAAGAAAACGCTTGTGGACGGAAAGATTATTCAGTCCCGTCCTACGTCCGAGGGTACGGTTTTTGAGGGCAAGCACCCGCCGATAGTCAGTACCGAGCTTTGGGAAAAAGCGCAGGCTGTCCAAGCAAAGCAGCAGCACACCGCGAACCATTTTCAAAACCCCTTGAAAAATCATTTTGTTGGACTGCTCTACTGCGAACAGTGCGGGCACGCAATGGTGCGCAGACCGTACAAGAACGCTGCGGCGTATTATATGTGCGTGCATAAAGGGTGCGGCTGCAAAGCGTCCTGCGAGACCGAGATTGACGAGGCGCTTATCAAAGCCATCGCCAAGCAGTACAACCGCTATAGGGTAACGCCGGAAAACCGCGGCCCCGTCCCTGCCGGAAACGGCGTGGGAGAAATAAAAAAAGCCGCCTTAACGGAGCTTGAAAAACTGAAAAGGCGGCGGGAAAAATTATACGATTTGCTGGAACAAGAGGTGTACACCGCCGAAGTATTTGCGGAACGTTCGGCGGTTCTGAGCGAGCGCGTAAAAGAACTTGAAAAAATAATTGAAAGCCTGAAAGACGGTGTAAAAGCGCCGGCAAACATACAGGAAGCGTGCATAACACTGAAAAGCATACTTGATGATTACGGCAAGATCACCGATGCCGGAAAGCGGAACGTCCTGCTTAAAACTGCGGTGAAGCGTATAAGTTACCTCAAAACAACGGGCGGCAGATACAATAGATCCGATATGACGCTTCACGTTGATTATATTTTTTAGTCTTATTTATATCATCAATGTGCAAGTTCTTCCGTACCGATATCCGTAAGCACGCCCTTGACCTGCGCGTACGGCGCGGCATAACGCTGGTTAAGGTATCTGAGCGAAGCGGACAGCTCTCCGTCCGGACCGCCGATTTGGCTGATTATATCCCGGGCAAGCTTGGGATTGCTGTTTTTGATATTTACGGGATATTGAAGTTTTTTCTCATAAGCCCACATTACAAATTCGCGCTCCTTTCCCAAGGCCATGGGTCGTCTACCCAGTTAAAGCGTTCGTCGGTTGAGGATTGGTCTGCGGTTATCGGTCCGTATTGGCTTATATAGGTCTCATAAGCGGTGTTTTTCAAAGCGGTGTATTTTTTGAACATATCCAGCGCGTTACGGTCGGACGGATGAGTGTCCAGATAAAGATTTAACTCATACAAGTAAAAATCATACATCCGGATCGCGCACATGAGATTATTTTTGTTCACCGCACAAACCCTCCTTTCCGCAGAACGGCAGATCGAGGCTCGGGAACATGGTTCCGCGCTCAAGGGCGATATTTTCGGCGTAGGGAGTTTCCCAATGCTGGAACGGCACATAGCACATTCCTATCGGAGTTTCGGCGGGGAAAACGGTCACAGCGTCCGTATTCGATGCTTTGGTACTGATATACATAGCTTCTCCTTTCCGGTCAAGAAAACCTTAACCTGCTGTATAATATGAACGCGCGGCGTTTTTGGTTACAGACGTCCGCGCGTTCCCCGAATGTACGCATTGGTGCAATTTGCTTAAATACGGAAGAAGAAGCTTTTTTTGCCGTACCGTTAAAATCCGCCCGGAAATTCAGTTCGCGCCGCTCTGCCGCTTCCTCATTTTCCGCCAGTTTATGAAGCCGTAAAGGTCGTTCGCCAAAAACATCGCGAAGCAGATTATCACCGACAGATAGGAAATGTCCTCCCTCGCCGCCATTATCCACAGGACGATAAGTATAAGGTCGTTCGCCGAATACGCCAGCGCGTAGAACTCGCTTCTGCGGAATGTCAGATACACCGCGATAAAGCTTGTGGTGACGGAAACGGTACTGGGGACTATATTCGCCGTACCGAACCTGTCAAGGATAAAGTAGAAAACCACAGTCACAACAGCCGTCAGCGCAAACATGAAAATAACCTCGCCCCGCTTTATGCGGTTGACCTTTACCTCGGAGCGGTTTCCGTTGTAGGGATTGCGTATCCATGAGATAAACGCCAGCAGAGCCATGGGCGCGGACATTCCCATATAGGTTATCATTTCGCCGTAGTAAGCGAACGAGTAGGAGACTATGCCGTACAGAACGCTGAAAATGATTATCAGTATCTGCCCCGCCGGATTGCCCTTGGCGTTGAAGATGAGCGCGGTAATGCCTATCAGCGACGCGGAAAGCTTCAGCCAGCCCGTCCTGTCGAATATGAGAAAGGACGCCAGTATCGCCGTCACCGAGAAGAGCCACAACGCGATCTCGCCTTTGGTAAAGTAGTTCAGTATTTTTTTAAGCATAATTATTTCCTTTCTGACGGCGGTTTGCGTTTTGCGGTTTTTTCTCTAAAAAAACATTCGCCGGCGTATCTTCTAAGACCTAACGATACGCGGCGAATGTTTTTTACGCATTCCGCTGCCCGGTGGCAGTTCCGTATTTTATTGTAAGTATTATAGCACGTCCGCGGGGGAATGTCAAGGGGGAAAACGGTTTTATTCGTATCTGAGAGCCTCGATGGGATCAAGCTTCGCCGCCCGGTTGGCGGGGTAGTAGCCGAAGAAAATGCCTATCGCCATGGAGAAGGACACCGCCAGAACCATAGCTCCCGTGGAGGGAGGAGCAACCGTACCGATTATAACTCCCGCCACGTTTCCCAGAACGATACCGAGGATTATGCCGATAAATCCTCCGATAAGACATATGATAACGGACTCTATGATAAACTGGCTTCTGATTGCCGAATTGGGCGCACCCAAGGCTTTCCGCACGCCTATCTCGCGGGTGCGCTCCGTGACGGAAACAAGCATGATGTTCATTACGCCTATGCCGCCCACCACAAGGGATATTCCCGCGATTATGGCGATCACCATGGAAACTATCCCCAGAACCTGATTTATCATTTCCATCTGAGATTCCATTGTGGCGTAGATTATGTTCACGCCGTCGTTGCTTCTGTACCAGCGGCTGTTCATGTAGTCCGTAACGTCAATGCTGAACATCGTTGGGTCGACGCCGTCGTTTACGATCACATAGTAATAATAAAAGCCGGGGTTCGGGTCGTTGTAAATTTTCGTCATCGCGGAATACGGGACGTACACCTCGTTGTTCCAGTCCTCGCCCACCATGTTTACCATTGCGCTCATCATCGCCGTCATTTTGTATTCGTATATTCCCACGACGGTGAAATCGTAGCTGCCGTTCAGCATTTTTATGTTCAGCTTCTGACCTACGGCGTTCTTTATATCCCCGTAAAGCTTTTCCGCCTGCTTGTCGCTGATAACGCAGACGTTCCTTTTTTTGGCGATATCCTTGTCGTTTATGTACCGTCCCGTCACCATTTCGTATGACGATTGGTAAATAAAGCCGGGATTTACCGAATAAACGGTCAGATCCAGATCCTCGTGCCTGTGACGGGTCTTTCCGCTGTCTGTGCCGTAGCTTATCGCAGTGCCCTTTATATCGTCGGCGAAACGTTCCTCAACGTTTTTTATCATTTCCTCCGTGATAAAATCGTCGGTGGTTATGTAATCCCTCGCCGCGTCGGGTTTCATGGCGATCTGAAATCCCACTAAGTTTGAACCGCCCTGAGAATTGATGGTGTCGGTAATGCTTTTTTCCATGATGTTTCCCATAGTGGTTATCATTATAATGGAGCTGATGCCGATGATAATTCCCAGCATTGTCAACACCGCCCGCATTTTGTTGGACTTCAGCGAAGCCAGCGCAAGCTTGATATTTTCAAACAGGTTCATTCCCCGCCGCCCCCTTTCAGCATTCTGTCGCTCACTATCGAACCGTCGGAAAGAGTTATCACCCGGTCGGTCTCCTCGGCAAGCTCGGGGTTGTGGGTGATGAGGACTATGGTCTTGCCCTGCTCCTTGTGGAGCTTATGGAAGATGTCCATAACAAGCCGTCCCGTTTTGGAATCCAATGCGCCCGTAGGCTCGTCGGCAAGTATTATCGCGGGATCGTTCGCCATAGCCCGCGCGATGGCTACCCTCTGCTTCTGACCGCCCGACAGCTCATTGGGCATATGTCCCGACCTTTCGGTCATTTCCACCAGCTCGAGAAGCTCCTTTGCCCGCCTTGTGCGCTCCCGGGAGGATATCCCCGCGTACAGCATGGGAAGCTCCACGTTCTTTAACGCCGAAGTCCTTGCGATAAGGTTAAAGGTCTGGAAAACGAAGCCGATCTTTTTATTGCGTATGCTCGAAAGCTCGTTGTCGTCAATGGAGGCAACGTCTATGCCGTCGAGACTGTAGTACCCCGCAGTCTGCCTGTCGAGAGCGCCCACAATGTTCATCAGCGTGGACTTTCCCGAACCGGACGCGCCCACTATGGAAACGAACTGTCCCTCGGGAACGGATATGTCCAGTCCGTGGAGTATCTCCAGCTCGTTGGGAGTGCCCACATAAAAGCTTTTGACTATGCCGCGCATTTCTATGATAGTCTTGCTCATTCTTCCGTCACCTGCTCTGCCGCGTTTTCGCCGTTTTCGTTCACCGTAACGATAGTTCCGTCCGAAAGCAGCTCGGTGGAGGTAAGCACAAGCATACCCTCTTTCAGCTCGTCGGAGATGATCTGTATCTCGTAGTCCGTTTCAAGACCCGTTTCAACCGTGACAAGCTTTGCGCGGTAAATTCCGTCCTCGCCCTTTTCGGCTATGTAGACCGCGTCGTTTCCGTCCTCATCGGACGCGAGAGCGTCGTATGTGACGGTCATGACGTTTTCCCTGCGTTCGCTGATGATGTCCACCTTTGCGGTCATACCTACGCGGAGCTTGCCGTCCTCGCCCTCAACCTCGGTCTCGATTTTGTAGTTCACGCCCGTGTTGGCGGAGGAAGCGTCCGAGGTGGGCGAAACGGTTACGACTTTGCCGCCGTACTCCGCGCCGTCGAGAGCGTCGCACCTGATACCGGCGGTCATGCCCTCGCTCACATAGGAAATGTCATATTCTCCCACATAGGAGCTTATCCGCAGGTCGTCCAGATCCTCGATAACGAACAGGGGACCCTCCGCAACAAGTCCCTCCTCCGCGCGGACTGCGGTTATCACTCCGTCGCAGGGAGCTGTTATCACGGCGTACTCCAGCTTATCCTTAAGATTTTGCAGAATTATCACCTGCGGGTCGTTGAGACCCGAAATGGTGCGCTGCTGTTCCGCCTGCTTTTTTAGGGAGGACAGCTCGGATTCCACCTGCTTGACCGCGTTTTCGTAATCGCTTTTTGCTGTTTCGAGAGCGTCCTCGGCGTTCTTTACGGCGATGCCGTAGCTTTCCTCGGTATTGCTGTTCTGATCCTTTAAATTGTCCAGATCCTGCAAAGCCTTGTCGTATGCCATTTTCGCGTTTTCAACGGAAATTTCCGCATTGTCCCTTGCGGCTTCAAGTCCCTCGATAAGAGAGTCAAGCTGATTTTCGGCGTTCTCTATCTGTTTTTTGAGAGTATCCTCGTCGTATTTGCTTTTGACTGTTTCATACTCCTGCTTTGCGGCTGCGTAGGCTTCCTGGAGTTCCTCCAGACCGCTCTGATCCCCCATGCCGTCCGAAGCGTTTTCTCTGGCGGTGTTGTAGGCTGCCTTTGCGGAATTGTACTTTGCGTAAGCCGATTCAAGCTCGGCGTTGTACATATTCCTCTGTACTATCCGCAGGTACTCCTTGTATTCGTCTATGGACTCGTACACAGACCTTACATTGGCGGGATAATTTTCGGGTTCAAGCTCCCTTACGGCTTTGTCGTAGGCTTTGACGGCGTTGTCGTAATTGACTTTCGCGCTTTCGATGTTTGCTTCCGCAGACTGCACGCTTGTGGGCAGCGAGGAGCTTATGCCCAGCTTTTCCTGACGTTTGGCGTCCTCGAGAGCTTTTTCAGCCTGGTCAATGGCTTTTTGAGCGTTTATCAGCGTGGCGTTCTCGCCGTTTTGATATTTTTCCAGAGCTTCGGTATAGCGTTCCTCGGCGTCGGAAAGGTTGTAGTCGGAGCTTATTCCGCTGCTGTCCACGGAAGCCTGCTGCTGGAGTATCTGCTGCTGAAGCTCCTCGGTATCTATTGTGCAGAGGACGTCTCCCTTTTTCACATGGTCGCCTACGGAAACGTTTACCTTTTCAACGGGATACATCAGCTTTGAGTAGACCTTCTGGCTGTTTGCGCTTTCCACGGTTCCGCTGACGGAAATGGTATTTTCAAGCGTTTTCAGCTGTATCGCGGCAGTCTCGGCATAGGATACCGACGAAGCGGAGCTGCTCAGTACGGCGACGGCAGCTCCTATCGCCGCGATCCCCGCAATTACGGAAACGGGAATAATTATCTTTCTGGCTTTCATAGCGTTTATCCTTTCTTTATTTGCAATTTAATATTATACAAAATATAATATCATATAAATTAAGACTTGTCAAGAGCTTTTTGAGAAAAATTGTATCAATTAGCTAATACAATTATACAAACACCGTAAATAAATGTCAATTGTCAGATTTATAAAAATCTCATATCCGGCAAAAAGGAAAAATGTATATATTGCCGGTTTTGCCGAGCCGGCGGAATTGACCGCAATAATAAGTATAACCGTCCTTTTCAACTTTTTATCAACATACCGGGAAAAAGTCCAAACCGGTTTTTTCTGCGCTTTCAACTTTCAATAAGCAGAGGCAGGAATTAAATCCTGCCTCCCCTATTTATTTTTCTCATATTGTGGAAACGAACCGTCCGAAAGCAGCCGCGCCCTTGGCGTTTCTCTTGTAAACGCCCGCGTGCTCCAGAACCTTGGCGAAAACGATCCCGATTTCCTCGCGGATAACGTCGTTCACGTTCTCTCCGGTAACTGCACGTTTGGAAGAAAATTCCTCCGCCCAGTCGGCGTGCTTTTCAAGCTCCGGGGCGTTCCGCACCGCGCCCGCGCCCTTGTTCACCAGCAGGTCGGCAAGCTTCTCCATTTCCGTTTTGAGACGGGCGGGCAGAACGGCAAGTCCCATAACCTCGATAAGACCGATATTCTCCTTTTTAATATGGTGCAGTTCCTCATGGGGGTGGAAAACTCCCAGCGGGTGCTCCTCGGTGGTGATGTTGTTCCTGAGCACCAAATCAAGCTCGTAAGCATTTCCGTTCTTGCGGGCGATGGGAGTTATGGTGTTGTGGGGAACGCCGTCGGTCTCCGCGAAGATAAACGCGCTCTCGTCGGTGTAGCCGCGCCATTTGGTCAGTATTTTGTCTCCCAGCTCGATAAGCCGCTCATAGTCGGGGGAGCTTAGCCTCAGCACGGACATAGGCCATTTGACACGTCCCACGTCAACGTCCTTGAAGCCGGGAATAACGTATGTTTCCTCGACGGGAGCGGCAGCCATGGCGAAATCGTGATGTCCCCCTTGAAAATGCTCATGGGTGAGGATCGAGCCGCCCACTATGGGCAGATCGGCGTTCGACCCGATAAAGTAGTGGGGGAACTGCTCCACGAAATCAAACAGCTTGCCGAAAGCGGCGCGGTCTATTTTCATCGGCGTATGGACGCTGTTAAGCAGAATGCAGTGCTCGTTGTAGTACACGTAAGGGGAGTACTGCAAGCACCAGCGTTCGCCGTTGATCTTCACGGGGATTATCCTGTGGTTCTGGCGGGCGGGGTGGTTGATACGTCCCGCGTAGCCCACGTTTTCCTCGCAGAGCAGACATTTGGGATATCCGCTCGGCTTGGCTTTCAGGGCGGCAGCGATAGCCTTGGGGTCTTTTTCGGGCTTGGAAAGATTTACCGTGATCTCCAGATCGCCGTACTCGGTGGAGGAAGTCCACTTCATATCCTTGGCTATTCTGTCGCGGCGGATATAGTTGGAGTCCCCGCTTAGCTTGTAGTAGTAGTCCGTAGCGGCTTCGGGGGATTTTTCGCGGTAAAGTCTGCGGAACTTCTCGATGACCTCCGACGGGCGGGGGGTAAGGCAGCCCATGATCTTTGTATCGAACAGGTCGCGGGCGACGGGACCGTCCTCCGTGAGACCTTTTTCCACGGCGTAGTCGAGTATCTCCCGCAGGACGGGTTCAAGCTCCACGCCGTTGAAATTTTCCTGCGGGGTGTCGTAGTCGTCGATGCGCAGCGCCTCGCAAACGGCATTGGCGGCGTATATTCTGTCCTCCGCAGATATGAGATTTTTTTCCAGACCGTAGCAGACAAGCTTTCTTACGGCAATATGTATATTTTTATCGGAACACATTTCTGACAGCTCCTTACGGTAAATTTATTGATAACAATATTATAGCACGTTTCATCCGTTTTTGCAAGAGCCAATTGGGGAATGGGGTAAATTGTTCTGTATTCCGTATACGCGGCGGGTCTGCAAAATAATAACCAAGTCTGCATGGGGGACTGGTTTCACGTCCCTGCAAAATGCGTTATTTCATTGGATTGCTGCAGAAGCCGGGGAGAAAGTAAAAACAACCGTATTTGTTAACTTTCTACACGAACACATATTAACAAATTGTGAAAGTATAGATTTTTACATTTTTTTCTGATATAATAAAACGCAAGCGTCACGGCCGATGTCCTTGAAAGGCAATTGTAAATCCAATAGAAAAAGGTCACCCGGATATCGTACCCGTCTACGCTTTAGCCGCGTCTGAAGAAGAATTAAGGAATTTCGGCATAGGTTTAGAGGTTAAATGCACTGTGGGAAGTGTACCTACAGGCTGCAATATTGCAAAAGCTGCTCCGCGGATAGCTTTTCTTAATGACCTCACATGGCAGGCGCATCATCAAGAGGTCGAAGAACTATTAGGGATAACATACGATTATTTCGGCGTTACGGGCGGCTATAAACCTGCTGTTACAGCCGCTTTCTATTCTAATAAATTAACACCGAGCGATTGGGGAAATATCAGCGGAACTTCCGGAAGAAATACGAAGGTATGCCGTATGACCGCATCGGGAAAACAAAAAATGTCAGAAGGCTGGCTTGCGGTTATAAACATTTCGGATTATATCGAAAAATATACACATATATTAAATTTTGAAATCTGAGGAGGATTTATCATGGAATACAATTATATTATGAACGGTTCTCATTCGGTAAAAATCAAGAGGAAACTCATAATAAGCAACGAGGATTTGCTCAAAGCAATCAATTTCTGCAACGAAGCTATCCGTGCATTGGATTAACAAACCAAACAGTTTGATATCAATATCTTTGAACTTCTCGGAATGAGAAACCTAAGCGGTGCGGTCGGAGAATATTTTGCCAAAAGTGTACAAAAATTCTCGCAAAACGGTCTTCAATCAAATTTGCACCAAGATGGATATCCTGATTTGCTGCTTACAAACACATCCAAACGTCTTGAGCATTTTAAAAAACTTTACACCGAAGTAAACGGAAAAAAATATCCTAAAGATAAAGCGTCGTTCAGCCCGTTTTTATATGGCGGCATCGAGGTAAAAGCAACTTGCGGGAACATTTCTTCCTCAGCTAAAACGCCAAAGCCTCTTATCGGCGAGCAGCGTATAGCGAGAGTAACCTCTTTTGATTGGAAAGCCCACCATCGTGAAACAAATAATTTACTTGCTATATTCTGGGACTTCATCGATGAAGTGCCGACCGTTGCGGCTTGTTTTTACAAAAACGATTTAACCGTGGATGATTGGGGAAAAATCGCACTGCCTAAAGAGAACGGCGGACGTACCACAAGTGTATCTATTATGAGGTCCAATGGAGTATCTAAAATGTGTGCCGGATGGTTAGCGGTAATCAAGCGCCGGGAATACATTGACGCTTTTTCAAATAAAAAATGGATAGGCAAAAAGTTAAATAAAATAAAAAGACCGAAGAGCGAGTGCCAATAATAACCGCAAAAAAAGCAAATGGGGGAAAATTGCTGTAAAAACGAGAACACACGGATCGGACGAAAGAGAAACGGAGCGTATAAAGCTTCTGATGGCAGACAGTAAAATCATGGGAGACATTCGGGCAAAAACGAAAAAATTATTCGCGGGAACGATTGAGCGAACGCTCGAAGCGGAAACGAACGAACACACCGGTTACGAGAAAAATTCCGTTCTCGGAAACAATTCCGGAAAAAAGACAATTTCCGGTGATTACGGTATGTCCTGTCATTACACGCGTATCCGGGCAGGCGCAGCGCTTTCTAACCTCTATCATCTGATTTTAATTTCTAAAAGGAGGATATATATGCTTACAAAAATATTGCTTCTGACAGCGTTTGCGGGACATCTTCTCTGCGCTTGGTGCGACAGGCTGCTTATCTGCACCCCGAGCGGAAGGTTCGGTTTCGCGCAGATGAACGACAACGAAAAAATGTCGGCGACCTTTGAAAAAATGCCGTTAAAAAATCCGCTGACTTCGATACTTCTCGGCGTTCTCGCAATGACAATGGAGCTTTGCGGCTACATCGGTCTGTACGAGTGGATGAAACGGTTTTCCGCGGTGTACGCCGTGATAATTATCGCCTCTGCGGTGCTGCTTTTTATGCCCGGGGTGGTACACCACGTTTTCTGCGGCGTTATGGAGTGGTTTTATATCCGCCTCGGCAGGACGGAGAGCGCGCGGCAAGCCGTTGTGGAATTTTTCAAAAAAACCTCGGTGACGATGTACCTCTGTTTTCTCGGACAGGGAATTTTCGCTGTGGCATTTTTTATCGCGGTCGTCACGGGGCAGACCTCGCTGCCGCCTTGGTGCTGCGTGTTTAATATTGTGGTTTTTCTTATCGCGCTTACGCCGTTTAAAATTCCCGGCTCGGGAAATCTTGCGGGGGCGGCTATGTTTTTGGGGTTGTTTTTCTTTATTTAATATGGGGTATGAATTGCAATGTTTCAAAATAAATTTGCGGCAGCAATTTCTACCCTCTACCCTCTACCCTCTAACTTCTAAACGGAAAGGATTGATAAAAATGTCCGAAAAAAACGAAAGGTCAAGGCTTGACAAAAAGGCGTTTGCGAAATATTTATGCGCACTTATTCTTTTCGGGCTGAACGGCATTGTGGCAAGCAACATCACAATGTCAAGCTATGAAATTGTTTTTATGCGGACGCTTATAGGCAGTATCCTGCTGATTGCGATTTTTCTGCTGACGGGCGGAAAATTCCGCATAAGGCAAAACCCCCGTGACGCAGTGTTTATCCTGCTTTCGGGGGCGGCAATGGGCGCAAGCTGGATGTTCCTGTACGAAGCGTACCAACAGATAGGCGTGAGCTTTTCGTCGCTTTTGTACTACTGCGGTCCCGTAATCGTTATGATACTTTCGCCGCTGATTTTTAAGGAGAAGCTGACCGTCCCCAAAATCGCGGGATTTCTCGCCGTGCTGCTTGGCATATTTCTCGTAAACGGCAGGGCGGCTATGTCCGGGGAAAATTCCTGGGGACTTTTCTGCGGGGCAATGTCGGCGGTGATGTACTTTTTTATGGTGACCCTTAACAAGCAGTCCAAAAACATAACGGGTATGGAAAACTCGGTGATACAGCTTACCGTCAGCTTTCTTGCCGTGGCGGTCTTTGTGGGAATAAAACAGCGTTTTGCCGTGACCGTCCCCGCAGAGGACTGGGGCTGGGTTTTCCTGCTTGGCATACTTAATACGGGTATCGGCTGTTACCTTTACTTTTCGCCTCTTTCAAAGCTTCCCGTGCAGACCGTGGCGGTGTGCGGCTATCTTGAACCGCTTTCGGCGGTGGTGTTTGCCGCCGTCCTTTTGGGCGAGACAATGACGTTTTTGCAAATCATCGGCGCGGCTCTTATAATAGGCGGGGCGATGGTCGGCGAGCTTGTACAAACGAAAGACAATTAATAATTAATAATGTGTTTGTAGGGGCGGGGTCTCCCCGCCCGTGGGTATGTGACAGCGGGACGGGAGACCCGTCCCCTACAAATTATGTCAAATGTAATTGCATAAAATAATTATTAATTATTAATTTTTTGTACCCTCTAACTTCTAAAAAGAAAGGACGATATTATGGAAAATGAAAAAACACTCCCCACCCACATAATCGCCGTGGGGGGAGTTGTGCTGAACGACAGGGACGAAATACTTATGGTAAAGCATTGGCGGCAGGGCTGGGTTTTCCCCGGCGGAATGGTGGAAGCGGGCGAAAACCTAATCGACGGCTTAAAGCGGGAAATTATGGAGGAAACAGGCATTGAAATTGAAGTGGGGGAAGTTTTCTGCCTGTCCTCGAACACGGGGAAATACCCGGGGTACAACGGCGTGCGGGAGATCCCCACAAAGCTGATGCCCGACTTTATTTGCAGGGCTGTGTCCGGCGAGCCGCGCCCCTCTGAGGAAAACGCCGAGACAATGTACGTCCCGAGAGAAAAGGTTCTTGAAATGATAACCGAGCCCGCCATAATCGAGCGGTTTAAGGCGTACCTCGAATACGGCGGCAGACCCACATATCTGGAGTACGTCACCAAACCCGAATTTGTGCTGAAACTGAAAAGGACGATTTAACGGTTGACAGTGTACAGTGTATAGTTGACAGTTGTTTAAAATTATTTGTAAAGGAACGATTTTTTATGCCAAGAAAACCCGAAACCGAGGGCATTACCCTCTTGGGAAACCAAAAAACAAACTACCCCACGGACTACGCTCCCGAGGTGCTGGAGACCTTCGCCAACAAGCACCCCGACAACGACTATTTCGTGAAATTCAACTGCCCCGAGTTCACAAGCCTTTGCCCCATAACGGGACAGCCCGATTTCGCCTCGGTGTACATCTCCTACGTCCCCGCGGAGAGAATGGTGGAGAGCAAGTCGCTGAAGCTTTATCTGTACAGCTTCCGCAGCCACGGCGATTTCCACGAGGACTGCATAAACACAATTATGAAAGACCTCGTTAAGCTTATGGATCCCAAATATATCGAGGTTTGGGGCAAGTTCACGCCCCGCGGTGGGATCTCCATAGACCCCTACTGCAACTACGGCAAAAAGGGGACGGTGTGGGAGCAGGTGGCGGTAGACCGCCTTACGCACCACGATATGTACCCCGAAAAAATCGACAACCGCTGACGGGACGGGAAAACCGTTCCCTGCAGAATTTACCGAACCAATTTAACGATAGGAGCATTTTTATGAATTACGGAATTATTTTCGATCTGGACGGAACTTTGTGGGACTCCTCCGAGCAGGTCGCCGTCTCATGGAGCGAGGCTCTGGCGCACCGTTCCGAAACGGACAGGCGGGTCACTGGCAAGGATATGCGCGGCTTCATGGGAAAAACCATGGAAGTCATCGCGGAACTTATGCTTCCCGAGCTTGAACCGTCCCTGCGCATTGAGATAATGCACGAGTGCGAACGAACCGAGCAGGAGTATTTGGAAAAACACGGCGGCGTGCTGTTTCCCAACCTTGAAAGGGAGCTTGAACGTCTCGGCGGTCTGGCGAAGCTTTTCATTGTCAGCAACTGTCAGAGCGGCTATATCGAGACTTTTCTGGGATACCATAAACTGGGGAAATATTTTGCCGACTTCGAGTGCCCCGGGGGGACGGGTCTTGCCAAGGCTGAGAATATCCGCATAATTATGGAGCGGAACGGCATTGACAAGGCTGTCTATGTGGGGGACACTCAGGGCGACCTTGACGCGTCCGGCGCGGCGGGAGTACCCTTTATCCACGCGGCTTACGGCTTCGGGAACGTTGACGGGGAAGTCCCCGAAGCGAAAAGTTTTTCCGAGGTTTACGCAGCCGCGAAAGCCGTTCTCGGGCTGTAAGAACTATGATAATTGCGACTGTAGTTGCGGGGTTTGCCGGGTCTGCGGGACGGGAGACCAGTCTCAAATATTTCGGGAATTGCTGCTTTACGGCACAATCCAAAACGAAAGGATAGATACTATGCTGACAAGCAAACAAAGAGCGAAGCTTAAAGGAATCGCCATGACGGAGGACACCATTCTTCAAGTGGGAAAAAACGGAATTATCGACACGCTGACCGCGCAGGTCTCGGACGCCCTCAAAGCAAGGGAGCTTATCAAAATGAAAGTTCAGGACGGCTGTATGCTGTCCCCCGCCGAGGCCGCGAACGAGCTTGCGGAGAAAACAAATTCCGAGGTGGTGCAGGTCATCGGGAGCAAGTTCGTGCTGTTCAAGCGCAATCCGCAAAATCCCAAGATAGACCTGAAAGCAAGATAATGCGCAGGGCAATATTCGGGGGCAGCTTCGACCCCGTTCACAACGGGCACGTCCGTCTCGCTTCGGAGCTTCAAAAGGCGCTGGCTCTCGACCGGATAACCGTTATGCCAACGGGTATTTCCCCCTTTAAAAAGGATATGGAACGCCGTCCCGCAAGCGGCGCGGACAGGCTGGAAATGTGCCGTCTCGCCTTTGCGGATATGCCTTTCGCGGAGGTCAGCGATTACGAGATATCCCGGAGCGGAGTAAGCTATACTGCGGACACCGTGCGGCATTTTCACGAGCTGTACCCGAACGGCGAGCTTTTCTTGCTTGTGGGGGGAGATATGCTTATGACCTTTGACAAGTGGAGACGCTGGCGGGAAATACTTTCAGTGTGTACCCTCGCGGCTGTCTCACGGGAACGGGACGGCGCGGATATGGAAAATCTTGAGAAAAAAGCGGCTGAACTGGAAAAATACGGCACCGTATGCATCGTCCGGACGGAGCCTTTTGAGATATCTTCCACGGAAATTCGTAAAAAAATTATAAAAAATTCCGATATATCTTGCTATGTTCCGCAAAATGTAGTAAAATATATATTGGAGCATAATTTGTATTCGGAATGACGTTTTTCCCCGCGGTACCCAAAATCCGCCGTAAAAACGCCTGCCGAACGGAAATTAAGAGGACAAGCTCTCTTGCCTCCGCTTCTCAATCTCTCGCCTCCGAAAGGGGTTCATGCCTATGTATTCCGCTGCCGAACTTACCGATATCCTCAGTATCAGGCTTTCAAAAAAACGCTTTCAGCACAGTCTGAACGTTGCCGACGAAGCCAAAAAGCTGGCGGAGAAGTATAATTACCGCTCGCCCGAAAAGGCGTATCTGACGGGACTTCTCCACGACATATGCAAGGAGATACCCAAGGATGAGCAGCTTGTAATGGCAAAAAAATCCACGCTGGACGTTTCCCCCGTGGAGCTTGCCACCCCTCCCCTTTATCACGCCATAGCGGGAGCGTGGTACGCCGAAAACGTGCTGAACGTTCACGACAGCGACATTCTCAACGCGGTGCGCTACCATACCGTGGGCAGGGCGGGTATGAGCCGTCTGGAGGAAATTATTTACATTGCCGACCTTATCTCGGCGGACAGAAACTACAAGGACGTAAACAAAATGCGGAAAAACGCCTACCAAAGCATTGAAAAAACCATGCTGGAGGCTTTGAGATTTTCCATCGCGGACGTGGTGGCGAAAGGCTCTATGCTGCCTCACCACACCGTGGAGGCGTACAATCACTACGCTATGGAAAAGAAAAAGGAAAGGACGGAGATATAATGGCGCAGCTTTCGCAGGAAGAGCTTATCAAAGCGGCTGTGAAAATTCTCGACGGCAAAAAAGCGGAGGATATCCGCGTTATAGGGATCGGCGATCTGACAATAATCGCGGACTACTTCATCATCGCGGACGGCACGTCCTCCACCCACACGAAATCGCTGGCGGACGAGCTTGAGTTCCGCCTTAAAGAAATGGGCAGAGAGCCCCGTCAGGTGCAGGGCAACAACGGCTCGAACTGGATCGTGCTCGACTATTCGGACGTTGTGGTGCACATCTTCTACAAGGAGACAAGGGATTTCTACAATCTGGAAAGACTTTGGAGCGACGGCCGCGACGTTGACATAAAACAGTATTTGGAGTGATCGGTATGACATTGTCGGAAAGCGCGGAAAAGGGCAGAATAACGGCTCGGACGGCGGCTCTGTTCTGCAGTATCGGAGCGGTGCTTTCGCTGCTCACTCTGGATATACCGCTGGCTTTGGTAGGCTTCTGGGTATCGGGAGGCATTCGCAAGGGGAACTATGCCGCCCGCAATATAGGAGTACTGCTCCGCACGGCGGATATATTCGTTATGGCAATAACGGGACTTGCGGTATGGTTCGCGGGCGCTCCCGATTGGCTTTGGACGCTGCTTGCCGCGGCGGCGGGGCTTATGCTGTTTATAGACATATGGTCGATAGCCGTTCTGAAAGGGAGCGGAAATTTGAAACAGTACTTCCGCGAGGTCAACGAGGGAACGTCCCCGCAGGACGAAAGCGATAACGGGGCTTAAACGCAAAAATATGCAAAGGAATGATTACATTGGAAAGATACGACTATTCGTCGGTTGAGAAAAAATGGCAGAAATACTGGGAGGAACACGGCACTTTCAAGGCGGAAACCGGCAGCGAAAAGCCGAAATTCTACGCCCTTGTGGAGTTTCCCTATCCCTCGGGAGCGGGTATGCACGTGGGTCACATAAAGGCTTATTCGGGACTTGAAGTTGTCAGCCGCAAACGACGTCTTGAGGGCTATAACGTGCTGTTCCCCATAGGCTTCGACGCTTACGGTCTGCCCACGGAAAACACCGCTATGAAAACGGGCGTACACCCGAGAATTGTTACCGACAACAATATTGTAAAATTTACGGGTCAGCTTAAACGGGTGGGATTTTCTTTCGACTGGTCGAGGGTCGTGGACACCACCGACGAAAACTACTACAAATGGACCCAATGGATTTTCCTGAAAATGTTTGAAAAGGGACTTGTTTTCAGGGACAAGACCCTTGTGAACTACTGCCCAAGCTGCAAGGTCGTGCTGTCCAACGAGGACTCCCAAGGGGGAAAGTGCGACATCTGCCACAGCGACATCGTGCAGAAAACAAAAGAGGTTTGGTATCTCCGCATAACCGAGTACGCCGACAAACTTTTGCAGGGGCTTGACGAGGTGGACTACCTGCCCAATATACGCTTGCAGCAGGAAAACTGGATAGGCAAGTCCACGGGCGCGTTCGTGAATTTCACCGTCAAGGAGAACGGCGAGCAGCTGCGTATATACACAACCCGCCCCGATACGCTGTACGGCGTGACGTTCATGGTTATCGCCCCCGAGCACCCCATTATCGAGAAGTACCGGGACAAAATCGCCAATATTGCCGAGCTTGACGGCTACAAAGCCGAGTGCGCCAAAAAGAGCGAGTTTGAGCGTACCCAGCTTGTCAAGAACAAAACGGGCGTGAAAATCGACGGTCTGACAGCGGTGAACCCCGTTACTGGCAAGGAGATACCCATTTACATTTCCGACTATGTTATGATGGGCTACGGCACAGGCGCGATCATGGCTGTTCCCGCACACGATACCCGTGACTATGAGTTCGCCAAAAAGTTCGGCATTGATATTATCGAGGTTATCAAGGGCGGCGACATCGATAAGGAAGCCTACACGGGCGAGGGCGAGATGATAAATTCCGGCGCGCTTAACGGCATTTCAAACAAAAAGGAAGCAATTGCCAAAATGCTTGAAATCCTTGCGGAAAAGGGCTGCGGCGAAAAGGGCGTGCAGTACAAAATGAAGGACTGGGCGTTCAACCGCCAGCGGTACTGGGGCGAGCCTATTCCTATCGTGCATTGCCCGACTTGCGGAATGGTTGCCGTGCCCTATGACGAGCTGCCTTTGAAGCTTCCCCCCGTGGAGAATTTTCAGCCGGGTACGGACGGGGAAAGTCCCCTTGCGAAAATTGACGAGTTCGTACACTGCAAGTGCCCCAAATGCGGCGGCGAAGCGAAGCGGGAAACCGACACTATGCCCCAGTGGGCGGGTTCGTCATGGTACTTTTTGCGCTATTGCGACCCCAACAACGGCGAGGCTTTCGCTTCACAAGAGGCGCTTAAATACTGGATGCCCGTGGACTGGTACAACGGCGGTATGGAGCACGTCACCCGCCATATGATTTATTCCAGATTTTGGCATAGATTTTTGTACGATTTGGGAGAAGTTCCCTGTAAAGAGCCTTACGCGAAGCGCACCGCGCAGGGACTTATTCTCGGCGAGGACGGCGAGAAGATGAGCAAGTCCAAAGGCAACGTTGTGGATCCCAACGACGTTGTTGACCAGTACGGTGCGGACGTGCTGCGGGTGTATGTGCTGTTTATGGGCGACTACGAGCAGGCAGCCCCTTGGAGCGAGCAGAGTATGAAAGGCTGCAAGCGTTTCCTTGACAGGATCTGGGCTTTGCAGGAGAAGCTTATCGACGGCGATGAGTACCGTCCCGAAACCGTTTCGCTTATGCACAAGACGGTGAAAAAGGTCTCCGAGGACATTGAGGCGATGAAGTTCAACACTGCGGTCGCCGCGATGATGAGCCTTATCAACGAGATTTACGCCATAGGCAGCATAAACAAAGCCGAGATGAAAGCGCTGCTTACGGTACTCAATCCCTTTGCGCCCCATATTACCGAGGAAATGTACAGCAATATCTTCGGCTGCGTGCTCAGCGAGCAGAATTGGGCGGAGTACGACGAAAAGCTTTGCGTTGACAGCACTATCGAGATCGCGGTGCAGGTCAACGGCAAAATCAAGGCGAAGATAAACGTTCCCGCCGAGGCGGAGCAGGACGAGGTGCTGGGACTTGCCAAAGCGGACGGGGCGGTCTCCGCGGCGGTCGGGGGAAAGAACATCGTCAAGGAAATTTACGTCAAGGGCAGATTGGTAAATATTGTGGCAAAGTAAAAGATTTATGTAAGTTGTCCGAAAAACAAGCGAATTTTTTGTGTACATTTTTTTGATTTACTCTTGACAAACTGTATTGCAATAAGGTATAATAAAATAGTTATATCTTGTATATGAGCCTCTGCCTTATGGCAAAGGGAGGGAATCAAATTGGCAGAAATTCGTGTTGGTAAAAACGAATCTTTGGATACCGCTCTCAAGCGCTTCAAGAGAAGCTGCGCAAAGGACGGCGTTATCGCGGAAGTTCGTAAAAGAGAACACTATGAGAAGCCTTCGGTAAAGCGCAAGAAAAAGTCCGAAGCTGCTCGTAAGCGTAAGTATTGATCTTTATTAAAACGCTTAAAAAAGCGGGCGGCAATGCGCTGTCCGCTTTTAAATTTCCCGCGGAGACGCGCCCGCCGCCGCGTTTCGGAAAAATTTTCGGGCGTTAAAGGAAAAAATACGAAAAACACTTGCAATATTAAAAAAAATGTAGTAAAATATATGTAAGCTTTTTATGCGGTGCTTTTCCGCAAAAAAAATTTAAGGATGGTTTAAATTTATGATTACAGCAGGCGATTTCAGAAACGGCGTTACCTTTGAGGAGGACGGCAACGTGCTTCAGGTCGTTGAGTTCCAGCACGTTAAACCCGGCAAGGGCGCGGCTTTCGTCAGAACCAAAATCAAGAACGTTATCACAGGCTCCGTGGTTGAAAAGAGCTACAACCCCTCGGCTAAGTTCCCCACGGCTTTCGTTGAAAGAAAGGATATGCAGTATTCCTACACAGACGGCGATCTGTACTACTTTATGGATCCCGAGACCTACGAGCAGGTTCCCATCAGCAACGCCGAACTTTCCGACAACTTCAAGTTCGTCAAGGAGGAGATGATCTGCAAGGTCTGCTCCTACAAGGGAAAGGTGTTCGCGGTCGAGCCTCCCAACTTTGTAGACTTGGTCGTAAGCCAGACAGAACCCGGCTTTGCGGGAAATACCGCAACCAACGCCACCAAACCCGCAACTCTCGAAACGGGCGCGGAGGTAAGAGTTCCCCTCTTTATCAACGAGGGCGAGACAATCAGGATCGACACAAGAACCGGCGAATATATGGAACGCGCATAGTAACGCGGAATATAATAGGGTAGAAAAATTCTATCCTCTGATTTCTCACTTCTAACTTCTGAAAGGAGGACAATTTATGAAACTTGGTGAAAAGGTCGCTTTTCTTAAAGGACTTATCGAGGGTCTGGAGATCGACGATTCCACAAAGGAAGGCAAGGTCTTTATGGCTGTTGCCGACATTCTGGAGGAGATCGCCGTTACAGCGGAGGATATGCAGGATCAGATCGACGAGGTTGTGGAGGTCGTTGACGCGCTGGACGAGGATCTCGGCGAAGTCGAGCGCGATTTCTACGATGTTGAGGACGACTGCTGCTGCGACGATGATTACGGCGAGGATGAATGCGGCTGCGACGACGATGAAAGCGACGAGCTTTACGAGGTCGTGTGCCCCAGCTGCGGCGATACGATCTGTCTTAACGAGGGTATGCTGGAGGAAGGCTCTATGACCTGCCCCGGCTGCGGCGAGCTTCTTGAGTTCGACTTCGGAGACGAGGAGGACTGACCCAGTCCCGCAAAACCGAATAAACGCAATCTGTTTCAGGGCGAGGTGCAATTCCTCACCGGCGGTTAAAGTCCGCGAGCAGGCGGTACGGTTTTTCCGTGCAGCCTTGCCGATTCGGTGAAATTCCGAAACCGACGGTACAGTCCGGATGAAAGAAACAAACGCTGCGCCAAATTTTGGCATAATGCGCGAGTACGCCTGTGGAAGTTTTTTCACAGGCGTTTTCTGTTGCAGACTGCTTTATTAATATTTTATTTAAAGGCGGTAATCTTATGGAAAAATCTGTAACAATTGAAAGAAACAAATCGCGCATGGACACGAAAAAAATGGTGGTTTTGGCGGTAATGGCTGCGCTGGCGTATATGGTGATGGTGTTTGTCAAAGTCCCCGTGGTTCTGTTCCTGAAATATGAGCCTAAGGACGTTATAATCACCATAAGCGGATTTATGTTCGGACCTTTGGCGTCCCTCGGCACGTCGGCGGTTGTGTCCCTCATTGAAATGGTGACGGTCAGCGACACGGGACCGATAGGCGCGCTGATGAACTTTATCGGCACTTGCTCTTTCGCCTGCACTGCGTCGATAATTTACAAAAAGTTCCATACGCTGAAAGGCGCGTTTGCGGGACTTTGCGCGAGCACCGTCCTGATGACGGCGGTTATGCTGGCTTGGAATTACCTTGTCACGCCCCTCTATATGGGCACTCCCCGGGAGGCGGTGGCGGAAATGCTCCTGCCCGCGTTCCTGCCGTTCAACCTGCTAAAAGGCGCGCTGAACAGTGCGCTGACTATGCTTGTCTACAAACCGCTGTCGAATATTATGCGGAAAGCCCGCGTCCTGCCGGAAACGCAGAGTACCTCCGGCGGCGGACATATGAAAAAGTACGCGTTTGTGTACGTTATCGCGGGATTTGCTGCGGCGACCTGCGCGGCGGTAATTGTTATATGGAATTTGTGATTTCCGCGGGAAATATTGCAAACCCGCCTTGACCTTTTCGGAAAAAAGTAGTATAATTATTACAGAATATTTTGCTTTTGGAGGAATTTTTATGTCAAAAACTTTTATCGTTGAAACTTCCGCCCGTCACGTTCACGTTACCCAACAGGATCTGGAGACCCTTTTCGGCAAGGGCGCGACCCTCACCAAGAAGAAAGACCTTTCCCAGCCCGGTCAGTACGCCTGCGAGGAGCGGGTCGAGGTGGTAGGTCCCAAAAAATCTTTGGCGAACGTTTCTATCCTCGGACCTGTCCGTCCCGCAACTCAGATCGAACTTTCCGCCACTGACGCACGTTCCATCGGCATTTCCGCGCCTATCCGCGAAAGCGGCGACGTTGCCGGCTCGGCGGGCTGCAAGCTTGTTGGTCCCTGCGGAGAAGTTGAGGTCAAGGAGGGCGTTATCGTCGCCAAGAGACACATTCACCTCACCCCCGCCGACGCGGAGGAGCTGGGCGTTTCCGACAAGGAAGTCGTTTGGGTAAAGCTTGACACCGACGGCAGAAAGGCTGTCCTCGGCGACGTTGTGTGCCGCGTTTCGGACAAGTTCGCCCGCGCCATGCACATCGACACCGACGAAGCCAATGCCGTTTCCGCAACTCCCGCGCTTCAGGGCGAGATCGTTAAGATCTGACAGGGACATATTTTCGCGACAAGCCTGTACCCGTTCCGCTTTTCGGTTTTAATACGGCTGCGGAACGGGTATTTTTCTGCCGAAAGGAGCCGCTGTGAAAAAGCTTAAAGAACTTCCCGCAGCTTATTTTCTGCTGACCGCCGCCGTACTTGCGGCAGCGCCGACAGCCGTGTTTTACATAATGTATATGTTTGCCGTTGATAATACCGCGAGCACCGGAGCGGTGGTCTTTTCCGACGTTTTCCGAATTGCTCTGTACTTCGTGTGGGGACGTTTCGTCACGCCCCTGAAAAAGCCCCGGAAGCCGCAGACCCGCGCCGCGCTTTATTTCACCGCGCTTGTGCCGCTGTTTGCAACGGTTTTCATGTTCCTTTTCGGATTAGCGTTTCTGCCTGCGGACGATATTGTGCTGATTTTGGTTCTGCTTCCGCTTATGTCCGAGGTGTATGCCTGCGCTTTTTTCGGCACTGTCGGGGGACTTATTTTCAGCGTTACAGTGCAGCTGCTTTCTTTCGGAGCTTTCGCGGCGGGGGTAAGGGTCTCCGACCGTCTGTACGGAACTCCCCGCGCAAAGGCGAGGATATTTCCCTACGCGGCGTTTTCGGTATGCTTCGCCGCCGCGCTGCTGTTTATGGGACATACCGCGCGTTTAAAAGACCTGTCCACCGTCACAGCCGAAGACAATTACGGTCAGACCGGCGGCGATATTTACCGCATACACGAAGGACACGGCTTCGATTACGAGGGCGGCTGGTCGAGCGTGGATCTGTACCCGTACTATGTTGAAAATCCCGAAAACAAGCTGGCAAGGCTTGACGAGCCGTCGGACTTCGTGATAGCCGATATCGGGCAAATGCCGGTGCTGAACGGCGCGGAGGCGGCTTATCCCATATACTCGGCGTTTGCGGCGTGCTGCTACGAAAATATAGGGGAGATACAAAAGTCCGCAAAGGAAAACGGCGGGAAAACGCCTGTACGCTTCACCAACACCGTGGAGGGCTTCGAGGAGCTTCTGTCGGGCGAGACGGACATATTTTTCGGCTCAAAACCCTCGGAGGCGCAGTACAAAGCGGCTGAGGAAAAGGGAAAGGAGCTTGTGCTGACCCCCATAGGCAGCGAGGCTTTCATATTTTTCGTAAACAGCGAAAATCCCGTGGACGGTCTGACGTCGGAGCAGATACGGAAAATATATTCGGGAGAGATCAAAAACTGGCGCAAGGTCGGGGGAGCGAACATTCCCGTACTGGCGTTTCAGCGTCCCGAGGGGTCGGGTTCGCAGGCGAGAATGGAACGCTTTATGGGGGACGTCCCTCTGAAAGAGCCGCTTAAGATCGAGTACGAGTATTCAATGGTGGGCGTGATAAAAGAGGTTGCAAGCTACCAGAACAAGGAGTCCGCCATAGGGTATTCGTTCCGCTACTACGCCTCGAAGATGTTTTACGACGACCGCATAAAATTCCTCGCGGTGGACGGCGTTTACCCCGACGCCGACGCCATACGCGACGGCAGCTATCCCCTTTCGGGAAATCTGTACGCCGTAACTCTCGGCGATAACGCGAACCCCATGACGGAGCCGTTCCTGCGGTGGATGACGGGCGAACAGGGCAGACAGATCGTCAACCGCACAGGCTACATTGCATAGAAAGGATATGATATCATGAAAATAAAGCACAGCGATCCCAAAGTCCTCTACATGGGCAGGACGGACGTTTCCGAAACCGAGACAAAGCTTTTCTGGGCGGGTTCTCAGGCGATCGTGAAATTCCGCGGCGCAGGGCTTTCCGCCGAGGTGAACTCAACCGCGCTGTGGGGAAAGCTCAGGCTCGGCGTTGTGGTGGACGGCGAAATGAGCGGCATTCCCCTTGTGTATGAAAACAACGGCAGGGATATCACAGCCGTCCTTGCGGAGGGGCTTGCCGAGGGCGAGCACACCGCGATCCTCTACAAGCGGCACGCGGGAAATCAGCTTCTGTCGGTAAAAGCCTTTGAGACGGACGGAGAGTTTCTTGACCCCGACCCGCTTCCCGAGCTGAAAATAGAGGTCTACGGCGACAGCGTGTGCGCGGGAGAGGTCATCGAGGCGCATGATTTCGTGGGAAAATGCGATCCCGAAAACCACGAAAGCGCCTGCGACAACGTGTGGAACAGCTTCGTCATGCAGACTGCGAGAAATCTGAACGCCCAAATCCACAATATGTGTCAGGGCGGCATAGCTCTTTTTGACGGTACGGGGTACTTTCACGCTCCCGACTACATCGGATTGGAAAGCGTTTACGACAGGGTCTGCTACTTTCCCGAGGGGGGAGAGCCTACCGCATGGGACTTCGGCAGATACGTCCCCGATATAGTAATTATTGCTATCGGTCAGAACGACAAGCACAACGGCAGGACGGACAGCGACGATATCGACATATCCTCCCCCGCAACGAGACGGGAGTGGAAAACAGCTTACCAAAAGCTTGTCCGCGAGCTTGCAAAGCATTACGGGGACGTGAAATTCGTGCTCACCACCACCGTCCTCATGCACGATCCCGATTGGGACAACGCCATTGAAGAGATCAAGGACGAGCTTTGCGAGAGCGGCATAAAGGCGTACCACAACCTTTTCAGCCGCAACGGAGCGGCTACTCCGGGACATCCCCGTCTCGCGGAGCACGACGAGATGGCGCGGGAGCTTACCGCGTTTATCAAAGAAAACGTATTGTAGTATGCAAACCGCGCCTTGCTTGCCGTTTGAGTTTGACAAAATCAGCAAAAAATGCTAAAATAAAAACACGCGCTGTAAATTTTCGGGACAGAATGTCAATCAGGCAGCAAGAAAGGAAACCGCTATGAAAGAAGTTATCATTTTCAAGGAGGGCGAGATCGCTCTCAAGGGTCTGAACAAACGCAGCTTCGAGGACGCTTTTATCCGCAATCTCAAACACCGCTTCGAGCCTTTGGGCAAGTTTGAATACACACGTTCCCAGTCCACCGTCTGCGCCGAGCCGACGTCCGAGGATATCGACCTGGACGAAGCCGTCAGCCGCGGCGCAAAGGTTTTCGGCGCTGCCGCTCTCTGCCGCGCTCTGGTGGTGGAAAAGGACATGGAGGTCGTCTGTCGTGAGACAGTCTCCCATATAAAGGAAACCGCCGAGATATCCCGCACATTTAAGGTGGAGGCGAAACGGTCGGACAAAAAGTTTCCCTTGAAGTCCCCCGAAATATGCGCCGAACTGGGAGGGCGCATTCTCGAAGCCTACCCCCATCTGACCGTGGACGTGAAAAATCCCCAAATGACCGTGACGGTGGAAATCCGCGACAACGGCGCGTATATCCATTCGGGCAACCTGAAGGGCGCGGGGGGCATTCCCGTGGGCACGTCCGGGACGGCTATGCTGCTGCTGTCGGGGGGGATAGACAGTCCCGTCGCCGCCTATATGATGGCGAAGCGGGGGGTAAGGCTGTCGGCGATACACTACGTCTCGCCGCCATATACGTCCGAAAGAGCCCGCCTGAAAGTGGAACGTCTCTGCGAAAAGCTTGCGCCTTGGTGCGGGGACATTGCTTTCTACTGCGTGCCGTTCACCGAGATACAGGAAACCTTGCGGGACAACTGTCCCGAGGAGCTGTTCACCATAATAATGCGCCGCCTGATGATGGAAATAGCCCAGCGCATAGCCGAGGAAAAGGGCATTCAGGCTCTGGTGACGGGCGAAAGCGTGGGACAGGTGGCAAGCCAGACCATGGGCGCGATAGTCTGCACCGACGCGGCTTGCAGAATGCCGGTGTTCCGTCCCGTTATAGGTATGGACAAGACCGAAATCGTGGAGACCGCGCGGAAGATAGACACTTTCGACATTTCCATAGAGCCCTACGAGGACTGCTGCACCGTGTTCACCCCCAAGCACCCCAAGACGCGCCCGTCCGTCGCCGAGGTGGAAAAGGCGCAGAACGCATACGATTTCGAGCCGCTTATCGCAAAGGCGGTGGAGAACACGGAGTTAAAGGTGATCAAGCTCTGACGCTGTTGTACGAATTAAAAATCAAACGGGGACGCTGTGAAGCAGTCCCCGTTTTTTCTGTGTCAAATCAATTTCATCAAAAACGCCGCCGCTCCCGAAAACCACTGAGGGAACTGGTCGCCGTACAGTTCATAAAGCTGCTCGTACTGTTCGGGAGACATCTGTTTCAGATATTCCATAAGCTCCGCGCCGTTTGTGACAAGCATTACCATCACAAATACAAGCAGTGCGATCGGTATCGCCAGACCTATTGCCGAAGTGATTATTCCCGCAGTGGATACGCCTTTTCCCACGGGAAGCCTCTTGCACTTGAACACAATGCCCAGAATAAGACCGATGATCGGCAAAAGGAAAAGAAACGGGAACGAAAACATGAAAAGCCCCACGCATATGGAAATTATGCCCAACACAAGGGAAGCCGTAGCCATTCCCGTTGAGGGCTGCTGATAGGGCATGCCGTAACCCTGAACGGGAGCGTATCCCTGCTGAGGGGCATAACCCTGCATACCCTGCGGAGGGACGTAACCGTTCTGCGGAATATCCTGACGGTTGTAATTATAGCCGTTCGGCGGCGGATATCCGTACGGCTGTCCCTGCCCCGGCTGACTGTTATAGGGGTCGGGCTGCGCATTATAGGGGTTTTGCGGAGGCGTTTCTCCGTTGTTGTTTTCATTAAAAGGATTTGGGGCGTTATTGAACTCGTCCATAAAAATTGCTCCTTTGCAAAAGTTGTTGATTTAATTATACATAAATATTTTACGGATTGCAAGAGATTTTGAAAAAAATCATATCTTGTTTCAGCCCTGCCAGCTGTTGAGATATTTTTCCTGCACGTCGGTAAGTTTGTCTATCTCCATGCCCCAGTAACGTATCTTCCTCTCCGCCACCTCTCGGTCGATGTACTTCGGCACGTCGATTATCTTCTCGGCAAGACTGCCCTTATTCTTCACAAGGTGCAGAGCGGACAGCGCCTGTATCGCAAAGCTCATATCCATAATCTCGGCAGGGTGACCGTCTCCCGCGGCAAGATTTACCAGTCTGCCCTCGGCGATAACGTATATCCAGTTGCCGTTTTTCAGCTTGTAGCCTTGAATGTTGTTCCGCGCAGTCTTTGTCTCCACCGCGATTTTCTTCAGCGTGGCGACGTCCACCTCAACGTCGAAATGTCCCGCGTTGCAGCATATCGCGCCGCTCTTCATCACGTTAAAGCTCTCCTCGGTGATAACGTCGCGGCAGCCCGTCACCGTCACGAAAAAGTCCCCGACTTTGGCGGCTTCGGTCATTTTCATCACCTTGAAGCCGTCCATAACCGCTTCCATAGCCTTTATGGGGTCTATCTCGGTGACGATAACCTCCGCGCCAAGCCCCTTAGCCCGCATAGCAACGCCCTTGCCGCACCAGCCGTACCCCGCAACAACCACGTTCTTGCCCGCGACGATTAGGTTAGTGGTACGGTTAATGCCGTCCCAGACGGACTGCCCCGTACCGTAACGGTTGTCGAAAAGGTGCTTGCAGTCGGCATTATTTACCAAAACCATTGGGAATTGGAGCTTGCCCTCTTTCGCCATGGCGATAAGGCGGATAATGCCCGTGGTAGTCTCCTCGCAGCCGCCGATAACGTCCTTGATTTTCTCGGGGTATTCATTGTGAATGAGGTTCACCAGATCGCCGCCGTCGTCGATGATGATGTTTGGTCCCGCTTCGATAACCCGGGAGGTGTGGCGGTGGTACTCCTCGTCGGTGGCGTTGTACCACGCGAAAACGTTCAGACCGCCGTGAACGAGAGCGGCGGCAACATCGTCCTGCGTAGAAAGGGGATTGCTGCCCGTGATGTACATTTCCGCGCCCCCCGCCGCCAGCACGCGGCACAGGTAAGCTGTTTTCGCCTCAAGGTGAACGGACAGGGCAACCTTAATTCCCGCGAAAGGTTTTTCTTTGGAAAATTCTTCCTCGATGCCGCGGAGCAGGGGCATATTGCCCTTGACCCATTGGATTTTGGTCTCGCCGCTTTCCCAAAGGTTTACGTCTCTGATTTCGCTTTGCATATTAAAAACCTCCTATTACAGTTGACAGTTTATAGTTGATAGTTGACAGTTATTCGGGTTTTTCAACATATTCAAGAATATCCCCCGGCTGACAGCCGAGCAATTTGCAAATTAGAGCCAAATTATCGGCGGTAACAATTTCGCCGTTTCTGAATTTCTGCAAGGTGCTTTCGCTCATTATTTTTTCTTTTCTTATTTTGTATGTGGAAAATCCTGCCTTTTTTAAAGCCGCTATTACGTCAATTTTGTATTTTATTGGCAATATTAGCACCACCTTTATATCCAAAAACGCCGCACATATACACCAAATATTCGTGTATATTGTCAATAGACATACACGGAACATTGGTGTATAATTAAATAAAATCCAACTTGAAAGGACAATCCAGCATGAAAAAAATTTGGATGTTATTCGGTTTTTTCAGATTTTTCGTGAACGGGCAGCGGTTCGCCTTCCCGTTCCATTGTCTCAGCAATTGCTCTGTTTATGAAGCTGTTGAGGGTCTCTCCGTTTTTTTCGGCGTGCAGTCTTATTTTTTCCCTGTAACCCTTGTATACTGTCAAATTAACTCTATCGTAATTATTTTTGACATATTTATGAACAGCCTTTTGCTGTGCTTTGCTGATTGGCGACATAAACTACACTCCGCTCGTTTCAATTATAGCATATTTTACATATTTGTGTAAATATACAAAGTTCATATATTCGCGCAAATATATTTGTGTAGTTTACCGCTTGATATATTCGCGCGAATATTTTATAATTAAATAAAATCCAACTTGAAAGGACAATCCCCATGAAAAAGAATTTGGAAGAAATAAGGGACGAACTGATAACCGAGACCGAAACGGCAAAAGCCATATCGGAAGTTATGATACTTCTCCGTACGGGCGTTTACGGCTTCGAGCAGCACGGGGTCGGCTTCGAGACCGTCCAAAACGCGTTCGGTCTTATGGCGGAAGTTTCCGAAACGCACGCCAACAAGCTCGATATTCTTACGGACGACCTTACCGACCTCCAAAACGACCTTAAACTTAAATAAGTCCCCCGCTTCAGATCCTGAACTCGCTGACGATTTTCTCCATCTGTCCCACCTCGTCCGAAACCGACTGTGCGATATCGGAGCTTTCCACGGAAGTCTGGGCGTTCTGACCCACAACCTGCGATATCTGCTCGATCTTTTCCTGTACGGAAATGATGGCGTCCACCTGCCAAGCGGTCAGCTTTGTAATGGCAGCCGCGTGCTCCGCGCTCTTTTCCGAAGCTTCCATAACGCCCGTCATGCGCTCCGCCGTGTTTTTCGCGATCTTCATGCCGTTGCTTACGGCTGTGAGGGAGCTTTGTATCAGCTCCGAAGTGCCGCTTGCAGCCTCCGCGCTTTTCGTGGCAAGATTTCTCACCTCGTCCGCGACCACCGCGAAGCCTTTTCCCGCCTCGCCCGCGCGCGCCGCTTCGACCGCCGCGTTCAGCGCGAGAATATTCGTCTGGAACGCTATATCCTCAATGGTGTTGATAATGCTCTCGATCTTTTTGGAGGAATCGCTTATATCCGACATCGCAGTAAGCATATGCTGCATTTCCTCATTGTTTTCGCGGATCATATCCGTACTTCTTCCCGCCGCCTCGGATACCTGCTCGGACTCGTCAAAGCTTTTTCGGGTCTCCTCGGCAATTCTCGTGATATCCTCCGCAATTTGGGTAACGGTGCTTTCCTGCTCCGCTGCCGCGTCGCTGATACGGCTTGAGATGTCGTTCATAAGTCCCGCCGTGTCGTTTATCTTTTGGGAGATCGCGGCAATTTTTCCCACAACCGTCTTTTGCTTCGTAACAAGGCGTTCGCTTTCCTCCGCCTTGTCCTGAACCTCTGCCACAAGCTTCTGGGACTCCTTCGCCGCGTCCTCCGAATCCTTTATGTAGTTGAGACTGCAGTCCACCAGGTACACTATAAGAGCCGCACAGATGTTAAGCCCCAAAAGTCCCTTGACGATAAATTCGAGACCCATGCCGCCGTAAAAGAAATCGTTCAGGATCAGTCCCGCAACGCCGGCGGCGTCCATTATCGCCCATTGAACGAAAAGACTTTTCTTGCTGTAGTATATCGCCGCTATCGCCATCGAAGCCGCCATAAGCGGGAACATACCGTGCATTTCGTGCTTCATGGCGGACATCACAATAATAATTATGAGCTGCACCTGCGAAATTATCGCGCCTCTTACCGTAGTGGACATTTTTGCCAGCACAGTATAGGAAACCAGCGCCGTGGCAATTCCCAGCACCGTGATAATAATTCCCAGCATGACCGTGCCCGAAATCAAGTTGATAGCTCCAAACGCGATACACACGAGAACCACCACGATGATATGCAGTCTCACCATTTTCTCCGTTGCGGGTTTGCTTGCGGCTGCCTTGCCGAATAATGACATAACCATTCCTCCTGTTTTTTATTTGGGGGTTTATAAGGATCGCCGCACCTTGCCGCGAAAGGGTAACTTACTGTAGTGTAATGTTCCGTAATTACGTTATATGATATTGTCCGAAATTTGTTTAAGCTCCGCGAACCAATCGGGGACGTACTCGCCCACCCGAACTATTCTGCCGCATCGGTACTCTCCCACCTCCGCGAAGCCGTTTTCGTTGTCGTAGAAATATGCCTCGTCGCAGTACGGCAAAACTTTCATCAAGTCTCCGAACCGCTTTTCAAAGCGGCGGCGCACGTCCTCCTCTGGTATGCCGTGACCGCCCCTGCGCACTCTGTTTTGTATCCGCAGCAGGCTTTCTCCGACGGTGTTCACGCCCACATAGTACAGACGGATACGGTAATCTTTCTCCTTTGCGCGGATAACCGTCCGCAGGGTTTTCGCGCCCGAAAGGGTAGTCTCCTGCGTAAAGTCAACGCCCTTTTCGAGACACTCTTCAATAACCGAGACAGCCCTTTTGCCGCCCGCAAGCCTGTCTCCTCCGAGCTGTGCGGTTATGCTGTCGGTATCCACAACCGTCCCCAGACCGCCCGCAGTTCCGCGGAGAACGCCCGTGAGACTGCTTTTTCCCGCGCCGTTAACGCCGCCTATCACAGTATATGTTTTCATAGCGGTCTCCTTTCGGTATGGCTGCATAGCTGTGTATCAAAGCCCGTGAGGCGATTCCACCTTTTTGTCCGACTCCTGTATAGCCACAAGGGTCATCTCGCTGCCCCGCTTCGAGACTACATACTCCACATATTTTTCCGGCTCGGGTTCTTCGTCCGAGGTAAGCGTAAGCCAGGACGGCGTCGGGGAAACGTAACCCACGGTAAGGGTGTACCGTTCGCCCACCCGGGTTATGTCCTCGATATAGGGCGAGTAGGTGAAATTCTTCGGGTTTGCGGGTATGCGGTAGGATTTTATGGAATCGTCGTAGTAAAACTGCACGTTCACGCCGATTATGGACTGGTGCTCATAGCTGAGACCCGTTCCGAACAGCTTTGTGCCGTGCTGCTCGATATCCAGCTCGGGGACGATTATCATATCGAAATCCGCTTCGTATTTGGACTTGTCCTCATACAGGATAATGTCCCATATCGCGGCGGTTATCATGGTCTCGCTGCGCAGCTTCACCGTCTGGTTGAAAGGGGCGGGGTCGCATATTACAATGGGGTACACAAACCTTGCGAATTCGTTTTTCTGCTGTGTGTTGTCGGCGAAGTCCTTTATCACGTCCACCGTAAAGACCACCGTGGAATAAAGTCCCACTATGGCAAGCAGGGAAATGACTATGCCGAACAGGTAGTACAGCTTTCTGCGCAGTCCCTCGGGATTGGCGATCGGTTCGTCGGGGACTTCTATTTCCTCCGTAAACTCCGCCATATCCTCGCGGCTTTCGTCGAGAGCTTCGTCAAACATTCTCTTGATATTTTCGATGGACTCCCTGTCCTGTTTTTTGGCGTTCTTTTTAGCCGAAGCCCTGTCGTTCTCGTCTGCGGGGACAAGTATGGGCGGCTTCTGCTGCCCGCCGCGGGGGAATTTTTTTCCGTTCTTTTTATCGCTGCTGCTCATTTAAGTTTCCTTTCATCTGATCTGTCCGTTTCCGTCTATCAGGTATTTCATGGAAGTAAGCTCCCTAAGTCCCATAGGACCTCTTGCGTGAAGCTTTTGCGTGGAAATGCCTATCTCCGCGCCGAAGCCGAACATACCTCCGTCCGTGAAGCGGGTGGAAGCGTTTACATACACCGCCGCCGCGTCTATCTCGTTTTTGAACCGTTCCGCGTTGACGAGACTGTTCGTCACAATGCATTCGCTGTGTCCCGTGGAGTATTGGGAAATGTGCTCGATCGCTTCGCCAATGTCCCCGACCACCTTTACCGCGATGATATAGTCGCCGAATTCGGTCGCGTAGTCCTCCTCGGTTGCGGGGACAACGCATTCTCCCAAAATTGCCGCAGTTTCGGCGCAGCCCCGTATTTCCACATTGTGCCCGTCAAGCCGCGCTTTTGCCAAGGGCAGGAGCCTGTCCGCGATGTCCCTGTGGACGAGCAGGGTCTCTATGGCGTTGCACACCGAGGGACGCTGGGTCTTGCCGTTGTCGATGATGTTCACCGCCATTTCGAGGTCGGCGGAAGCGTCCGCGTAGACGTGGCAGTTTCCCACGCCCGTTTCGATAACCGGGACGGTGGCGTTCTCCTTGACCGCGCGGATAAGTCCTCCGCCGCCCCGGGGAATGAGCACGTCCAGATAACCGCTGCATTTCATAAGCTGGTTCGCCACGTCGCGGGAGGTATCCTCCACAAGCTGCACCGCGTTTTTCGGCAGACCGCTTTTTTCAACCGCGTCCCGCATAATATCGCAGAGACATTTATTGGAATTGAACGCCTCCTTGCCGCCGCGCAGAATGACCGTGTTTCCCGTTTTCAGGCACAGCACTGCGGCGTCCACCGTAACATTGGGGCGGGACTCGAAAATGATCCCCACGGTTCCCAGCGGAACGCGTATTTTGGTTATTCTTATTCCATTGGGACGGACGGAGCCGCTGTCCGCCGAACCGATGGGATCGTCAAGCTTGATAACGTCAGCAACACCGCCAGCAATGCCCTTTATCCTGTCGGCGGTGAGCCTGAGCCTGTCCTGCATGGCAGCGGACATACCGTTTTCCGCAGCCGCTTCAAGGTCGAGCCTGTTCGCGGCGAGTATCTTTTCCGTATTTTCCGTAAGAGCGGCTTTGATCGCCGCCAGCGCCCTGTTTTTCTGTTCCGCGGAAGCGCAGCGCATAGCTTTTTCGCAAGCCTTTGCGTTCGCCCCGAGAGTTTCCGCGTAGTTCATGGCAACAGTTCCTTTCCATTTGTTCTTTGTATCTTATTAATATTATCTGCATATAGAATAATTATACCACAAAGACGAAGAATGTCAAGTCTTGCCATGACTTACGCGCGAAAAAATATCGGGAGATCGTGTTCCCGCGGATCATTTCCACCACAGAAAAAGCCTGCTGACGTGGGAGGACGCGCATATATTTTTCTGCGCATAGAGAAAATCATCGTAGTTTCCTTTGATGTGCTCCGTTTCAAGCTCCGCTTTTTTTATGGAGTTTTCCCGCAGCGCGATCCTGTATTTGGCTGCTTTTTCGTTTCTGTACTTCTGCAAAGCGTAAAAGCGTTTCCGCTCGATGCTGCGCCGCTCCTCGGCGGTCATGGTTTGGGCCGGAATGTCGCTCCAATGCTCGGAACGGCTTTCCTCCTTTGTCGCGCCGATGTAATGCACCGAATAATGTTTCCTGTCCGACCTGCCGTATCGGTTGGAGCACACGCTCGCCCGTACCGTATCGAGAACCTGTTTTTCGTATTCGGGGTCGTTTTTCATGGCTTCAAAGCCCTCGTCGGAAATAAACACGGCGGTATAGCCTCCCGAACGGGGAGAACCAGCCGTCAGCTTTGAAATTTTTGAATAGATGTAAAGCTGATATTCCGTCATGGACATATCTTCGGCGGACGTTGACTTTTCCTCCGTCCGCGCCCCCGATATTATCAGCCTGTCGGCTTTTGCGGCGGTCTCCGATTTCGCTTGCAGGACTTCCGCAAAGTCCGCTCCCGCGTTCGTCTTTGCGTTTGCGGACGAAACGTTTTTCCGGTTTCCGAGCGGTCGTGCCGTTTCCCCAAAGCTTCCCGAAATATTCATTGTAACTCCCTCTTTCCGATGAAATGCCTATATTAATATATATCGGCATTTCGCCGGAAATCTTTATGTCTGCGGGAAAAAAATTATCCGAAATTTGACAAGACCGCCGCCTGTGTGGTATAATTGTCCTAAAGCAGACCTAAAAAATAATAACAACCATTGTAGGGGCGGGGTTTCCCCGCCCGCAGGGTTAAACGCACCATACCGTTACGGCGGGACGGTAAACCCGTCCCCTACGAAAATGTGCAAATATTCAGAGAATTGCTATAAAGCGTTCAGCGCGGAAAGCTTGCGGATACCGCGCATATCCAAAGCAAAACTGCCGCAACTGTTGCAGGAGAAAGGAATGACCGCCCGTATGGCTTTATCGAAAATAATCGTTCTTGCCGATCTGCACGGCAACTATACCGCCGTTTCCGCATTGGAAAAGGAGCTTGAAGCCCTCTCCCCCGACGAGATATGGTTTCTGGGGGACGCGGTGGGAAAAGGTCCACAGAACGCGGAGACCTGCGATTGGGTGTACAGAAACTGCTCGCGGCTTGTCTGCGGCAACTGGGACAATTGGCTGTCCGACCGCAGCATTGTTTACAAGGACAACGAATTTTTCCGCCGTCAGCTCGGGGAGGAGCGGCTTGAACGTCTCGCGGCTCTGCCCCGTGAATTTGAAGCGGAGGTAAGCGGAGTGCGGTTCAGGCTGTTCCACGGCAGACCCGCCGCCGACCTCGTTCAAGGCTGGGACAGCGACGATTTCATGGCGAAATATTTCACCGCGAACGGCAGGACCTACGGCGGGATAATCTGCGCGGACAGCCACCGTCCGTTCATACGTTCAACCCATATGGGCTACGCGGTCAATACGGGCAGCGTGGGCAACAGCCTGGGAGTACCCCGCGCCCACGCCCTGCTTATCGAGGGGGAGGTCGACTGCCCCGACCACGCGCCGCTGCGAATGACGATCCTGAGCGTGCCCTACGACAACGAAGCGGCGGCGGAAATTGCCCGCCAAACCGAGGGGCTGCCGTGTAAGGAAGCGTACATTAACGAAATTCTGACAGGGGTATATTCAAGATAGCGTACAGTTGACAGTTATAAAAAACCTCGTTTCAATTGGCTGAAACGAGGTTTTTATTTTGCAAATTATCAAAAGCGGTTTTCCTGTATGTATCCTGCTTTGAATTATACTTTCGCTTTGTTTTCTTTGCTTAAGCGTACTATAAGCACAATCGCATCGAATACAGCCTCAACTATAAGCGTCGCTCCCGCAAATACCCAAAGCGCCACGGTAGAGGCAAAGGGATTTGATATTATAACCACGGCGCACACTATTGATATCAGCGCGCTTATTGCGCCGAAAAACCATTTATTGATTTTCAGTCTGATCATATCCGCTGTCATCTGTATTTTGCCGATACCCGCAACAAGTATTGCAACTCCGTACAAAAGCGCAATCACGGGAAACGTAACGATAAACCAATTTGGGTTAAGTACGCAAAATCCGCCCGCAAGCAGCGCTGTCAAGCCTTGCATAAGCAGCTGCTGCCGAGCAGCCTCCGCCGCGTTTGTCATAAAGTATTTTACGGTGTTTATCAGACCGTTTATCAACAGAGCTATTCCCAAAACAACGATTATTCCCGAGGTAAAGCCGATAGGGTTTATCAGCAAAAGAATTCCGATAACAAGCTCCGCAATACATAAAATTATGACACTTCCGTTTTGTTTTAAAATTTTCATAAAGCCGACCTCCATAATTTTTTAAATTACTTGACTTTCGCCTGAAATTATTGTAATATATATTAAGATATAAGTCAATAGTTCCATAAAATATAAAACAAAGGAGGCAAAAAATGTTTCACATCAAAGACGACAAAAGGTCGCAAAAATCCGCCGAATTAATCGCAGGCGGGTTAAAAAAGTGCCTTGAAAAGAAAAAATTTGATGACGTCACCATTACGGATATTCAAAAAGCCTCCTCCGTCGGAAGGGCGACGTTTTACAGATTATTCGACCGAACGGAGGACGTGCTGGCATACAGCTGCGACATAGGGGTGCGGAAAATGCTGGACGATATGCGGAAAAGCGGCTGTTCATCTATGAGAGATATGCACAAGTATTTGCTTAAATATTCGGACTTGTATGAGCTTGTTATGGTGAGCAGACATGAGCATATTTTGTACAACTGCATCTATAATTACAGGAATGAAATCATAGAAATATTGAAAATACACCAAAATGATAACGACAACGTATATTTTACAAGCATACTGACAGGGATAGCGATAAGCGTTTTGGGCGTTTGGATAAATAACGGCAGGAAAGAAACCGCGGACGATTTGGACAGATATATCCGCGCCGCTTTCAAGCAGATTATGGATATGTAATATATGCGGTAAAACCGTACAAAAATAATTATTACAAGATTTATTTAATAACTTAAATAAAACGTTTTATGATACGTCTGCCGTGTAAAGAAGCGAATATTAACGAAATTCTGACGGGGGTATATTCAAGGTAGTACAGTGCATGGGTGAAGCATTTATTATTGACATTCCGCGTATCATATATTATAATTGACATATCATATAATGAATTCTCAAAACGGAAAAGAGTGATACGCGCATATGGCAGCGGAAATTTTGGATATTCTGGAAACAGCGGCGATAGTTGTAAGCGGTTTCCTTATAAAAAAATACATATTTTTAGAGCCGGATATGGAGCCGAAAAAACAGCGGATTTTTTACCTCGCCTGTTTTCTTCTTGCGGGAATTGCCCTGCCCACGCTGGGTAAGGACGCCGCGTCCGTAGCGGTGCTGACAATGATAGGGCTGAACATCTGCTTTGCGCGGAAAGAACACAGACTTCGGGGACTTCTGCTGATGATACCGTTCCCGGGAATTATAAACGGGCTTTTTCTTCCGCTTATGCTCGTTCCCTACCTGTTCGGTATGTCCGAGAGTATGTCCCGGATTTTTTGTTTCGCGGTTTACGGCGTTTTTGCGGGAATACTCGCGCTGTTTTACTTTAAAGGGAAAAACTGGCGCAAATGGTTTCACGATAATATGAAAGACCGCCGCCTGAGAAAATCTGAGCTTCGCTTGCTGTGGGCGGTGGGTATACCTATGATGATATTCTCAAACCAAACGGCGGCGCAGATCGAAGCGGCAAGCGGCGGCGCGCGCGAGGCGGACGGCGGGCTTGCGTTCTTTATAGGCATAGCCGCCATCTCGGCGTTTGTAATGACCATAACGATAATCGTGCTGATAATGCAGGGCAACAAGCGTTCCTTTTATTATGAGCAGGTGTCCCATATGCAGTCGGGAATGATCGCGTTTATGGCGGAAGTGGTTGAAAGCCGGGACGACAACACCGGCGGACACATAAGGCGTACCGCCGAGTACGTTGAAAGCATAGCCAAAGAAATGAAGCGGCGGGGAGTATACGCCGATATTCTTACGGATCGGTACCTTAAGGATATGGTGGTGGCAGCCCCGCTGCACGACATAGGCAAAATACACATACCCGACGCGGTGTTAAACAAGGCGGGAAAGCTTACGGACGAAGAGTTCGCGGTAATGAAAACCCACACCACCGAGGGCGAAAAGCTTCTGATACACGCAAAGGAGGAGCTGGGCGAATCGGATTATCTGAACACGGCTATAGAAATGGCGGCGTATCATCACGAGTGGTGGAACGGCAAGGGTTACCCTTACGGAATAAGCGGCGCGGATATTCCGCTGTGCGCGAGAATAATGGCGGTGGCGGACGTTTACGACGCGTTAATATCCAAACGCTGCTACAAGAGCGCAATGCCGGTTGAAAAGGCGTGCGCAATAATCCGCGAGGAGTCGGGCACACATTTCGACCCCAAGGTTGTGGACGCCTTTTTTGCGTTGGATATTACAAAATCCTCCGAAAAGCATTGAACGCGATCCGAGACATTGCCCGTGTGCTGACAAGCGGTTTATGAAAGATAGTGTACAGTGTGCGGTTGAAAGTTGGGGGGAAAATAATGATACGCGAAATTTGCAGAGACGATCTTGACGGACTTTTGGAATTGTACACCCAATTGCATGGAAACCCCGTTCCCGAAAAAACGGCGGAGCTTGCCGCGCTTTGGAAAAATATTATCGCCGACAAAAATCACCGTATCATTATCGCGGCAGAGGACGGGAAAATCGTATCCTCCTGCGTTTGCGTGATAATTCCGAATTTAACACACGGGCAGCGTCCTTACGCTTTGGTGGAAAACGTGGTTACGGACGAGGCGTACCGCAAAAGGGGGCTTGCGACGGCTTGTCTCGATTTCGCGGGAAAAATCGCCGAGAGGGAAAATTGCTATAAAATTATGCTTTTGACAGGCTCAAAAGAGTAAAGCACGCTGAATTTTTACCGCAAAGCGGGGTACAACAGCAACGACAAGACGGCGTTCATTCGGTGGATATTATAGTGTATATTGTACAGTGTACAGTTGACAGTTATTCAATAAATTTTTTAAGGAACATTTAAATGAAATATTTTCTGATTTATCTTGCAATAATCAGCCTTATCGCGGCGATAATGACGGTATCGGACAAGTCCCGCGCAAAGCGGCATAAGCGGCGTATCCCCGAGAAAACCCTTTTCGGAACGGCACTTTTGGGCGGTTCGGCGGCAATGTTTCTCGCTATGCTTGCAGTCCGCCACAAGACCAAACACAAGCGGTTTATGATAGGTCTGCCGCTTATTATGACTGTTCAGGCGGCGGTAATTGCATTCGTAATACTATATACATAAAAAATTTTAAAAATGTACTTGAAATGCGATTCGGCAAGAGTTATCATAGTATCGTAAATATTTTTAAACCGATGATTGAGAGTAGTAACTTCGGAGGGTCACCGAGCAAGCGTAAGCTTGCACAGCGAGCTGTAGGCGGTGGAAGTACAGCGGCGGATACCGATGTGAATGGACTCATGAGGGCAAACCGAGCAGCAGAACATCAAGCGGGCGTATTTTCTTGCCTCTTGCTTCTTGTATCTTGCCTCTTAGGGGAGACGTATACCGTGCGTTATTCGGGGCGTGTATGTCAGTACATTGCATTGAGCGGCGTAAATTTTTACGCAACTTGGGTGGTACCGCAGGAAAATTCTCCTGTCCCATTTTATGGGACAGGTTTTTTGTTTTTTGGGTACACTAACTATAAATTCAAAAACCGCAAGCTGACACTTGCAAAAAGAAAGGAAAATTACTATGAAAAAACTTAAACTCACCTCGCTGATTTTAGCCGCGGCTATGGCTTTGGGACTTTCCGCCTGCTCGGGAGGAGACAGTTCAAACGACAGCGCGGACAACGGCGGAAACGCATCTTCCGACCTCTACCAAGTGGGAATTATTCAGTACGGCAGCCACCCCTCGCTTGACAACTGCTGTCAGGGGATTGTGGACGCTCTTGATGCCTCCGATCTTAAATTGAGCGTCAGCGTTCAGAACGGCAACATGGACAGCGCAACCTGCGACACTATCGCGAAAAATATGGCGGCGCAGAATTATGACATCATTTACGCAATCGCCACTCCCGCGGCAATTTCGGCTTACGCAGCGACGACAAACACCGACATTCCCGTGATTTTCTGCGCGGTGTCCGACCCCGTTGCGGCGGGCATTGTTGAGGATATGTCCGCTCCCGGCGGCAACTGCACGGGCACTTCCGATATTCTGGACTTCAACGCTCAGGTTTCCCTTATCAAGGCTCTTCAGCCGAATGTGCAGAAGATAGGCGTGCTGTACACCACAAGCGAGGCTAACTCCATTTCCCAGCTTGCAAGCCTTAAAGAGGTCGCCGGGGCGCAGGGTATCGAAATAGTCGAGCAGGGCGTGCAGGGCGCGGCGGACGTGCCCCAGGCGGCGGCAACCCTTGCTCCCAAGGTGGACTGCATAAACAATTTCACCGACAACAACGTGGTAAACAATCTTACGGTTGTTTTGGAGCAGGCAGACGCGGCGGGAATACCCGTTTACGGCTCGGAGGTTGAACAGGTTGCAAACGGCTGTATCGCGTCCATAAGCATTGACTATGTTGAGCTTGGCAAGGTAACGGGCAAAATGGGCATACAGGTGCTGAAAGGCGAAAGCGCGGGTTCTATCGCGGTGGGACAGATTTCCGAGGGTACGCCCGTTGTGAACACCGAGGTTATGGAAAAGTTTAACATTGAGCTTCCCGCCGAATACGCGGACGCGGAAAAGGTTACAACCAACGCGGCTGAGTAAAACATCTGTAGGGGCGTATCCTGTATACGCCCGCCTAAAATGCGCGGAAATGTACGCGGCGGGCGGATATGGAATCCGCCCCTACAAAAAACGTTATTTTACGGTTTTCTATAAAAGAATAACAGAGGATAGAGGGTACACAATTCTATCCTCTATTTTCTATCTTCTTGCTGCATAACCCTTGTAAATCCGCCAAAAATATGGTATAATAAAATATTATATAACTTTAGCGAGGTAATTCTATATGGATATATTTATGAACGTTGTCCGCGTAACACTTGAAGAGGGTCTGATGTACGCCCTGCTTGCAATAGGCGTGTACATAACCTACAGCATACTGGACTTCCCCGACCTATCCGTGGACGGCACTATGCCTATGGGCGCGATCGTCACGGCTGTGCTGATAATCCACGGGGTGAACCCATGGCTGTCCCTGCTGATAAGCTTTATATTGGGTATGGCGTGCGGGGCGGTGACGGGGCTTCTCCACGTCAAGCTGAATATACGTCCCCTTTTGTGCGGTATCATTATTTATACGGCAATGCTGTCTGTGAACCTTGTGGTGCTTTTCAAGGGGAATAACGGCATTACCGTGGCTTCGTTCTTTAAAAAGGAAACCATTTTCAATTCGGGTATCGCAACTATTTTTCCCGATAAATGGAAAATCGTTATCCTGTCCTTTATACTTGTTGTGGTCTGCAAAATTGTTATGGACTTCTACCTGAAAACCAAGTCGGGACTTCTCCTTCGCGCCACGGGGGACAACGAGCGGTACGTCACAATGCTTGCCAAAGACCCGGGGTACACCAAAATTCTGGGACTTGCAATCGGCAACGGATTTTCCGCGCTTTCGGGGTGCGTTATCGCACAGCAAAAGGGCTCTGCCGACCAGCAAATGGGCGTGGGTATGGTTGTTCTCGGACTTGCTTCGGTAATTATCGGGTTAAGCGTTTTCAAGAAAGTAAAATTCTTAAAGCCTACCACAATGGTAATTTTAGGCAGCGTTTTGTACAAAGCGTTCCTGTCGGCTGCGCTGGCTATGAATTTGCCTACCGAGTATCTTAAACTGCTTATGGCGGTGCTGTTTACGCTGGCACTGGTGTTCAGCGAGAAATTG
Organism: Prevotella sp.; assembly: GCA_023663025.1. Lineage (GTDB taxonomy): Bacteria > Bacillota > Clostridia > Oscillospirales > Ruminococcaceae > RGIG8773. Next base: position 45,435 of record JAMPIC010000016.1, read on the forward strand.
ACGGGTAAGAAAAAGAAAGCGTAAATTTCTGAATTCTGTAGGGGCGGGGTCTCCCCGCCCGCAGGGTTAAATACGGCGTACTGTTACGGCGGGACGGGAAACCCGTCCCCTACGAAATTTGTGCAAATATTCAGAGATTTGCCATAAAACAAAAAGCCGAAAGGAGAGCCTGAAATGAAAACGAAAGCAAAAATCGGCGTTGGCGGTGTAATCGGTATAATTTTAATTGCTGTTTGCGCGGCTTTTTTTGGGTACAAAGCAGTAAAAGCTGTAAACGAGCGCAAAGCCAAACAGGCTCTTTTTGAGGCGGCGGCGGAAAACGCGGTTGAGTACGTCCGCGAAAAGTACGGCTTTGAAGCTGAAATTGCAGACTTTGACGACTTTGACAACAACGACTACCTTTTTAAAAAGTTTAACGAAATTCAAGAAGATATGCAGATCATTAAACTGAGAGCCAACGGCAGGGAATTTTTCGCGGAGGCGGAATGTTCGGAGGAAAATCCCTACTGTATTGACAATTATCAGTTTGAGGAAATCCAATCGGCGGCTATGGACGAAATTTTAAAGGGTATTCCCGAGGGAAAGACCGTTTCCGTCTCTTGGTCTGCGTATGAGGATATGCCGCGAGTAAGCGCTGTTAATATCCTCGGCTTTAACAAATATTACGATGGCGGCAACCTTGACGAGTTTTTGGAAATCGGTTACGGGTACGTTGAAATGATATTCGTCGGCGAAAACATCTCGGAAAGCGGCATACCCGAAAGGCTGGAGGAACTGCATATCGACTATATGTTCAATTCCTTTGACACGGCGGAGCATATGGAGGAATATCTCGCGGTCAAGGAGGAGTATGAAAGCGCGCCGTTTCATCTGCTCAACGACCCCGATTTGCCGCTGTACAAATTGTACGCGCCGCACATAATCGACCACGCCGATTTGGAAACGTTGATCAATGTGGAAAATTCAGAGGCGCATAAGGTAAAAACCAAAACGAGCTATGAGACAAAGGAGCTTGAAAATTTCAGGTACTGCTGTTTTTACAAGGGCAATTCAAATATTTATGTGGAGAAAATGGATCACGATAAATTTGCGGATCGCTATGACGGCTACGGCAAGGTAAAATGTCTCGATCAGCCTATGTCAAACGCGTACAGCTCGGATATGCCCGGGCGATTGTATATTTATTATCCCGTCGACGAGCTGAACGGCTTGAATATAAAGCACCTCGGGGCGGCTTGGGTAGACGGCGGCGACCGTTCAATACGCAGTATTGAAAGCGGGAAGATATACGGGGATTACGTTGTTTTTATCCTGCCGGGCGAATATGACGGTTACTATGGGTTCAGCAATATCGACTTTATGCTCGTTGACCGCAGGGAATTTTCGGCGTAGCATACATAGCAAATTTCTATACAGCACCGGAGTTGAATTTAATTGCATAGCCTGAAAGGAGCGCGCTATGAAACGGATATTTCTGCACGGTTTGGGGCAAACGCCCGACAGCTGGGAAAAAACCGCCGAGCTGTTAAATTCTCCCGAAAATAATATATGCCCCGATTTGGCGGCTTTGCTTGACGGTCGTGAGGCAAGCTACGCAAACCTTTACGCGGCTTTTTCGGAGTTCTGCGGCGGCTTTGACGGCGCGGCGGATTTGTGCGGATTATCCCTCGGCGGCGTGCTGGCTTTGAATTACGCGGTGGATTATCCCCAAAGGGTCAATTCCCTTGCGCTTATTGCTCCGCAGTACAGAATGCCGAAGGGTCTGCTGCGGTTTCAGAATATTCTTTTTCGGTTTACACCGAGAAAAGCGTTCCCCGAAACGGGCTTTGGGAAAGCCGATTTTATCAGGCTTTGCGGCACTATGACCGAACTGGATTTCAGCGGGTGCGTACATAATATCACCTGCCCCGCCCTTGTGATTTGCGGCGAAAGGGATACCGCGAATATAAAAGCGGCAAGGGAGCTTGCGGATATTCTGGAAAACGCCGAACTGCAAATAATAAGCGGTTCGGGGCACGAGGCGAATACCGACGCGCCCGAAAAGCTGGCGGAAATTCTTAACGGGTTTTACGGTAATATATGATGATTTAATAACCCACGTCTGTAGGGGACGGGGTTCAATCGCATAAGAAATCTGAAAGGAGCGCGTTATGAAAGAAGTCGACCCGAAACTGACAACCCGCGCCGAGGCGTTTGAAATGTGGATAAACGCGCCAATGCCTATGGTTACGCTGTTTAAAACGCTGGACGTTTCGCGGCTTTTAAAATGCAGCCGCAGACACGGCTGTAAATTCAATATGCTGATGTGCTGGTGCATAGGCAAGGCGGCGGCTTTGATTGAGGAATTTTATCTGCTGCCCGTCGGCAAAAAGCTGATTCGGTACGGTAAACTGGCGGTGAATACGGTCGTCGCTCTGAACGGCGGGGGCATAAGCGGCTGCGATATTCCCTTTTCCGAGGATATACGGGCTTTTGAACGGGATTATCTGAAGCTTACGGAACAGGTAAAAAATTCCCGTACAGCGTATGAAGCCGGGGAGGACTATATGGTAATAGGCACGTCCGCGCTGGTCAAGTACAATTTGGACGGGGCGGTAAATATTTACGCGGGAGTTTACAACAATCCTTTCGTGATTTGGAGCAGATACAGAAAACGTTTTTTTAAGACGGTTATGCCCGTATCGTTCCAATTCCACCATAGCCAAATGGACGGAGAGCAGGCGGCATATTTTCTTGAATGCTTGCAGAATGAGATAAATAATTTTACATACACGTTCTGAAAGGAGCAAAAAAATGCTTGAATTAAACAACATCACCAAAATTTTTAACGCGGGTACGGTAGACGAAACCACACTTTTCGACAACTTTTCCTTTAAGCTGGAAAAGGGGGAATTTGCCGCGGTCATCGGCTCTAACGGCAGCGGCAAAACTACCCTGCTGAACCTTGCCTGCGGGACTTTAAAGCCCGACGGCGGCACGATTATTTTCAAGGGCGAGGACATTACAAAGCTCCCCGAACACAAGCGGGCGCGGTCTATCGGGCGGGTTTTGCAGGACCCCCGTCTCGGCACCTGCGGCAACCTTACCATACTTGAAAATATGGCTTTGGCGGACAACAAAAACAAGTCCTTCGGCTTAAGCGCAGGGGTGAACAAAAAGCGGGTTGACTATTACAAGTCCCTGCTGGAGACTTGCGGAATGGGTCTTGAAAACAGAATGAACGTCCCGGTGGGCAATTTAAGCGGCGGACAGCGGCAGGCGGCGGCTCTGATAATCGCCTCGATGACGGACATAGACCTGCTTGTCCTCGACGAGCACACGGCGGCTCTCGACCCGAAGTCCTCGGAAACACTTATGAAAATCACCGACAAGGTGGTAAAGGAGAAAAACCTCACCACCCTTATGGTTACGCACAACCTGCGTTTCGCCATAGAGTACGGCTCACGGCTGGTGATGATGCACGAGGGCAGGTGCGTTATGGACATCAAGGGCGAGGAAAAGAAAAACGCAAACGTCGACGATTTGCTGAAAGTGTTTAATGAAATCAGCATTGAGGTGGGCAATTAGAGGCAAGAATTTCAGAGGCAAGAGGCAAGAATTGGAGGTAATTTTTATGAGTACGAAAGAATTGGCATACAGCCTTATTGACAGACTGCCCGAGCGTCAGCTTGAAGCTGTAGTTGAAATTTTAAAGGGACTTTCCGTTTCGAAAATTCCCGAGGTTGAACCCGATGAGTGAGATTTGGAAATGATTAAGCGTGCAGAAGAAGATAACGACGGCGACGTTATGACAATAGAAGATTTTGCAAAAAGTTTGGTCATAGATTATGCCGGTCTGTGAAATGATCGGACGTTTAAATATACAAATAAATCAAAATAAAACAGAAAGCGGAAACATATATGAAAATTGTAATTCTTGAAGCAAAGACCGTTTCAAAGGGAGACGTTTCCTTTGAGGAACTGTACGGCTTGGGCGAAGTCACCGAGTATCCTCTCACCCCCGCCGGCATGATCGTGCGGAACGTGGGGGACGCGGAGGCTGTGCTGTGCAACAAAACTCCCTTTACCGAGGAGGTGCTGCGGGCGTGTCCCAATCTGAAATATATCGGACTGTGCGCCACGGGGTACAACAATATCGACCTGAAAACCTGCCGCGAGCTGGGCATAACCGTGTGCAACGTTCCCGCGTACTCCACGGGCGCGGTGGCTCAGCAGGTGTTCTCGTTCATACTTAGCTTTTTCGGCAGGACGTCGCAGTACGGCGAGTTCGTCCGCGGCGGCGGCTGGATAAAGTCCGAAACATTTTCGGATTTCGTTTTCCCCACCCGCGAGCTTGAGGGAAAAACCATCGGCATAATCGGCTACGGCTCTATCGGCAGACGCGTTGCGGGGATCGCCCGCGCTTTCGGCATGAAAGTCATAGTAAACACCCGCACTGCCAAGCAGGACAGCTCCGTAAGGTTCGTGGGGATAAAGGAGCTTTTCTCTTCGTCGGACGTTATCACCGCCCACTGTCCCCTGACCGAGGAGACCCGGGGACTTATCGGCAGGGAAAATCTTTCGTACTGCAAGCCCTCCTGCATAATAGTAAATACCAGCAGGGGCGGCGTTGTTGACGAGCAGGCTCTTGCGGACGCTCTCCGGGAGGGCAGGATAGGGGGCGCGGCTCTGGACGTGCTTTGCTCCGAGCCTATGTCGGCGGACTGTCCACTTGCGGAGTTGCAAAACGCGGAGAACTGCATTATCACTCCCCATGTGGCATGGGCGGCTCTGGAGACACGCGAGCGGCTTGTAGGGATCGTTGCCGAAAATCTCAGGGCGTATATCGGGGGAAATCCCGTAAATACTGTTACAGATTATAGCAAACCTACAAATTAACGTCTTTGTAGGGGCGGGGTTACCCCGCCCGTGGTTGCTGAACAGCGGGACGGGAAACCCGTCCCCTACAAACTTGGTTATTATTTTGTAGGATTGCTATAAATTACCGCAAATATAAACAGTGCGGAATTTTCCCGATAGGAAAGTTCCGCCGCATAAGATAAGATAGGAGAAGATGAGGTCGTTATGTTTGATATCAACACAAAAAAAAGGATCGTGGTAAAGGTGGGAACGTCCACCCTTACCCACAAAACTGGCAGGCTGAATATCCGCCGAATGGAAAAGCTTGTAAAGGTGCTGGCGGACATTCAGAACAGCGGCAAGGAGATAGTTCTTGTGTCCTCGGGAGCGATTGGATTGGGAATGTCCAAAATGCATCTGCCCGAACGCCCGAAAGACACCCCCATGAAGCAGGCGTGCGCCGCAGTGGGGCAGTGCGAGCTTATGTATATGTACGACAAGCTTTTCGGGGAGTACAATCTTACCGTGGCGCAGATACTGCTTACCAGAAATATCCTTGACACTCCCCGCAAAAACAACGTTGAAAATACCTTTGAAAAGCTGATAGACCACGGCGTTATACCTATCGTAAACGAAAACGACACGGTCGCTATCGACGAGCTGGAGCTTGAATTCGGCGAAAACGACAGCCTTGCGGCTCATGTGGGGATATTCAGCCGCGCGGATATGCTTGTGATAATGTCCGACATAGACGGTCTTTACGAAAGCGACCCGCGGGACAATCCCGGCGCGAAGCTTATCGCGGAAGTTCACGAGATAAACGACGGTATACGCGCCCTTGCGGGGGGAGCGGGTTCGTCTCTCGGCACCGGGGGAATGATAACCAAGATAAACGCCGCCGAGATTGCAATGAACGCGGGATTGGATATGGCTATCCTTAACGGACGAAATCCTTATGTGCTGTATAAATTTTTCGACGGCGAGAGCGTGGGTACGGTTTTCACAAAGAATTGACCGGGAGAACATCGAAAGAAAGGAGGACGTTTTTCCATCTCATGGAGAAACGGTCATGAATATGAAATACAATTTTTACGGCTGTGAAAACGCGGACGTCAAGCCCGTAAATGATTTTTACAAGCGAATAAATTCCCCCGCCGAGCTGTACCGCGCACTGTCGGAAATATGGTGTGCCGAGACCTGCGCTCCGAGACTTAGGGACGAATGGTCGAAAGAAAATATGACAAAAGGGCAGTGTTCCGTGACGGCTTTTCTTGCGCAGGATATTTTCGGCGGAAAGGTGTACGGGATACCTATGGAGAACGGCAATTTTCACTGCTACAACGTTGTCGGCGGCTGCTGCTTCGACCTTACAAGCGAACAGTTCGGAGAGAAAGCGAAAGACCTTGTTTACGAAAACAATCCCGAACAGTTCAGGGAGGTGCATTTTGCAAAGGAGGAAAAGCGGCTCAGGTACGAGCTTCTGAAAGACAGACTGAACAGGCTTTGCGCAATCTGATCCTAATCCCTTATTGCTTTTTTAACTTTTCCAGTTTTTAGTGAAGTTCAGACAAATGACGTTTTTAAGCCATTTGATTTACCTCTCACCTGTGCGATTATTGTATTTTACTGTGTCT
>JAMPIC010000017.1 GCA_023663025.1 Prevotella sp.
GCGGCAAATACCCTGACAATACGATTAAAAACCTCCCCGATTGGGGAGGTTTTTTTGTGTTGGGGTATTGACAAAATCAATTTATTATAGTATACTGTAAATGTAAAGAGCGTGCCGACGAACGGCTGCTCCCACGTTTGCGAATTAAATATAACCGCTCAGGTGGTTGCTGGGCGGTTATAACCTTTGTTACTTATGTCAACATCGCCTCCCGGTCGGGGGGCTTTTTCTTTTCCGCGTGATATTTTTCGGCAGGGGGGACATACTATTCCCAAAAACATTTTCCGGAAAAGAAAGGGAGATATTATGCCGCTGATAGAACTCAGAAACATATCAAAGCTTTACGGCGAGGGGGAAAACCGCGTATCCGCGCTGGAGGACGTTTCGCTGACCGTGAACCGCGGGGAATTCGTGGCGGTGGCGGGCGCGTCGGGATCGGGGAAGTCCACGCTCATGAACCTGCTTGGCTGTCTGGACGTTCAGACGGCGGGGGATTATCTGCTGGACGGAATGTCCGTAAGGGAACTGGGCGAAAAAAAGCTGTCCCGCATAAGGAACAGGGAGATAGGGTTTATTTTCCAGAGCTTTAATCTGATACCCGCCCTTACCGCCCGCGAAAACGTGGAGCTTCCGCTGATGTACCGAGGACTTTCCGCAAATGTAAGGAGCGAACTTGCGGCTCGCGCTCTGCAAAAGGTGTCGCTGGGCAGCCGCATGGATCATCTTCCGAGCCGCATGTCGGGCGGTCAGCAGCAGAGGGTAGCCATTGCCCGCGCCATAGCCGCCGAGCCGCCCGTTATCCTTGCGGACGAACCCACGGGAAACCTTGACAGCCGCTGCGGAAAGGAAATCATGCGCATTCTGTACGACCTTAACGCTCAGGGAAAAACCGTTATAATGATCACTCACGACGACGCAATAGCCGCGCGGGCGGCGCGGACGATACGAATTGCCGACGGCAGGGTGGCGTCCGACGTTCGCAACTGAATGTCCCGCAGCTCGTCCGCACAGTCAAAAAGAGGACGGAACGCCGAACGGTTCCGTCCTCTTTGCCGTATAGGATTTATTTGCCGTATCTTATGCTGTTGAACAGCTCCGTAAGCGAAGTGCGGTCAATCTTGAAATATCTGTTAATGTATTGGCTTACCTGTGCTTCGATGTCGGCTTTGCGTTCCTCGCGGGTCATAGACATATGTCTTTCATATGTTTTGAGCGACATAGAATTTCTATACCCTACCTCAAATCTTGCGGCTGTATCTTCCGCGCACTCGGCAGCGTGTTCCATACGCTCGGCAATGCCTTCATTGAGATAATCGTATTCCTCTTTGGTGAATTTTCCCTCGGTATAGGCTTCGTCAAGACGTTTCGCCATTTTGCCGTAATACTCGGCAATGCTTTCCTTTGTGGGAACGCTTCCGCCGTTGCAGGTAGCCATAAGACTTCTTGACTGTATAACCAGATTTGTATACCGGTCGTTAAAATCAATGTCATTTACCCACGCTGCATTATTTGATGTTTCACCAACCTTGAAAACTTTAGACTGTTCAAAGCGGTCTAATTTTTGCATTTTATCTAAATCTTCCGCCTGCAATTCAATTTTCCTTGTTTCTTTTGAAAGAGCAATTGCCTTTGAAAGGTCAACGCTGTTGCTTTTATCGGTATCGGTCTTAGAACTCGAACCGTGGGGATAATCGCATCCCGTCAAAGTTTTGTAAAGCTCTCTGTTGCTCATGCTTGTAATAGTCATAAAACTCCCTCCGTAATACAAACTCTCTTACAATATATATCGACAGGAATGTTAAAAACTTTAGCATTTTCACCCGCGTCGTCTATAACGCTTCCGCAGCGTTGTCGTTTTTTGAAAAAAGCTCCTCTACCTCGCCTTTAAGGGCGGGGAATTTTTCCAGACCGGGACTTTCCGCAAGCAGCTCCCTTGCCGCCCTTTGGCAGTCCGCAAGCAGCTCCCTGTCGGCGGCGATGTCAGCTATCTTCAGGTCGGGCAGACCGTGCTGACGGCTGCCGAAAAAGTCTCCCGCGCCCCGCATTTTCAGGTCGTACTCAGATATCTCGAAGCCGTCGGAGGTCTTTGTCATTATCTCCAGCCGCTGTCTGGATTCGTCGGTGACGTTTCCCGCGATGAGCACGCAGTAGCTTTTGCTCTTGCCTCTGCCCACCCGTCCGCGGAGCTGATGGAGCTGCGAAAGTCCGAACCTGTCCGCGTTTTCGATGACGATTATATTGGCATTGGGCACGTCCACGCCCACCTCCACAACCGTTGTGGCGACAAGAATGTCAAGCTCGTGCTCCTTGAAAGCGGTCATTACCCTGTCCTTTTCGGCGGCGTGCATTTTGCCGTGGAGAAGTCCCGCCCGGTATTCCGCAAGGACGGTCTTTTTCAGCCCCTCCGCGTAGCCCTTTGCCGCCGCAAGCTCGTTTTCGTTTTCCTCTATCATGGGGCAGACGATGTACGCCTGTCCCCCCTCGTCAAGCTGCTTTTTGACGAAACCCAGCGCACGCTCCCTCAGCTTCGAGGTAACGGCGTAGGTCTCGGTTTTCTGTCTGCCCTTGGGAAGCTCGTTCAGTACGGAGATGTCCAGATCGCCGTAAATGATCAGCGCAAGGGTGCGGGGTATAGGCGTTGCGGACATTACCAGCTTGTGCGGATCGACGCCCTTTTCCGCAAGAGCGGAACGCTGTCCCACGCCGAATCGGTGCTGCTCGTCGGTGATAACAAGTCCCAGATTGCCGAACACGGTGCTTCCCGAAATTAGAGCGTGAGTTCCCACGGCGACCTTGCAGTCTCCCGAAGCAATTTTTTCGGCAGTCTCCGCCCGCTGCTTTTTCGTCATAGAGCCGGTGACGCGGCATACGGATACCCCCAAAGGCTCCAGCATTTCCGAAAGGGTGGCGAAGTGCTGCGCCGCGAGAATTTCCGTGGGAGCCATAAGCGCGGTCTGGTAGCCGTTCTTTGCCGCGAACAGAGCGGCTGCGGCTGCGACGGCGGTCTTGCCCGAGCCAACGTCCCCCTGCAAAAGCCTGTTCATGGGAGAACCTCCCAGCATATCGCCGACAATGTCGTCTGCCGCCCGTTTTTGGGCGTTCGTCATTTCAAAGGGCAGGGACTTGAAAAAGTCCTCCATATCCTTTGGGCGGGGGGACATTTTGCAGCCCGTTTCCGCGCGGGTGCGGTCTTTTATGAGTATCATTCCCAATTGCAGGCGGAGCAGCTCGTCGAATGCGAGACGTCGGCGGGCGATCTCAGCCGCGTGCCCGTCTTTCGGGAAGTGTATGTTTTTCAGCGCGTATTCGAGGGTGGAAAGGGAGTACTCCAGTCTGAGACCGTCGGGCAGGGCGTCGGCGAAGAAACCGTCCCCCGCTTGGGTCAGGACTTCCGTGACATTTGCGGTTACCATGGCGGCGGTAAGTCCCTCGGTGAGGGGGTAAACGGGACGGAGCAGGTTTTCCTCGTCCGCTTTCAGTACGGTCGGGGAGTTCATTTCCTTGCGTGTAAAATTGCCCGAGACTTTCCCGCTGAAAAGGTACTCCTCCCCCTCGTGAAGCGCGTCGGCGGCGAAGCGGTTGTTGTAGTAAGTGACGGTAAAGCGCGTCCCTCCCTCGTCCTCGGCAAAGACCTTGTAAAGGGTAAGTCCCTGCCGTATGCGGGCAGCGGGATTTTTTTTCACCACCATAGCCTTTATAACGGCGTGTTCGCCTATTGGAGCAAGCTCCGCAGGCATATGCTCGGAATAGTCGGTATAGCGTCTCGGAAAGTGAAATATCAAATCTCCCACGGTGTGTATGCCTATTTTTGAATAAAGCTCGGCGCGTTTTTCTCCCACGCCTTTAAGCTGGCGGATCGGTGTGTTTTTAGTCATGGCGGTCTCCTCGGTAAACTGTTTCTATTTAAAGCATATCAGTGTTTTCGGCGAATGTCAATAGTTTTTTTGCGGAGAAGCCTGTTGAATTTGCACATCGGATATGCGCCGAAAAGCGGCTGTACGGCGTGTCTGTGGACAGTTAGGGTTAAATCGCCGTTTTAAGCCGCACAGCAATTTAATTTCCTTATCGGACGAGCCGACTATATATAGTCGGCTGCTTGCCGAAAAATATGCTATAATTATTGCAAGGCAATATTTGTACACATTTTTGTAAACGTTTGCACAGTCCCCAAAAAATTTTTTAGGAGGTATTTTTTGTGAAGAAAACTTATGCAAGAATTCTTGCGGGAATTATGGCTGCCGCGTCGGCTGTTTCCCTTTCCGCTTGTTCGGGCGACGGAGAAAGCGCCGACGGCACTACCGCCGCGACTACCACGGAAGCCACTACTCAGAAAACCGAATGGACGGGCGACAACATCGAGGTAACTGTTGCCGAGGACGCTGTAAATTCCGATGTAAATATCGAGGGCAAATCCCTCAAGTGGATGGGCTTCTACGACCTGAACCCCACCAACGACAGCCCCGAGCGCTCCCCCGAAGTGGCTATCTTCGAGGATACCTACGGCGCTAAGATCGAATATATCCCCACCACCACAGACCAGCAGTACAACGACCTTGCTACCGCGGTTCTGGGCGGTTCTTCGCCCGATATCTTTGTTTACGACTTCCGCGCGTTCCCCTACGACATCAGCAAGGGCATGTATCAGCCTATCGACTCTCTTATCGATTGGAACGACCCCCTTTGGGCTGACGTAAAGAGCGCCGCAGACAACTTCACATGGAACGGCGAGCACTACGTCGCTCCTTTCAGCTACCGCTTCGACGACTACGTTATCCTTATGTACAACAGATCTGTTGTCGAGGAAATGGGCGCGGACGATCCCTATGAGCTCTATCTCGAAAACAAATGGGATTGGGACGCTTTCATGAGCATTATGGAGGAATTCCAGGGCGGCGATGAGAGCCTGTACGGTATCTCCGGCTTCTGGGCGAACTCTTTCGTATACACCGCCGGCGACGTAATGGTCAACTACGATGGCAGCAAGTTCAGCAATAACCTGTACAGCGCAAGGATCGAAAAGGCTCAGGGCGTTATCGCGGATATGTTCGCGAGAGGTCTTATCAAGCGCGGCTGGGTTGGTCCCGAGGCTGCGTTCCCCACTAACGACTGCCTGTTCTACGCTATGGGTACTTGGGCTTACAACGGCGCTGCCGAGGCTATGCCGGACGACGTTATCCAGATCGTTCCTTTCCCCAGAAACCCCGACCTTGACGAATACTACATGAACAAGGTTCTCTTCTCCCACATGTGGGTAAAGGGCAGCGACAACGCGGACTGCGTAAAGGTTTGGTACGACATCAACAGAATGGTAAACTCCGAGGATCAGTACCTGGCTATCAAGAAGGAAAAGTACCTCGCCAACAACTCCGCTTGGACAAGCGATATGTACGACCTTGTATTCTCTTTCAGCGACGACGAGAAGTTTAAAGCTCCTTATGAGTTCGGTCTCGGTATCTCCGAAGCGATGCAGGGCGACAGCGGCTATATCAGGTTCCTGTACGAGTGCATTTACAACGAGCAGTATGAGTCCTGGGAGCAGGCAAGAGAAGAATATATGAATATCATCGACTCCGAAATCGAGGTTTACAACTGATAATTCTGACGGCGGCGGAACGCGTTTCCGCCGCCCTTTTTTATGCGGAATTCCGGTTAACGCAAATTTTATGTTGATATTTTCCGGGAAACAGTGTATAATTAATGTGTATTAAACTCCGAAAGGACGACCGCTATGAACCGCCGTACATCAATGCTCGCCGCGTCTTTTTTTCTGGGCGGAACTATCCCGCACATCTGCCGTGAAATGTCCCGTATCGAGGTCTCCCGCTTTGAAATATGCTCGCCCGCGCTTCCCGAGGGATTTGACGGGTTCAGGATAGTTCATCTATCCGATCAGCACAACAAGGTTTTCGGCAGGGACAACGATCCGCTGCTGGAGCTTATCGCTGCGGAAAAGCCGCATATCATCGCCATGACGGGCGACATGATAAGCCACGACGCTCCCGATACGGATAAGTTCCTGCGGCTGGTCAAGCGCATGACGGATCTCTGTCCCGTCTATTATGTCAACGGCAACCATGAGCTTTCCGACCTTGACGGGGACGCTTTTTCCTATATCGCCGAAACCTTGGCTTCCTACGGAGCGGTCTGCCTTGACAATACGGGCGAGGACATTTACCGCGGTGAAGAAAAAATACACCTGTGCGGACTGTGCTACTCGGCGGAATATTACCGCGGAGTACGCGAGTACAAGCGGGGCTGGAAAGCCTTTATGCTGACGGATATGATAAACTATCTGGGCGTAAAGCAGCCGGACGAGTACACGGTATTGCTGGCGCACAATCCGCTGGATTTCGACGTCCACGCCGATTGGGGAGCGGATCTTTCCCTCGGCGGACACGTCCACGGCGGACTTGTGAGACTGCCCCTTGTGCGGGGAATATTTTCCCCCGAAAGAAAGCTCATGCCCAAATACAAGGAGGGCGTTTACCGGACGGGGAACTCGTTCCTGATAGCAAGCCGGGGATTGGGGCGGTTCAGGATACACAATCCGCCGGAGCTTGTTTCGGTAACGCTGCGGAAACAGCGGGAAGAATAAAAAAGCCGTATGCGAAGCGGTTTCGCATACGGCTGAATTTTTGTCCCGCGTCAATTGCTCAGGACTTCTATTATCCTGTTCCTGCCGTGATTTTTTCCGTAGTACAGCTTCTCGTCGGCAAGGTTTATCACTTCCTCGGCGGTAAGTCCCGGTTCGTACCGCTGAACGCCGAAGGTCATGGTTATGTTCAGCTTTTCGCCGTTGAACTCAACGCCGTTTTCTTTTATTACCGAGCGGATATCGTCCAGTATTTCCACGGCTTTGGTGTATTCTCCCGAATTGATGATTATCAGAAATTCCTCGCCGCCCCATCTGGCAGTGAAGCCGCTGTCCCCCACGCAGTCCCTGAAAACGGCGGATAAGGTTTTCAGCACCTCGTCGCCGCAGAAATGCCCGTACTTGTCGTTGAACTTCTTGAAAAAGTCGATATCCCCTATGATAGCCGTAAACCCGCCGGAATTTTTGTATATTTCGTTAAGCCTGATATTGCAGGCACGGCGGTTCAGAAGTCCCGTAAGCGGGTCGGTGGAAATGAGCGCTTTAAGGGACTGCTGGAGCTTCACAACGGAACGTCCCATAACTCCGATCTCGTCGCCCCGTTCGATCAGCCTTTTGTCGGGTTCGCATTCGGTATCGCCCTCGGAGACCTTATTTATAAAGACGACCGCCTTTTCAAGCGCTGCTACCATTTTAGCCGAAACAAACAGACTTATCCCCAAAGCAATACAGGTGGAAAAGACCGAAATGAGCAGCGAACCCAAGGTTGCGGACATGATGGTCTTTTCCGCGTTTTCCCTGCTTTTTCCCGCAAAGGTCATGCCGCAGATAACGCCGTCGGCGTCGCTGACGGGTATGTAGTAGCCGAAATATCTTACGCCGTTTACCTCAACGTCGTCGGAGTAAAAATCCGATCCCGAATCAAGTACGGCGATCAGCACCTCGGGAGCTGCCACCGTACCTTTTATCGCGTGACCTTCCGTATCGGTTATGGTAGTGATATATCTTACGCCGCCCTTGAAGTAAGAAACGTCAACGCCGGTGCCGTTTTTTATGCCGCTGAAAAAATTGTCCATATCCTCATAGGTATGGGCGTCGCCGCCGTGCATGACGTCGTTTGTCAGAACAAATTCGTATATGCTTATGCACATGCTGTGAAGCTCGTTGTATATTTCGTTGTAAACGTTTCTGTATGTTGAAAATGTGCAGAACGACGAAAGTATCAGTCCAAGAACAGCTGTGGGAAGAGCCGAAAGCAGCATTATTTTTGTTCTCAAGCTGAAAGAATTCTTTTTCATGAAATGCCCCTTAATATTTTTATAATATTTTATTTGTTTATTATACCATTTTACAAAGCATTTTTCAATAGGTTTGTGATAATTTTGTCGTAATTGGCTGTTTTTGCGGCACAAACGGCAAACCGGGAGGACGCGGGCGCAAAAAAGGGTCTTTGCCGTTTAATGAACGGCAAAGACCCGCACGGGAAAACCCGTAAATTTTAAATTTGTTTCGGCAAACCGTCAAAATCAGCCTTCGGAAACTTTAGCCTGAAGCTCGGTGTTTACCTCGTCAACGAGCATGATGATCGTGTCAGCAATGGACTCTCTTGTTGTTGCCCAATCTGTGCCGTGGAACGCGGCTCTTATGCCCACTGCCGAACCGCCGTCCGTGGTGTAGCTGGCGATATCGGTGGAGCAGCCCTGTGCAAGGTCGACAATGGGATACTGCTTGGCAAGACTGTTGATCTCTTCAAGTCTGTTTACAAGATCCTCGGACCACTGAGCGTCCTCCATTCTCTTCTGACGGAATATCTCTCTTGCGCTTTCGTCGCTGCCCGCAAGGATAGTACACTCGGCAAAACGCGCAACGCCTTCGGGGTTCGACGCGCCCTTACAGAGAACATAACCTTCCAAAGCTGCCGCCTGCCAAGGATCGGAATCGGCGGGAGACGGTGTGGGAGCAAGTCCCAAATTCTCGGGCGGGATCTGATGAGTCCATGTTGCGGGATCGCCCTCCGCTTCCCATGAACCGCCTATCCAGAAGAGCTGTCTGCCCTCGCCCATCATAGCGGGCTGGATTGCCCAGTTGAACTGCTCCAAAGGAAGAACAAGACCGTTGTTGTAGAGGTCGTACTGGAAGTTCATAGCCTTTTCAAGGGTAGCGTCGTTAAGGTTGCAGACAAGCTGACCGTCAACTGACTGAACCGTGGGAACGCCTGCCGAATATGCCAGAGCAAGCTCGTTGTACCAGTTGTCGAGACCCCACTGGTCGTTCTCCTCGTCGACGAACTGCTGGAGCATATCCTTAAAGGTATCCCAGTTCCAATTGCCCGCCTTGTAGAGATCCCAGGGATCGTCCAGACCGTTTGCTTCAAGCGTAGCGGTGTTGTAGTATACCATATAGTTTGCGATAACATTGGTAACGAACATGAAGTGCTTGTCACCGAACCTATAGCTTTCCATAGCCGTCTTTGTGTTCGCCCAGATAGCGTCGTTGATGTCGATATAAGGATCGACAGCCTGGAACATTCCGCTTACGATGCCCTTAGGAAGATTTCTTGTGTCGCTTGCGTAAAAGTCGATGCCCTCGCCGCCGAGGATAAGTGTGGAAAGATCGTTCGGAGCGTTTTCATATGTAGTTTCATACCATTTGATAGAGCCGCCGTATTTTCTCTCGAACAGTTCCAGTTCAACTTTTTTGGAGGCGCCGTTTCCGCTGGGGTTTATGTCGTAGTGAGCGAACCATTTGATTTCCTTGTTTTCAAGCTCCACGTCCTGAAGCTGAGACATTGCATTGCTGAGAGCGTCAACCTGACTTTCGTCAAGCTCTTTCTCGTTCTTGGCAACGGTAGCAGCCGTGGTTGTTTCCGCGGTTGTAGTGGCTGCGGTAGCCTCCGCGCCGCTGTCGCCGTTGTTTGTCGTCGAACCCTCGTCATTGGAACAAGCGGCAAGCGCGCCTGTCATGGTCAGAGCGAGAAGTCCTGCCAGGATCTTTTTTGTATTTTTCATATTAACCTCCTTCCGAAGTCCGCACCCCGGCAAAATAAACCGAACGCGGCTTCGTATGTAACAATTATACCAAAAATTCTTCAAATCTTCAAGAGACAATTTACAGATATACTTTCAACTATCTTGTGCATTTTAAACAAAAACTTTCAACGAAAACCTTTTCGGAAAGCTGAGGCAAGCTGAGACAGGCTGAGCCTGCACCCATATCACCCCCGTGGTACGAAACGAAAACGCTAAAGTTTGTCAAGCCCCCTCAAGGGGGCGGGTCAGAAACGGTGTACCCAAACATAAAAATGCGGCTACTGTCTTACAAAATGCACAACCTTAGACTTGAAATCCCCGTCAAGACTTACAAAAATTCCCGCATTCATCAGCGCAGAACCCGTCAGAACCTCGCCTGTTTCCATATTTTTGTAATTTGCTTCACTATCAAGACCTTTCAGCTTGATACGCCTGCTGCGGTAATTTGGTCTGCCCAGAACCTGCACAAAGGTGAACGCCGCCTCGGACTTGTCCTTTGCAACAAAAATCCAAGCGTCCCACATATTGTCCTCGAAAACGTTTCCGATACGGTACTGGTCGCCCGTGCGGATAATGGGGTTGTACTTGTTGAACTCCGCGATTTGGGCGGGAATGGCGTCTCTGTCCTCCTGCGGTATGCGGGTAACGTCAAGCTCGTAGCCGAAAGTACCCACCATAGCCACGTTGCCCCGCGTGGAAAACGGCGTGGAACGTCCCACCGTGTGGTTCGGGCAGTCGGAAACGTGCGCCCCCATTGCGGACGCGGGGTAGCAGATTGACGTGCCGTGCTGTATCTTCAAACGCTCGATAGCGTCGGTGTCGTCGCTGCACCAGATCTGCGGCGAGAAATACAGCATACCCGGGTCGAACCGCGCGCCGCCCCCCGAGCAGTTCTCCAAAAGAATATGCGGATAATCGGTTGTCAGCCTGTTCATCAAATCGTAAACGCCCAGAACGTACCTATGCCAAAGCTCCCTCTGCCGCTCCTTCGGCAGATTTGTCGAACCAACCTCCGTCAGCTGGCGGTTCATATCCCACTTGATGTACTCGATATTCGCGCTGTCCAAAACCTCCCTCATCATACCGTAAACACAGTCCCGAACCTCCTTGTTTGAGTAGTCCAGAACGTACTGCTCGCGGGACATAGTAAGCTCCCGTCCCCGGACTTGTATCGCCCATTCGGGGTGTTTTTTGTACAGCTCGCTGTCCGGGGAGATCATCTCCGGCTCAAACCAAATGCCGAACTTCATACCCAGCTTGTTTACCTCGTCCACAAGCCGTTTCAGACCGCCTTTCAGCTTCTTTTCGTACACGAACCAATCCCCCAGCGAGGAATTATCCGCGTCGCGGTGACCGAACCAGCCGTCGTCCATAACAAGCATTTCAATGCCCAGTTTGGAGGCTTCTTTTGCAATGTCGATAAGCTTGTCCGTGTCGAAGTTGAAGTAGGTGGCTTCCCAGTTGTTGATAAGTATGGGACGGCGTTTGTCCTTGTACTCGCCCCGAATGAGGTGCCGGCGGTACAAATCGTGGAAAGTCCGCGACATCTTGCCGATACCCTCATCGGAGTAAACCATAACCACCTCGGGAGCAACAAACTCCTCGCCGCTTTCAAGCAGCCAGTTAAAGTCAAAGTGGTTTATGCCCATAACCGCCCGTGTGTACTTGTGCTGAGTGACCTCCGCCTGAGCGAAAAAGTTTCCGCTGTAGACGAAGTTAAACCCGTAAGCCTCCCCCGTATCCTCGTCGGCGTTGTGTGAAACGAGAGCCATAAAGGGGTTGTTCTGGTGGGAGGACTCCCCTTTTACCGAGTCGATACCCTGCTTTCCGTGGTGGAGACGACAGCGTTCCATAACACGCTCCCGCGCCCAGCTTCCGTTGAGGGTGATAAGGTCGTAACCGTCGTTATCGAAGTCCACACACATTGAAAGAACCCTCTTAACATTAAGGGGAGCTTTCCCCGTATTTTTCAGGCGCACGCTGCGGGTGATAACGTCCAAATCGTTGAAAACGGTGTACAGCAGCACAGCCTCAAGTCCCGTGTGCTTGTCTGTGCAGGTGATTTCAAGGGTTTCCGCCTCGTCATCGTTTGCAAAGGTGGCGGGAAGTCCCTCCAAAGCAGGCTTGCCCTTGTAAACCTTGTGGGAAACATACCGCAAATCTGTGGTAGTCATACCCTCACCGTCCATAACCATAAGGCAGGGCTCGCGGTAGTCGCCAGTACCGTGGCAGGGATACTCAAACGCCGTGGCATCCATAAAAGTGCCCATATCCCGCATATTGGTTTTTGGCACCCATGGGTTCTCCGTAAGGCGGAGCAGATAGGTCAGATCGCCGTCCGCAAGCCTTTTTCCGTAGTACCCGTGGACGAGATACCCCTCGTCGATAACGCCGAAAACATAGCTCGTGTTCGGCGCGTCCAGCTTGAACATAGTGATGTCCTCGGGGAACGTCACGTTGTCGTTTATCTGCCAAGCCCAGCGTTTGTAGTCTTTGTGATAGGTTTGAATTTTAATGCTCATCGGTAAACAAATCCTCTCGTTTTATTTTAAAATTTTCATTTCCGTAACATACCCTCGGAACGGGAAACCCGTCCTCCGAAACAACTGTCAACTGTCAGCCGTACACCGTCAGCCGTTCTTTCTCCTGTTCAAAATCTTTTTAAGCGTACTCAAAACCGCCCCGAAATTAAGCGCGGTCACAAGCAGGAAAATCAGTATCAGCCACAGATATGTAAGCTTAGGCTCGGTTATGGCAATGTACGCCATAACGCTCACCAGAACGGTGTTGACGACCGTCCTTATATGGTAGGCTTTAAACTCGATAAGCCTTGTGACGTCGAAAATGCGTATGAGGAAACAGGCTCCGTATGAAGCCGCCGT
The DNA here is from genome assembly GCA_023663025.1 of Prevotella sp. GTDB lineage: Bacteria > Bacillota > Clostridia > Oscillospirales > Ruminococcaceae > RGIG8773. The sequence goes on from JAMPIC010000017.1 coordinate 12,504, forward strand.
TGCTATAGCCGCTCCGTAAGCGCCGTACTCGGGTATCAGCAGGAAGTTCAGTATCAGGTTCGCCGCCGCCGCGATAACGCTTGTCAGCATGGAATTTACAGATTTCTTCTTCACGTTGTAGACGCTTGACGTGAACTGGCACAGACACTGAAATATCATTGCGATCACAAGTATGGGCGTGTAGCGGTACGCGAAAATGAAATTTTTTTCGGGGTCGCTGTCCACAATAAGATAGGTCAGCGGCTTGACGAGCATTATTATCCCCGCCGCCGCGATCATCAGCAGCGAGCTGTACGCCCCGTAAATTTTCGTGTAGAATTTAGACAGTCCGCTGTCGTTCCTGTTCTCGATGGCGGACATCTGCCAAGCCTGATAAAACAGCGTGGTGAACATCATCAGCAGCGACGGTATCTTGTAGGCGACGCTGTAAACGCCGTTCACGCCGCCTCCGCAGAGGCTTTTCACGAACCATCTGTCCGAGGCGGAGGTTATCCACCACATAACGTAGGCGGGAATAAGCGGCGCGGAATATTTTATCATATCCGCAAAAAGCTTTTTGTTAAAGTATGTAACGTCCAGATATTTGTGCAGACCCGCCATAACGGTAAGTCCCGCAAAGGATACCGCGTCGGACAGTATTATCGACAGCACATATCCCGTCACGCCCATATCGAAGCAGACGAGAAAAATTATGTTGAATATGACTATCGTCAGCGCGGAGACTATCCCGTCCAGCGCGAAAAGCTTGACGTAGCCTTTCGCCCGCACGAAATTGGAGGCTATCTGCCGGAAACAGGAGCAGTAACAGCATACAAAGAGTATAAAACTGTACCGGTTATACATCTCGAAAAGATTGAAAATGGGCATGGCAAGGGTGAGCACTGTCAGTCCCATAAGCGTGGAGCAGACGGCGACGGTGTAGACCTGCCGTCCGTCGGTTTTTTTCTCCATGCCGAAGCGTATCACCGCGTCCGCCATGCTGAGGGTGACGATAGGGTACAGAACGTTCACCGTCTGGATAAGCAAGTCGGCCATGCCGTACTGCTCGTCGGTCATGCAGCCGGTGTAGAGCCGCATTAGTATAAAGCTGAGGAATTTCGCCCCGAAGTTGCCTATGGCGAAGATCAGGGTGTTTCCCGCCAGTTTCTGATATTTATTCATTTGTGAAATTACTCCGTGTAATTTATTTTATGCTTAGTACTTTCGGTCATACATCAATGTACTTTTTATTATCTCTGTTGAGGATTTCCAGCGCAATGCGAACGAGGGCAACTCCGCCGAGCGACACAGCCGCAAGCCACAGAGCGCGCCATAAGGTTTTCATAAAATCACCGCCGAGTTCCAAAATTTGCCGTTAAGGGCATAAACTATACAAAAATATTATACCACATATTTTTCGGAAATGGAATAGCTTTTGAAAAAAATCGCGCCGGATTTGAGAAAAAGTATAACTTGTTGTTTAGCGCAGAACGAGCAGCAAGCACTCCGCGGCTTCGCCGCCAATATTTCCTACTTGTCTGTAAACAACAATTTACACCTTCACAAAAACGGCGGAAACGATTGGGTTTCCGCCGTTTTGTTTTTTAAACCGCCGCGCTCTCCTTAGCGTGGCACAGCTTATAGTAATCTCCCTTTTTCGCCATAAGCTCGTCATGCGTGCCGCACTCCGTTATGCCGCAGTTGGACACGTACATTATCTTATCGCAGTTCCGTATGGTGGACAGGCGGTGCGCTATGATAAAGGACGTTCTGCCCTCCAGAAGCCTGTCAAGTCCTTCCTGCAAAAGCTTTTCCGTTTTCGCGTCTATGGAGGACGTGGCTTCGTCCAGCACCAGTATTTTCGGGTCGCTTATGAGCGTTCTCGCAAAGGCGATGAGCTGCTTCTGCCCCTGGGAAAGCATCGATCCGCCCTCGTTTATCATTGTGTCGTAGCCGTCGGGGAACTCCCTTATAAACTCGTCCGCGCGGACGGTTTCGCAGGCTCTGATTATTTCGTCCATATCCGCGTCAAGCTTTCCGTAGCGGATATTTTCCGCGATAGTCCCGCTGAAAACCACGCTGTCCTGTAACATTATTCCCATCTGCGAACGCAGGGACTTTAACGTTATGTCCCGGACGTTGTGCCCGTCGATAAGCACCGCTCCCTCGGAAACGTCGTAAAATCTTGAAATAAGGTTTACTATGGTCGTCTTGCCCGCTCCCGTAGGTCCCACAAGCGCAACGCTTTCGCCCTTTTTCACGCTGAACGACAGATTTTCCAGAACGGTCTTGCTCTCGTCGTAGGCAAAGGTGACGTTCTCGAAGCGGACGTTTCCCTCAATGGGCGGAAGCTCCTCCGCGCCCTCTTTGTCGCTTACCTTTACGGGCTCGTCGATAGCCTCGAAAATTCTTTCAAGGTAAGACACCGCGTTCACGAAGTTGTTGAACAGGTTAGCAAGGTTCAGGATAGGCTGCCAGAACCGCGAGGCGTATCCCGACATGGCGACGATAGTTCCCAGCGATACCGAGGCGGGACCTATTATGAGCAGTCCCACAAAATATATGGACGCTCCCACGGCAGCGGAAATGGTGTCCACCGTAGGCCACAGAAGATTGTTGCACACAACGGCTTTCATCCAGCTTTTGCGGTAGGCTTCGGAAAGTCTGCCGAATATCTCCGCGTTTTCGTCCTCGCGGACAAAAAGCTGCGTGACCTTTGTTCCCACTATTCCCTCGTGAAGATATGCGTTAAGATTGGAGCTTTTGTTGTTCACCTGCCGCCAAGCCCGTCTCTGCTTTGTTTTGATGAGAAGTATGAACCCCGCCAGAAAGGGTACTCCCGCAAGAACCACGAGAGCCATTTTCCAGTGCATGGCAAACATAAACACCGCTATGAAGATAAGATTGAAGATGTCCATAATAAAGTTTATGATGCCGTTTGAAAGGGTATCGGACACGCTGTTCACATAGTTGATGACGCGCACCAGAATTTTTCCGTGGGGGCGGCTGTCGTAATACTCGAAGGAAAGCCGCTGCAAATGCTCGAAAAGATCGGCTCTGATGTCGAAGATTATGTCCTGCCCCACTTTTGTCATTATCCTCGAGCGCATGGCAGAGAAAATGATGTTCACCACAATTGTCAGCAGCAGCAAAGCCGCCATAAGCAGCAGCTTGGGGATATTCTTTTCGGGTATCGCTCCGTCTATGGCGCGCTGGGTTATGACGGGGGACAGAAGTCCGATTATGACCGCCGCCGCGCTCAGCAGGAGAGCCGTTATCATACGCGTTTTATATTTTGTCACATAGACCATCGCGCGCTTCAGATGACGTATGTCGAAAGGGCTTTCAAGCTGTTCGTCAACGTCGTATTTATTCCTTGCCATGTTATCACTCCTTTGACGGCGGGATCATTCTATGCTGCCCTGCTGAAGCCTGTAGATCTCGCTGTAGTAGCCGTTCCCGTTTTTCAGCAGCTCGTCGTGAGTGCCCATTTCGGATATTTTTCCGTTTTTGAGAATGATTATCTTGTCCGCGTCCTTGGCGGAGGATATCCTTTGGGCGATTATTATTTTGGTACACTTGAAGTCAAGGCTTGCAAGATTTTCCTGAATATGCTTTTCCGTTTCAAGGTCTACGGCGGAAGTGGTGTCGTCCAGAATAAGTATGGCGGGACGCACAGCCAAAGCCCTCGCAAGGGATATCCTCTGCTTCTGACCGCCGGAAAGTCCCACGCCCCGCTCGCCCACGATGGTGTCGTAGCCGTCGTTCAGCTCGGTGATAAAGCCGTCAGCGTCGGCTGCGCGGGCGAATTTCTGCACGTCCTCCTCGGGCATACCGCTGTCGCCGAAAGCAATGTTTCCGTCAATGGTGTCCGACCACAGGAGCACGTCCTGCATTGCCATGCCGATATTTCTGCGGAGCGTCTCCAGCTTGATAAACCGCACATTCACGCCGTCCACAAGGACTTCCCCCCGCTTCGGGTCGTAAAGCCTGGGGATAAGATTTACCAGCGTGGTCTTTCCCGAGCCGGTCTCTCCCATTATTGCGACCGTTTCGCCCGCGTTCACCTTGAAGCTAACGTCTTTCAGCACAGGCGTTCCGTCGTAGGAAAAGCTTACGTTCTTAAACTCCACATCCCCTCTGAGACGCCGGGGCATTTCCTTTGCGTCGACCCTGTCGACGATAAACGGACGGGAGTAGTAGACCTCCACTATCTTCGCCGCCGAAGCCATAAATCTTTGCAGGTCGTTGATAAGCGTGCCCACGTTTCTCATGGGATTGGAGAGCGTCCAGATAAGTCCGCTGAAAGCCACATATTCGCCCATTGTCAGTCTGCCCGTGATAACGAAGATACCGCCCGCGATGAGCTGCACCACGGTAAGTCCCTGAGCGGTGGTCTCTATGTAGGGGAAATATTTCAGCCAGGTCAGCGAAGCCGTTTTATTGGCTTCGGAGTAATCCCTGTTTTTTTCGCGGAAGCGTTCGATCTCGTAGTCCTCGCGGGCAAAGGCGCGGACAACGCGGTTTCCCGCGATATTCTCCTGCGCCGCTGTGTTGAGGCGGGAAAGCCTTTCCCGCAGGTCAACGTATTTGGGACCCACGTCCTTGCGGAAAATTCCCGTAATGATAAAGATGAGCGGGGTCAGCGCAAGCAGGCATACAGCCATTGCGGGGTCGAGTATAAAGAAGTACACCGTGGTGGTGGTAAACAGCACAATGCTTTCGAGCAGTGTCTTGATTATCCATGCCACGCTGTGGCGAACCATATCCAGGTCGCCCGAAAGACGGGTCATGATGTCGCCCGTGCTGCTGCGGTCGTAGAAAGTCATATCCTGCTTCTGGACATTGGCGAAAAGGTAGTTCCTTATTTTGGCAAGCATACCCTGCGAGCAGACCTCGTACAGCATATTGGAACTGAACTGGAGCACCGTCCTCAAAAGGGTAAAGAGCACCATTCCCAGACAGAGCATGACAAGCAAATTCTTGCGCAGGGCGAGATTTTCCGCCGCGCTGTCGCTGTAGATAAAGGTATCCACTATCTGCTGCCCGAACACGGGGTTTGTAAGGTACATGATCTGACATATCACGGTAATGCACAGGGCGAGGATATATCTGCCCCGATAGCCTTTCATATTCTGCCAGATCCATTTTATCTGAAACATAGTATCCCTCCTATGCGGATATATCAAAAAATAAACAAATTATATTATAGCAGATCATAAGAAAAATAATTGTAAAAATCTATTTTGTTTTCAGCGAAAAATAGATTTGTATAATTTTTCCCGAACGTTTTCGGCGCCCGTGTTGCCGATATCCTCGGGCACGCGCGCGGCTGCGGAAGCTTCCTTCGGAAAATGCCGAAAAAAGAATATAAACCTTATTATAGCAGATTGGTGAAAAATTTAAAGGGGTTAGGAATAAATTTTCATCATCGGCTGCAACAAATTTTTCTCCCGTTCGGGACATTGTTTTGGCTATTTTCACATTTAAACGTTTAAGCGAAAAACTTCCCGTACGGCGGATATTTCCGCGCCGCCGTTTCCGAAAGAAGCGTCCCGTCAAAAGCTCCGATAATTGTTTTGGAAGGTTTGTTAAAATTTTTCCGCGCGGTATGCGGTTTTGCACAAAAGCGGAAATGACAGCATTTTATACATAATATGACAAAACTCATTATATAATATTACGATTTTTTTAAAATAACGTTGAATTGAAACGTACAATAATTTATAATGAGTATATCCTATAATGGTTTGCGCAGCATTGCTTTTCCGTATACGCGTGACGGAAAAACGCATTTCTGTGACAAAAATATACGGACGTACGCACAGAGATATATAATATAGGCGTACCCAGAAAAGAAAGGGAGAATAATAATGGAAGTGCTGATCTGCTCGGCGAGAAAGCCGCTGTGGAAAAGACTGTTCGCTTTGACGGACAAGTTTTTGTGCAAAAAGAAAAACAGGTATATGTCGGTAAATACCAATCTGTTCGCAAACCGCCGCATGATACTCGCCGCCGTAAAAAAATACGGGACTTCGGGTTCGGCGATAGTGATAATCGACATATGTTCCTTCGATGATTGGCAGGACATTGCCGGGGAGATCGAAAAGTCCGCCGGCGGCATGAAGATATGCCTTGTGTCCGAAAGCGACAGCGAAGCCGTGGAGGCGATAAACAGTCTCTCCTCCCTGTGCGGATATGTGCGCGAGGGACAGCTTTCCGAAATGTACGGCGAAGTCATAGACCGTCTTTGCGGCAGGCTCAGGACGGTATTCGGAGGTATAGCCGTGACCCGGTACGGCAGCGTGGAGAAAATCATTCCGTACAGCGAAATATATTACATAGAAACCGTAAAACAAACCCATATGTGCAGCATTGTGCACCAAAACGGCAGGGACGAAATACGCGCCGATATATCCAAGCTTATCCTCGGACTTGACGCCCGCTTCAGACGCGCCCGTTCCTCGACCATAATAAATCTTGCGGCTGTGTCCGCAGTGAAAAAAAGCGAGATATTTTTCCCCGACGGAAACAGCTGTTTCTGTACGGAAAAGTATTCCCGCAGCGTAATTCCCGCCATCGGAAAACCAGAGGCGGTATTGCTGTGAAATAAACCGTCCCGGCGGTTTATCAGGAGACCGACGCAGCGGCTTTAAAGCGCGCGCAGACCGCAGGGCGGCTCTCCGAATAGATATCAAAAATAATTTTTAAACGGAGGTAATCAGTTATGCCGGTTTCAAACACCGATCTTCATATCAGAGTCAAGAGCGAGCTTGTAACGCCCCAGCAGGTGCTCCTTTATCAGGAGGCGGTAACGCTCAACGTCAAGAATTTCAAAACCGCAGCGTGGGAACACAGATACCTTGCTCCCGGCGCTCAGATGAGAGCCTTGCTCCCCATGGAGATCGCCATCGGTTCCATCGAGGGCATAGGTCACGACGGAACAATAATGACCAAGCTTCTTCCCGTTGAGTACAACACGGCGTGGGACATTTACAACAACAGCAACGCCCTTGACGTAAAGAAGAGCAGCGAGCCTGCTCCCGGAGAAAATACCATTGAGATCCACAACAAAGACGTTCGCACAAGCTCCGCGGTCGTAACCAAAAACAGCAAGCCGCTTTTCAGGTGCGACGTACGTCCCGGCTTCAAGGTAAGTTTTTCCATTCACCCCAAGATATATGTAGCTCTCAGCGATTTTGAGATAAAAGATCCTTTCTTCGACGCCGCGACCATTTCCAAGAGACCCGTAGCCATCGACTACGAGGGACAGCAGTATCTTACGGTCATTCTCAAGGAAAACGGAAGCTCGGGCGAGGTAAAGGTCGACTACGATTTTGAAAAATTCGGGGAATAATTTCCCGTACAGCGAAATACCCGTAAACGGCAGGAAGATCCCCGCGGCGCTATTAACCGCGGAGACCTTCCTTTGCTTTGTCCGGACGAAGCTTTGCGAACGCGGGTATGCTTTTACGTTCCTGCGGTACGGCGGCGCACATTCGCATTTCGGAAAATTTTTTCCCGAAAAATCCCGTAAGAGCCGTCACGGGTATGGTCAGCAGAAACCACAGCGCGGAAAACGGCAGGCATATCTGACCGTACAGGTTGAACATCATTCCCGAATAGTCCCAGACGTTCCAGCCGAGCAGAAGATTGACTATGCAGCCCGCGGCAAACTCCACAGCGGTAACCGTAACCGCTCCGAAAAGACATTTCATTATCAGAGGATCGTTCGGTCTGGCTGTGAAATGCCTGTACATCAGCACAAGGCATATTCCTCCCGTAACGGTCATGCTCCAATGCGTGTAGCCGCGGAATACGACCTCTATCATTGAATAGGCAGCTCCTCCGAAAAGAAAAAGAACAAGATTTTCCAATGCTTTCGGCATCGTTTCGCCTCCTTTCTCAGGCGGTTTTCGCTTTTCATTGGTATTTTCCGCAGAGAGCGAGTAAATATTGCAAGAAACTTCTGTAAAATCCGCCGCGCACAAAATACAAAATTTGTTTTACGGGACTTTTTTTCTCAAAGCCATTGTGTTTTTTTCCGAAATATGCTATAATTTAATTTAAATAACTTTATGATTAATGCGGAGGCTGCCATGGCTGACTACGATAGAAAAAATAATCCCGCGAAAAAACCTTCCGCAAGGTATGAAAAACAAAAATCCGGGAATGATGACTGCGAAACCTGCGGCGCGGAAATAATCGCGGGAAGAAATCCCGTGACAGAGGCTCTCAAAGCGGGAAAATCCCTTAACGCCGTATATGTCTGCGGCGAGGGGGGAAGTCTCGGTCTTATCTGCCGCATGGCGGCGGAGCGCGGAATCCCGGTCAAGAAAACCACCGAAGCCAAGCTTAACGAAATGACCGGAGGACTGTCCCACCAAGGCGTCGCCGCAAGCGGTGCCTGCGCGGAATATGTTACCGTAGAGGACATTCTCGCCGTATCGGCGGCAAAGGGTACAAAGCCCTTTATTATCATCTGCGACGAAATAGAAGATCCCCACAATCTGGGGGCTGTCATACGCACCGCCGAGGCTGCGGGCGCGGACGGCATAATAATCCCCAAGCGCAGAAGCGCGTCCCTTAACGGTACGGTCTACAAAACCTCCGCAGGCGCGGCAAGCAGACTTCCCGCGGCAAGGGTGACAAATATTTCCGCCGCGCTGGATATGCTCAAGAAAAACGGCGTGTGGATATACGGCACAGACGCTTCGGGCGAAGACTACACAAAGGCGGATTTCTGCGGAAGCATCGGTCTGGTCATCGGTTCGGAAGGGCATGGATTGGGACGGCTTGTCAGAGAAAAATGCGATCTCACGTTAAGTCTGCCCATGCTGGGAGAAATAAACTCCCTTAACGCCTCGGTTGCGGCGGGGATATTTATGTACGAAGCCGTGAGACAAAGGCGTCTGAACGTCTGAAACGGCGGCAAATGCCGAACACGGGATACCGAACCGATATACCAATAATTTATGAGAGGAGAGCTGCGGTTTGTCTGACGGAAAATACTCGGTGGACGATATTCTTAACGAATATTCGGGCGCGGGACGAAGCGCCGCCGACAGCGATATAAATATTGACGACCTGATAAACGGGTTTGCGGCGGGCGATGCGGACAGCGTGAAAAATTCGGTCAGAGAATCGGCTTACCGTTCCGAAAGCTATGAGGACGACGTTTTGTCACGGGACAACTACGGCGAAAAACCCGAAAGTGCGGAAAACGGCGGAAAGGACAGCTTTTCGGGAAAGTACGACAAGCTTCTTTCGGCTGTGACAGCCGTCAGGGAGCGGGAAAGCGAAACTCCCTACACCCCCGCTCCCAAACCCGACAGATCGTTCTCGGAAAAATTTGAAGAACCCAATCTTTACGGCGATAAAGACGAGGAAGAGGACGAGGAAAAAGCCGGCATAGCCTCCCTGTTCAGAAGAAAGCAGGGCGGAGCGAAAAAGGACGCCACTGAAGCTGCGGGAAATGAAAACAGCCGACCCGCAAGACCGGAGCCTCCCATACAGAGCTTTTCGGCGAACTCATCAAGGACGGACGACCCGTTTGAAAAGTATTCTTCCATAAACGACAGCAGTCTCGACGATATACTGAACGAGTATTCGTCCTCAAAAAGAGAAGCGGCAAGGGCGGAGTCCGCGCGGAATACACAGCACAAAAGCATAACGGATTTCTTTACCAAGCTTGTCCCGAAGCCGGACACGGAGGAGACGGGGATTTCGGGCAACACAGAGCTGCTGGACGGAATGATAAAGGCGAAAAAAGAACGCGTATCCCGCACGCAGCACGTCCCGCCGATAGAGAGAAAGTCCATTTCGGACATAGACCTTGACCTGGACGGAAAGATACTGCCCGATACCTCGCAGCTTCCCGATACGGAGCAGCAGAACGAGCTGGAAAAGATCAACGCCCTCAAAGAACGCCGAAGCAAAAAGATCAAGGATTTCGTCCTTGTGGGAGACGAGGAGGACGTTCAGGACGAGGAGGAAACAAACGGCGGTCCCGCTGTGATCGACGATTTTGAAAATTTCAACGACGCTCCGTCGATAGCTCACGACATAGCTCAGTTAAAGGGAAGTCTGCTGCTTAGACTGTTTGTGCTGATACTCTGCTTCGCGGCAAGTCTCTATATCGCTTTTGCCAATGATACGCAGGCTCTGCCGATAATGGATCTGCTCAACAAAAGATCACAGACGAATACTTACCTTTTCGTCAACGCGATTATCGGACTGCTTGCGGCGTTTTCCAGCTATACGGTGATATCCTGCGGACTGTCCAAGCTGGTGTCGTTCAAAGCGGACTGCGACAGCCTGTGCGCGGTTTCCACCGTTTCGTCGATAGCTTCGGCGATGATAATGTTCGCCAATGGAAACCTTATCAAGGGAAGCTTTGTGCATGTCTATATTCCCGTGGCGGTCGCGTCGCTTATGTTCAACACTCTGGGAAAGCTGTTTATCGTAAGCCGTACGCAAAGAAGCTTCCGCTTTGTTTCGGGCAGCGGCGACAAATACGCCGTGTTTCCCGTTGAGGACGAGGAAACAGCCCAAAACTTTACAAGAGGCGCGCTCAGCGACTTTCCGAAGCTGGCGGCAATGCGCCGCACAGAGCTTATCTCGGACTTCCTCAAGACCTCCTATTCAAGCGACAGTACGGACAGATTCTGCCGCGTATTCACCCCGATCGTGCTTGCGGCGGCGGCGGCTATAGGCGTTATAGCGGGTGTAATGGGCAGAACGGAGCACAGCTCGTCCGCCGTGTTTATAGGCATTTCCGTATTTGTGGGAGTGGTGGCAATCTGCACAGGTTTTTCAGTGATGCTGGTGGTGAACCTTCCTATGCTGAGAGCTTCGGAGAAAAATTCGGAGCTGCAGGGCTTTGTCATTGGCTATGACAGCGTTGAGGAATTTGCCGAGACCAATAGCGTACTTGTTGACGCGGAGCAGCTTTTCCCCGCGGGAAGCGTAAGGCTGTCGGCGATAAAAGTGTTCTCCGATACCCGTATAGACGAAGCCATTGTGGAGGCGGCAAGCCTTACCACGCAGGCGGGAAGTATCCTCAAAAATATGTTCTACGATATAATCGCGGGAAAGACGGAGCTTCTCAATCCCGTGGAGAGCTATATTTTCGAGGACTCCATGGGTCTGTGCGGCTGGATAAACAACAAGCGGGTGCTGCTGGGCAACAGAGAGCTTATGATGAACCACAGCATAGAGGGTATACCTCCCATTACAAAAGAAAAGGAATATACCGAAAACGGGCGGTATGCGGTTTACCTCTCCATTTCGGGAGAGCTTTCGGCAATGTTTCTGGTGGAGATAACTCCCTCCATGGAGGTAAGAAACGCGTTCCGCGAACTTCAGAGGAACGGGGTCTACTCAATGATACGGACGGTGGATTCGCTGGTGTCCATAAACCGTCTTTCGGAGCTGTTTGAGATATCGCCCGAATACCTGAAGCTGATACCTTTCCGAGTTCACGAACAGTTTGCCGAAACTACGTCCTATCGGATGAAGCAGCGGGCGACCCTTGCCTGCTCGGGAAGATTTGCGGCGTTCACATCGCTGATACTGAGCTGCCGCCGAATGAAGACCACCATAGGCTTCGGAATAGGCTTGCAGGCGGTTTCAATGCTACTGGGAATACTCATCTGCCTTACATTGGCTGTGATCGGGAATTTTCAGGGCATATCCGTTTCTATGGAAATTTTGTATAACTTTATTTTTACCGCTGTGCTTATTGTTTTCCAGATGTTCAGAAAGAACTGATCAAACGAACAGACCGGACGTATGGGGCGAATTGCCGTTCGTACATCCGGTCATTTTATTGGAAAAGCCGGTAAATTGTTGTTTAGCGGCGAAACGTTTCGACACCGACCGTAGGACGGGGGCTTGCTCCCGCCTGTTTCTGCAACGATGTTCGTAGGGGCGGGGTCTCCCCGCCCGCAGGTCACGTAACCAGCGGGACGGGAAACCCGTCCCCTACAGAATTTTACCGCAAACCTATTTAGGCGGGAGCAAGCCCCCGCCCTACCGTAATGTACAATAAACAACAATTTACACTTATTCATAACTAAACGGCAGGAACTCTTTTGAGTTTCCTGCCGTTCAGTTTATACCGAAGCTGTCGACGAAAGTACGGTCGTTTCCTCAGATACGTCGGTTACGATTGTCTCATCGGAGTTTATTTCGCTGAGCTTTTCGGTAATGACCGTCTTGAAACGGTCTATAAGCTCTATAATAGGATAGTCTACGTCAAAGTATGTGTGCGTCCAGAAACCCTCGGAAAAATCGTAGTTAAGCTCCCCGCTGCTGTTGAGTATAGTATAGTCGGTTTCGTCAAAGTATTCTTCGCCGTTGATAAAGAGCCTTGTATCCTCCCAGTGAACATCATAGCTGAGGGCGTCGTCGCGGTTTTCCTTATTGGCTTGTTTTACAAGACGTTTGATCGTGGTTTTAAGCTCAATTACCCTCAGATCCTTGTCGAGCTTATTCGGTTCAACATAAACCGCTACTTTTCCCGAGGACTTGTTTTTTACGTCCAGCACATAGCAGCGGAAATTCTCCGAGGGAGACACTATCCCTCCGGGAGGGGTAAGCAGCGTGTCCACGGTAGTTACCGTAAAGACGTTCATTATAAGGAAAAACGCAATGCTTCCCAAAATATACATCAGCAGAAAAATAGTGCCGAATACGGTTTTTACCGTGTCGTTCATTTTACAGCAGAAAAAACCGAAAAGAGTCAGCATTGCCGCAGGTATCAGCAGCGGCCAGTTTCCCCAATCCAAAAGAAGGGTGGGGAAAAATATTACCATGTTTGCCATGCTGATTATACAGGTTATAAAGGAACGCCTCGTATAGAAAAAAAGCAGTCCCGCCACCAGTGAAAAAGCCCAGTAAACAACAGCGAAAATCGTTTTGTCGGTATATACTATATCATAAAAAAACACGGCGTAGGCAAAATATATCAGACAGATTGTATACGCCGAGCATAAAATGCTTACCGCAAGTATGAACCATTTGTTGGTAACTATCTTTTTAATTATTTCCATTACAGTGAACTTGCTCCGCACCGGGAGCGATCTCCTTTCGCAAACGTTCCGCATTTTCCGTTCGGGGAACAGCAGTTTCTTTACTTAATACAGAATACCCCAAAAAAGAGAAAAAATCAAGAACATTTTGGTTACATACAAATGTCGGACAGATTACAATTGAGGGACGCGGAATACGCAGGGTACAGAGATATCCCCCGACGGCTGCCTCGGAAATTCCTTCGGATCCTTCGGGGGAAATGCTGTCACGGATATTACGAGAAACGCTTGATCGCCGAGGACACAATAAATCCGATGCCTCCCACGATAACAAGAATAAGTACGACCAACAGTACGGTAAGGACGATATTGGTTCCCGATGAAACGGCGTCCGCCGACGTTACAAGCTTTGCGCTGTAATCTCCCTTATTGGCAATGATATTTCCCTCGGCGTCCGTCACGGAAAAGTCGTCGATGTAAACGATGTCGCCCTTATGCATGAGATATGTGGGGATAGTTACGCCCACTCTGGTATTGGTGGCATTCTGAGGAATTTCGAGCGTGACGGTTGTCCAATCGCTTGTGCTGAGGGTTTCGGGGGAGGCGGCAAGCCAGATCATACCGTCCGAAAAAACGGAAAGATCGTCATAAAAGCCTTCCGCGCCCTCGCAGAGAAGCACGCTCATTTCCACCGTACAGCCCTGAAAGCTGTCCAGACCGAGGGCGGACGCTTCTATATAAGCTCCTCCGAAACGGTTTTCGATCTCGTCGGCAACGTTGACCGAAACAAGCGCAGAGCCGTTTCCGTTTTTGGATACGGAATTGCTCAGGGACATTTTAAAGCCTGTTTCCGCGGTTGACCCGTATGTCTGCCAATCTGCGGACAAAGCCGCGTCCGTATCGAAGCAGTAAGCAGCTTCTCCGTCGTTCAGCGCGGAAACGGAGAGAGACGCTCCGGACATTATTACGGCGGAAGCGATAACCGCCGATATGATTTTCTTTAATTTCATTATGCGTTCAATCCTTTCGGTTTATGCTGAAACCGACGCGCCGCACTCAAAGACTGTACCGGGTACGGAGCAATACGGACGCGGGGTCAGCGAGTTGACAGGGTAAACAAAATCACATAAATATTTTAGTACATAAAACAAATTTTGTCAATATCTTTTGTGTAAATTGTCATAATTTTTTTACGGCTGATTTTATATTTACCGATACCGTATGTACGCGGTTACGCGATTTTTGCAGGAAACGGCGGAGCCGCTCCCTGCAAAAGAAGTCTGTCGATATGGTTATTCGTTGCTGAGAATTACTTCGCTGACGAGATTTCCGGGGAGCTGCTCGTATCTCAGATGTTCGAGGGTAAAGCTTCCGTGTCCGCGGGTGATCTGTCTGAGCTGGGTGGTGAAGCTCTGCATTTCTCTTGTGGGGACTTCCGCCTCGATAACGGTCATGCCCTTTTTGCCTGCGGGGTTCATGCCGATAACTCTGCCGCGGCGCTTGTTAAGGTCGCCCATAATGTCGCCGGTGTTGTCGTCGGGAGCTGTTACGGTAAGCTTTCCGATAGGCTCGAGAATGGTGGGATCGGCTTGCTTCAGACCCTCCTTAAAAGCGATGGAAGCCGCCGTTTTGAACGCCATTTCGGAGCTGTCAACCGGGTGGTAGGAACCGTCCACCAGAACGGCTTTCAGACCCGTCACGGGGCAGCCCGCCAGCACGCCTTTCTTCATGCTTTCCTGCAAGCCCTTTTCGACTGCGGGGAAGAAGTTCTTGGGCACCGCTCCGCCGAATACTTTCTCCTCGAAAACAAGCTCGTCGGAGAGACAGGGTTCAAACTCGATCCAAACGTGACCGTACTGACCGTGACCGCCGCTCTGTTTCTTGTGCTTGCCCTCAACCTTTACCTTTTTGCGGATCGTTTCTCTGTAGGCGATCTTGGGTTCTTTAAGCACCACGTCCGCGCCGAATTTGGCTTTGAGCTTGGCTGCGGCGGCGTCAAGATGCTGCTCGCCCATACCGCTGAGTATCTGCTCCTTTGTAAAGGGGTCGAGACCGTACCAAAGGGTTTTGTCCTCCTCGCAGAGACGCTGAATGCCCGCGCCGATCTTGCTTTCGTCCCCCTGAGCCTTTGCGTAGACCGCCATGCGGTAGCAGGGCTTGGGGAAATCTATCGCGGTCATTTTGACCTTTCTGTCCGCCGCGCAGAGGGTGTCGGAAGTTCCCGCGCCGATCTTGACGGCAACGGCGATGTCTCCCGCAGAGGCTTCGGTTATCTCGGTCTGCTTCTTGCCGCAGAGGCTGTAGAGCTTGCCTATCTTTTCGGGAGAACCCGTGGCTGTGTTGACATATTCGGTATTGGCTTTAAGCACGCCGCTGACCACTTTGATAAAGGACATTTTTCCCACAAATGGGTCTGCGACGGTCTTGAACACGAAAGCCGCCATGGGAGCGTTTTCGTCGTAAGCGATCTCAACGGGTTCGCCGCCCGCGTCCTCGGCAAGGACGGGCTTGTTGTCGCGGGGAGACGGCAACAGCAGCTCGATTTCCTTGAGCAGCATATCAACTCCCGCAGTCGTGGTTGAGGAGCAGCAAACAACAGGCGTAATGATACCGTTGTTCATGCCCTTGTGGATACCGTGGACAAGCTCTTTCTGGGTGAAAGGCTCGCCCTCGAAGAATTTCTCCATAAGGTCGTCGTCGGTTTCGGCAACGGCTTCGGAGAACGCCGCCACCAGACCGTCCATACGGTACTCCATTTTTTCGGAAATATCGGCTGTGGGCATTTCCGTTTCCACGGCGTTGCCTTTGGCGTCATATGTGTAGGCTTTCATTTCGATAAGGTTTACAAAGGAGACTACCTTTCTGTCCTTGATAACGGGAACGACGACGGGGCAGACGGTAGGACCGAACTTGGTTTTAAGGTCTGTGAGGACGTTGTAGAAGTTGGCGTCTGCGTCGTCGACCTTGGTAACGACGAACATTTTGGGTTTGCCCAGCTCGCAGGCGAGGTCGTAAGCTTTTTCAGTGCCCACCTTTACGCCGGACTTTGCGGAAACGGTTATCATGACGGTTCCCGCGGCGGTTATGCCCTCGTGCATACCTCCCGCGAAATCGAAAAGACCGGGGGTGTCGAGGAGATTTACCTTTATATCGTTGACGGCAAAAGAAGCGAGGGCGGTGCTGAGGGAGGCTTTGCGCTTGATCTCTTCGGGGTCGTAGTCGCAGACTGTGGTTCCGTCGTCGGTTCTGCCCAGTCTGTCGGAGGCTCCCGCTCTGAACAGCAGAGCTTCAGCGAGGGAGGTTTTGCCCGAGCCGGCGTGACCGGCGATGGCGATGTTCCTGATTGCATCGGTTCCGTAGTGTTTCATATGGGTACACAGCTCCTATCCGAATATTTGCAAGCACCGTTTTCCCGCAGTTGAAAGAGCTTTGCGGGAATTATTGTTACAAATAAACAAAAATTTATTTTTTTACATGATATATTATAGCCTATTTGCTTATAAAAAGCAATGGGTTAGCAACATTTTCCACAAATTACAGTACAAAAGGTTAAATTCTTTGTAGATGTTGCACAACAAAAATGTTGTGAATGTGAGCAAGTGTAAATTGTTGTTTAGCGCAAAAACAAAACGTCAGCGCATCGCGCGGCGAAGCCGCGACTAAAAGTTTCGCCCGCCTTTTCAAAGGCGGCAGGTTTCCAAAGGGCGGCGCCCTTTGGTCGCTCCCCGCAGGGAGCGAAATCCCCTTTCGTTCCAAATGGAGAAGAGGGTGAGGAATGGCGACAGCCATTCCGAGGGGGAGCGGACACGACCGCTCCCCCTTTGTTATGTGCAAACAAAATATCCCTTGAAAACAGTCCGGTGGACTGTTTTCAACGAGACAAAATTGTGTTGGGTTTCCCGGCGTAACTATAGGTCTGCTTCGTCCAAAACGTCCCACCGGGACGTTTTGGAGATATATTTTGCCTCGTGCATAACAAAGGAGGGGCGGTCGTGTTCGCCCCTCCTCGAAACGCTGTCGCGTTTCTCACCACCCTCTCCGTTCGTAACGAAAGGGATTTCGCTCCCTGCGGGGAGCGACCAGGGGCTCTGCCCCGTGGACCTCGCAGCCTTGAAAGGCTGGCGAACTTTTTAGTCTCGGCTTCGCCGCGCGGGGCGCTGTCGTTTTGTTTTTGCGCTAAATTACAATTTACCTCCACACACAAAAGCAAATATATCTCCGAAAAATTTTACAATAGTTAATGATTTTTGCAAAAATATATGCTATAATAATAAAGTATTTACATTTTTACGGAGGACTTTTTGTGGACAAGCTTATAAGGAAAATACTGTCAGTATTTCCCGAACCGATACGAAATTTCTACGGTCGACACGAAAGCGCACTGCTGTACGTTATCGTCGGCGGAATGACCACCGTTGTTTCCGTCGCCGCCCAGTACGTTCCCGCCTATATGGGTCTGCCCACGGAGGCGAACACTACCATAAGCTGGATATTCGCCGTGACTTTCGCTTTTTTCGCGAATAAAGTGTGGGTCTTTAAGGACAAATCCAACAGCGGAAAAGACTGGATAAGCCAAGCGGCGGCTTTTTACGGTGCGCGGGCGGCGACCTACTTCATGGAGTTGGGCTTCATGAGCCTGACGGTGCGCGTTCTGAACCGAAACGAATATGTGATGAAGCTGATCGCGCAGGTCTTTATTCTCGTTATAAATTATCTTTTCAGCAAGCTTGTTATTTTTCGGAAAAAGACAAAGGGGGACGGAAAAGATGTTTAAACTTGCAAAAAAATATTTGGGCGGCTTCAAAAAGGAGCTGATAATCGGTCCCGCCGCGAAGCTTACCGAAGCGATCTTCGAGCTGATAGTCCCGCTTATTATGGCGGACGTAATCGACGTGGGCATAAACGGCGGCGCGGGAAAGCCCTATATCTACCGTATGGGCGGCATAATGATACTCATGGGCGCACTGGGACTTTGCTGCGCTTTGGTCTGCCAGTACCTTGCTTCGAGAGCCTCACAGGGCGTGGGGACGGTTATCCGCAGCGACCTGTTCCGCCACATAAATACCCTTTCCCACGCGGAGCTTGACAGGTTCGGCACGCCGTCTCTGATAACCCGTCTCACCAACGACGTAAACCAAGTCCAGAGCGCGGTGGCAATGCTTATAAGACTGGTAGTCCGCGCGCCTTTTCTCGTTATCGGCGCGGCGGTCATGGCTATGGCGATAGACCTTAAACTGTCGCTGATCTTCCTTGCGGTAATGCCGCTGGTGGCGGCTGTGCTGTACTTTATCGTGTTCCGCTCCGTTCCGCTTTACCGCGTTATCCAGAAAAAGCTCGACAGGATAAGTCTCATAACCCGCGAAAGCCTTTCGGGAGCGCGAGTTATCCGCGCCTTTTCGGGCGAAGCCGCCGAGGAAAAGCGTTTCGGAGAAGCCAACGCCGATTTCGCCGAGACCTCAATGCGTGTGGGACGGCTCTCCGCGCTGCTTAATCCGCTGACCTACGCCATAATGAACCTTGCCATCGCGGCTATCGTGTGGTTCGGCGGCTTCCGCGTTGACAGCGGTGCGCTCACCCAAGGGCAGATCATCGCTTTCGTAAACTATATGACCCAAATTTCCCTCGCCCTTGTGGTGGTGGCGAACCTTGTGGTGCTGTTCACAAAGGCGGCGGCAAGCTCCGCGAGAATAAACGAGGTGTTCGGTACCGAGCCGTCCGTCGGGGACGTTTCCGCGGATACCGCCGTTTCCTCGGTTTCCGAAGACGCTCCCGCCATAGAGTTCAGGAACGTTTCATTCTCCTACAGCGAGGGCGGAGACAACGCTTTGGAGAACATCAGCTTTTCCGTCAAAAAGGGCGAGACTTTGGGCATAATCG
Source organism: Prevotella sp. (assembly GCA_023663025.1). Taxonomy (GTDB): domain Bacteria; phylum Bacillota; class Clostridia; order Oscillospirales; family Ruminococcaceae; genus RGIG8773. The sequence continues at coordinate 31,394 of JAMPIC010000017.1, forward strand.
GCGGTACCGGCTCGGGCAAGTCCACGCTGGTAAGCCTTATCCCCCGCTTTTACGACGCGGAAAAGGGCAGCGTTCTGATCGGCGGGGCGGACGTTAAATCCCGAAGTCTGAAAGAGCTTCGCCAAAAGATAGGCTTCGTCCCCCAAAAGGCGGTGCTGTTTTCGGGGACGGTCGCCGAAAACCTCCGCTGGGGAAACGAAAACGCTTCCGACGAACAGCTCCGCAAAGCTGCGGAGACCGCTCAGGCAAAGGAATTTATCGACAAAATGCCCGAGGGCTTCAACGCCTTTATAAATCAGGGGGGACGCAACCTTTCGGGCGGTCAGAAGCAGCGTCTCACCATCGCCCGCGCACTGACGGGAAGTCCAGAGATACTCATTCTGGACGACAGCGCCTCCGCGCTTGATTTCGCCACGGACGCGGCTCTGCGGAAAGCCATCGCCCGCGATACCTCGGGAATGACGGTGGTGACCGTGTCCCAAAGAGCGGCTTCCATCCGCCACGCGGACAAGATAATCGTCCTCGACGACGGCGAAGCGGTTGGCATAGGCACTCACGACGAGCTGCTCGAAAGCTGCGGAGTCTACCGCGAGATAGTTATGTCCCAGGAAAGCAAAGGAGGCGGAAAGTCATGAGCGGAAAGTCCCCGAAAAAGCCGGTCGTGGGCAGGCTGCTGAGCTACACAAAGCCCTGCGCCGCGCTGCTTGCCCCTGCGGTCATTGCGGCGGTGGTGAGCGTTCTGCTGTCCCTCTACACGCCCGTTCTGGTGGGACGTGGCGTAGACCTTATCGTTGGCGAAAACAACGTGGACTTTAACGGCGTAAAGCGGTACGTTCTGATGATCGCGGCGACCGTCGCGCTGTCGGCGGCGTTCAGCTGGGTTATGTCCTACTGCACCTACAGGATAACCTACAGAGCCGTCAGCGATATGCGCTGCCAGCTTTTTGAAAAGCTGAACAGAGTTCCCCTCAGCTATATCGACAGCGCTTCAAAGGGGGACGTTATCGCCCGTATGTCCGCGGATATCGAGACCGTCTCGGACGGTATGCTCCAGTGCTTTTCGCAGTTCCTGACGGGCATTGTGACAATTTTCGGAACGATAGCGTTTATGCTCCGCATCAACGTTAAGATCGCCCTTGTGGTGATACTGATAACGCCGCTGTCCCTTTTCGTGGCGGCGTTTATCACAAAGCTGTGCCACGACAAGTTCCGCGAGCAGTCCGCCGTCCGGGGGGAGCTGAGCGGCTGTATCGAGGAGCTTGTGGGCGGTCAGAAGATCGTCAAGGCGTTCTCCTACGAGGACAGGGCGCAGGCGCGTTTCGATGAAATAAACGGCAGGCTCTACGGGTGCGGAGTGCTGGCGCAGTTCTACTCCGCGCTGACAAATCCCTGCACAAGGTTCGTGAACGGCATCGTTTACGCGGCGGCGGGAATTTTCGGGGCGGTATCCGTCATAAGCGGCGGCTCTATGTCGGTGGGACAGATATCCGCTTTCCTCAGCTACGCCAACCAGTACACCAAGCCATTCAACGAGATAACGGGAGTTATAACCGAATTGCAGGCGGCTTTCGCTTCCGCGAGACGGGTCTTCGCCGTTCTGGACGAGGAGGAGGAAGTCCCCGAAAAAGAGCCTCCCGCACCCGCAAACGCGGACGGAAACGTGGAGATAAGGAACGTGACTTTCTCCTACAAGCCCGGGCAGAAGCTGCTGGAAAACGTAAACGTGTCGGTAAAAAGCGGTCAGCGGGTGGCAGTGGTGGGTCCCACGGGCTGCGGAAAAACCACGCTTATCAACCTGCTGATGAGGTTCTACGACGTGCGTGAGGGCGGCATAGAGGTTGGCGGCGAGGATATCCGCAATATGCGCCGCGGCGAGCTGAGAGCCATGTACGGAATGGTTTTGCAGGACACCTGGATCTACACGGGAACTATCCGTGAAAACATCGCCTACGGCAAGCCGGACGCGTCCGAGGAGGAAATAACCGCGGCGGCGAAAATGTGCCACTGTCACAGCTTTATCAGGCGTATGCCCGAGGGGTACGACACGGTCGTCTCCGAGGACGGAGGAAATCTTTCCCAGGGTCAGAAGCAGCTCCTCTGCATTTGCAGGGTAATGCTCACCGACCCGCCCATGCTGATACTGGACGAAGCCACGTCCAGCATAGACACCCGCACCGAGCAGAAGATACAAAGCGCGTTCGCCAAGCTGATGAAGGGCAAGACAAGCTTTATCATCGCTCACCGCCTGTCCACGATCCGGGACGCGGACGTTATCCTCGTTATGAAGGACGGAAACATCATCGAGCAGGGCGATCACGAAAGCCTGCTTGAAAAGGGCGGGTTTTATGCAAATCTGTACAATTCCCAGTTCGAGCACGCGTAAAATTAATTTTTGGGTTGACAAAGTATATATTATGGTATATACTTTCGTTAGAGGTGATTTTAATGCAGACGGCAAAATTATTTTTCAACGGCGGCAGTCAGGCGGTGCGGCTGCCTAAGGAATTCCGCTTCAGCGGCAGCGAGGTCTACGCGCAGAAAATCGGCGAAACGGTAATACTCGTCCCGAAAGACAAGGCTTGGGAAACCTTTATCGAGGGAATAGGCGGCTTTACGGAGGATTACTTTGAGGCGGTCGAAGCGGGGCGCGCAGAGGAATTTCAGACGGAGAGGGAAACGCTGTGAAATATATGCTTGACACAAATATGTGCATATACGCGCAAAAGCAAGCGCCGGGCGTTCTGGCGAAGATACGCGAAAATTACGGGTACGGCATTGCGGTCTCCGCCGTCACCCTCGCGGAGCTTGAATACGGCGTACAGGCAAGCGCGAACGCGGAACGCAACGCCGTTGCGCTGTTAAAATTTCTCGCCGTGACCGACGTGCTGCCCTTTGATAACGCTGCCGCCGCCGAGTACGGAAAGATACGCGCCGATCTGCGGAAAAAGGGTACTCCCATAGGCGCGATGGATATGCTGATCGCCGCTCACGCGAGGGCGGAAAAGCTTACCGTCGTTACGCACAACACCCGTGAATTTGAGCGCGTGGAGGGTCTGACGCTCGAAGACTGGTACTCTTAATTGATTTTGGAGGTATAAATATGTTCATAAAAGGCTTTACCTACGGTTTTGACGGAAGAAAAGGCGCGTACCGCACTCCCGAAGCGGCGGCTTCCATGGAACGTCTCGCCGCTCTCGGCGGGGACTGGGCGGCGCTTGCCTTTACCGTTTTGCAGGACACGTTCAGCTCCACGCTGATACGTCCCGACTTCCGCTTTACCGTCACCGACAAGGACGTCGCCGCCGCCGTGAGGAAGCTGCATTCCCTCGGCTTGAAGGTCTGTATGAAGCCCATGGTAAACTGCGCGGACGGTATATGGCGGGCGAATATAGCTTTCCCCGAGCGGGAGATCGGCGACAAGGACTACCGCAGGGAATGGTTCGACAGCTACACGGCTTTCCTGTGCCACTACGCCGAGATCGCCGAGGACGAGGGCTGCGAGATGTTCTGCGTGGGCTGCGAAATGCTGGGAATGGAACCTCACGAGGAGCTTTGGCGTAACGCCATCGCCGAGGTGCGGAAGATATATCACGGTCCGCTGGTCTACAACACAAACCACGGCAAGGAGTTCGGCGTAAAGTGGTGGGACGCTCTGGACTACATAGGCACGTCGGCTTACTACGGCGTGGGAAAAGTCCCCGGGGACAGCTTTGAAAATATGTGCGCGGAGTGGGAAAAGCAGAAGTCCCGCCTGAAAGAGCTTTCCGAGAAGAACGGCGGCAAGCAGATCATCTTTATGGAGATAGGCTGCCGCAGCGCAAAGGGCTGCGCAATGATGCCCTACGATTTCAGCCACAGGGAATTCCCCTACGACGAGGACGAGCAGGCGAACTTTTACGGTTCCTGTATGAGCGTTATGTGGAACGAGCCTTGGTTCGGCGGCTTCTTCTGGTGGGATTGGTACACAAGGCTGCCGAAAAACAGTCCCGAACCGGGTTTCTCCATCGTGGGCAAAAAGGCGGAGGACGTTGTGAAGCGCTGGTACGCCAAGGATAGGTAAATTTTACCACAAAGAGAACGCGCGAGCTTTCGCGAGTATTCGGGGGTATTTTGAAGATTTTAAATATTCGTAAAAGAAATTTGCGTAAATCTATTGACATTCGGGGATTTTTAGCGTATTCTTTAGAGGATAGATATACGGAGTGCAGAGGACGGAACACTGCTTCCGCGCTCCGATTTTTGATTTCCAAAGGGTGAGGATAGGATTGAACAATAAGCTCAAGCTTTACGGGTTTAATAATCTTACTAAAACTCTCAGCTTCAACATCTACGACATTTGCTACGCCAAAAGCGAGAGGGAACAGCGGGATTATATAAAATATATAGACGAGCAGTACAACTCCGAGCGTCTGACGAAAATTCTCTGCGACGTTACCGAAATGATCGGGGCGCACGTGCTGAACATTTCAAAGCAGGATTACGAACCCCAGGGAGCTTCGGCTACGCTGCTGGTCTCCGAGAACCAGCTTGAAGCGGAGGACATCGACGAATCCTGCAATATGCGTATTGCTCCCTCCGAAAAGCAGAGCATTGCGGGACATCTGGACAAGAGCCATCTTACCGTACACACCTATCCCGAGTTCCACCCGGACAATGAGATAACCACTTTCCGCGTGGATATCGACGTTGCCACCTGCGGAAAGATCACCCCGCTGAAATCGCTGGATTACCTTATCGGCAGCTTCGATTCCGACATCATCACCATAGACTACCGTGTAAGAGGCTTCACCCGGGACGAACACGGCAAAAAGCTCTTCATCGACCACGACATAACCTCCATTCAGGACTACATCGCCAAGGACACCCTCGAAAGATACGACGCGGTGGACGTGAACGTTTATCAGTCCAATATCTTCCACACGAAAATGATGATAAAGGAAATATTTTTGCAGAACTACCTTTTCAACACGGATACCTACGAGCTTGCTCCCAAGACCCGTCTGGCGATAAACGATTCCCTCAGGCGGGAAATGATCGAGATATTCAGCGGAATGAATATCTACTGAACCGCGCGAAGCTTTGCGGGACGTTCCCGCCAATAAAATATGAAAGGCGCTGACGTTATGAAAAATTTTATGCTTAAGGTTCTTTCGGTATTGCTGATCTGTGCGGCTATGGCGGGCTTTTCGTCCTGCGGCAAAAGCGATGAGAACGCCGGTATTTCCGTAAGCTCGGCGCAGACGCGCATGGAAACCTACCTTAAAGACAAGGGCTTCGGGGAAAAGGATTTCCTGTCGGAGGGCGAGGTCATGGACATCGACGGCGTAAAGGTATACGCTTTCTCATGGAGGACGAAAGAGGGCGAGAACGCCGACAGGCTTACGGGTATGTACGCCGTTTCCACGGACGGAAAGACCTTTTATGAGTACCAATCCGCAAGGGACGAATGGATAATGGATATGAACACAAGCGGCGAATGATTTTCCGCCGTTTCCTCGGAGGAGATGGATATGCGCGATCAGCACAAAGCGCCCGTGTACGAGGCGCTTATGAGATACCGCGACGCAAGGGTAGTCCCTTTCGACGTTCCGGGACACAAACACGGCAAGGGCAATCCCGAGCTTACACGTTTTCTGGGCAAGGACTGCCTTGCCGTCGACGTAAATTCAATGAAGCCGCTGGATAATCTCTGTCACCCCACCTCGGTCATCAAGGAAGCCGAGGAACTGGCTGCGGAGGCGTTCGGAGCGGCTTACTGCTTTTTTATGGTGGGCGGGACGACCTCCGCGGTGCAGTCCATGGCTATGACCGTTTGCAGCGCGGGGGAGAAGATAATTATGCCCCGCAACGTCCACAGGAGCGCGATAAACTCCCTTATTCTCAGCGGAGCGGTTCCCGTGTACGTGAACCCCGGCGTGAACGAGCGGCTGGGCATTCCTCTCGGCATGAGTGCGGAGGACGTGGAAAAAGCCATCGCCGAAAATCCCGACGCAAAGGCTGTGTTTGTGAACAATCCCACATATTACGGCATATGCTCCGATCTGAAAAGGATCACCGACGCCGCTCACGCCCACGGTATGGCAGTCATCGCGGACGAGGCTCACGGCACTCACTTTTATTTCGGGGAGGGACTTCCCGTTTCGGCTATGGCTGCGGGGGCGGATATGGCGGCGATCTCCATGCACAAGTCGGGAGGGTCGCTCACCCAGAGCAGCTTCCTGCTTATCGGAAAGAACGCGGGAAAATTCGGCGTTACCGAGGGAAGAACCCGGGCGGTGATAAATCTTACCCAGACCACCAGCGGGTCGTATCTGCTGATCTCCTCGCTGGATATTTCGCGGAGAAGCCTTGCTCTCGACGGCAAAAGGATAATCGGCAAGGTCGTTGACACCGCCGCTTACGCCCGTGAGGAGATAGCCAAGATAGGCGGCTACTACGCTTTCTCGGACGAGCTTGTCAACGGCAGGGACGTTTACGCTTTCGACGGGACGAAGCTTTCCGTTCACACGCGGGACATCGGTCTGGCGGGCATAGAGGTCTACGACTATCTGCGGGACTTCTACGACATACAGATAGAATTCGGCGATATAGGAAACATTCTCGCCTACGTTTCGGCGGGGGATATGTGGAAAGACATAGAACGCCTTGTGTCCGCGCTGGCTGAGATAAAGAGAAGATTTTCACGGGACAAAACGGGTATGCTGAGCAGCGAGTACATCACCCCGCAGGTGGAGCTTTCGCCACAGGCGGCTTTCTACGGGGAGCAGGTATCCGTCCCGATAGAGGAGAGCGCGGGGAGGATCAGCGGCGAGTTCGTTATGTGCTACCCGCCGGGGATACCCGTCCTTGCGCCGGGGGAGAAGATCACGGCGGAGATACTGGACTATATAAGGTACTCCAAGGAGAGGGGCTGCGTGCTGACGGGTACGGAGGATATGGACATCGAGAGAATAAAGGTTCTGCGGCGATCCTGCAAATAACAGCCGTACGCGTGACGGGGAGACCCGTCCTCTGCGGGATTTTTGCCGATATTCAGCGGGCTGCTGTAAAATAAACCGGGAGAGATGAAAGTGAAAGAATATTTTGAGACCAAACGCATGAAAAGCACGTCCTATCTTTATTACGGACTTATTGCGGCGGCGCTGACGGCTCTGATGACGGTCGCGGGAATACTGTCGATAGTTCGGGGTCTGAGCGCGGCGATAGCGTTCACCGCCTTTGCGGCGGCTGTGATATGGGGAGTTGCCGCGTTTGTAAGCCTGTACATATTCTACGCGGACAACCGCGCCGAGCTTAAATCCGACAAGCTTGATTCGGAAGATCTGTGAACGCGGGAGCTTTGTCCCGCAAATCATAAACGGAAAGGATACCGACTATGGAATTATGGTTCAGCGAACCGCACACGCCGGACGTGAAGATGTCCATAAGAGTGGATAAGCAGCTTCACTCCGAGCAGAGCGAATACCAGAGGATAGACGTTTTCGAGAGCGGCGAGTTCGGAAGATTTCTCACTCTGGACGGAATAATGATGCTCACCGAAAAGGACGAGTTTATCTACCACGAAATGATAACCCATGTGGCTATGGCTTCAAACCCCGCCGTCAGAAATGTCCTTGTGATAGGCGCGGGGGACGGGGGTACTGTCCGCGAGCTGACCCGCTACGGAAGCCTCGAGCATATCGACATGGTGGAGATAGACGAGCGGGTGGTGGAGGTCTGCAGGAAATATCTGCCCAAAACAGCCTGCCGTCTGGACGACCCGAGGGTGCGGATATTCTACGACGACGGACTTAGATTTGTCCGCGGCTGCGAAAACCGCTACGACCTTATCATCGTGGACAGCACCGACCCGTTCGGTCCCGGAGAGGGACTTTTTACCAGCGAATTTTACGGAAACTGTTTCAACGCCCTCACCGCGGACGGCATACTTGTCAACCAGCACGAAAGTCCCTACTACGCCGACGACGCCAAAGCAATGCAGAGAGCGCACAGGCGCATTCGGGAATTTTTCGGCATATGCAGGGTCTATCAGGCGCATATCCCCACATATCCGTCGGGACACTGGCTGTTCGGCTTCGCTTCAAAGTCGGTCGACCCCATAGCCTTTGACGGGGACAGGTGGAACGCTCTCGGACTGAAAACGCGGTACTACAACACCGAGCTTCATAAGGGCTGCTTCGCCATACCGAATTATGTGAGGGAATTATTGGAAAGCGCGGTGTGAATTAACCGCAAAAAATAAAAGGCGTTTTCACGCCTTTTGGGTTAATCCTCCAATGTTTCGCGGATAATGTTGAGGAGATTGTCAATTTTTTTAACTTGCTTTTCTTTATCGTCTTCCTCCTTGATTTGGGTTAAGTAATCAAAGATAAGACGAAGATATGCTTTGAATTGAATGTCGGTTTGACCCATATTATGACCATTTTCCCGAAAGGGAAAATGTGTCCTCCTTTCCGGCGATGTTTTGTGGTTTTGCGTCAGCAAAATTCCGAGCGGCAGCGAGGAAAACAAAACTCGCGGTTTGAAAATCGAAGATTTTCAAACTTTCACCGCCTTTCCGCATTATCGTGTTTATATTATAACACAAATTTTTTAATGTGTAAAGTATTTGCACAACTAATTTTTGAAGGGGGTTTTAAAATGCAGATTGAAAGAAACGTATTCATAGCCTGCGACTGCGCCTATTCAGAGGCGAACACCGTTATATTCGGCGCACCCTTCGACAGCACCACGTCCTACCGTCCCGGAGCGCGGTTTGGCAGCAAGGCGATACGGGCGGAAAGCTACGGCATCGAGACCTATTCCCCCTATCAGGACAGGGATCTGCTTGACTGCAAAATTTTCGACGCGGGCGACGTCGAGCTGCCTATGGGTTCTTCCGATATGGCTCTGGAGCAGATCGAGAATATTGCCGCCGAAATTCTTGCGGACGGAAAACGTCCCCTTATGCTGGGCGGGGAGCACCTTGTCACATTGGGCGCGGTAAGGGCGGTATGCAAAAAGTATAAAGAACTTTATATTATACAGTTCGACGCTCACGCCGACCTGCGGGACGACTATCTGGGCGTGAAAAATTCCCACGCCTGCGTAATGCGCCGCTGTCACGAGCTTGCGGGGGACGGGCATATTTACCAGTTCGGCATACGCAGCGGGGAGCGGGAGGAGTTCCGCTTCGCCGAAAAGCACACGAAAATGCGCAGATTTACCCTTGACGGCATTGCCGAAGCGGCGGAGGAGCTGCGGGGGAAAAACGTCTACGTCACGGTGGATATGGACGTTCTCGACCCGTCCGAGTTCCCGGGAACGGGCACTCCCGAGGCGGGGGGAGTACGGTTCGGGGAGCTGCTGAACGCGGTTCTGTCTCTCAAAGGGCTGAACATCGTGGGTGCGGATATCAACGAGCTTTCGCCGCCATACGACCCCGGCGGTATCTCAACCGCACTGGCGTGCAAGTTCCTGCGGGAAATGCTGCTTATGCTCGAAGCGTGAATGCTTGGTCTTTCAAATATCCCGCAGACGGTGAAATGACAGGAGGAGTGCCGGTGAGTATGATACGTCCCGCTGTTCCGTCGGAACTGAAAGCAGTCGCGGAACTTATCAGGGAAACCGTTGAAACGGTGTATCCCAAATATTACCCCGCTGGAGCTGTGGAATTTTTTTCTGCGCACCACAAGCCCGAAAAAATAGCCGCCGGCATTGCGGCGGGAAAGGTTTTCGTTTTTGAGGAAAACGGCGCGGTTTCGGGTACGGTTACAATTGACGGAAACGAAATCGCAAGGCTGTTCGTGATACCCTCGCGGCAGGGAAACGGCTTCGGCGGACAGCTCCTTGATTTTGCGGAAAATATGATTTTCGGGTATTCCGAAACGGTTCGGCTGGATTCCTCGCTGCCCGCAAAAGGGATATATGTAAAGCGCGGCTATGCCGAAAAAGAGTACCGCAAAATCCTCACCGACAACGGGGATTATTTGTGTTATGATGTTATGGAGAAAAAACGGAAACCGTAGGGCGGGGCTTGCTCCCGCCCTACGGTTGTTACGGTAAAAATGTTGCGTCTCAAAAAAACCGCGGAAAATTGATTGTTATAAACGTGGAATAAGGTATTGAAAAAAGGCGGAAAATATTGTATAATTTTATTGTATATTTTTAAAAGGATTGATTTTATGATAAAAAGTTTTATTGAGTACAGGAACACTTTGTTCTGAGCGGGGAACGCCCCGCCGCGAATGTCACCCCATATTAGGCAGGCAGCGATACGGAAGTATTGTTACCCGTGGGAGCAATTTACCTTTTTTGACATAGTACGCTTAAAAGGGTAAAGGCTCAGTCTTTCAAAGCGGCTGATATTTATTTTGACAAAGCCCCCTCAAGGGGCGGGAAAATTTATTGTATTTTTTAACAGGAGGAAATTATTATGTTATTGCTTGACGAACTTCGGGTGGAGCTTGAAGGTTACCGCAAGGATATGAAAGAGCTTTACGAAATTTTAGACATCGACAAGGCGAAAGCCGAAATCGCCGAATTGCAGGAGCAGTCGGGAAAGGACGGATTTTGGGACGACATCGAAAACTCCCAAAAGGTTATGCAGACAATCAAACGCCACGAGGCGGCCGTGGAGAGCTACAGCAAGCTGAACGAAAAGCTGGAGGACGCTCTCACAATGATCGAGCTTGCCATGGAGGAGGACGAGGACGAGGACACCGCCCAGGAGATAAAACGGGACGCCGACCGTTTCAAAAAAGAGCTTGAAGCTATGAAACTGACCACCCTGCTGACGGGGGAGTACGACGGCAAGAACGCCATTCTCACGTTCCACGCGGGGGCGGGGGGCACGGAGGCTATGGACTGGGCGCAGATGCTTTTCCGTATGTACACAATGTGGGCGGAAAACCACGGTTTCACCGTCACTACGCTGGACTACCTCGACGGCGAGGAAGCGGGGTTAAAGTCCGCGTCCCTGCTTATCGAGGGACCGAACGCCTACGGTTTTTTGAAGTCGGAAATGGGCGTACACCGTCTTGTGCGGGTATCGCCTTTCGACAGCTCGGGACGGCGGCATACTTCCTTTGCTTCGCTGGAGGTAATGCCCGAAATGTCAGAGGCGGACACGAATATAGAGATACGTCCCGAGGATCTGGAGATCGACTTCTACCGCGCAAGCGGCGCGGGGGGACAAAAGGTAAACAAGACCTCCTCGGCGGTGCGGCTTACCCATTTGCCAACGGGAATTGTGGTGTCCTGCCAAACTCAAAGAAGCCAGTACCAAAACAAGGATTACGCAATGAAAATGCTGATGTCGAAGCTTGTGGAGATAAAGGAGCGGGAGCACTTGGAAAAAATCGAGGACATCAAGGGCGTGCAGAAAGAGATAGCCTGGGGCGCGCAGATACGTTCCTACGTGTTTATGCCCTACACTCTTGCGAAAGACCACCGCACCAATTTCGAGAACGGCAACATCGGCGCGGTTATGGACGGGGATCTGGACGGGTTTATCAACGCGTATTTGACGGCGCTGTCCCACGGGACTTTGCAGAAGTAATTAATAATTGTTGGAATTGCAAATTAATAATTTTTTGAACGTGTAACGGTTTATAAAAATTATTAATTAAATAAGGGAACGGTTTTTATGGAATTTTACTGCGATAAAAAATATCTCATTATTCCCGCAAACCGTCACGGGCGGGATAAACGGGTGATGTTCCATATCAAACAAAATTACAGGAGAGGAGTACGCAAATGAAAAATATAGACGTAACCGCGCTCGGAGAACTCTTGATTGATTTTACGGAAAGCGGCATAAGTCCGCAGGGCAACCCTCTTTTGGAGGAAAATCCGGGCGGCGCGCCCTGTAACGTCCTTGCAATGCTGTCAAAGCTCGGCAGGAAAACCGCTTTTATCGGCAAGGTAGGTTCCGACGGTTTCGGCGAACGTTTGAAAAAAGTCGTTTCCGACGCGGGAATTGACATAAGCGGACTTGCTGCCGACAAAACCGTAAACACAACGCTGGCGTTTGTGCATACCCTTGCAAACGGCGACAGGGATTTCTCCTTTTATCGTAACCCCGGAGCTGATATGATGCTTTCCGCCGAAGATGTTAAGGAAGAGCTTGTACAAAACTGCAGGATTTTTCATTTCGGTACTTTGTCAATGACCTCCGATTGCTGCCGCGCTGCCACCGAAAAGGCGGTGACGATTGCTAAAAAATCGGGAGCGTTGATTTCCTTTGACCCGAATATAAGAGAGCCGCTTTGGGACAGTCTTGATACGGCAAAGGAGCGCACTCTTTGGGGAATGGAAAACTGCGGTATCCTGAAAATTTCCGATAACGAAATTGAGTGGCTGACAGGCGAAAAGAATTACAAAAAGGCGGCGGCTGAGCTGAAAAAAAGGTACGGTATACCTCTTATACTGGTTTCCTTGGGAAAAGACGGCAGTCTTGCCTTTTCGGATAACGCCTGCGCCGAAATGCCGTCCTTTAAAGTGCAGACGGCAGAAACAACGGGAGCGGGCGACACGTTCTGCGCCTGTGCGCTGAATTATATTCTCGAAAACGGCTTAAAGGATTTTACGCAAGCCGAACTTGAGGAAATGCTGCGTTTTGCCAATGCGGCTGCGGCTATCGTCACAACGCGAAAAGGCGCGCTTGCTGTTATGCCCGAAAAAAACGAAATTGAAACGCTTATAAATAAAATGTGAAAGGAATTGATTTTTATGGAATTTTACTGCGATAAAAAATATCTCATTGTCCCCGCAAGCCATCACGGGCAGAATAAACGGGTGCTGTTCTATATCGACGGTAAGCTCGTTTACGACTTTGTTGCGGCGATTGACTTTGAAGAGCCGGACTATGAATTTCCGCTGAACGTTGAGCGGTTTATGGGCAAAAAAATCCGCATAGAGTGCGACAGGGACATTGACCTGAACTTCCGCCAAAGCGACAGCGCGGATACCGATTACTGCGGAAAATACCGCCCTTACGCCCACTTTACCGCAAAGCGGGGCTGGCTCAACGACCCAAACGGGCTGACCTACTATAACGGCAAGTACCTTATGTTTTATCAGCACAACCCCGTTGCGGTCACCTGGGAAAATATGCACTGGGGATATGCCGAAAGCGACGACCTCATTCACTGGCGTGAACGGGACATTGCCCTTTTCCCCGATGAAAACGGCACGATGTTTTCCGGCTCTGCCGTTGTCGACAGGCGGAACGTTACGGGTCTCAAAGAGAACGGAAACGATGTGCTCCTGCTGTTCTACACCTGTGCGGGAAGCACCTCGGAAACCGCCAAAGGCAAGCCGTTTACGCAAAATCTCGCCTACAGCGTTGACGGCGGCAACACCTTCATAAAGCGCGAAAAGCCGCTTATAGAGCAAATCTGCGGCGGCAACCGCGACCCGAAAATAATTTATTATGAACCGAATGATATGTACATAATGGCTCTGTTTCTGGAGGGACATGAGTTCGCTCTGTTCAAATCGAAAAATCTTCTCGACTGGGAGGAATTTCAGCGGGTAACCTTGGCGGAGGACGCGGAGTGTCCCGACTTTTACCCACTTGCCGCCAACGGGGACAAAAGCAACGTCAAGTGGGTGTTTTCCGCCGCCTCGGACAGGTATCTTATCGGCGGGTTTGACGGAGAGAAATTCACTGCCGAAAGCGGAGAAAAACGGCTTAATTACGGCAATAATTCCTACGCGGCGCAGTCCTGGACGGACGTCCCCGACAGCAGGAGAATACGCACGGCTTTCGCCACGGTTGTGATCCCGGGAATGCCTTTCGGCAGCGTGATGAACGTCCCCCAAAATATGTCCCTGAAAACGGTAAACGGCGAGCTGCGGCTCTGCGCCGAGCCTGTGGCGGAAATCGAAAAGCTGTACAAAAAAACGGAAATATTTGAAAACGTCCGCATTGAAAAGGACAAGCCGTTCAGCTTTAAGACGGCGGGAAAATGCTATGATATTACGCTGGATTTTGCGGAATGTTCCTCATATACTTTCTCGCTTTTCGGCTTGGATATTGAGTACAGCAGGGAAAAGGGCTCGCTGAAATGTCTTGACAGAGAAGCCCCCTTAAGCGGCGGCAGTGTGCGGATTATCATAGACACGGCTTACGCGGAAATTTTCGCCGAGGGCGGCAGCGTGTTTATGGGTATGACCTACATTCGGGACGGCAGTCTGAACAGGCTTGAAATACGCTCCGAGAACGCCGCCGCCGATAAAATCGGCGTGACGGAATTGGGCAGATTTTGGGAGTAAATTGTATAATTATGCTAAATATAACGCTGTTTCGCGGTACTTTGCAGAAATAATTCTGCTGTAATAAAATAAAATTATTTTGGAGGAATTTAAAATGAAAAAAATTTTTAGCGTATGTTTAATGTTGGCAATGTGCCTTACTGGTTTGACTTCTTGCGGTTCTGATAATTCGGCGGAACTTAGTGCCGAACTTGAAAGCCTTAGAGCCGAAAATGAAGAATTAAAGCAACAGATAACAGAAACAACAATAACTACTACAACAGAAGAAACAACTACAACAATTGAAGAAACATCTGAAGTTACAACAACCGCTAAAAGTATGACCGAAGAAGAAATAAAATCAATTATTGGAATTACAGATGCCAAAGTTACAAATATTAATTCTGCTGACGGAGTAGATATTGCTTTTTATTGGCGTAATAATTCCAATAAGCAAATTAAATACATTACTTTTGAAATAAGTGTTTATAATGCTGTAAATGATATAATTTACGATGAAATATCAAAGAAAAGCACATTTAGATGTAAATTGACTGGTCCCATTGAACCAATTACTGATAAAATAGAACTTGCAAAAACAACTTGGTGGGATGCAAGTGACTTGTATTACTATAATGAATATAATTATAGGGACTCTGTTTTACTTGATGATGATTTGGGATTTTGCTATTGCGGACCTGATATAGACCCTAATACGGGGGTACGCACTCGTTTTGCAATACCTGAAACAGATTATGATACACTAACTATAAAAACTGAATTTGAAACCCTTTTATATAATTCAACTGCACGATATGTTGAAATAAATTCAATAGATATTGACTATATGGACGGTTCAAACATTACATTAAATGCTGACGAGGTTGCACTTGCATATATTTGATGAAATAAATACATAATAGTAAATTGGAGATTTAAAATGCAAAAAATACTCGGCTATATGCGAAAAGCAATTCAGGAATTTGACCTGATACAGGACGGCGACAAAATCGCCGTGGGCGTTTCGGGCGGCAAGGACAGCCTTGTGCTTTTAAAGGGGCTTTTTATGCTTAAACGCTTTATCGGTATCGACTACGACATTGCGGCAATCACTCTCGACCCCCGCTTCGGCGGCGTTGACGGGGACTATTCCCCCGTTGAAAAAATGTGCGCCGAAATGGGTATCGAGTTTAAACTGATACGCACCGACATCGGCGAAATCGTCTTTAACGTCCGCAAGGAAAGCAACCCGTGCAGCCTGTGCGCGCGTATGCGGCGGGGCGCGCTCCACGACGCGGCTAAGGAGATTGGCTGCAACAAAATCGCCCTGGGGCACAACTACGAGGACGTTGTGGAGACGTTCATTATGAACCTTTTCAACGAGGGCAGACTGGGCTGTTTCTCGCCAAAAAGCTACCTCTCCCGCAAGGACATCACGATGATAAGACCGCTCGTTTTCGCGCCCGAAAAGGAGATACGGCGGGCGGCGAAACGAAACGGTCTCGAAGTGGTAAAATCAAAATGTCCCGCGGACGGACACACCTCCCGGGAGGCGGCGAAGCGCTTCCTTGCGGAACGGGACAGCGCCGACAAGGGCTTCTCCGACCGCATTTTCGGGGCGATGCGCCGCGCGGGTCTGGACGGCTGGGCGTTTAAGGAAAAAGGCTAATCCCCCTCGCCCACGTTTTTTTGCACGAACTCTTTCAGGCTGCGAAGCTCCCCCGCCAGCGCGGTGTTCAGCAGCTTGGATTCGGCGGAAAGCATTTCGCCGAACGGATTTCCGTCCGTATCCTTTTTGTCGCGATAATGGTCTCCGAGCCGCTCGAGACGGCTGTCTATCTCGTTGATGATGATTTTTCCCGCGTTCATAAAAATCTCCTTTCCATGCAAGAGTTTAGCGCTTTGCGATATGTATTTTTCCCGCAGCGGGGCGGAATATTCGGGAAATTCGGTACGGCTTGCCGCCGAGTTGTTTCTCGTATGACGACAGTGATTTTCGTCGGTATTGTCAAATTAACGAACGAAATCCTTTAAGAACGCGTTAAATTTGTGCTATGTGTTAAAAATTCCGAATGAGGTTGACATATCAGCTTAAATGAAGTAAAATTAATATGTGTCTTGATTTTTATATAGGATAAGGAGAGAGAATATGAAGAAATTTTTAAAGACGGTTCTTTCGGCGGTGATTTTGTGCTTGACTGCCGCGGTCATGTCGGTTTGCGTTTCGGCGGCAACGGAAGATGTGGAGCTTAAAGTTATACTGGCAAAAATGACCAACGGTTCCTGGGGTCAGTCGGTCACATATGATAAAGCGGCGTTTGACTGTTCGCGGATCACTCCCGATACAGAGGTAAAGGTGGAGTATGAGCTTGACGGAGAGTGGAACAGCAGCAACGCCCCCGTGGAACTGGTTTTCCAGAATTATTCAACTGCCGACCCCGACATTTGGGCGAAGATCACGCCTTATGAGTTTGACGAGACTTCCGCCGTTTTCGGTTATGACGAAATGGCAGCGGCATACGGAAGCGACGATTTTTCCACGGTTGACGCCGTACATCTGGGCGACTGCGGCATCAAAATGAAAGTCACAAAGTTTGTTGTCACAAACTGCGAGGAGGTCGAAGTAACCACGACCACCACGGCTGCGACTACGACCGAAGCAGTTACCGAAGCTGAGACAACGGCAGCCGAAACAACAGCCGCAACTACTGCCGCAACGGAAGCGCAGACATCGGGCAGCAACAGCATTCCGATTGTTCCCATCGTTATTGTGACTGTTGTAGTCGCGGTGATTGTTGTTGTGATAATTGTTGTCGTTAAAAACAGAAGAGGATTTTATTGATAAATTTATAAAAGGGCGTTCCGGATTGGGAGCGTCCTTTTTGCTACGGAATGTAAATTGTAATTTAGCGCAGAACATGTAACAAGTATTTGGCGGCGAAGCCGCGACTAAAAGTTTCGCCCGCCTTTTCAAAGGCGGCAGGTTTCCAAAGGGCAGCGCCCTTTGGTCGCTCCCCGCAGGGAGCGAAATCCCCTTTCGTTCCGAACGGAGAGGGAGGTGAGAAACGCGACAGCGTTTCGAGGAGGGGCGAACACGACCGCCCCTCCTTTGTCATGCACGAGGCAAAATATATCTCCAAAACGTCCCGGTGGGACGTTTTGGACGAAGCAGACCTATAGTTACGCCGGGAAACCCAACATAATTTTGTCTCGTTGAAAACAGT
>JAMPIC010000018.1 GCA_023663025.1 Prevotella sp.
TTTCACCGTTCGGAACGAAAGGGATTTCGCGCTCTGCGGAGCGCGACCAAAGGGCTTCTCGCCCTTTGGAAACCTCGCCAGCTGCGCTCAGCTGGACCAGCTATGCCGCGGCTTCGCCGCGGAAAAAATCCGCTACTCGTTCTGCGCTAAATTACAATTTACATCACTGCAATGCCGACTTTCATAGATGTACCGTTTTCCCTTTTCAAACATATTATATAAGGGAAAATGAATAAACCACCTATCTTTGAAGCCGTCCGAAAATTGAAACAAACTTATACGGACGGGAAAGGAAGTTTGCATATGAACAGAACATTTTTAGTCGCAGGGGGAGATCTGCGTTTTGTAACTCTCGCCGAAAAACTTGCCGAGAACAACAAAGTCTATGCGGCCGGCTTCGACGGGAATGTCGCCATGCCGGAAAATGTGAGGGCAGTCGGCAGAATATCCGACATGGAAGAAAGAGCGGACTGCCTTATCCTGCCGCTGCCCGCGTCTCCCGACGGAGTGACCGTCCGCACACCCTACTCGGGCGGGACTATTTCCCTCGAAAGCCTTGTCCCCGCAGTAAAAGAGGGGGGCTTTGTTTTCGGAGGTCTTATCACCCCCGAGGTGCGGAAGATATTCGAGAGCGGAAAAGCGGACGTGACGGACTATGCAGTCCGCGAGGAATTTGCCGTACTTAACGCCGTAGCCACTGCCGAGGGCGCTGTGCAGGTCGCCATGGAGGAACTTGCCACCACTCTTTCGGGACGGCGCATACTCATTCTCGGCGCGGGACGGATAGCCAAAGTGCTTATCGACACACTGTCGGGTTTCCATACGAAAATAACCGTCGCCGCGAGAAAATACGCCGACCTTGCCTGGGCAAGGGTTTACGGCTGCGCGTCCGTCGCTATAAACGATATGGACGGTCTGCTGAACGGTTTTGATGTGATATTCAACACCGTTCCCGCAGTTATACTGGACGAAAAACGGCTCAGGAAAACTCGTCCCGGCTGTCTTGTGATAGACCTTGCTTCCAAACCCGGGGGAGTTGATTTTGACACGGCGGGAATGCTGGGCGTAAAAACGGTATGGCTGCTGTCCCTGCCCGGAAAGGTCGCTCCCGTCACGTCGGGAGAAGTCATTGCGGAGACGGTGGGAAATATCCTGCGGGAAAAAGAAGCCGAAAGGGGTGAGCTTGATGGCTGACCTCAAAGGAAAAAAAATCGGCTTTGCGGTATGCGGATCGTTCTGCACCTTTTCAAAAGCGTTCGCGCAGCTCGAACGTCTTATCGGGGACGGCGCGGAGGTCACGGCGGTAATGTCCTTCAACGCGGCGGCTCTGGACACAAGGTTCGGGAAAGCCGCCGACCATATTGCCTACCTTGAAAAGGTCACGGGCAGAAAGGTCATAAGGACTATCGAGGACGCGGAGCCGATAGGTCCCAAAAGAATGTTTGACGCCCTTGTCATCGCGCCCTGTACGGGAAACACCATGGCAAAGCTTGCGGCGGGGATAATAGACACCCCCGTGACAATGGCGGCGAAGTCTCATATAAGGAACGCTTATCCGCTTATTATAGCTCCGTCCACCAATGACGGGCTTGCGGGGTCGGCGAAAAATCTGGGCGCGCTGCTTAACTGCAAGAGCGTGTTTTTCGTTCCCTTCGGTCAGGACGATCACGAAGCGAAGCCAAGGTCGCTTTCCGCTGATTTTGAAAGAATACCCGAAGCGATAGAGGCGGCGCTGAACAAGGTTCAGCTTCAGCCGCTGCTGGTATGAAGCCGGAGAAACAATCATAACGCGATCGGGGAACAGGCGCCGCCGTTCCCCGATATTTACGCATTTAATCCGAAAAATTTTCCTCGGAATATTTACGCCGTTTCTTTAAGCTCGGCGTTCGCTTCGAGGATTTTTTTATTTTAACAATAATTTTATCTTCCCGTTATAGAAATAAAATAGTCTGTATATCTTGACAAACTAAAAAAAAACATTATAATAATAATTGACATCATATTGGAAAGGATGTGAAAGAAGGTGAATGAAGATATGACAAATAAAGAGACCTTTAACGTTATTCAAGGTTTAGAGACTATCGGCTTGACGGATTCGCAGATCGTTACATTCATCAAATTTGTTGAAACTTCCGACCCCCTTATGCTTGACAAACTCCGCAATGCGGTAAATAAACAGGAGAAATCAGGCAGTTGACCATCATATCACAAAATACCCGGCGCAGAGCTTTTCAAGGCTTTGCGCCTTTTATTTATAATTTCTCAAACCCTATCTCTTTAAGTTCGGCGTTTTCTCCCCTAAACTTCAAGTACAGCGGAAATACTCCCTTTCCCATATCGAGAACTGCGGAAAAATCCGTCCAATCCTCCGAGGGCGGAATTTCAACAACAGCCTTTGGAGTGCCGTTCGGTTTGTCCGACGCCTCAAAGCAGCCGCCCTTTTCGGAACGCGCCGTCACCGTGAAAGTCACCTTGCCGTCAAACTCAAAATATTTGTAGCCGACGAGCGTACCGTCCCCGATCTCGCCGATAAATCTTTCCCTGCCGTTTGCGCCGTCCCTGTGAGTGCAGTTGGGAAAGCTGTCCGTGTAAATCTTATTCGAACCGTGGGGCATATGTCCGTTTGTGATATTGCAGGCTATCACAGCGGGGTAAGTTCCCTCCGCCCGCAGCGCACCCCCGTTCAGTCCGCAGGAGGTCATCTCGACCTGGGCAATGGAGCCGTCCTCCGCAATGTTTATCCTCTCGGCGCAAGCCTGTCTGCTGTAGTCGGATTTGCGGGTCAGCCTGTGATAAAAGACGTACCACCGTCCGTTAATGTTTTCAATGCTGCCGTGGGTAGTTCCCGTCATATTAAGCCTGTCCTCGTCTTTCCGTCCGTTAAAGCCCACGTCGCCGTTGGAAACAATCGTACCGCCGAAACGGAAGTCTCTGTCGGGGAAATCGCTCACCGCATAGCAAAGCTCGTGATTTTTTTGCGACGAGTAAATGAAGTAATATTTGTCCCCCACCCTGCGCATGGAGCTTGCCTCGAAAAAAGGGTGCGCTTCAAAATCCGTACCCTTTACCCTATAGGGGATTATGTGCCGAGGCTCGTCCCTGACCGTGAGCATATCGTCCTCCAGCGTGACG
Organism: Prevotella sp.; assembly: GCA_023663025.1. GTDB lineage: Bacteria > Bacillota > Clostridia > Oscillospirales > Ruminococcaceae > RGIG8773. The sequence goes on from JAMPIC010000018.1 coordinate 3,133, forward strand.
GAGACCGCGCCCATAACGCTGTCCTTTTCTGCGTACTCCAAAATCTCCTCCCGGCTTTTGCCAAACATATTCATTTCTGCGGCGATAAGCTCCTCATTGGGGAAATCCTCACGCTCCTCGAAGTCGTACCGAGTGCCGTAGTAAAGCCTTATAACGCCGCCGTCGTTGATAACGCCCGGATCGAAGCAGACGTATTTTTTCATGGGAGAACCGTCCTTGTTTCTGACGAAGCCAAGATATTCATACTTGCCGGCGGGCGTGTCGCATACGGCTGCGCTTATGGGACCGAAATAGCCGCCCACGCCGTCCCTGCCCGACATACAGTAGTACAGGTAGTACCTGCCGTCGTTTCCGCGTACAGCGTCGGGAGCGTACATGAAGCTTCTTTCCGAATATCCGGGGTCTTGTTCGGCGCGGTAGATCACGCCCTCGCGTCTCCAATCGGACAGGTCGTCGACGGGCGCGGAGTATACGGTGTAGTCCAGCATACAAAAGGTCTCGCCGCCCTCCTTGTCGTGAGAGCCGTAGAGATAAACGCGGTCTCCGAAAACGTGGGGTTCACCGTCGGGGATACATTCGCCGATCGGCAGAAACGGGTTAAAAACTTGTTTTTTCATTTTACGGTCATTTTCCCTCGTGAGAAAATGCGTCCTCCTTTCAGCAGACGTTTTGCTCCGCAGACTTTCCGTCCGTGTTCCCGTAACAGAAACAGCGCGGCGGAGCGTACTTATATATTTTAGCATATCCGCGGACAAATTTCAATATCGGCTTCTTGCTTCGGGAAATTTAAAAACGCGGCAGTACGGAAATTCCTCTTGATTTCATATGAAAAATATTGTATAATTTTTTCAGCATATTCTTATAATCTTATAATTTTTTACGGAGGTAATTTCCATGAAGTCCCAAAAACAGATTTCAATAAAACAGTTTACCCCCTCGGAGGGCTTTATCAGCAGGTATCAAAAGCTTGTCCGCGAAGTCGTTATACCCTATCAGTACGACGTTCTCTGCGACAAAGCCGAAGGCGCGGAAAAAAGCCACGTTATACAGAATTTCAAAAACGCCGCCGCGGCTCTTCGCGGTGAGGACGTTGGCGACGGCTTTTACGGTATGGTCTTTCAGGACAGCGACGCGGCGAAATGGCTTGAAGCCGTGGGGTACTCCCTTGCCCTTTACCCCGACGAAAACCTGGAAAAAACCGCCGACGGTCTCATAGACATTATCGCCGAAGCTCAGGACGGGGACGGGTACTTAAATACATATTTTACAATAAAAGACCGCGACAAGCGCTGGACGAACCTTTTGGAGGGGCACGAGCTGTACTGTGCGGGGCATTTTATGGAAGCGGCTGTGGCGTACCGTCAAGGCACGGGCAAGGACAAGCTGCTGAAAATTATGCTGAAAAACGCCGAACACATTTACAAACATTTTATCACCGAAAAGCATGAGGGTTATCCGGGACACCCCGAGGTGGAGCTTGCGCTGCTGAAAATGTACCGAGCAACGGGGGAGAAGCATTGTCTCGAGCTGGCGGAGCATTTTATCAACGCAAGGGGCGAGAACGGCGGCGAGTTCTACAAAAAAGAAAAGGAGCTGCGGGACTGGACCGTGTGGGGCAACAACGCCGAGGACGGTTACTATCAGCAGAGCTTCGCTCCCGTCCGTGAGCAGACCGACGCGGTTGGACACAGCGTCCGGGCGGTTTATCTGTACACCGCCATGGCTGACCTTGCCGCCGAAACCGACGACGGGGAGCTGCTTGCCGCCTGCGAAAGACTTTGGAACAGCATTGCCGACAAGCGTATGTACGTCACGGGGGGTATCGGCTCGACGGGCATTGGGGAGGCTTTTACGGTGGACTACGACCTGCCCAACGACACCGCCTACGCCGAGACCTGCGCTTCCTGCGGACTGATGTTTTTCGCCTCGCGTATGCTGGAAAACCGCCCCGACGGACGTTACGCCGACATTATGGAAAAGGCGTTCCACAACACGGTTCTGGCGGGTATGCAGCTTGACGGCAAGCGGTTTTTCTACGTCAATCCTCTTGAGGTTATCCCGGGGATTTCGGGGGTTGCCGCCACTCATTGGCACGACAAGCCCACCCGCCCCGAGTGGTTCGCCTGCGCCTGCTGTCCCCCCAATGTGGCGAGGACGGTTGCCGCCTTCGGTACATACGCTTACGGCGAGGGGGACAATACGGCGTACTGCCACCTTTACGCCGCAGGGGAAGTTGATTTTTCTTTCGGAATGAAACTGCGGTGCGAAACGGATTTCCCGTACGGCTTTACGGTGAAGTACACCGTTCTGTCGGGAGGGGGGACATTGGCTGTCCGCATACCCGCTTGGAGCGAAAAAACTTCCCTGACGGGCGCGTCGGGGGAAATTCCTGCCGAGATCAAGCAGGGGTATGCCTACATAAAAGTACAGGCGGGGGACGTTGTTACCCTCACCCTTGACGGCAGGGCGCGTTTTGTGTACTCAACCTCAAAGGCGGCTGAAAATACGGGCTGCGCGGCGGTTCAGAGGGGCGCTCTTGTGTACTGCTTCGAGGGGGTCGACAACGGCGGGGACGTGCTTTCCCTCGTTCTTGACGACACGGCGGAAATCACTTTGGGCGAAAAAAATCCCGCTCTCGGCGGAGCGGAAACGCTGAAAGCAAAAGGTTACAGAACCGCCGAAACGAACGGTTTGTACACCTTTGAAAAGCCGGAAAAAGTCCCCGAGGAGCTGACGGCTGTGCCGTACTATACTTGGGGCAACCGGGGGGAAAATCAAATGCGGGTATGGCTTCCCCGCGGATAATGTACGAATTACATTCCGTAACAAAACAAATAAAGCCGTCCTGCCATATTCAACGGCAGGACGTCTTTGATATTCTCGTTTAAAATCCCGCCATGGAGCGAATGACCTTTTCAAGCTCCGCCCTGTCGGTACTGAATTCCAAAGCCGATTCGTAGGAAATAAGCTCCTTTTTGTAAAGCTTGGAAAGCGTGTCGTTAAGCGTACACATTCCCTGACGGGAACTGGACTGCATTGTGGACTCCATCTGCGCGATCTTGTTTGTGCGGATAAGGTTTCTGATAGCGTCGGTTCCGACCATTATTTCGAGAGCGGCGATACGGTTTTTGCCGTCTGCGGTGGGAACGAGCGTCTGCGCGATAACGCCCTGTATCATATTGGAAAGCTGCGCTCTGATCTGCTCCTGCGCGTCGTGAGGACAGGCGTCGATAATTCTGTCGATTGTCTGCGCCGCGCTGGAGGTATGCAGAGTGGCGAATACCAGGTGTCCGGTTTCGGCGGCGGTCATGGCAAGGGAAATGGTCTCATAGTCGCGCATCTCGCCGACGAGGATAACGTCCGGGTCTTCGCGAAGCGCGCTTCTCAGGGCGTTGCTGAAGGAATCCACGTCCCTGCCTATCTCACGCTGGTGAATGGTAGCCTTGTCCTGCACATAGCGGTACTCGATAGGATCCTCGATGGTAATGATGTGACAGGCGCGGTTCTTGTTGATGCTGTCGATTATAGCCGCGAGGGTAGTGGATTTTCCCGAACCGGTAGGACCGGTCACAAGGATAAGTCCCCGCTTTTTCTGCGCCAGCTCGGCAAGCACCGGAGGCATTTTCAGTTCTTCCAGAGTGGGTATCCTGTCGTTGAGAAGTCTTATTGAAGCGGCAAGACGTCCGCTCTGACGGAACACGTTCACGCGCTGTCTCGCGCCGTTTGCGATCTCGAAGCTGAAATCGATGTCGTGACCCTCGGTAAGGAGCTTTTCCTGATCGGCGGAGAGTATGGAAAGAATGGTGCGGTTAACAACGGTGTCGCTCAGTTCGCCGAATTTGCGGAGTTCGCCGTTTATGCGCACAACGGTGGGCGCGCCCACTGTAAGGTGAATATCGGAAGCTCCGAGGGAGCGTGCCTGCATGATAAATTCCTGAAAAGTCATATGGGTTACACTATCCTTTCATTATTTGATTTTGAACTGGATTCCGCTTGCGGAAAGATAGACCTCGCTGCACATATTGGCGACGCGCTGATTTACTACGCCGAGTATTTTTCTGAAAACAGCCTGATCCTGCTTTTCGGGAGCGATGGAGAAACCGGTTTCAAGGGTAATTATGACCATAGTTCCGTCGATAGCCATAATGCTGTCGAACATATCGGTAACGTCCGTGACGATACGCTTTTCGATTTCCTTTTCCTTTTCGTGGGTCATTGAGGAAATGTCGGGGCACATCTTTCCGATTATGCCTGCGGTATAGGCGGCAAGGCTGTCGAAGATGACAAATTTATGGTCGGTAAAGTGTTCGGAGGGATTTTCGGTGATTCCCGGTTTGATGTCCCACTCGACGAAATTCTGCTTATTGCCGAATTCTATGCGGTTCAGTGTGTCCGCGTCGACTTTTTCCGACGCGCACAGATAAAGAACGTAGTCGCAGGCGGCAAGGTAGGTGGTCGCCCATCTTGATTTGCCGCTTGAAGCTCCGCCCGTTATCAGGATCGTTTTCGACATTTGATATCATTCCTTTCGTATTGGATATGCACAAAAGACCTGCCTGCTCGTTCAGAATATGTAAATCTTTTTGCGTAAAATTACAATGTAATTGTAACATATTATCTTACTTTTGTAAATAGAAATTTTAAAAAAATAAACGGATCGGCGGACATATTTTCCTGTCCGCCGAATAATTTGCGCAGCCGGCGTTGACATTTTTCCTAAAATGGTATATTATATAGTATAACAATACTATTGGCGGAATGTTTGGGGGCGGTCGGAGAAATCACGCCTCGCAAAGAACCTGCAAAGACTGCGGATACCAAAGATAGCTGCTCGTTATTGGAATTTATACCCAATGTATAAAATTCAAATTATGAAAATTTAACGCTATTCTGTTGACATCGGAGAAAAAAAGGTGTATTATAATAAGGTGTAGGTATTTCTTTACGGAGGCTTCCGCTGCACACCCCGCCGCGGAGGGGGAAGCCGATCCGATTTTCCGCGGAGAATGGACAGGAACCGGTATGTATTTCGGCAGCGTTAAATTTTTTAAGCACCTCATTTATACGGTATTTTTTGCCTGGATAGCCGCGGCTACGTTTCTCGCCGCCTTTTTCGGATTTAAGTACTTTTCCGAAAAGAAAAACGCCGAGGCAGTTGCCGCAGACAGTTTCCCCGGCGACGTCGTCATTCCCGACGGAACAAGTATTGAGAGAATTTTCCTGGTGATGGCGGCAAAAAATTATTCCCCCGAAGAAATGCTGGACGTTATCAGCGACGAGGAAAGCGTTTTCATCGAATATGTCAAAAATTATATGGCGGAAAATCCCGGCGCTTTTGCCGATACGGATTTAGCTTCCGACGGAACCGCGCCTTTGCTCTCCGCGGGCGGCGAGCCTTACATGGAGCTGTATCCCGAGCTTTACGCCGAAAATCCCCCCTCCTCTTTCAAGGAGGACAGCGGCACTGTCTACCTTACTTTTGACGACGGTCCGTCCGACAGAACAAGCGATATTCTGGAAATACTTGACAGATATGACATAAAGGCAACCTTCTTCGTATGCGGAGGGGAGGGCGAAAAGGAACAGCAGCTCATGCGGGATATCGTAAACGCGGGACATACTATCGGCATACACTCAATTTCTCACGACTACGAAAAAATATACGCAAGCGTGGAAAGCTACCTTGAGGACTTTTATGAGACATATATGTGCGTCTATAATGCCACGGGGGTCAAACCGCAGATATTCAGGTTTCCCGGCGGCTCTATAAATAACTACAACAGGTTTACCTATATGCAGATAATCGCCGAAATGACAAGACGCGGCTTCGTTTACTATGATTGGAACGTCAGCGGCGAGGACGCTGTGAGAGGCGCTGACTGGACAAGCATCTACAACAACATCATGTCGGGCATTGACAGCAATACCGCGGACAGGGCGATAGTCCTGCTGCACGACAGCCAGAGCAAGGAAAACACGGTGCTCGTCCTCGAGGACGTTATAGACAGGCTGCTCGGCGACGGTTACAAGTTCGACAAGCTGGACAATACGGTAAATCCCGCAACGTTTACATATAGGGACTGACGCGGAACCGCGCCGTTAAAATCTTCCCGGCAAGGGAATTGAAATAAGAACAAAATGTGTACGAAATTACGGATAAGGAGTAATTAAAATGAGTCTCAAGGACAATTTTAATCAGGCGGTCAAAGAGATCCTCAAAAAGGACGGTCTTGTGGGAGACGACCTTTCAAAGGAATCGAAAAAAAGATCGGAGCTGGATAAGTATATCGACCCTCCGAGAAAGGCGGAACAGCCATATGCCGCCGAACAGCCTTACGGCGAAACGGAGGACATTATGGCGGACAATACCGTTGTTTCGGACGGGTTCGCTTCGGCGGGCGGTTTTTCCTCCGCGTCCGAATTTGCGGAAACCAAAGAACCCGAACCGAGCAGGGAAACCGCGCGTATGCCCGAACCGGAACCCGCTCCCGGCTACAGCGACAATCCGTATGTGAAAAACGCTCAGTCGGCGGCTGATTTCGGAGCGAGACCATCTCAGCCCTTTGCTCCCGACCCGTTCGGAATGGGTGCGCAGGCGCAAAGTCCCCGCAGCTATACCGAGCCGCAGGGACTTTACGGAAGCGGTACTCAGAACTACGGCGGAGGAATGCCGCCCACGCCTCCGAGAGTACCCAATAATCCTCCTCCGAGATTTGGCGGCGGAAACGACACGCCTTACTACGAGACCGAGGAGACTACGATAATTTCCAGAAATACGATCATAGACGGCAACATACGCTCCTTTGCGAACATCAACATCGACGGCAGCGTAAAGGGCGACGTAAGGATCACCAAGGACATCAACGTTACGGGAAAGGTCGTGGGAGACATAGAGTGCAACAACTCGGTGATGTCCGGCGCGTCAATGCAGGGAAACATTTCCTCAAAGGGACAGGTTCAGCTTGACCGCGACAGTATCCTGCTGGGCGACATCGGCGCTCAGTACCTTGACATGAACGGCAAGATAAAGGGCAACATCGACATCGGCGGCAAGGCAGAGTTCAAGACCGACGCTGTGGTGCTGGGAAATATTACGGCGTCTACAATAACCGTTCTGGACGGCGCGACAATCCAGGGTTATGTCAATACCACTTTCCTGCAGGAAAGTACGGCGAATATTTTCCCCGAGACCATTGCGGTAACGGAATAAAAAACAAAACAAAATATAAATCAAGGGTGCGGACTGTGACGGAAGCGTTTCCTTATTGAAGTCCGCCCCTTGTTTCTGTATATTCGCGGAAAGGGCTGAGCAAAATGCGTCCGAATGAAAATGAGCTTATGAACGGCGGGTTTCCTCACGAGGAAAACGGCGGCGACATCAGTATGAAAATCGATACTTCCTCCCTTAGACCGGAAGCTGTCGGAACGGGTTCTCCCGACGTTATAGGAGAGTTCGAGATAGAGGTGGAAAATCTTCCTACGGCGGAGGATATCGCTGCGGAGGGAAATCCCGCAGCCGACGGGAACGCTGAAGCGGATATTGACTTCATCTACGGCGAGGACGACAGCTACGACTATACGGGCAGCCTTGAGGACATTTCCGCGGAAAGCATAGCCCTCGACAGTATAGACGTAAAGCTGGAGGATATGCGAACGGACAAAAGCTCCATGATAAGCTCGCTGAAAAATCAGATGCAGGCGGACGACCTTGCCATGTCGGTTGAAAACCGTCCCAAGCTGGACGAAATGTCGGACGAGTATTTCCCGTCGCAGAAAAACAGCACCGATATAATGGCGAAGGAACAGCTCGACAGAGACGAAAAGGAACTTATCAAGACCCGCCTGAAAACGGAGATGGAGAAAAAGCCCGAGGGATACGATCAGAAAAAAAGTCTCGCCATGTACAAAAAACTCATGGACGAGCAGAAAGCCAAGGCTGCAAAGCGTGGATTTGTAATGCTTCTTATCGCGGCTGCCACCGGATTGGCTTCGGCTGTGCTGATATATCTCACAGAACCCAATGCGGACGGTGCGCACCCGATAATGGATTATCTCCCCATAGGAGCGGTGGTATTTTCACTGTTCATGCTCCTGAAGTCAAAGTTTGCGAAGATAATGTCCACGCTTTACTTTACCGTGTGTACCGTTATGCTGATATATCCGGGATTGGTTGGATACGCGCTCAGCCCCGATAATCAGAATCTCGGAAAGGACTTTGTGATAAAGCTTGTCATATATGTCGCCGCCGTGGCAATGTGCGCGGTCACATTTATACGGCTGTTCGCGAACAAGGACATAGAGGAATACTATTCCTACAAACCCGGCAAAAGCGGCAGACGGTAAACAAAAACGGAGAGAAAAGGCTTCCATGGGTACAATACTTCGTATCGTTACCTGCCCAATTTCTCTCCGTTTTTATTATGTCAGGCGGTTTCGGCGGCATTGAGCATACGCTCGGCGTTTTCCCAGTTTATGATATTCTTTACGGCGTTGAGATAGTCGGCGCGTCTGTTCTGGCGGTCGAGGTAATAGGAATGCTCCCACACGTCTATGTTGAGAATGGGAGTGTACTTGTCAAAGTCCACGGCGTCCTGATCGTCCGTGACGACAACATCAAGCATGCCATCGCGGTCGAGCACAAGCCATACATAGCCCGATCCCACAAGTCCCAGACCCGCTTCGATGATCTCGTCCCACATTGCTTTTTCCGAACCGAAGCTGTCGCTGATGAGCTGCCGCATTTTTTGAGACGGTTCTTTATAGTCGGGAGTGAGGGAGGAAAAATACAGCTCGTGGTTGTAAACGCCTCCCGCATTGGTGCGGATATCTTCGTCGGACATTTTGGTAAGAGCTTCAAGAGGGACGTTGTGCAGCATGGGACGGTTCCTGATAAGCGCGTTCAGCTTATCCACATAATTTTTGTAGTGCTTGTCATGGTGGAAATAAAGGGTATATTCGCTTATGTAAGGTTTGAGATCGTCGAGACCGTAGGGCAGTTGCTCATAGGAGAACGGGTAAAAATTATCGTAATTCATAATCAGCCGACCTTTCAGGAAAAGTTATCGGTTAATAATATTCATATCAAGGGAAAAATATTCGCAAAAACCGAAAGTCCGCTCCCTTGAAACATAAAAACGGCAGCTGCGTCACACGGCTGCCGTTTTGCGGCGATAATTTTACAGCTCCACAGGTTCGCATAAAACGCGCACCCTCGGCAGCTTTTTCACAGTATAATAGTAATTCCCCGCCCAATCGTCGCCCTGCGACGGATCGTTCTCGCCGCTTGCGGGAGGGGCGAACAGCTTTATCGTCATTTCCGCCGCGCCGCTCAAAGGCTTTTCGTAGAACGCGCTCATCAGGTCGATAACCTTCGCTTTCGGGGACTTGTAGAACCACCTGCCGTTTATCTCGATCATATAGTTGCCCTCGTCGTCCCCGTCGAAGTAAAGCTCGCAGAAGTGGGGGTTTTTCTCGAATTTCACGGGAATGGCAATTCCCTCCGCGTCTTCCGAGCCGCCCCAGCGGAGAGTTACCGGCAGGGAAATTTCCTCCGACTGCTCCAGCATTGGGAGAAAACGCTCGCTGTGAATAATATCCTTGTATGTCGCCATAACCGGCTGAGGTATGCCCACGTCCTCGTTGTTGGGGTCTTGAATTTCCAGACCGAGACGTCCCCTGTCGCGGAACTGATAGAACGTGAATCCGCTGAACCAATCGGCGTTGTCCTCCTCCATAATGTCGCAGAATTCCTTAACCATTGCCGCTTGGTCGTACGCCCCCGTAACGTCGCCGTCCGCGTTGAACTCGGACATTACCATAGGCTTGGGCGTACCGCCGTTAAGCTCCTTAAAGCGGTTGAAGCTGAGCTTTGTAAGGTTGTACACGTCCCGAACCTTGCTTCTGCTGTGGCTCTTGCCGCCCCGCTCCGCAACGTCAAAGGGCCAGCCCCAGTGGAGAGCCATATACTTGTCCACCGACCATATGTCCGCCTCGGGAATACATTGGGCGAACTCCTTTTCCATTTCGATCTCATTGCCCTTTTCGGGGTGCTCGACGCCGCCTATGCAAGCTATGGTCTTGACGTTGGGCGCGTACTCGTGGATAATTTTGCTGAAATGCACAAAAAAGTCAGCCACGCCCTGATAGGTGGTGCGCTTTGTAAAGGAGAACCAATCCCCCGTCGCCTCGTGGTTGATACGGAGCATCATTCTGCCGAAGGGGCGCAAGTCCTTTGCAATGGCGATAAGGTAATCGTCGGTAAGGTTCGGGTCGATAGTCAGCGTGAGAATAACGTCCTGACCGTGGCGGCGGACATCACGCATACAGGTGAAAGGCTCGTCGTCGGTTGTGCCGTTCAAGCCGCCCTTGTAGGTGAAATAGTCGTCATAGGGGTAGTCCCACTGAAAGGACACCTCCGCGTCCTTCATAACCTCGGAGATCCTGCCCGGCCACTCCTTGTCAAGGGGATAGTAGCAGTACATCAGACTGATACCGCGGTGGGGTCTGCCCAAGGTGCGGAGAATGTAGTCCTGATTTACATACTCTCCCCTTTCCGAGCCGTCCCCCAAATCAACGGAGCATTCAGCCGCTCCCATATGTACGCCGTAAATTTTTTCCATAGTAATAACCCTTTCTGTGTAAACGTTTCCAACATATAATAATGTATCACAAATTTTACCGAATGTCAATCGTTTTTTGAAACATTTTATGCGATATGCAAAAATCACCGTACCGCCGATCGGATATGGAAATCCGCCGGAGGTACGGTGATTTCAACGGACGTGAGCGAAAGCGGCGCGTTTTTGCCCGCCCGGGAATTTCTACGCATTCGCGCTGTTGTCCCCAGATATGGAGATAGCCCCGCTTTCGATAAGCGACATCAGGCAGTCGATTACTTTCGGGTCGAACTGCTTTCCCTTGTTGTTTTGCAGCTCGCTGATGATAACGTCCTCCGAAAGATTGTTTCTGTAGCACCTGCGGCTGTTCATAGCGTCGAAAGCGTCCGATACGCATATTATGCGGGCGATCAGAGGAATATCCTCCCCGGCTATTCCATTGGGGTAACCCTTGCCGTCGTAACGTTCGTGGTGACAAAGCGCACCCGTACCCATACCCTCAATGGCGGTAAAGTCCCGCAGAATTTCGCTGCCGTAGACCGTGTGCTTTTTCATTATTTCGTATTCCTCGTCGGTCAGCCTGCCGGGCTTGGTGAGTATGGCGTCGGGAATATATATCTTGCCGCAGTCATGCATAAGGGATATGCAGTACATACGGAAACACTCGTCCTCAGAAAATCCCATTTTTTCCGCCAGCATTCTCGAATATTTCGCCACCCGCAGGGAATGTCCCATGGTGCTTGGGTCTTTGGCTTCGATGAAATTGACGAACGTCTGCATGATCTGCTCCAGAGCCTTTTCGTCCCGCTTCTTCTGTTCGATAAAACGCTTCAGGTTCAGCTTTATGATTATCATTGCCAGCATACAGCTTATCCATATGACGGTCAGCACGCACATCAGCCAGAAAAACGGATTTTTCAGCACGCTTGTGTGCATATGGTAGCGTATCTCTCCTTGGCTGAAATCCGCCACATAGTCAACCGTCCTGTGGTCAATGTACATTATAAAGCCTATTCTTACGCTGCTGTCCTTGTCGGAATTTTCCTTTTTCGGCGGGATAGGCATTTCGCCCATGTCGGGATTGGGATAGTACACGAAGTAGTCCCCCTCGTAAAGCGGAACCATTGCCCCCACGGAGGTTATGCAGTTGTCAAGGGTTATGTCGTACCGCGTATACTCGGAAAGGTTCAGGGTCTGCACCGCTTCGCTGCCCGAACGCACGCCCTGGTGGAACTCGAAGTCGCCGTTCCAGGTGTTGTTCACGCTCATATCCTCGGGGATATATACCACAGCCGTCCAGTCGCTGAGGGTGTCGGCGCTGTTGTTTATGACGAGCATTTCGTAAATAGTACCAACCGCGTCAGTGAAAAGCGGATTGCCGTCTATATCCATAAAATTCTCGCTTTCCCAAGAGCCGGAATCGCCGCCGCGGGTTACGATCTCGACGGTTATATCGCCGAAATCAAACGCCGTTCCGTCCCGAGCCGCTTCGGAGAAAACGCACACCCGTTCCCTGGTGTTGTGAATATAGTTTTGCAGGAAAACCGCCGCTCCGCCCAATACGATGACTATCGGCAGTATAATGTTCAAAAACTTAAGAAATCTGCTGCTTTTCATTTTCATAGCCGCACCCGCCCTTTCATAATATTGCAATACGGGACGAAACGCAGTCCCGTATTCATTGGCTTAGCTGACCGCCGAACAAAGCGGAAAAAAAGGAAGCAATAAGACCGACCGTGATAAATACAAAGAACACAGCTCCCACAGCCGCAAGAAAAAACTCGGCGGCTTTAAATAGGCTTTTTATATCTAAGGACTTTCCGCGGGCGGCACACAGCAGCACCCATACCCCCGGAACTATCAGCAGCCAAAACGCGTACGGCAGTATGCCAAAAGCACCGATAACGGCGAAAACGGCGGCGATATGTTTCGGTATCATTCGTTTTCCGTCCTCATCGCCGAACAGCGGCTCGCCTTTCCTCAGTTTGAGTATCACGCCGACGGAAGCCGCAATAAACACGATAACCACGGCTATGACTACGAAAACGCCCCCGATAAACCCCATTGCGTCACACTCCTATAGCAGGCATTATACATACTACATCCATATTAATATATTATACATAAATTATCATAGTTTGTCAATAGCTGCGGAATAAATTTCCGCGCAGCTGATGCGGCGCGGAAATTCCCGAATTTTATTAAATATGTCTTCTTTGGATTTCGGGAAATTCCGTATCCGTCACCGGGCGGACAGCTTCCCGATCAATTCGCCGATGTCAATGCCGATACAAACGGAACGTTTGCTTATTTCCTGCGGACAACACGCTTCGCCGGAATTTACGCAGGCGTACAGTGCGTTCGGATTTCCCGCCGTCATCTTCCAAAACGGGTATTTTATTATCACGGGCGTGTTAAACCCAACCCCAAGTTCCAAAAATAATATGCGGGAATTTTCTCTTGCGCGTATAAAATTTTCGTATCTTTCGGCGGCAGCGTACCAACCCTCGTCCTGCACAAATTTGTTGTCCGCCCGCAAATTCATTGTCATAGGCTTTCCGCACCTCGGGCACTTCGGCACAAGCTCCGGGGGGATACGCATATTTTCTTGACGTTCAAACATTTCGCGGACTGTTTTTTCATTGTCGTAAGTCTCGTTATGGCAAGGCGTACCGCACTGAAACAAACCGTAGTCCCCCTGCGTATAGAAAAGCCGCTTTTTGTCAAAGCCCGCTTTCTGAAACTGGTGGTCAACATTTGTTGTCAGCACAAAATAATCCTTGTCCCGCACAAGCTCGAAAAGCTGTTTGTACACGCCGTTTGCCGCGTCCGTATAGCGGTTTATGAAAATGTACCGCGACCAGTACGCCCAATGCTCCTCGGGAGTCTCAAAGGGGTAAAATCCGCCCGAGTACATATCCTTGAACCCGTATTTTTCTATAAAGTCGGAGAAATATTTTTCAAAACGTTCCCCCGTGTAGGTAAATCCCGCCGCCGTTGATAGTCCCGCCCCCGCGCCTATAACAACGGTTTCGGCGTTTTGCAGAGCTTCTTTAAGCCGCAAAATTTCAGCCGAGCAGTTCGCGGTAGATTTCGTAATCGTCCTGTTTAAAAACATTGAATATCACCTCGATACCGTTATTTTTAATAAAATTTCTCACCGTCCGCACCGCGATTTCCGCCGCCTCCTTCTGCGGGAAACCGAATACTCCCGTTGAAATACAGCAGAAAGCAACGCTTTTCACATTATTTTTGGCGGCAATTTCAAGGCAGGAATTGTAACAGCTTTCAAGTTGATGGCAGTTTTTTTCGGTAAGTCTGCCGTCCGCGATAGGTCCGACCGTGTGAATAATTTTTTCGCAGGGCAAATTATAGGCGGGGGTAATTTTCGCCGTCCCCGTGGGCTCGGGAAAGCCCTGTTCCGCCATAATTTCGGCGCACCTCAAACGAAGCTGCACCCCCGCAAAGGTGTGGATAACATTGTCGATACAGCCGTGGCAGGGCTGAAAACAACCCAGCATTTGAGAGTTCGCCGCGTTCACAATTGCGCCGCATTTAAGGGCGGAAATATCGCCTTTCCACAAATAAATATTTTTTTCGGCGGGATTTAAATCCGCAATATCGGTAACGCCTTTTCGGGCGGTTTCTTCTTGCAGAAATTCGTCCTGCACGGCTAAAAATTCCCCGCTCACGGGCTTCGGCGGACGGACGTTCACAAGGCTTCTGAACAGCCCGAAACGCTCCCCGGGATTTTCGGGTATCGGCATATTTTTATACTGCGGACTTTCCGCAAGCAGATATTTTATCAAAAATAATTCTTTTTCGGAATTTGTCATAATTTCCTCCAATTGAAAATTTCAGCAAAATTTATTTTAAAACGCAAAAGTAACCGCTGTTTTCCCGAATTTCGGCTCGGGAAAGACAGCAGTCGCTTTTTTGCGTTATTCCAATACAACGCCGTCGTTGGCGGTGTAGGCTTCGAGAGAATTTTCTTTCACCTGTACGCACAGATATTTTACCGGACTGTCCGCGGCAGCTGCAATCTGTCTTTTTACCGGCGGCGAGACCCGTACAAAATCGTTTGCCGCAATATCCACCTTTTCGTCGTCAAGGGTTAAGCTGCCTCTGCCCTCGAGAATGATGTAAATTTCCTCGTTTTGCTTGTGGGTGTGAACAAACGGCACGCCTGCCCCCGCAGGAAGAAAGTTTACGCTTATTTCCGCGCCGGTAAGTCCCAGCAGGTCGTGAAGTTCAACTCTTTCAGTACCGTTTGCGCTTGCTTTTTTAAAATTTGCCATAATAATTCCTCCCGATAATTTCATTTGGTTTTCCGGGACTTCCCGTCCGTCCCTGTGATCATATGATAACACAGCTTTTTTCGCTTGTAAAGCAGGCACTTTTTTGTGGCATAGTTACCCAAAAGTAACATTTGCGCAGGTATGGGAAAAATCCGCAGAAAATTTTTTTCTTGAAATTTTTCGGGAAATGTGATACACTGAAATTATCAAAATACCGGAGGTACAAAATGATTGACAAAAACGATCTGCCGCCCTGTCCCGTGGAAACTACCCTTATGCTCATAGGAGACAAATGGAAAGTGCTGATAATACGCGACCTGCGGGAGGGGACAAAGCGTTTCGGCGAGCTGAAAAAGTCCCTTTCGGGCGTCTCGCAGAAAGTGCTTACCGCCAATCTGCGGGATATGGAGGAAAACGGTCTGCTGAAAAGAGAGGTTTTTCCCGAAGTGCCGCCGAGAGTAGAGTATACCCTGACGGAACTTGGCTGCTCAATGTTTCCCGTCCTTGACGCCATGGCGCAGTGGGGAACGGAATACAAGGCGTCGCTCGGACTGCCGTTTCGGCAGTAATTCCCGCTCAAAGGAACAGACAGAGGAGTTTCCCGGCAAAGCCGATATCGTGTTTTACCGGACTTGAATAAATTTCGCACCTAAAACAGAAAAGAACGTCCTCACCCTAAACGGGGACGTTCTTTTTGTATGTTTTTTATTCCGAACGGAGAGCCGCGACGGGGTCTTTCTTTGCCGCAACGCCCGAGGGGATAAGTCCCGCGATAAGGGTAAGTATCATGCTTATCGCCACAAGAGCCGCTCCTCCCACGGGGGGCAGCGCGCAGAGATTTTTTACGTCCGTCAGGTGCTCGATAATAATGTTTATCGGTATGTTCAGCAGGAGAGTTACAATTATTCCCAACGCTCCCGACGTAAAGCCGATAATGAGAGTTTCCGCATTGAACACGCGGGAAATGTCCTTTTTGGACGCACCTATCGCGCGGAGAATGCCTATCTCCTTTGTGCGCTCCAGCACCGAGATGTAGGTGATAATTCCTATCATTATCGAGGACACCACCAGCGATATCGCAACAAACGCTATCAGGATATAGCTGATGGCGTTGATGATCGTGGTAACGCTGCTCATCATAATGCCCATAATGTCGGTGTACTGTATGCAGAGGTCGTCCGCGCCCGCGTCGGTTTTCCGCTGATTGTAGTCGTCGATTATGTCGGTGATGTACTCCTTGGACTCGAAGTCAATGGGGTAAATGCTTATGGAGCTTGGATTGTCAAGGTCGGATACGCCCATTATCGAAAGGTTTTCCTCATAGGTTGAACGGGAAACCGTAGGTTCAGAGGATTCCTGCGGCTCTGCCTGAACGGCAAGCTGCTCGCCGAAAGCGGCGGCTATCTGATCGTCGGGCATTCCCATTTGCTGAGCGGCAGCTATCTGCTCCGCCATGGCAGCCTGCGTTTCGGGGTCGAGGGTCGTTATGTACGCCTGAAGTTCCTCCATCGTCATGGCGGGAGCTTCCGGCTCGGCTGCCGCTTCGGAGGTTTCCCCGGCATCTTTCTCTTCCACGGTATTCGCAAAGGGAAGCCCGGTAAACACGTCTATATCGGGATTTTCCTTTTGCTGTTTCACGATCTCGCTACCGTTCACCTTGTCGATAAGATGTGTCATAAGCTCGGATCTGTAGCCGATAGAGCCTATCTCGTTGGAAGCGGCGGTGCTGTCCGTGGGACGGATAATTCCCACTATCTCGATGTCCTCGGCGCTGTCTATGCGCTCCGTCATAAAATCGTCGTCGTAGCTTTTGTCCGTCCAGACGCCGTTTTCCTCGGCGTAGTAATCGGTGTTCACGAACAGCTTGAATTTAAGTCCCAGCAAATCGTCAAAATCTATATACTCAACCGAGTTTATCTCCTCCACGGTCTCGCCGTCGACAGTGCGCTTCACCGCGTCGGTAAGCTCGCTGTTGTCGAGAATGCCCAAGCTGTAGAGGGTGTAGTCCGTTACCTGATTGTATTTGTTGACGACAAGCACCACTTCGTTGGCGTTTTCGGGCATACGTCCCGCAAGAATGTCATACCGGGAATCGAGTATCTCCTGCTTTGAGATAAGCTCTTTCCAGATGCTGAACGTTCCCGCCATCATGGAGTTTTCCGACATCTGCACCATTTGGTTCATCTGCGACAGACCCATGCTGTCGTACACAGCCGTGGGGTTCACCCGGTACGATCCGTCGGAGGTATCCGACTTGTAGACCGTCAGCGGCGTTTGGTAGGAATACTTGATATCGCTCACAAGGTCGTTTATATTTGTCTCGCCGCTTTCAAGGAAAGTCTTGAAAGTTTTCAGGTCGTTGGCTGTTATCTCGGCGAACATGGCTTCCATCATTGTCGTCATGACGTTCTGGGGGTAAACCTTGTCCTCCTCGAAATCCTCGCCGTTCGCCTGCGCCATGTTCATCATGGTGGTCATCATTGTGGTCATGTCTATGGACGTGCTTTCTATCGTCAGCGGGTAACTGGACAGCGTGTCCTCCTGAACCCTGTCGATATAGTCCTGCGCGCCGCTTGACAGGGACATTATCAGCGCGATGCCGATTATGCCTATAGAACCCGCAAAGGCGGTCATAAAGGTGCGTCCCTTTTTCGTCATAAGGTTGTTGAGGGACAGAGCCATCGCCGTGAAAAAGGACATTGAAGTCTTCCGCCCCTCGGCTTTCCCCTCGGTTTCGGAAGCGCCGTCAAAGGGGTCGGAATCGCTTTTCACCTCGCCGTCCAGCAGACGGATTATCCTTGTGGAATACTGTTCCGCAAGGTCGGGGTTGTGAGTTACCATAATGATGAGCTTATCCTTTGCGATCTCCTTGAGAAGCTCCATTATCTGCACGCTCGTTTCGGAATCCAATGCGCCCGTAGGCTCGTCCGCGAGAATGATATCCGGCTCGTTCACAAGGGCGCGGGCGATGGCAACGCGCTGCATCTGTCCGCCCGACATCTGATTGGGCTTTTTGTTAAGCTGGTCGCCCAGCCCCACTTTTTTGAGAGCATCCTCCGCCCGCTTTCTGCGCTCGGCTTTGGACACGCCCGACAGGGTAAGGGCAAGCTCCACATTGGACAGCACCGTCTGGTGGGGGATAAGGTTATAGCTCTGGAAAACAAATCCCACGGAGTGGTTGCGGTATGTATCCCAATCTCTGTCCTTGTACTGCTTTGTGGATTTTCCGTTGATGATAAGGTCACCGCTTGTGTACTGATCCAAACCTCCTATGATATTGAGCAGGGTGGTTTTTCCGCAGCCCGAGGGACCCAGCACCGAGACGAACTCGTTCTCGCGGAACTTCACGCTTACGCCTCTGAGGGCGCGGATATCCGTGCCGCCTGCGGAGTAGTTCTTTACAATATTGTTAAGTTCAAGCATTGAGACTTTCCTTTCACTTTATTTTTAAGATAACTATATAAAGTATACTGAAAAATCTCGGTGATTTTTTTGCTATAGTATTAACATTGTTTAAACATTAACATGGTTATGTTTAGCGGTACTGCTCCGAAAGATAGAGGGAAACTCTGTTCTGAATGTTCCCGCAGACCTCCTCCAAGGTTTTCGAGCCGTCGAAATAATCCGCCGTTTCCTCGTTCAGGATATCGTCCACCGCGCTGTCGAAGCGGTTCTCCGCGCCGTTCACGGAACGTATCATACGGTATGTCTCCCCGATGAAAGCCTCCCGCGCTTTTTCGTCAAAGCTTTTGTACATCGAAAACGTACCGTTGTAATACTGTTCCGACATATAGCGGAGCACGTCCCTGTTTACGGGGCAGGCTGTTCCTTTGGTATTGAGAGTATTCTCGTCCTTGTAGGCTTCATAGGACGTGGCGCAGTCTATAAACTCGTACGCTTCCTCCGAGCCTTTGAACACGGAAAAACACAGCACCGGCAGCACGTTTACGGAATTTCCTTTGCCGGAGGGCAGCCCCACGAATTTTACCTCCTCGCCCGCGTATTCCGACGTAAGATACTCAAAATTCCATAAGCCGAAATATGACAAAGGCATCATCAGCGCGTCGCCGTTACGGAACATATCGTAAAAATTTCCGTCCGGGGCGAGCTTCAGCGCGGCGTCAAGGCACTGCTTTCGGAACGTCAGGTATTCCTTGAACTCGTCGCTTTCAAAGCTGCACGTTCCGCTGCCGTAGTCGATAAAATTACCGCACACATAGGGCGAGAAGTCATCGCCGCCATGGAGTTCCGCAGGAACGGCATAGCCCAGCTCTTTGCTCTTTTCAATGATATGACCAAAGGAAGTATCGCTGTCCTCTTCCCAGTCCTTTGCCCTTACCAGAGAGGCTGTAAACAGAAACTCGTAAGGCATTTCGTACAGCTTTCCGTCAACCTCCATGGCTTCGAGCACGGAGGGGACGTATCTGTCCCGCAATCCGTTTCCGTCGATAAATTCGTTCAGGTCGCAGAGCAGACCCTTTCCGTACAGCGGCGCGGAATCCGCCCAGCTGCATACCTCGCTTTTGCAGATAAGATCGGGCTGCATGCCGCTCATTATTTCAAGCAGAAGTTTTTCCCCGTTTTCGTAGAACTTGTTTTCGATAACGTAATTTTCGCTTTTCGTGTTGAACTCGTAGATCAGTCTGTTTATTTCGCCTTTCAGGATGCCGGCATAGTAGCCGTCACCCTCGTCTGCGGAACGGGCGAGCAGGAGTATTTTTTTGCCCTCATCGTTTGTTTCGGCGGTATCCGCTTTTTCGCAGGAGGAAAAAACCGCTGCGGTCAGGCATAACGCAGCCGCAATCGCCGCTTTTTTTGCGGTACTCATATTTATCGCTTCCTTTCGGGAATATTCTCTATAACAAAACACCGCAGGGAGCGGAAAGGTTGCGGACATTATGAAAAGATCAAACCGCTGTTTGCGGCGCTTCACGATAAATAAAAATGAGGCAATGTTTTCATAGGCTGTTGACTATTGCCTACTAATATGGTATAATATACTTGCGTTCCGCATAATTTTCTTTTTGTGAATTTGCGGACGCGGTTTGCAGATAATGTTTTCGGAACGCCTTGCTTTGCGGCGCGTACAACGTACACAAACCAAATTTCTATGATCGAAAAGAGGAATTTCAAAATATGCTCGAGCTAAAAAACATTCACTGGAAACTGTCCGAGGGGGAGAAGATACTCAAGGGCGTGGACTTCTCAGTTCCCGACGGAAAGCTTACCGTGGTGACGGGTCCCAATGGCGGAGGCAAGACTTCCATCGCCAAAATCATCGCGGGTCTCTATAAACCGTCGGAGGGAAAAATCTTTCTGGACGGCAGGGACGTCACCGACCTTAATATTACCGAACGCGCCCGCTGCGGTATCGCTTACGCCTTTCAGCAGCCCGTCCGCTTCAAGGGACTGACCGTCCGCGACCTGATAGAGACCTCTGCGGAACGGAAGCTGAAAGAGGAAAAAATATGCGAAATCCTCGGCGAAGTGGGTCTTTGCGCCCGGGAATATATGGACAGAGAAGCGGACGCGAGCCTGTCCGGCGGCGAAAGCAAGCGTATCGAGATAGCCACCGTGCTGGCGCGGAAAAACGCGTCCATGCTCGTATTCGACGAGCCGGAAGCGGGTATCGACCTGTGGAGCTTCGGCAGCCTGATAAACGCCTTTGAACGTCTCAAAAACGAGGGGGGACGTTCCCTGCTGATCATCTCTCATCAGGAGAGAATTATGGAGATCGCCGACTATATAATCGTCATTTCGGACGGAAAGGTCAGCGCAGCGGGCGGCAGGGAGGAAATACTTCCCTCACTGCTGAAAGACGGCGGCTCGGAGGGCAAATGTCCCCTCGGCAAATCGGCAAAGGAGGAATGCTGACATGGACGAAATTACCGGAAAGCTTCTGGGCATAGTCGCCGACTGGAAAGGCACCGAGTTCAAGGGAGCTTACAATATCCGCGAAAACAGCGGCTGCGCGGGCAGGCAGTCCACGGAAAATATCAGGATCGAAAACAAACCCGACAACCCGGGCATCGTCATAAAAATAGGCTCGGGTGCGCAGAAAGAGACGGTGTATATTCCCGCCTGCGTTACTCACGGCGGCGTGAACGATCTGGTCTACAACGATTTCTACGTCGAGGACGGTGCGGACGTTATCATCGTCGCGGGCTGCGGAGTGCATTCCGACGATGAGGAGGAAGCCCGCCACAACGGCATACACAGATTTATCATCGGAAAAAACGCCCGCGTCCTCTATAAGGAAAAGCATATCGGCACGGGCGGCGGCAGCGGCGCGAAGCGTATCGACCCCGTTACCGACATTATAATGGACGAAAATTCCTACATGGAAATGGATACCATGCAGATAAGCGGCGTGACGAGCACCAACCGCCTCACCGCCGCGAAGCTGGGCGCGGGGGCGAAGCTGGTCATCCGCGAAAGGCTTCTCACCGACGGGGACGAAACGGCGAAGTCGGACTTCTCGGTGTCCCTCGACGGCGAGGATTCGGGGGTGGACTTGGTTTCCCGCTCGGTGGCAAAGGGAAATTCCTATCAGGAGTACCACTCGGTCATCAAGGGCAACTGCCGCTGTACGGGACATTCCGAATGCGACGCCATACTGGCGGACAACGGCAGGGTGAACGCCGCTCCCGAGCTTTACGCGGGAAACATCGACGCGTCCCTTATCCATGAGGCGGCTATCGGAAAGATCGCGGGGGAGCAGATAATCAAGCTGCGTACGCTGGGTCTTACCGAAGAGGAAGCGGAGCAGAAGATCATCGACGGATTTTTAAAATAAAAAATGCCGCTGCCGAAAGCGAACCTTACCCTTGCCGCCGTTTACGGTGAGCAAGGGTAATTTTGCTTCCGGGACGGAAACTGTATTTTGAAACGCATTTTTGAAAATATTTCAAAATTCTGCGGCTTTTCTTAAAAAAATGCAAATTTTTTAACTTTCGGGAATTTTTTTATAAAATCTCTTGCAAATTTTAGCAAGATGGTGTATACTTATTTTTATAGTGGCAAGCGCGGATATTTTCCGCAAAGTATTAAATCCCGAAAGTATACAAGGAGGAAATTGCAATGGCATTTAAAAACGAGTACCTTAAAGGCGTGTACGAAAAGGTTGAAAAGCGCAACCCCGGCGAGACCGAGTTTCTTCAGGCGGTAAGAGAGGTTCTGGAATCCTTTGAACCCGTGGTTGAAAAGGATAAGTCCTACGAAACAAACGGCATTATCGACAGAATTGTGGAGCCCGAGCGTTTCATTCAGTTCCGCGTTTCATGGGTCGACGACAAGGGCAACGTTCAGGTGAACCGCGGCTTCCGCTGCCAGTTCAATTCCGCTATCGGTCCTTACAAGGGCGGTTTGAGACTTCACCCCTCGGTTTGCGCCTCGGTAATCAAGTTCCTCGGTTTCGAGCAGATTTTCAAGAACAGCCTTACAGGTCTGCCCATGGGCGGCGGCAAGGGTGGTTCGGACTTCGACCCCAAGGGCAAATCCGACCGGGAGGTTATGGCTTTCTGCCAGAGCTTTATGACGGAGCTTTCCAAGCACATCGGCGCTGACACCGACGTTCCCGCGGGTGATATAGGCACAGGAGCGCGTGAGATCGGCTATATGTTCGGTCAGTACAAGAGACTCCGCAACGAGTTTACGGGCGTTCTCACAGGCAAGGGACTTTCCTACGGCGGCTCTCTCGCAAGAACAGAGGCGACGGGATACGGACTTTGCTACTTCACCGAGGAAATGCTCAACTGCATGAAGAACGACAGCTTTAAGGGCAAGACCGTTGTAATTTCAGGTTCGGGCAACGTTGCCATTTACGCTACGCAAAAGGCTACGGAGCTGGGCGGAAAGGTAGTTGCTCTCTCCGACTCCAACGGCTATATCCACGACCCCGACGGTATCGAGCTTGACCTTGTTAAGCAGATCAAAGAGGTTGAGCGGGGCAGAATTAAGGAGTACGTTGACAGAACGTCCCACAAGAACGTTACCTACACAGAGGGCTGCAAGGGCATCTGGACTATCAAGTGCGACGTGGCTCTCCCCTGCGCGACGCAGAACGAGCTTGACGGCGAGGCTGCCGATACCCTTATCAAGAACGGCGTTATCGCTGTTGCCGAGGGTGCTAATATGCCCTCTACTCCCGAGGCTATCGAGAAGTTCCTTGCGGCAAAGGTTATGTTCGGTCCCGCAAAGGCGGCAAACGCAGGCGGCGTGGCGACTTCGGGTCTTGAGATGTCCCAGAACAGCGAACGTCTCAGCTGGACGTTTGAAGAGGTTGACTCCAAGCTGAAAAATATTATGGTAAATATTTTCCATAACGCGTACAACGCTTCCAAGGAGTACGGCGCGGAAGGCAACCTTGTTATGGGCGCGAACATCGCGGGCTTCCTCAAAGTAGCGGACGCTATGAAGTGGCAGGGTGTTGCATATTAATTGACAGTGTACAGTTGATAGTTGACAGTTATTTTGATGTAAATTTTGGCGGGGACGTTTCGGTTTCGGAACGTCCCCGCCTTTATGTATTTTACTTATTGCTTATTTGCCCTGCGCTTCAAGCGAAGCTCTTATAAAGTCCGCGAAAAGCTTCTGCGGCTTGTTGGGTCTGGACTTGAACTCGGGGTGGAACTGAACGCCAACGAACCAAGGGTGGTCTTTGATCTCAACGATTTCCACAAGCCTTTCGTCGGGGGAAATTCCCGCTACCGTAAGTCCCGCCTCCTGAAGCTCTTTGCGGAACGCGTTGTTGAACTCCCAGCGGTGGCGGTGTCTCTCGTAAATGAGCGGCTCGCCGTACACCCGCGCGGAGACCGTTCCCTCCGCAAGCTTGCAGGGGTAAAGTCCCAAACGCATAGTGCCGCCCTTTTCGGTGACGTTTTTCTGATCCTCCATAATGTCGATAACGGGGTAGGGAGTTTCGCCGAACTCGGTGGAATTAGCCCCCTCCAGTCCCAGTACGTTCCGGGCGTATTCGATGACCGACATCTGCATTCCGAGGCAAATTCCGAAATAGGGGACTTTGTTCTCCCGCGCGTATCTGACCGCCTCGATCATTCCCTCGACGCCTCTGTCTCCGAAGCCGCCGGGGACGATTATTCCGTCGCAGCCGCTCAGCATTTCCGCCGCGCTGTCACGGGTGATCTCCTCGGAGTTTATCCAATTGATGTCCACCTCCGCGCCGTTCACGATACCGCCGTGACGGAGAGCTTCCGCAACGGAAAGATAAGCGTCGTGAAGAACGACGTATTTGCCCACAAGTCCGATTGTTACCTTTTTTACCGCGTTCCGGGCGCGGTTTACCATTTCCGTCCATTCGGAAAGGTCGGGCTTGCGGTTTTCAAGACCCAGATGGTGGCACACCGCGTCTGCCAGACCCTCTTTTTCAAGCCAGAGGGGAACTTCGTACAGAGACGGAGCGGTCAGGTTCTGGATAACGTCCTCGCTGCGGACGTTGCAGAAAAGAGCGATTTTCCTGCGCATATCCTCTGGTATTTCCTTTTCCGAGCGGCATACTATTATATTCGGCTGAATGCCGATGGAAAGCAGTTCCTTTGTGGAGTGCTGGGTAGGTTTGGACTTCAGCTCCTCCGACCCCGCTATGTAGGGGACAAGGGTGACGTGAATGTAAATGGCGTTTTCCCTGCCCACCTCGGTGACGACCTGCCTTATGGCTTCGAGGAAGGGCGTGGATTCGATGTCTCCCACCGTGCCGCCGATCTCGGTGATAACGATGTCGGTATTGGCTTCCTTGCCCACACGGTAGGCGCGTTCCTTTATTTCATTGGTAATGTGGGGGATCACCTGCACGGTGCCGCCCAGATAGTCTCCGCGGCGCTCCTTGTTGAGGACGGTCCAGTATATCTTGCCGGTAGTAACGTTTGAGTTTACGGAAAGGTTCTCGTCGATGAAACGCTCATAGTGTCCCAGATCGAGGTCTGTTTCCGCGCCGTCGTCGGTGACGAACACCTCGCCGTGTTGATAGGGGGACATAGTTCCCGGGTCTACGTTGATGTAGGGGTCGAATTTCTGGATAGTGACCCTGTAGCCCCTCGCTTTGAGCAGACGTCCCAGAGAAGCTGCGGTGATGCCTTTTCCGAGACCGGAAACAACGCCGCCCGTTACAAAAATATACTTTACCGGCATAACAAAAAATTCCTCCAATAGGTTAAGTAGGGTGAGTAACAATATTGCTTTTATTGTAACATTTTTTGCCGAAAAATGCAAGGGGGTTTTGATATTTTTAATATTTCGGCGTTTTCAACAACAGACTGTCCGATATACCGCGCCGCCGCTTGTCCTTCCGCCTGACGGCAATTTATATCCTTTTGCTCCCCGCCTTGACTTTTTGGGAATTTTTATTTATAATTATAATGCATGATGAAAAATTCCGCGCCTCTCGATTGTATTTATTGCAGAATAAATTTCGGAAGCGGAGGACTGTAATATGAAAAATCCAATACCAAAAATCACCGCGATACTTGCGGCGGCGCTGATGACCGTATCCACGGCGGGAACTTCGTTACCGGCTTCGGCGGATACCGAAGCTCCGAAGTATACGGGCTGGCTGTACGGTGACGGCAGCTGGCGGTACCTTGAGGACGGCGTTCCCTATGCGAGCAAGTATTACACCGAAAGCTTGGAGGCGGACGGTATACGGTACGGCTTTACATCGAGCGGAGTTTGTATCGGCAAGTACACGGGACGATCCGAAGACGGCAAACTGTACTATAAGAACGGTCTCCCCTATACCGGCTGGACGGACGGCAACAAACAGTACTGTCTTGACGGTTATCCCGTTACGGGGGATTTCCAAATCGGGGACAGGCTGTACAGCTTTGACAAAAAAGGCGCTTATACGGGAGAAAGCTCCCCCGCCGCGCTTACGGCAAGCGTGGACGGGAAAACTCCCGTTGACGGGAAAATTTCCTCGGACGCGGAAAAAATCACGGTGACGGTACGGTGCAGCGACGGTGACGGCGATACGGAGTACACCGTCGGCGAGCCGACCAAAATGGAACGGTGGGAAAACGGCAGCTGGAAAGACTGCCGCAAGTCCTCAGAATACGCTGCGGACGGTATCGCCCGAAAACTTGGCGGATCAAGCGGAAGCTCCGCGAACTTTACGCAGGTTTCGTTTTATCCTCAAAAATATACTGGAGATAATATGTCTGCGGGATATTACAGAATAACCGTTCCCGTAACTTACGGAAAAACGAAAAGGAATCTTTACGCGGTGTTCGAGGCTGTTCCTCCCGTAGAAGTGAAAACCACGGAGGAAATATACAGAGCTGTCAACGGCAGCGATACTACTATAAGTATAATTCTTACGGTAAATTCCGATAAGGAAAATCTTTCCGCTGAAAAAATCGCAAGCGACGGCGGCTGCAAGCTTGACGTTATGAAAAAAACGGCGGCGGGCTGGGAATCCCTCGGGGAGCTTGACAACGTGTGCGCGGGCTTTACCGATACCGAAAACGAGCTTGAGATCCTGGCGGATATCCCTCCGGAAACCGGGTACTGCAAAGCGGTCGTTACCGCCGGCGGCGCGGAGTATTCCGCACCGTTCCGGGTTGAACCCGTTCCCGTCACCCCATGGCTCGATGAGTACAGCCTGAAAAAGGACGATATCACCGTCAGCTTTACCGTTCGGAACAGGCTTGAAACTCCCCTGAAGCTGAACTCCGATCCGTACCGTCTGTACAAAATCTCCAGCGGAAACCTGGAGAGCGTTCCCGAAGCCGAAACAAGCACCTGCCGCGGGGAGGAAGCGCGGTACATCACTCTTGAACAAGGACAGTTCGGCGCGGTCAGCTTTAAGCTTTCCGAATATTACGACGTGTCGAAGCTTGAAGCGGGGGACTACGCCGTTCTCATAGACGGGGCGGGACTTGCGGAATTCCGTCTTGCCGACAAGGAAGAAGAAAAAGGAAGCTTCCCCTTTTCAAGCCTTAAACGCGAGGACGTAAAGGAAATACAGTTCACCCTGTACGAATGCGGCAGCGATCACACTCTGACGGCTTCGTTCAAGAACGGGAACGACCCGGACGGGTATCTGGAGCGTTCGGTGGATTTTCTGCGCCAGCTTGAATTTAAAAGAGCCATCGAAAAATATACGACCGACGCCGCGGGCGGCAGTCCTCTCGAAGTAACCGTACGCCTCACAAACGGCAGGAAAAAGACCTTGTATTTCTACGAAAGCGGCGCGGTGCTCTACAACGGAAGCAAGACCTATATATGCGGCGAAAACGTCTGCCCCGCCCTTTACGATTTCGTTATCGAAAACAACGACGTTGACAGAAAATACTACGGTTACAGGAATACGCCTTAAAATCAGAAAAGGAGACGTCCGATATGGAAAAAATAAGTTTGTACGAACACAGGGTAAGCTACTACGAAACCGACCAAATGGGCATCGTCCACCACTCGAACTACATTCGGTGGTTTGAGGACGCTCGGGTGGACTTCCTTGAAAAGGTGGGTTTTTCCTATGCGAAAATGGAGGAGACCGGCATTATGATAGTCGTGCTGGGCGCGTCCTGCGACTATAAGATATCCGCCCGCTTCGGGGACAGGATCGTGGTCATTCCGAAAATTTCCGAGTTCAACGGCTTCAAGATGACCGTCACCTACCGTGTCTATAATAAGGAAACGGGCGCGCTGCTTGCCACGGGCGAAACGCGGCACTGCTTCACCGACCTGAACCTGAAACCCGTGCGCACCAAAAAGGAGTATCCCGAAGTGTACAAAATTTTTTCCGACTATGTTGACGTAAATCTTGACGGGGAGGGCATATGGTCATGAATAATTTTCCCGCAGACGACAATCACGTCCGCGCTTTGGGACGGACAATATACCGCGATAACGTCAGATATCTGAGCTGGAGCTGTTCGGGCGTCGAGTTCGTTTTCAGCGGCACGCGGCTTTCCGTTCGGCTGTGGACGGACTGGGAACTTGACGCGCCTTGGAAAGAAATATTTCAGCCATGGGCGGCGGTATGGATCAACGGAGCAGCCGAGCCGCTGAAGCGTTTCCCCGCAGAGGCGGGCACTGCCTGCTATGTCCTGTATGAGAGCGAAAAAGCCGAGACCGTAACCGTCCGCTTCGCGAAGCTGTCCGAGGCGGCGTTCAGCAAGCTGGGGATAATCGAGTTTTCCGCAGACGGGAAGATATGTCCCTCCGAGCCGAAAAGTCTCCGCATGGAATTTATCGGCGACAGCATAACCTGCGGCTTCGGCATTGAGAGCAATTCCGCCGAGGACAATTTCCGCACCGCCGAGGAAAATTCGGACATTACCTACGCCGCCCTGACAGCGAAAGCGTTCGGCGCGGATTTCAGCCTTATCTCCTGGAGCACCATAGGCGTGTGGTCAAGCGACACAAAGGACGGCACGCGGAACGGCGGCTGGATAATGCCCATGCTTTACGACCATACCGATATCGGTATCGAGGGCACTCTCGGGCTTGAGCCTATCCCTTGGGACTTCGGCGGCGGCTCGGACGTCGTCGTGATAAATCTGGGGACGAACGACGCAAGCTACACAAAGGGCGATCCCGAACGGCAGGAGGAATTTTCCGAAGCCTACGGGAAATTCCTGCGAACCGTCCGCGAAAAGAACCCGAACGCCTGTATCGTCTGCGTTCTGGGAATGATGGGGAACGAGCTTTTCCCCGCCGTAGAGAAAGCGGTATCGCAAGCGGGAGACGGAAAAATTTTCGCGCTGGAGCTTGACGGTCAGCTTGAAAGCGACGGCACCGGCAGCGGAGGTCACCCCAATGCCGCGACCCACCGAAAGGCTGCGGAAAAGCTTATGGGAAAGATTTCGGAGCTAACGGGGCGGGAACGTCCCGGCGAAGCTCGGACGGGAGAAATTTTATAATGGTATACACGGTAACATTCAATCCCGCGGTAGATTATGTTGTGTACACGGACGAAACATACGTCGGCGGCGTAAACCGCGCAAAAAGCGAGGCGGTGTATTTCGGCGGCAAGGGTATCAACGTTTCGGCGGTGCTGAACGAGCTTGGAGTGAAGTCCAGAGCTTTGGGATTTATTGCGGGCTTCACGGGCGAGGCTATAGAAAAGGGCGTTGCGGAAAAGGGCATCGAGACCGATTTTGTGCGTCTCGAAAAGGGTTTCTCACGGATAAACGTGAAAATAAAATCCCGTGAGGAAACCGAGTTAAACGGTCAGGGCCCGGAAATTGACGAAAAGGCTCTGAACGCGCTGCTTGAAAAGCTTGACGGACTTTCCGGCGGCGACACGCTGGTGCTTGCGGGAAGCGTCCCGAACAGCGTGCCCGATGACATATACGAAAAAATTCTGGAGCGTCTCCGGAACAAAAAAATCAAAGCCGTTGTCGACGCCGCAAAAGACTTGCTCATGAACGTGCTGAAATACAAGCCCTTTCTGGTAAAGCCAAACAGTTACGAACTCGGAGAGATGTTCGGAGTGCCGCTCGAAACCGTCGGCGAAATCGCGGAGTATGCGGGAAAGCTTAAGGAACTGGGAGCGCGGAACGTGCTTGTTTCCATGGCGGAAAAAGGTGCGCTGCTGCTTGACGAAAACGGGAAAACTCACCTCTGCGGGGCGTGCAGAGGCACTGTGAAAAATTCCGTGGGCGCGGGGGATTCAATGGTCGCGGGCTTTATAGCAGGCTCGGAAAACGGCGATTACGAATACGCCCTGAAGCTCGGCACTGCCGCAGGAGGCGCCACGGCGTTTTCGGAGGGACTTGCCGAAAAGGCTCTGATCGGCGAGCTTCTGAAACAGCTTTGACAAAAGGCGGACTTCCCCTGCGGCGATTAAGAGTTGGTTAAAAACAAATACGACCCGATCCGCATTACCGAAAATGCCGGTCGGGTCTATTGACATTTTTAAACAAAAGGTGTATAATAGGCAAAATACTCGTTGTTTCGCGGACATTTTGCGGTTTGATCCGAATTTTCCGTCCGCGCCCTGTATACCGTAATTTTTTTGATCGGAGGCGGACAAATGAAGCTTATTTCTGCTGTCAGCGGGATGATAAACGGTACCGTTAAAATCAGCGACAGGAAAAAATACAGCGCCCTTGTCGTTGCCATTGCCTGCGTTCATGTGTCTCTGGTGTTTATTTTCCGAATGGTCGGCTCTGTGCCGATGACTGTCTATAATGTGTTCAGCGTGGCGGGGTATCTGCTTTGCCTGCCGCTTATAAAGAGCAACAGGCTCGGACTTGTGTTCGCTTATATATGCGTGGAAGTCCCGCTTCATTCGTTTCTGGCGATCTATACCGCAGGCTGGGATTTCGGCTTTGCAATGTACCTTATCGCAATAGTCCCGGTGGGCTTCGATATGTCCTTTGCTCTGAAAGAACCCGCAAGGGGAATAGAAATTTCCGTGTTGTTCGGACTGTTCAGC
The DNA here is from genome assembly GCA_023663025.1 of Prevotella sp. Classification (GTDB taxonomy): domain Bacteria; phylum Bacillota; class Clostridia; order Oscillospirales; family Ruminococcaceae; genus RGIG8773. The sequence goes on from JAMPIC010000018.1 coordinate 33,447, forward strand.
TCCGCGCTGTTTCTTTCCTGCCGTATGTATTCCTATTTTAACACGCCGGTCTATATGATTGAAAATGAATTTTTCGTGCAGGCGGTGTACTTTTTCAATATGATCTGCACCTTTGCGCTGCTGCTTGTGTATTCGTTTATTTTCGCGTCCGAGATAAACGCCGCCCAGGCTGTACTGCGGCAGAAAAACACGGAGCTTGCAAATCTTGCGTCAAAGGATACCCTCACAGGCTTCTACAACCGCCGCAAGATGCACGAGTATCTTGTTACCGCTGCGGAGAGCGAGGAAACCTTCTCGCTGATAATGAGCGATATCGACAACTTCAAAAGGCTTAACGACACCTACGGTCATGACTGCGGGGACGAGGCTCTCAGAGCTGTCTCGGACGCGTGCAGAAGATGCGTGTCCGACGGGGACAGAATATGCCGCTGGGGCGGCGAGGAATTCCTTATACTGACAAACAGTCCTCTCGACTGCGCCGCCGACACCGCCGAAAAGATACGTTCCGCCGTGGAAGCCTGCCGCCTGAACTTTAACGGCAGCGATATAAACATTACCATGACGCTGGGAGTTTCGGAGTACGACCCGTCCTCCACAATCGACAAAACCATAACCGCCGCCGATCAAAACCTATATATAGGAAAGAACAGCGGCAAGAACCAAGTGGTGAAGTGATCCGAAAGGAGCGTTCCGAATGCCGAGATTTTTTACCGACAAGCCCGCGGAGGATATTATTGCCGTTACGGGCAGCGACGCGGCGCATATGGGATACTCGCTGCGAATGAAAGTTGGCGATACGGTTACATTCTGTCACGGAGGAACGGATTATTTCTGCCGCATTGAGAGCATGAACGGCAGCGAGGTAATCTGCCGCGTGGAAAGCTCCGAGCCGAACCGTTCCGAGCCGACGGTTTCCCTTACGCTTTATCAGGCGTACCCGAAGGGAGACAAGCTTGACTATATCGTACAAAAGACCACTGAACTGGGAGTAACGCGGATAGTGCCGTTTATTTCGGCAAGATGCGTTTCCAGACCCGACGGGAAGTCCGCCGAGAAAAAGCTTGAAAGGCTGAGGCGCATAGCCGAAGAAGCGGCGAAGCAGTCGGGAAGAGGGATAATTCCCGAAATCGCCCCCCTTGCCGATATGCGGGGAGCTGCCGAGGATATGAAAAAATGCGGTGTTAAACTGTTCTGCTACGAAAACGAAGGAAAACGCTTTTCGGACGTTGAACTGCCCCGAAGCGGCTCGATAGGGGTAATGATAGGTTCCGAGGGCGGCTTTGAGCGCGCCGAAGCGGAGCTTGCCGAAGAAGCGGGCGCGGAGAAAATATGGCTGGGCGAACGGATACTGCGGTGCGAGACCTGTCCCGTGGCTGTGACGGCTATAATAATGAATCTTACGGGAAATATGTGACGCGGAAGCCTGCTGCGGCGCGGCTGTCCCGAACGGCAAAACAGTCTCAGGGGAAAATTTACAAAAACGCTTGCATTTTTCGGGGAAATACTGTATAATAAGCTTATATGAAATAAAGGAAAATTTCTCCGCAGACGGGAAAATTTTCCGCGAAAGGAATGTTTTATTATGTCAAGATTGGTTTCCGCAAAGGATATGCTGAACAAAGCCCGGGACGGAAAGTACGCCGTAGGTCAGTTCAACATCAACAACCTGGAATGGACAAAGGCTATCCTGCTTACCGCCGAAGAGCTTAAATCTCCCGTTATTCTCGGCGTTTCCGAGGGCGCGGGCAAGTATATGTGCGGCTATACCACCGTTGTGGGTATGGTTGAGGGTATGCTGGAGGAACTGAATATCACCGTTCCCGTGGCTCTCCACCTCGACCACGGCACTTTCGAGGGCGCAAAGGCTTGTATCAACGCGGGATTTTCTTCCATTATGTTCGACGGCTCTCATTACCCCATTGAGGAAAATATTGCCAAAACCACCGCTTTGGTGAACACCTGCGACATGCTGGGTATCTCCCTTGAAGCCGAGGTAGGCTCAATCGGCGGCGAAGAGGACGGCGTTGTGGGTATGGGCGAGTGCGCAAATCCCGACGAGTGCAAGCAGATCGCCGATTTGGGCGTAACGATGCTGGCTGCCGGTATCGGCAACATTCACGGCAAGTACCCCGCAAACTGGGCGGGACTTTCCTTTGACACACTTGCGGCGGTCAAGGAAAAAGTGGGCGATATGCCTCTCGTTCTCCACGGCGGTACGGGTATCCCCGAGGATATGATCAAGAAAGCCATTTCTCTCGGCGTTGCAAAGATAAACGTTAATACCGAGTGCCAGCTTGCGTTCCAAGCGGCGACAAGAAAGTACGTCGAAGAGGGCAAGGACCTTCAGGGCAAGGGCTTTGACCCGAGAAAGCTTCTCGCTCCCGGCTTTGAGGCTATCAAGGCTACCGTTAAGGAGAAAATGGAACTGTTCGGTTCTGTGGGCAAGGCTTAATGTCCGATAAAATCGGACTTATAGTGTGCCGCCGCGCTTGTGTGAGAGTGCGGCGGCATTTTTTTGCCCCGGAAAGCTTCTTCGGCGGACGGTATGCCCGGCGGAAATGCAGGGATATTTCTCAGATAAATATACTTTAAGTATAATTTTGTCGGAATATAAATAAAATCAAAAAAATTTCCCGGCCGGAAAAAAATTTTTTCTGTTTTTGTTAAAGTTTTTAAAGTTCCTGCCGATAAGATATATAGAGAGATTTTACAGTGTAATTATGCCCGTTTGAAAATACGGGTCGGAAAGGATGGGATCGCTTTTATGAAAATCGAAAAATACGGCGCCGTAATGTCCGCATATGTGAAAAACACCTACGAGCCGACAGGTAAGAAGCAGCGTGTTTCCGCCGCAAAGAACGTTGACAAGGCTGTATTTTCTTCCGGCTCCGGCGCGCTGAACGGTCTGAAAGTATCGGCTGCCAAATCCGTGGAAAGCTTTGCTTCCCCCGAAAGGATAGCCGCTCTCAAAGCCATGATAGCGGACGGTTCCTACAATATCTCAGCCGAAACGGTTGCGGCTTCCATATTGGAGGACTGAGCCGGATATACGGAACGTAATAATCACGTTTATTTATACGAAAGGAATATGTTATGCCCGACTACAAAAAAATAGTTGCTTTCTTTGACGAGTATATCGCCCATTACAGGGAATTCCAAAGCTTTGAATACAAAAAGCTCGACATGATAAACAAAAACGAGATCGAACGGCTCAGCGATTCGCTTTCCGTCGAGCAGGCTCTTATCATGAAAACCAATTCCCTTGAGGGAAAGCGTGAAAGGCTTTTGGCGGGTATCGAGGACAAAACCTTTGCGGCGATCGCTGAAAACGCTCCCGAAGAATACAGCGAAAGACTTTCCGAGCAGCATAAGGAGCTGTCGGCTCTGATATTCAAGATCAAGGAAATAAACGATCTGGCAAATATGATAGTATCGGAAAGACTTAAGAAAATACAAAGCAGAACGGCAGAGCTTGACGTATACGACGGCAGAGGCGCGGTAAGGCGCGAACACGCGTCGAAAGCCGCAATTTCCAAAAATGTATGATGAAAGGATTGATATAAAATGGCATCGAGTTTTATGGGTCTTTATGTTCAGAGGGAGGCTATACTCCTCGCACAGAAAGCGCTGGACATTACAGGCAACAACATTTCAAACATCAATACTCCCGGCTATACGAGACAGAGAGTGGATATATGCTCCGTGGCGAATAAGGCGGGCACTCTCGGCTACAGCACGGGCGTCACTCTCGCGGGACGCGGCTCCGAAGCCATCGGCGTTGCGCAGGTGCGCGACAGGCTCCGCGACAGACAGGTGAGAACCTACAGCGGCGATCTCTGCAACATCGGCATTAAAATGGAAACTCTTTCCGACGTCGAGGACGTTTTCGACAGCATCGAGGCTGACGAACTCAACGCAAGCTTTGCGGCGATCGTAAGCAAGTTCAAGGCCGCTTTGCAGGGCTTCTCGGCGGACAACGCCGACAGGAGCGAGCTTGCAAACGTTGCGAAAAATACCGCGGAAAGCGTTGTGCAGTGCGTTGTTTCCTATAATACCAAGCTTAACGATATCTCGGAAAACACTCTTGAGGACGCGGAAAAAACCGTCAATAGGATCAACAAGATATTCACCCAGATGGGAAACCTTAACAAGCAGATTAAGGAAGCCTATGTTTCTATGGGATACATGACGCCTACCCTGACAAATTATGAGGTAATGAACAATTACGGTCCTCTGGAGCTTAAGGACGACATGAACAGCCTCCTCGACGAGCTTTCACAGTACGGAAACATCAGCTTCGAGGAACAGGCTGACGGTACTTTTACCGTCGAGTTCGCAAACCAGAAGGTCGTTGAGGACAAATATTACGCCCAGATGGCGATCACTCAGGAACACCCCGATCCCACGCAGCTTGAATATGAGATCACCAAGACCCTTATGGACAAGGACGATTGGTACGATCTGCACGTTGCAAACGGTACGGGCGGCATTCCCGAGCTGCTGGTAAGAGGCGGCGCGGCGGGAGAGACGGTAAATATTTCCGGAAAAACTCCCGCGGGCGATTATCTGCTCGACAGCGGTTCTCTCAGAGGATATCTGGACGTTTACAACGGCAGAGGCATTTACGCTCACGCAGGAACGGAATTTGAAGAACCCGTATACTCCGACGACGCGGTCGCCGACGCAAAGGCAATGGTTGACAGCGCGAACGCCATACTTCAGAAGATTGCGGGCGGCACTGCCACAGACGATGATATTCTTCAGCTCAGAAATCTTATCGGCGCCGACGTTCAGGGCACCGCCGCTCCATATACGGTCACTCTCGGCGGAACCGAGCTTGTGAACGGCACGTCCGTTTCCGAAATCAAGACAAAGGACGACGCTGCCGGAAATCCCGTATTTTACATAGACGACGGCGCAGGCGGAGAAACGGAAGTAACACTTGCGGGAGATGCGGCTGCGAAGCTTACGGACATCAACAATGCCTATAAAGGCATTGAATATTACCGCGACATGCTCAACGCTTTCGTCAAGACGGCGACCGAAGAATTCAACGCTATTTTTGCGGATTTCAAGGACGAGGACGGAAATCCCCAAACCCTTTTTGAATACGGAGACGATTTCAGAACGGCGGCTCAGAACTTCAGAGTTTCCGAAAACTGGGAAAAGAACCCCGAATTTATTTCCAATCCTTCGGGCGACAACAAGTACGAGGAGCTTGACAACGTGTACATCAACAAGATGCTCGGCGTTCTTTCCGTTCCCCACAAGTACGGAGACGGGGTCGTAAACGATCCCCAGGAGTTCAGCCTTGAAAAATACGTTGCTCATATCTGCGACGACCTGGGCACAAAGCTCAGCGAGGAAAAGGGTATGTACGATGCGACCGACGTTACGCTCACCACGGCTGAAACGCTGAGAAGCGAAGTCATGGACGTAAGCATGGACGAAGAGGGTATCAACATGATGAACTATCAGAAGTGGTACAACGCCATCGCAAGAATGATAACCACCATGGACGAGGCTCTCGAAAAGCTTATCAACAGCACAGGCTTAGTCGGTCTGAGATAATCTGTAAAATTTGAAAGGATGGATCTCCAATGAGAGTTACCAATAATATCACCAATTGGCAGTTTCTGACCAATAACAACCGTTTGCTGACCCGTCAGATACAGAGCGAAAACAGGATAGCCACACAGCGCAGGTTCAACCGGGTTTCCGAGGATACGGTAAACGGAAGCAAGGCTATGACTATCCGACGTCAGCTCCGCGACCTGGATATCTACAACGATAACCTCAGCTCGGCAAAGGCTATCTTCAACGCGGCGGAAACAAACCTTACCTCAATCGCTCACGATAACTATATCACGGTTGAGGAACGCCTTGTGGCGTCCTCCAATGGCACATGGTCCCAGGAAGAACTGGACGTTTTTGCCACCGAGCTTGACGAGATCGCCGACGAAATGGTCAAGACCCTTAACGCCGATTTCTCCGAAAGACAGCTCTTCGGCGGCGCAAGCAACCAGAAAGCTCCGTTCCAGATCGAAAGAGTAATGATAAAGGACGAAGCGGGTCAGGTGGTTTTCCCTCCCGACTATAACAAATACTACAATGAGGACGGTTCTTTAAAGGACGATGTTACCCTCAGCGATATCCCCCGTACAGTTACATACAACGGCATACCCCTTGATTTCGACGTAACGACCGATATGATACTTCCCGACGGAACCGTAGCAAGAGCGGCGGGCGAGTATACGGTTACTGTTCTCGATGAAAAGACTAAAAAATGGAAGGACAACGAAGATGACAACCGCACCATTTCCGCAGAAGCTGTGGCAAGAGCTCAGGAGGAAAAGGACAATTCCGTTCTCTACCCCGGCTCGAAGCCTGTCTATGTGGATATCGGTCTGGGAATAAAATACAACGACGATCTTACAGTAGACCCGCAGACGGCTCTCGACGTGGCGATAAACGGCGCGGCGACAACCGGCAGCGGAATCGATATCAGCAAAGTGCCGATTACGGGAAGCGTAAAGAGCACCGTCCCCAATGATGTTGCGGACGGTCTGGCGGACGGCTTTGCCGCAGGTGCCGGAAACAAGGCTCTCAGCCTTACAGTGGACGGCAAGCAGTATGACCTGGAGCTTGACATGAGCGAGGTTCTCCCCGAAAAGACCGACGGAACAAAATATACCGACGATGAGATCACAGCGGCTCTTAACAGCGCACTTAAGACAGCTTATAAGGCTGCCGCCAAAAAGAGCCTTCCCGGCGGAGTTTCCGTGAGCTACAGCAATAAAGAGCTTACGCTTAATACCGGCTCGTCCCGCGTGGAGGTCGGAGCAAACGATTTCGGCATCACCGAGGGCGAAATCGCGAGAAAAGCGGAAACACAGTATGAGACGGTTTCCGAAACATATGAGGAGAAAATAAGCACAGCTTCCCTCGAACAGGGACTTTCCGCAGCGGATCTTACCAAAACGCTTACCGTAAACGTAAACGGTACGGACTACACCCTCTCGCTCGACCTTTCAAAGCTTAACAGATCAAATCTTACGGGCACGAAAACTTCCTTTACACGGGACGAGGTCGTTAACGCGGTAAGCGACGCGCTGGACGCGGCGGTAAAGAACGCGGTGCCGTCTTTCCCGAGCGAAGTTTCCATAGGCTGCAGCGACAACGGAACCGTAGTAATGAAAGCCGCCGAGGGCTTCACTGCGGAAATATCCGCACCCAATGATCTGGGACTTCCGGCAGGTTCGGCTTCGACTATGATAGACGATTCGGTTCCCCAAACTCCGGTGCTGACCGAAAGATTCAGCAAGAACCTTATGCAGCTTGTTCTTGACGCGGCGTCCGCTCTGAGAAAGGGCGACCAGGATACGGTGAACGCTATCATCGACCGCGCCAATGACGCCAATAACCACATTCTCACGGAGATCACCACACTCGGAACAAAGTACAACAGCATCGAATTCTATGAGGCGAAGAACAAGGACTACGACTTCAACCTCAAGGAACGTCAGAATATCGTTGAGGGTACCGATATGGAAAACGAGATTATCACCTACGAGGCTGTCAAGGCTGCTTACGACGCCACGCTCAAAATGGGCACGCAGATACTTCCTCACAGTATTTTCGATTTCATTTAACAGACGCGGCGTTCCTTAAAAAATATTTTCAGCATGGACGGCTGAGAGGATTTTGCTGTCCGAGAAAGGCGGGTTAATGATATATGGAGCAACTGCTAAGTATTAAACATATTCCGATCAAGGTTGAAGTGAACGTTACAAGAGGAGAGTTCAAACGCGTTGAAAACAGCGGCTCCAACACTCCCTCGATAAAGGTTTCTCCCAAGCAGGGAGGAGGACTGCGCCTTCAGGCAGAGCCGTACAGAATGGAGATACCCGAAAGCCGTAACTTCGACACTTATGTACCGTCGGGAAATTACGACAGCGGTATAACTCTTACATATGAGGCTGTCGCAAGACTTGCGGACGGAGGAAACTCCGCCGCAGGCATGAGACAGACGGGGGATATGCAGCAATTTTCGGCTAAAAGAGCTTCGCGGAGCATAGAATCTGTGCTCCAATCCCTGCCGAGAAGCAGAGACAGCGCGGTAAGCTACGCGGACGGCGTGCTCAGCGTTAATTATCAGATGACCGGCGGCAGCGAGTCTGTGGCGGAGCTTGTCTCCGAACACCCGGAATTCGAGTTCATTCCCGGCAGCATCGAATTTATCATCAGCCAGATGCCCGAGCTGGATATAGAATACCTCGGCGATCCGATATATTTCCCCAGAAGCGCGGACCCCAACTATGAACCTGTTGTGGACGTTCTCGTTTAAAGCGGCGGCGTTCCGTATCTGTATCGTAAGGAAGTTTGTATATGATAGTTAAAACAAGGGATTTCGGCGAGCAGGACATTTCCGAGGATAAGATCATAAGCTTTCCCAATGGGATATTCGCTTTTGAGGAGGAACACAGGTTTGTAATGTTCTCTCCCCTCGGCGACGATGTGTACCCCGCTTGGCTCCAGAGCGTGGACAACGAGAACCTATGCTTCATTGTGTTTGACCCCTGTCAGATCGTTTCGGACTATTCCGTCACAGCCGATGAGGAAAGTCTTGCGGCAGCTCAGCTTGAAAAGGACGCCTCTCCGCACTATCTTACCCTTGCAGTCGTCCCCGAGGACTATAAGGACACCACCGTGAACCTTAAAAGCCCCATTCTGGTCAACAGCGAGAAAATGCTGGCGGCACAGACGATCGCGGCGGAAAATTACCCGATAAAGTTTCCCATCTTCAAACCGGTTAAGGAGGGAGACTGATGCTTGTTATAACCCGCAAAAACGGCGAGGGACTCCGCATTGGCGAGAATGTCCGCGTGACCGTTGTGGAAACGTCCAAGGACAGGGTAAGGATCGGTATAGAAGCTCCCAAAGATGTGCGTATCATACGCGACGAGCTTTTCGATACCGAGCGGTTCAACATTCAGGCTGCCGTACATAAGCCTGCGGCGGATTTGCTTACAATGATAAAAAAACAGCAAAATAATGACTAAAGCGAAAGGATGATCGTTATGTCAACAATTTCAAACAACACCAACAGAATGGCAGGTCTTATGTCGGGTCTGGAGACGGAGGATATTATAAAGGCTATGACCGCCAACACCAAAAACAGAATAAATTCTAAGCAGCAGAAGCTCCAGACGCTTCAATGGAAACAGGACGGATACCGTTCGGTCATTTCTAAGATAAGCGATTTCAAGAACAAGTATCTGGATCTGACAAGTTCTTCGTCCGTAAAAGCCAATGCGGTACTTAAAAAGTGCATTGCAACTTCTTCCGACGATAAGATCACGGCTACGGCTTCCGCAGGAGCTACTCCCGCAAAGTATACCGTCAGCAAGGCAACTTCGGCTAAGACGGCTTCCGTCTCGTCGGACATCGCTGTTGCGGAGGGAAGCATTAAGCTCGACTTCGCCAAAGCAAAGAAGGATAAGAATTACGAAGTAAAGATCAAGCTTGACGGTGCTTCCAAGACGATAGTTTTCGCGGGCGGCGCAAACGAAGCCGAAACAAAGCAGAATTTCCTTGACGCGGCAAACAACGCCGTTTCGGATATCGTAAGAACAGGTCAGAAATTTGAGATAAACGACGAATCCAGATTGGTTTTCAACGGCGCGGGAGACAATATCTACCACACCTTTGAAATTACCGACGGCGGCGAAAATATGAAAGAAGCGCTGGGTCTTGACAGCGACAAGATCAGCCGCATTTCCAAGTCCGCAAAGCTGGGCGAGATCGGCTTTAACAACAAGCTGGTTTCCGAGGACGGCAAATTCAACATCAACATCAACGGCGTTTCCTTTGAGTTTACCGAGGACACCACCGTTTCCGAAATGCTGAACAAGATCAATGCTTCCGACGCGGGCGTTACAATGTCGTTCAGTACGGTAGGTCAGTCCTTTACCCTTGAAACAAAGGATACCGGCGCGGGTCAGGAACTGAATATGTACCAGACCGGCGGAAATCTCCTCAACTCGCTGTTCAATATCAGCAGCGACAAGCTGGGCGTTTCCTCTGCGGATTCCGCTAAGATCGAGTACGCGATAAACGACAGCTACAGCCAGAAAATTGACGATTCCAAGCTTAAGAGAGGCTTTGACACAGATGAAAAATTCAGCTTCACCCTCAATATCGACGGCAAAGACCGCAAGTTTGATTTGGATCTCAGCAAATATCTTACGAAACTTGATGACGGTGACGACGACTATACTGTCGGCTATATAAACGACGCGCTTCAGCATGAGCTTGATTGGGCGCTTCTTTCCGGCGGAGTAGACAAAGAACTCGACCTTGAGATCAAGTACAGCTCCGACGGTCTGACCCTCAGTTCCAGCGATCACAAGTTTACCGTGGTCGACAGCAACTTCGCTCTCGAAGTGGGCAAGACCAATGAGAAAATGGTAAACGGCGATGAGATGTACGTTATCGCCCCCGGCGTTAAGAGCATGAAGTTCAATGTGGGCGGCAATGAGATAGAAGTTACGGCAAGCAAGAACGCGGGCATCTCCATTAAAGACCTCGCCGATAACGGACTTTTCAACATCAGAAGCGACGGAACTTTGGTTGCCTCCACCGAGGTCACAGCCGCTGACGATAACGCCAAGGCTATGTTCAGCAAGTATTTCGGCGGCAAGGAAACCCTTACTCCCGCGGCGGGCAATGACGTGTACACGACTTACGGCTCGAACAGCATACTCGAAGTGAGCACAGACGGCGAGCACTTCACCACCTATACAAGCGCCACAAACCTGTTTACCTTTGACGGCACTACCATCAACCTTACCGACGTTAAGGACTTTGAGGCAGCGTCCGACGAGGATTACATAACCGTTGAGACCAAAAAGGACACAAGCGGCATCAAGGATATTCTCAAGAGCTTTGTCGAGGACTACAACAATCTTATCGGCGACCTCTACAAGGAAGTAAGCACTTCAAGACCCAAGGACAACAACTCTTATTTCGATCCTCTTACCGATGAGCAGAAAGACGAAATGGACGCCGACGAGATCGAAAAGTGGGAAGAAAAGGCTAAAACAGGTCTTTTGTACCGCGATAACAATATTCAGAAGTTCCTTTCCGAAATCAGAGGAGTTATGTCCAGAGGTATTGACGGGTTTACGCTCAGAGATATGGGCATTAAGCTTACCAGCGATTGGCGCGACAACGGCAAGCTCGAGATCGACGAAGCCAAGATGGACAGCGCTATCGAAGCTTACGGCGACAAGATTGCGGATTTCTTCACAGGCGAAAACGGTCTCGCGGCTAAACTGGAAAGCACTATAGATAAGGCGATTTCCACAAAGACAAAGAAGTACGGTTACCTGACTTCTCTGGCAGGTATGGAAAACACCAAAACCGATACCGACAACCAGATCTACAAGCAAATGCAGTCGATCCAGGAGATCATCGACAAACTGAACGAAAAGTACGAAAGCGAACAGGAACGCTACTGGAGCCAGTTTACAGCTCTCGAAAAATATATGGCTCAGATGCAGCAGCAGGCGTCCTACTTTATGCAGGAATAAAAATTAATTTGTGGGCAAGAGGCAGGATTTTTTTCCTGCTTCCCGCTTGCATATAAGCGTATACCGTTGAAAGGAATGAAGTCATAATGCAGCAAAATCCGTATCAGAAGTTTATGCAGCAGAGTGTTACAACAATGACGCCGGGACAATTGGTGGTTGCACTTTATGACAAAGCCATAACAGAGCTTAACAAGGCGGTTTACTATATCGAGGAAGAGCCGAGTATCCCCAAGGCGCACAATTCCATAATCCGCGTGCTCGATATTGTGGACACACTCGACTCTCATCTTAAAGAAAAGTATGAGATATCCAAAAGCCTTGCGGCAATGTATCAGTACTTCCGCGAAAGTCTGACAAGAGCAAACGTCAAGAAAGACGCGGCGATACTGAAAGACCTGATCCCGTTTTTCAGCGAGATACGGGACGCTTTTGCGGAGGCGTCAAAGGGTTTCTAAATACTTTCGGGGAGGCGCTGCAATGAACAATAAGCCGCTTTTGAATCTTGTTGACAGAAAGCTGCACGAAATGGAGCGTTACAGCGAGATCACAAACCGTATGCTGTACGAGGACATCGACGGTGTGGGCGAGCTTCTTGAGGAACGTCAGAGTATTATTACCGCCATGGACGGGATATCGCTGGACATCAAGCAGTACATAAGCGAGCAGTCTATCGAACATCAGGATAAACTGAACAAGCTGATGAAGTTTGAGGACATAGGCGGTCTCAACGGCGAGCTTCTGGAGCTTCAGGAGAAGATAAGCCGCGTGCGCGAACTGAGGGAAAAAATTCTCAAGGATGACGCGGCCGCTTATGACAGATTGGAGAAAATGCGCGAGGAGCTTCGCGAAAAGCTTGAACAATCCGCCAAAAGCAAGCAGGTCGTTAACTATTTTTCCAACACGTCAACCAATGTGAATAAAGGAAAAAAGTTGAATATTTCAAATTAGTGTGTTATAATAATAACTGTCGGACTGTCAAATACAGTCCGACAGAAATTTGCGTCTGTAGCTCAGTTGGATAGAGCGTCAGACTCCGACTCTGAAGGTCGCAGGTTCGAATCCTGTCAGGCGCACCATCTTTGTACAGGAAAAAAGATATTTAGCTCTCAAATGGCTTAGAAATGTGGTTTGAGGGCAATTTTCCTGTCAAAAAACGAAGTGAAAATCCGTAGATATTTTTTGGCGGTTTTTTGGGGTAAAAGGGATTTGAACCCTTTTTGTAGAAATTTTCGGGAAAATTTTGTATACAATTACAAAATTGAAATAATCCTTTAAAAAAAGATTTCGGCGGGACGTGAACCGTATCTGTAGAAAAATCCCGTCCAAAATCAAAAAATATTGTATACATTAAATAATCTATAGGAAAAAAGATTTTTAAGGAATTTGAACCCTAAAAATAAATATTACCAAAAATTTAAAGCAAAATATGTGCAAAACAGAGAAAACCATGTTGAATGAAATTCATTTGACATGGCTTTTTATTGCACAAAAATTATGGAGGTATTAAAATGGAAAACGAAAGAAACAAACCCGACTGTCCCCTGATCGGTCAGGACGGCAATGTGTTCAACCTTATAGGGATCGCGTCGAGGTCGCTGAAAGATAACGGTATGTCGGCGGAGGCGAAAGATATGTCCTCCCGCGTTTTAGATTCGGGGAGCTACGGGGAGGCGCTTTCGATTATCGGCGAGTATGTCAACATCACTTCATCGGAGGATATGGACGGGGATATCGAAGAAAGTTTCGGATTGGAGATGAGTTAGAATGCTTTTTATGAACACGCCATATTGGAGAGGTGTTGAGCGGGAAATGCAGACCGTACCTAATTTCAAGCCGAGGCGGTCGGGGTTTCGGGTGAACGGAGTAACGCTTAACCGATTTAATAATTACAAAAACGCTGCGGCAAAATTGCTGTACAGCTGGAAACATAACGAGGTTACGGAAAGAATTACGGCGACATACAGAAAGCTCGGAACATTTTTTATCGACGCGGACCACGAAAAATTTTTCAGGAATTTCATTAAAACCCCGTTCGGCGGCGGCAGATTTTATGCTGCCGTTTTTCTTTTGTCTGCGGATTTTAATTTGCGGAAACGATCGGAAACCGCAATAATTAACGGCGTTGTGGATTTCGGAAAAATTAATCTGAAAG
>JAMPIC010000019.1 GCA_023663025.1 Prevotella sp.
CATTCCTCACCCTCTTCCCCGTTTCGGGAGGATTTGCGCCCTACGGGCGCGGGGAGGGGATTTCGCCCTCTGCGGAGGGCGACCAGGGGCTCTGCCCCGTGGACCTCGCAGCCTTGAAAGGCTGGCGAACTTTTTAGTCGCGGCTTCGCCGCGCGGGGCGCTGACGTTTTGTTTGTGCGCTAAACAACAATTTACTTTTCCTTAAAAAATGCGCAGAACCGCGATTTGGTTCTGCGCATTTTCCGAATTATTAAAATTATTTCGTCTTTTCGTCGTTTTCCGTGAAAATCTTCTCCAGTACCTCGTCCATGGGCATCGCCCCCAAATCGCCGTCCTTGCGGGAGCGGAGAGACAGCGTGCCCTCCTCGGCTTCCTTGTCGCCCACTATAAAGAAATAGGGGATTTTTTCAAGCTGTGCCTGGCGTATCTTGTAGCCCACACCCTCCTTGCGGGAGTCTACAGTCGCCCTAATACCCCGCTTTTTCAGCTTGTCAAGCACCTTTTGGCTGTACTCCATAGCCCTGTCGGTAACGGGGAGTATACGCACCTGTTCCGGCGCAAGCCACAGCGGCAGCGCCCCCGCATACGTCTCGATAAGGTACGCCAAAGTACGCTCGTAACAGCCGAGAGACGTTCTGTGAATGATATAGGGCATACGCTTTTTGCCGTCAACATCGGTGTACTCCATACCGAATTTCGCCGCAAGCAGCATATCGATCTGAATTGTAACAAGGGTGTCCTCTTTGCCGTACACATTTTTATACTGAATGTCAAGCTTGGGACCGTAAAACGCAGCCTCGTCTATACCCACGGTATATTCCAGACCGATACCGTCAAGGATTTTTTTCATTGCCGCCTGAGCCTCTTCCCACTGCTCGGCTGTACCCTCGTACTTGTTTTTGGGGTTTGCGGGATCCCACTGGGAGAAGCGGAAAGTACACTTGTCAAGCAGTCCAACCGTGCCGAGAGCGTATTTGGCAAGCTCCATACAGCCCTTGAATTCCTCCTCCAGCTGTTCGGGACGGATAATAAGGTGCCCCTCGGAAATGGTAAACTGCCGCACCCGGATAAGTCCGTGCATTTCGCCGCTGTCCTCGTTACGGAACAGGGTTGAGGTCTCGCCCAAACGCATTGGCAGATCGCGGTAGGAACGTGCTCTGTTCAAAAATACCTGATACTGGAAAGGACAGGTCATGGGGCGCAGCGCGAAGCACTCTTTCGTCTCGTCGTGAGGGTCGCCCAAAATGAACATACCGTCAAGGTAGTGATCCCAGTGCCCCGAGATTTTGTACAGCTCACGCTTCGCCATATAGGGGGTTTTCGTCAGCAGGTAGCCGTGTTCCGCCTCAAAGTCCTCAACCCAGCGCTGCATAATCTGAATGACCTTCGCGCCCTTCGGCAGGATAACGGGCAGTCCCTGACCTATGCAGTCCACCGTGGTAAAGTATTCCAGTTCACGGCCCAGCTTGTTGTGATCCCGCTTTTTGGCTTCCTCGTCCGCTTTGAGACGTTCCTCCAGCTGGCTTGCCTTGGGGTACGCCGTACCGTACACACGGGAGAGCATTTTGTTTTTCTCGCTGCCCCGCCAGTACGCGCCCGTGCAGGACGTAAGCTTAAACGCCTTGACGGGGGAGGTGTTCATCAGGTGGGGACCCGCGCACAGGTCGGTAAAGTCCCCCTGCCGGTAGAAGCTGATGTCCTCGCCCTTGCCGGCGTGCTCTTGGCAAAGCTCGACTTTGTAAGGCTCGCCCGCCTTTTCCAGCATGGCGATAGCTTCCTCCGCGGGCAGACCGAACTGCTCGATGTCGATTCCCTCTTTGACGATTTTTTTCATTTCCGCTTCGATATTCGCCAATTCCTCTGCCGAAAACGCCTTTTCGGTGTCGAAATCGTAGTAGAAGCCGCCGTCGATTGCTGGACCTATGGCAAGCTTGACATTGGGGTACAGCCGTTTCACCGCCTGTGCCAGAATGTGGGAAGCGGTGTGCCAGAACGTCTTTTTGCCCTCGTCGCTGTCGAAAGTCATTACCTCAAACTGGCAGTCTTTGTCAACCATGGTACGCAAATCGCGGACTTCACCGTCGATTTTTACGCAGCACGCGGATTTGTACAGACCCATGCCGATACCCTTGACGATCTCGGCGGCGGGCATTGCGGCTTCGATTTCCTTAACCGAGCCGTCTTTTAAAGTTAGCTTGATCATTTTGATACTCTCCTTTTTTAGATAATAGAAGACAGAGGGTAGAGGATAGAAATTATTCCCCCTGCTTCATTTGTTTATTTGTATAATTTATGATAAATATTACATTATGTACAATTTATATCGTCGGCAATTTTTTGCCCGTCAATATCATATGCGACTTTAGCGTTATTTTTCCTTATAAGCTCCTTTTTTATGAGCCTGCCCGTGCGGGAATCCACAACCGCCCTGTAGACCTCTCCCCTGCGGTAAACGCCGTCCTCCGTTCGGACAAACCGCTCGTTTTCGGCTTTTACATGGAAAGCGAATTTTGAACGGTCGACCGCCCGAAGCTCGCCGCGGAGATACTCCCCGTCGGTATAAACTATTATCTGATAGGTGTTGAGGGTGTTGTTTTTCAGCCTGTAGTCAAGGTAGTTGTACAGCACAGACGTGCCCGTGCCGAAAGGGACTTTCCTGCCGTAATCGGGGAAAAGGTCGATTTGGTCGTGGTGGTGGTGCTCCTCTATTTCAAGTTCGGAGTGCAGAGCCATCCAGTGAATAAGGTTTGTAAGCTGGCAAAGCCCGCCGCCCACGCCTTGGGACGGTTTCCCGCCCTCGATAGTCAGTCCCTCAAGATAGCCTTTTTCGGCGGTGGGATTACCCACAAGCCGCCAAAATGAAAAGGTCTCGCCGGGGTGTATGAGTATTCCGGAAATTTTCGGCGCGGCTATGGACAGGTTTACCGCCTTGTTTTCCTGAAGCCGCATATCTGCGTTGCCAAGCCGCCTTCGTATCAGGGAGCTGTGCTTATAGAGCGTTACGGGCAGCTTTTCCCGGGATATTTCCACCGAAAAGCGTTTGCCGGAAACGGCGGCGAAAAAATTTTTCAGCCGTCTCAGGAATATGCACTTTGCCGTTGAAAGCCTGTAGGTGAACGGGGATATCTGGCAGAACAGCCGTCTTTTCATATGTGAAGCTCCTATCCTTTTCGGTGTTATCCAAATAATAACACTGCGGAGGAAAAACTTCAACGGCTGTTCCGAATTGTAACTGCTTCGACACCGAATTATAATCGGACGGTAACAGCGGCGTTTGGATTTTATTACAAAACAAAAAATAAATCCCTTAATCCTGTCGGGACTAAGGGACGGTACTGCCGTGTTTCCACCCAAATTCATATACAAGCTGTAATACTGCGTGAAATATTACAAAAAGTATACCTCGTTATGCTCTGTAACGGGAGCGACCCGCCGTGTATTGGACGGACTCAAAGGCGGTGTGCATTGCACTTGGGAATGTCCCGTTTTTCAGCTTCCGCGGAACTCTCTGAAAACCCGTGTCGTACAGTGCCTTCCTTATCGGCGTTTTACTGTATTTATTCCGGAATTAAGTTTACTGCTCTCTTGCGAATTTGTCAATAAGCTGCAGCACTTCGTCTTTTGTATAATCTGTTTTCTCACCATTGGTAAAAATCAGTCTTAATTCATAAAGGACAGCCAGCCTCACATCCTGCCTTGCGTTATCGGACATAACAGACCGCCTCCTTAAAGAAATAACCCTGCCGTTAATTTCACTATAGCACTTTTTTTCCCGTTTGTCAACCGTCTTTTTTCACATACAAAAGGGCGTTTTATTATGAAATAGTGTCAAATTGTATAATTTTCCTTGACAAATGAAAGATTTTATATTAAAATAAGAGAATGAATGCAATGTATTTAAATAAACGGTTTGGGGATATCCGCAGCCGTACAGATAAATTGCTGTTCAATTTTTTTCTTTCTTCTATGGCGAATAGAAGGTTTTCATATAGTATAGGCGGATAAATTTGTTTTACTCACAGTATTTTTCTTCGGAAAAATCGCTTCGGGTATTTTTACATTTCGATACACGATACACAGAGTATGGCTGTATCCGTAAAACCATCGGGCCGCCCCTCCGTAACGGGGGCGGACTTTACAGGTCGGGAAGGGTTCGCGGCGGCAATGCCGGGATCGAGTTATCCCGTTTGACAATCGTATATAGTGAAAGCCTTTATTCTCCTTGAAGAAATACTATAAAGGAGGTAAATGGGTTTGGAATTCATTATCGGAATCATAGCGTTCGTCGTGGGCGCGGCGGTTTCCGGATTCGTCATGTTCAAGGTCGGTATAAATTACCGTAAGCAGCAGGCGGAATCCGCTATAGGCTCCGCCGAAAAGGAAGCCGAGAGAATTATCGAGGACGCTAAAAAAGAAGCCGAGAGCAAGAAAAAGATCGCTCTTGTGGAGGCTAAGGACGAGATCCACAAAAGCCGCTCCGAGCTTGAAAAGGAGATCAAGGAGCGCAGAAGCGATATGTCCCGCCAGGAAAGGCGCATTCAGCAGAAAGAGGAAAATCTCGACAAGAAAAGCGACAACATGGAAAAGAAAGACGAGCTTTTGCAGAAAAAGCTGAAACAGGCGGAGGAAAAGCTCGAGGAAGCCGACAAGATCAAAAGATCACAGATGGAAATTCTGGAAAAAATTTCGCAGTTTACCATGGAGCAGGCAAAGGAACACCTGCTGTCCATGCTGGAGAACGACCTTGTTCACGATAAGGCGCTGAAAATACAGCAGTACGAGACCCAGCTCAAGGACGAGTGCGAGGAAAAGGCGAGAGACCTTATTTCTCTGGCGGTTTCCAAATGCGCCGCGGATCAGGTTTCCGAGACGGCGGTTTCGGTTGTTCCCCTGCCCAATGACGAGATGAAAGGACGTATCATAGGCCGCGAGGGACGGAATATCCGCACGCTGGAGACCCTTACGGGCGTTGACCTTATTATAGACGATACCCCCGAGGCGATAACGCTGTCCTGCTTCGACCAGGCAAGGCGCGAGGTGGCGAGGATCGCTCTCGAAAAGCTTATCGCGGACGGACGCATTCACCCCTCCCGTATCGAGGAAATGGTCGACAAGGCGCGCCGCGAGGTTGAACATAAGATCAAGCAGGAGGGCGAAAGAGCCGTTCTGGAGACCAATGTTCACGGTCTCAACCATGAGCTTGTCCGCCTTATCGGACGGCTTCACTACCGTACATCTTACCGTCAGAACGTTCTCAACCACTCCATCGAGGTGGCTCACCTTGCGGGAATTATGGCTTCCGAGCTTGGCGTGGACGCAAATCTTGCCCGCCGCGCGGGACTTCTCCACGACGTGGGCAAGGCTCTCAGCTATGAGATAGAGGGCTCTCACGTTCAGATAGGCGTGGACGTGTGCCGCAAGTACAAAGAAAGCGCCGACGTTATCCACGCCATTGAAGCGCACCACGGCGACGTGGAGGCTAAGACGGTCGTAGCCACCCTTGTGCAGGCTGCCGACGCCATTTCCGCGGCAAGACCAGGCGCGAGAAGCGAGAATTACGAGAACTACATCAAGCGTCTCCAGAAGCTGGAGGAGATATGCACGTCTTACGACGGGGTTGAAAAGTCCTTTGCCATTCAGGCGGGACGGGAAGTGCGCATAATGGTATTCCCCGACAAGATCAACGACGAGAAGATGACCATTGTCGCCCGCGAGATCGCTCAGCGCATCGAAAACGAGATGGATTATCCCGGACAGATCAAGATAAATCTTATCAGAGAGAGCCGCGCTGTTGAATACGCAAAGTAATATTTTGAATATTTATACCTAAAGTAACAATAAAAACAGGGGCTTTCCGCAAGCCCCTGTTTTGGCAGGAGGATTTTTATGCCAAAGACGATTTTCGGTACAACGGAAAAATCCAATTTTATACTTAATATGAATAAAAGTACGGTCAGGAATTGGGTCACGGGACTGCTGTGCGCCTGCGTTATCGTTCCGCTGCTGGGCGGCATATTCATGACCGCCGTACCGGGAACAAGCGCGCTGCTGGGCGCTTTCCTCTACGCCACGGGCTTTTCCTGCATACTTTTCTATATAGTGCTGCTGCTGAGAAAGGATATCAGGCTGAAAGAATATCCCTGCGCCTATTTGATTTTCGGATTGGCGGCGCTGGCGTTTGCGTCCTATTACCGCGTGGTTCTGAGCGGAGAGAGCGCCGAGACGGTAAATACCGCTCTGCTGGGCGAAAACGGCAGATATGAGGGACTGCTTGCTTTGCTTGCTTATTTCGGGATATTTCTGCTTGCGGCGGCGGTGCTGAAAAGAAGCTCGGTAAAGGTAATTTTCGACATTCTTGTGGGAGCGGGTATAGTTCAGGGGATTGTGGCGGTTATGCAGCATATCCCTTGGGATTTCCCCTCGGATTTCAGGAAGCTTCCCGCGCTGCTGCTTCTGAAAGACGTTCATCTTTCAAGCGGTTTGTCGGACAGTCCCATATTCTACGGCTCGTTTCTGACGCTTGTTACGGCTGTGGCGGCGGCGGGAGCGATGTATGAGAAGAATATAATCCGCGCAAGGGTATACGGGGTATCGGCTGTGTTTTTCTTTCTGACGGGACTTTTCACCTCGTCGGTGGTACCTCTTATAGGCATAGGAACGGCGTTTGTTATACTGACCGTGACGGAATTTACCGCGGGAAAGGGCGACACTCATTTTGAGGATGGCGTGCTGAAAAGCTCGCGGAAACGTCTTGCGGCAATGCTTATGGGAACAGCCGCCGTTCTGGGACTGGTGCTGGCGTTTCAGGGGATATGGCTGCGTGACAAGGCGATCGCCTATACAGACGGTTTTTACCGGCTCTACATCATTAACGGACCGTCGCCGGTGAACTATGATTCCCTATGGAAGATAGGAGCGGAAAGAAGCTTTATCATTATAAAGGAGCACCCGCTTTTGGGTATAGGTCCCGACCTTATGGCTAAGTTTCAGCTTTATTCGGAAGAACTTTCTACAGACGGTATAGACCGCAGCTATAATGAGTATCTGTATACTGCCGCGACAAGAGGCATACCGTCGCTTGCGGTATATCTTGCTCTGCTTGCGGCAAGCTTTGTCAGACTTTTCAAGGATATGCGGGAGTTTGCCTCGGACAGGGAAAATTGGTTTCGTCCAGCGCTGCTTGCGGCGGTGACGGCGTACTCCGTACAGGCTTTTTTCAGCGCCAGCGCAGTAACGGTTGCACCGTTTTTCTGGCTGCTTCTGGGAATTTCCTGGTCGAAGTTCACGGAGGATAAAGCGTAAAATAACCCCGTTCCGGCAAAGGAACGGGGTAAATATTTGACAAAACCGACAAAATATGCTAAAATGATACTGGTGCGCCACACGGCGGCTTGCCAAACGCTTCGCGTTTGACTGCGAGTTTTCGTGAACGAAAACTCGCGGACAGCACATTCATTTAAGTAAGACTTGTTTCTTTTCGTAACAATGTTGACCGGCGTTATTGCCCTTATTTTTGACATAATCAAGTTCTTCAAGAAAAAGTAAGGCTGAAATAAAAAAACCGCCCAAGTTTCCAGCCTCGGCGGTTTTTTAACCAATGAATGGGAGCAGCCGCTTGTTCGGCGCACCTTTATATTTAAAGTATACACCCTCCCGCCGAATTTGTCAAGCGGTTTTATAAAAATATTGACAAATCCGACAAAATATGATATAATACACATGGTGCGCCACACGGCAGGCGGTTGCTCCCGAAAGGGAGGTGATAACTATGGTTACATACGAGAGCTTGTTTCTTTTCGTAACAATGTTGACCGGCGTTATTGCCCTTATTTTTGACATAATCAAGTTCTTCAAGAAAAAGTAAGGCTGAAATAAAAAAACCGCCCAAGCTTCCGACCTCGGCGGTTTTTTACCAAAGAAATTAGGAGCAGCCGCTTGTTCGGCGCACCTCATATATATAAGTATACACCCTCCCGCCGGATTTGTCAAGCGGTTTTACCGAATTTTTCCGCGTATATTTTCCGCTTTTCGGCCGCTTTTTTCGCCGCCGCAGCCGATTTTTATTACAAAACCGTTACGATTGTTGCAAATTTGTTACCGCCTTTTTTCGCGTTTTTCTCAAAAAGATACGTTTTTTAGTGAAAAGTGTACACTTCACACGAAAATTAACTACAAAATTTGTTGCATATGTACGTTGACACTTTTCGTTTGAAATGTTAGAATAATAGCGTGATAGACAGAGAGCCGCCGGGCGGCAGGTTCGTAAGATTTCTTTTTCGGACAGGTTGATACCCCCCGCCTCTTGGGTCTTTCATAAAATTCTATTTGATTTCCATTCCATATGGAAATAAATAAAGAAAAAAATCAAAACAAAACAAGGAGGAAATTTTTCATGAACATGAAAAAGACAATTGCTGCTATCGCAGCAGGCGCAGTAGCTGTATCTGCAATGGCTACTACAGTATCCGCGGTTGAGAGCGGTACTCTTAATTACAACCTCGTGGCTACTCTTGAAAATCAGGCAAACGGTAAGGTTACCCTTAAGGCTACATTCCCCAATGTTAAGCTCGTTGCCGGAACAGAAGTTGAGATCGAAGCTGTCGGCATGGGCTGGACCGACAAGATCGTTATAAGCGGTCAGTACATCGACACAAACAAGGCTATCAATCCTATCACAGTAACAAGAGACATCTGGTCTGAGGGTTACAGCGCTGCTACAGAAGCTATGATGACTTGGGACGGTGTTAAGCTCCCTGTTAAGGAAGTAAACGACGGTTCTCCCGCTCTCATCGGTGGCGCTGCTGCTGCTACTGAGGGTACAGAGGGTACTGCTGCTACTATCACAGCTGTTTCCACAACAGGTGCTATCCTTAATGTAAACGAGACTATTCTCAAGGCTAACGGCGTTGATGCAGGTACTTATACTCTCACATACGCAGGTCCTGTTGCTGCTAAACCTGCTGTAGCTGCTGGTTGGTACAGCGACTCTACTAAGGACACTAAAGTTACAGACGCTGCTATCCTTAACGCTCTTAAGGGCAAAGAAGACGAGGGCAAAACAGCCGCTGGCGTAAGCTTTGAAGATGGTACATCGTACTGGTACGATGGCGGTTCTGATGAAGTTAAGGCAAAGGCAGCTGGCTTCTATGATGCAGCCGGAAACGCTCCGACATTCTACGGTGTAGATGCTACTTCTATTACTGGTGCTGGTGTAGGCGACAAGATCACAATCACATACACAGCTGGAACAGAAGGCACAGCCGGCACAGACGTTGTAATGGCTAACATCACTGTTACAGTTAACATGAAGGCTATTACAGACAAGGACTGGGAGACTGTTAACAAGAAGATCCAGAACGGCACATACGGCATTAAGTTCAACGGCGTATACGGTGACGCTACAGGTTCTGCTTTCACAGCTCCTACCAAGTACAAGATGCCTTTCATGACTCAGGTAACTGACAATGCAAACATTCTCTCTTACCTTGGATCTGCTAACCTCACAGGTTCCGATCTCGACAAGCACTATGTAAACGTTCAGGCTGTAATCAACGACGCTATCGAGAACTTCGAGACCGTTACATTTACATTCAACACAGCTGCCGCTAACGTTCGCTACGCTGTAGCAAAGGGTTCCAAGACCAATCCTACAATTGTTTCCGTTGTTAACGACGGTTCTCAGAAGGACTATGTAAAGACAGCTGCTAAGTGCGGCACAGACGAGTATGTTGTTGGTCTCTACGCTGACAATGACTGGGAGGGTGTTGACACCTACAAGGCATTCGGCGACCACACATATGACTGGTTCTACAGCCCCGAGGGCACAGGCTACACAGGTATGGATTGGGGCGGACAGAACCTCTTCGCAGGCGCTCTGATCGTTAACGAGGGTTACACAATGTCCCTCAGCAACACCGAGTACTTTGACTGGACCAAGACATCTATCAGCTTTGACTGGGATGCTATCATGGACGGTGCTGCTACTACTAACAACTACGCAACATATGTTCACAGCATGAAGCTCGCTACATCCAGCATGTGGTTCTGGGACAGCATGGATATGGTTCTCGTTGCCGGCGAAGCTGACACAGTTGACGCTGACGCAGGCGCAGAAGTTGACGACAGCACACTCGACGATGAGGACGACGGCGATGAGATCGTTGCCGACGACGATGACGATGATGATGTTGCTCCCGTTGACGATGACGATGACGTTGAGCCTGTTGTAACAGAAGCTCCCGCTGCTGCTCCCGCAGCAACCAACCCTCCCACAGGTAACGCTTCCGTAGCTCTCGCAGTAATCCCCGTTGCACTTGCTGCTGCTGCTATCGTTGCCAAGAAGAGAGGCTAAGCCCTGCTGAATAAGCACTCATGAAAGAATAACAAACGGTTACAAAGTAATTGTATTATTCTAACATCACGCCGCTGTCCGTATGCAGAACGGACGGCGGCTTATTTTTTGCGGAGAAATTTTTCTCCGCTTTTTTCTTTGGATAAAAATGCAAGGAAATCCTTGACATCTGCAGGGGCGGGGTTTCCCCGCCCGCTCCTGCCGAACAGCGGGACGGGAGACCCGTCCCCTACAAAATATGTTTGGATATATTTTTTATACAAAAATGCAAAAAATAGCTTGACATTTGTTAGTGAAATTGTTATAATAATTATGCAACTCTATATAATTTTTTCAATCCGTTTCAAAAATTTTGTGTAATTCTCACGATTTTTACACAAATGCTGTTCCGCACAGTCGGAGATACCGCTGTTAATTTTCTCCCGAATGGTTCGGACAACGGATTTTTGAGTGTTCCGCTTTCCGGAACAGAGTTATTATGAAAGGTGGTTTATCTGTTGTCAAGGAAAACGAATTTAAAGAGAATTTTGTCCGCGGCGGTCGCTGTTCTCGTTTGTGTTCCTGTCTTGTCCTGCTTCCCCGCCTCCGCGGAGGACGGCGCGGCTGCTGCCGAAAGTACGGAAACTTCCGCGTCCGCTTATGTCAGGCAGAAAACCTACAGCGAATATTACGACGAAATCGAGGGCGTGACCCGTCCCAATGCCGAAGCGGTGCTTGCCTTTTCGGGGAAAAGCAGCGAAGCCGAAGCGGAAGTTGTCGCCTCCTATGAGGGCAGGGATAACGTTCTTGTCTGGTCAAACGAGGAGGGCAGGGTCGATTTCACCGTCGAAGTCCCCCAATCCGGCGCTTACCAGATGGAGGTGAGCTACTATCCCCTCCCCGACGGTGCGACCACTACCGAGTTTTCGGTTCTGCTGGACGGCGAATCCCCCTACGATACCGCGACCCGCGCCGCGCTCCCCCATATATGGACAGGCGCGTATCCGATAACCACGGATTCAAAGGACAATGAAGTCCGTCCCCCGCAGGTGCAGTCCCCCAGATGGGTGACTACCATGCTTGTCGATGTGGACGGTCTGTTCAACGAGCCGCTCTACTTTAACCTGGAGGCGGGTACTCATACCATTTCTTTGGAATCCGAACGCGCTTCGGTCGCCATCGAGTACATAAAACTGTGCAATAAGGGCGAACCGGAAAAATATTCCAAGCCCTCCGATCCCGAGCTTTCGGCGAACAGCGGCGCCGAGGTCATCAAGCTCCAGGGCGAACAGTACGCCTATACAAATTCGCAAACCCTTTTCCCCACCTATGACAGAGGTTCTTATCTGGTAGAACCCTCCCACCCCTCCAAGCAGCGGTACAACACCGTCGGCGACGGAACGTGGGATACTGCCGGTCAGACAATTACCTGGGAAATGGACGTTGTTTCCGCAGGTTACTACAAGATCGGCATTAAAGCCCGTCAGAACGAGCTTCGCGGTCTCTATACGAACCGCCGTCTTTACATCGACGGCAAAGTGCCCAATGAGCACTTCGAGCAGATCAAGTTCCAGTACGACGACGATTGGCTCATGGTCATTCCCTCGGACGAGAACGGCGATCCCGCGTATGTATATCTGGAACCCGGCAAGCATGAGCTTTCGCTGGAGGTAATCCCCGGCGAGATCGGCGAATCCATGCGCCGCCTTGACAGCATCGTCTATACGGCAAACCAGTACTATATGCAGATACTTATGATCACCGGTCCTTCGCCCGATAAGTACACGGACTACTACGTCCACAGGGAGATCCCCGAGCTTCTTGAGGTTTTCCAAAATCTTTCCGTTCAGCTTCTCGTCGAGGAGAAGAATATCGAAGAGCTTGCCGGCAACGCGGGTACGGAGGCCGCCGCTCTTGAAAGATTGGCGACGGTTCTCGAAAGAGGCGTCGATAAGCCGGAAAAAATTCCCGATATGATCTCCAATAGCTCCATCAAGGATAACGTTGCTTCCGTTTCTTCATGGATGAGACAGTACAGAGAGCAGCCCCTCGAGATCGACTTTATCGAGGTCGCTCCCGCCAACAAGGACTTTACTTCGGTAAAATCCCGCTTCGGCAAGAGCTTCGCTTTCGGCTTCAAGGGCTTTATAAACTCTTTCTTTGAGGACTATACAAGACTTTCCGACGTTGAGGGCGAATCCATCAACGTATGGATCGGTCTCGGACGCGATCAGGCAAACGTTATCAAGCAGATGACAGACTCCGATTTCAACACAAGCCACAGCACACAGGTATCCATTAACTTGGTACAGGGCGGTATCATGGAAGCCGTTCTGGCAGGAAAGGGTCCCGACGCCTCGCTCTTTACGGGCGGCGAGTTCCCCGTCAACCTGGCGGTAAGAGGTCTTATCACGGCTATGGACGATATGGACGGCTTTGACAACGTTATGTCGAGATTCCAAAGGACAGCCGCCGTAAACTATCAGTATGACGGCAAGACATACGCCATTCCTATCGACAGAAACTTCCCCATGATGTTCTACCGCAAGGATATGCTGGCACAGATTGGCATTACCGATCCGCCCGAAACTTGGGACGATCTTATCGATATGCTTCCCGCTATCCAGAGAAAGTATATGCAGCCCGGTCTTATTCTCCCCGGCGTAGCGGCTTCCACGGGTCTTAATACCGCGGGTACGTCGGTTTCGCCCGCAACGGAGGCAGGTCACACTTTCGCGCTGCTTATCCTCCAATCCGGTCTGAACTACTACAACGACGCTCAGACGGCGACTAATTTCGACACACAGACAGCTGTAGACGCTTTCGCGACATGGACGGATTTCTACAATGTATATAAGTTCGACCAGACCTACGACGCATTTACGCGTTTCAGGACGGGCGAAGCCCCCATCGTTATCCAGGGCTACTGCGGCTTCTACAATCAGCTTAACGTTGCCGCTCCCGAAATAAAGGGTCTCTGGGACTTCTGTATGATCCCCGGAACGCGCAGAGCGGACGGTACGGTATCCCACGCCGCAAACTCAAACGGATCGGGCGCGATAATCCTTTCAAACTGCAAGGACAAAGAAGCCGCCTGGGAATTCATCAACTGGTTCACCGACACGGAAACCATGGTAGAATACGGTCAGAACGTTGAGGGCGTTATGGGTCCTCTCGGACGTTTCGCTCCCGCCAATGTGGAGGCTCTCAAGCAGCTCAACTGGTCCAATAAGGATCTGGAAAAGATACTCGCTCAGATGGATGAGCTGGAGGAGATCCCCATAGTTCCGTCCGCGTACGTTGTTACAAGAAGTATCATGAACGCGTTCAGAGCGGTCGTAAACGACAAGGAAAACGCCCGCGAAACGCTGCGTTGGTACAACATTGACATCAACAGAGAAATTACAAGAAAACGAGAAAATCTCGGTCTTGATGATGAATAAGAATGGAGGGTTTACCTTTGGCTGCTGAAACTCAAAAAAAGGAAATTTTGCTGCCGAATGAGCGCAAGATGTCCTTTAAGGAAAAATGGGGTTACACATGGCACGAGATGAAGCGCAACTCGATGTGCTACCTCATGATGCTTCCGTTTATGATTTTCTTCCTGTTTTTTACGGTAATTCCCGTAGTAATGGCGCTGCCTATCGGTTTTACCGACTTCGACATGGCGCACTTCCCGCCGAAATTCGTCGGCTTGCAGAATTTCTACACAATGTTCCTCGAGGACGACGTATTCATCGGTTCTATCAGGACTACCCTGATCTTCGCGATCTTCACGGGTCCTCTCAGCTATGCTCTCAGCTTCTTTCTGGCTTGGCTCATCAATGAGCTTCACCCGGTGCTCAAAACGGTATTTACCCTTATCTTCTACGCTCCGTCAATGGCGGGAAACATCTACTTTGTATGGCAGCTCATTTTCTCGGGCGACTCCTACGGTTACCTCAACGCCGTTCTTAACGAGCTTGGCTTTACAACGGCGGCTATACAGTGGCTTACCGACTCCAATTACCTGCTGGGCTGTGTTATCGTGGTTCAGCTGTGGGTATCCATGGGCGCGGGCTTCCTTGCGATGAGAGCCGGCTTCCAAGGTATCGACAAGGCTATGTATGAGGCGGGAGCTATCGAGGGCATAAGCAACAGATGGCAGGAGCTCATCTACATCACGATCCCCTCAATGGGACCTCAGCTTATGTTCGCGGCTGTAATGCAGATAGTTTCCTCGTTCACGGTTGACTTGGTGGGCAGAAGCCTTGCGGGCTTCCCCTCTACTGACTATAAGGCTCACACCATTATGACCCACGCTTTCGACTACGGCTGGATACGTTACGAAATGGGCTACGCTTCGGCAATATGCTTCGTGCTGTTCCTGGCGATGCTGCTGTGCAACCAGCTGATATCGAAGATACTGGGCAAATATATGAATTAGGATTGAGGTGAGGATTACATAATGGCTAAAAAAGAACTTAAACCGTCTCAGATTCAGGCGCAGATAGAGGCTGAGAACGCCGCCGCTCTGGAGGCTCTGAGAAAAAGGCGGGAAAAGGAACACCGCAAAATGGAGCGCTCGAAAGGCTCCAACAAGCAGGTAGGCAAGAGCTGGAAGAACGATATAGGCATCTTCCTGTTCCTGACGGTATTGGGTCTGTTCATGATACTGCCTATCTATATCGCGATAGTGACCTCGCTGAAGCCGGTAAATGAAATCTTCATCATGCCGCCGCGCCTTTACGCGATGGATCCTACCTTCGACAACTTCAAGGATCTGTTCGTTGTCGCCAACAACTCTTGGGTACCATTTTCGAGAAACGTTTTCAACAGCGTTTTCGTTACGGTCGCAGCGACTTTGTTTCACGTTGTATTTGCCTGTACGGCAGGCTTTATCCTCGCAAAGTGCAGGTTTCCCGGCTGCAAGGCTATCAACAAGATAATCGTTATCGCCCTGCTTTTCAACAGTCAGGTAACTTACATCATGCAGTACATCGTTATGGCAAATCTGGGCATGATCAACACCTACTCGGCGCTGATCTTCCCCCTTATCGCCTCCACGATGGGTCTTTACCTTATGATCCAGAGCGTGGGACAAATTCCCGATGCCATGATCGAGGCGGCTAAGGTCGACGGAGCAAGCCTTATGCGCATATGCTGGGGTATCGTTATGCCGAACTCCAAGCCCGCGCTTATGACTATTATCATCTTCCAGTTCCAGGCGGCATGGAACTCAAACGGCGGCTCGCTGGTTTACGATGAGGCGCTGAAGACAATTCCTACCGTTGTTCAGCAGATCGCCGCCGCCGGTATGGCGAGACAGGGCGCGATCGCGGCTTCTGCGGTAGTTCTGATGATCCCGCCGCTGGCAATATTCATCGCCGCGCAGAGCAATGTTATGGAAACAATGGCTCACGCCGGTATGAAGGACTGATCGGAACTGATTATAATTTAAATAATGGAGGGATAATATGTCGAGCTTTAAAAAGCTTCTTTCATTGGTCTCAGCCGCGGCTCTGGCTGTTTCGGCGATGACCGTGAATGTTTCCGCTCTGGAAACATATGACCCTTACAGCTATGACAGATGGGGCGATCCGGTCGCTTCACAGGCGGGTTATACCGCCGAGAAATACATCGACGGCGAAATGATAGGCTGCGGAAATTTCTTTGAGCCTGCGGATCTGTTTATTTCCCACGATAACCTTATGTACATAGCGGATAAGGGCAACAACAGAATTGTTATTACCGACCTTGATTTTAATTTCATAAGGGAAATGAAAGAATTCTCCTATAACGGGGAGACGCTTACACTGAAAAAGCCTACGGGAATTTTCGTTGACCAGTATACAGGCAATATCTATATCTGCGATACGGAGAACGACCGGGTTATCAAGTGCGATACGGACGGAAACGTCGACAGGCTTTTCGGCAAGCCGGACACCGAGCTGTACGACCAGAACCTTACCTATAACCCCTCAAAGGTTCTCGTTGACAAAGCGGGAAACGTTTATGTGGTTGTAAGATCACAGACAAAGGGCGCGGTAATGTTCAACAGCGAAGGCGAGTTCCTGGGTTTCTACGGAGCGAACCGCGTTGAGGCTACGGCGGAGGTTATTGCAAACGCTTTCTGGAACCTGATCGGTACTCAGGAGCAGAGAGACAGGCGCGCAAAGCAAACGCCTATCGGTTTCTCAAACTTTGATATCGACGACGACGGTTTCATTTTCACCGTTACCGACTCTCAGGAAGTGGAGACCGACCTTGTCAAGAAGCTTAACCCCAGAGGCGACAATATTCTCGACTCGCTGGGCGCGGCGGATATGACTTTCGGAGATATGGCTCCCACATATTACTCGATCTATTCCAAGAAATCCAGCCTTACCGATATAGACTTGGGTCCCAATGGCGAGCTGAATATTCTGGATTTCCAGCACGGACGTATTTTCCAGTATGACAAGGAATGCTGGCTGCTGTTCATTATGGGCGGTTCGGGGGATCAACTGGGTCTGTTCCTTTCGGCGGCTGCCATCGAAAGCCACGACAATCACCTTTATGTTCTGGATTCGAGAAAAAATAACATCACGGTCTTTACACGGACGGTTTTCGGAGAGATTGTTACCGAGGCGGCAAACCTTTATAACGACGGTCTTTACGAGGAATCGTTAGTTCCCTGGCAGAACGTGCTCAAGTACGACGGAAACTACCGCAGAGCCTATATAGGCATAGGCAACGCGCTCTACAACAAGTACGAGTACAAAGAGGCGATGGGCTACTTCAAGATATCCATAAGCCGCGACCGCTACAACAGAGCCTTTGAGGGCTACCGCGATCAGTGGCTGAAAGACAACTACGTTATGGCTATCATAGTCATAGTACTCATAATAGTGCTGCTGGTAGTCTACAACAAGCTGAGAAAACAGGGCAAGATCGTTTATCCTTGGGAAAAGAACAGAAAGGGCGGTGTGTGATATGCTGGATCTGACAAAAGGACAATTTGTTAAACATGTGGTTATGCACCCCTTCGAGGGCTTCGAGGATCTGCGCTGGAAAAAGCAAGGCTCGATGGGAATTGCCTGCGTCGTTGTGTGCTTGCTGTTTATTCAGCAGATAGCCTACAGCAGAATGTACGGCTTCCAGTATTATTCCAGCTACGACAAAATCTTCAACATCGTACCCTACTTGTTCCGAAGTTTTATCCTGTTCGGCACTTGGGTAGTGGCAAACTGGGCGATGTGTACGCTGTTCGACGGCGAGGGCACGATGAAAAATATTTTCGTCAATTCCGCTTACGCGCTTATACCCTATATCACAGGCTACCTTATCGGTACGGTTATGTCACACTTCCTTATCAAGGACGAATACATCTTCATTCAGTCCGTCGAAATAATCGGACTTTGCTGGAGCTTCGTTCTCCTTATCTCGGGAATAAAAGCTGTGCATCAGTTCAGCTTCGGCAAGACTATCGCGCTTATGCTCCTGACGCTGGTCGCAATGGTGGCTATCCTGTTCCTGCTCGTTCTGCTTCTTACGCTGTTCCAGCAGGTGCTGATCTTCATTCTTTCGATCTATACGGAGCTTTCCTACAGGTTCAGAGTTTAACTAAAATACGAAAAGTGGTGAAATAACGAATGCAGAAAAGGTTAAAGAAGCTTATTGCCTGCTTTTGCTGTCTGGCTATGATGATTCCCCTGTGCGCTATCCCCGCAAGCTCGGACAGCGAGGCTGCCGATGATACTTCCTCCGACAGCGACGCTCCCGTAGACGAGGACGATTACGCCATGGACGAGGACGAACCCCTCATTACGGACGAACAGGCAATGGCTGAAATGAAGCTTGCGGTCGAAAACGACAAGCTGGCTCTCTGGTACAACGACAAGGACATTACCCTTGCGCTGGTTGACAAGAACACGGGCGAGACATGGTGGTCCAATCCCATAAACGCCGACGCTTCCGCGGGCAAAGCGGCTCAGAAGCAGGAGCTTAAATCGGGTCTGACGCTTATCTACGGCGAGCCTTCGGCAAGACGTACCACTCAAAGCCACAGCAAGGCTAAGAGTACGGCTACCATGAAAGCCACAGCTACGGGTCTGGAGGTCGTATACGACTTCTCACAGGCGGAGATTGCCGTTCCCGTTGTATATACTCTTTATGACGACTATATGAGCCTTAACGTTGTCACCAAGGATATCGACGAAAAGACAAGTTCAAAGATCACGACAAATCTGGCGTTTATGTCTGCCTTCGGCGCTGCCGATATGGAGGAGGAAGGCTACTTCGTTATTCCTGACGGAAGCGGCGCGGTCATCAACTTCAACAACAACAAGGCGGGCTACAGGGTCTATAAGGGCAAGGTTTACGGCAGGGATATCACCGCCGTCAGCACCACAAAGCCTTCCTCGTCGAGACAGGTCTATCTGCCAATGTACGGCATCGTCAAGGGCAACAGCGGCATGATGGTCGTTGCGGACAAGGGCGATACCTGCGCTTCGATCAACGCTTACGTTGCAGGTCAGAAAAAGACTAGCTACAACGCCTGCTATTTCGATTTTGAAATAAGAACAAGCGACGAATACCTGATGGGCGGCGAGGCAAACCCTCTCAGAGTTTTCGAGAAGCGCGGCATTCTCGTTCCCGAGATCGAGGTACGGTACTACCCCGTTTCCAAGGACGACAAGTCGGAGGTCAACTATACCGACATAGCAGCTTCCTACAGGAATTACCTTAAAACCGTTCAGGGAGTTGAAAAATCCTCCGCCGCCGACAGCAGCGCACTTTACATGGATCTGTACGGCGCAACGCTGAAGCAGGAGACGGTTTTAGGTTTCCCCGTTACCATGCAGCACAAGACGACCTCTTTCAGCGACGCTAAAAATATCCTTGAGCAGCTTAAGGGTCTGGGCGTTGACAAGATGGTGGTAAACTACAATCAGTGGACTACCGCCGATATCAAGGAAAAGGTTTCCGACAAGGCGAAGCCCGCGTCCATACTGGGCGGAAAGAGCGACTTCAACGCGCTGATGGATTACGCCAAGTCCAATAATATCACGATCTATCCCGAAGTGGATAACCTTACCTTTAAGTCGGGAAGCGGCTACTTTACAATGACCGACACAGCGATAAGAGTTTCCAATGCTTACTCCAGGCAGATCGAATACGACCTTGCCCACGGCGTTGAAAACAAGTTCTACGACGCAATGTCGCTGCTCAGTCCGAGAAAATATGCGAAGATGTTCGCAAATCTCGAAAAGAGCTACAGCAAATACGGTCTGGACACCATCTCCCTCGGAAGCGCCACCACCGTTATCTACGGCGACTACGGCAAAAATTCCGTATCGAGAGAAATGTTCAAGACAAATCTCCAGGGTTATATGGAGTCTCTCAAAGCTTCAGTTCCCTCGATCCTTGCGGACGGCGCAAACGCTTACGTCCTCAAATATGTGGATCATGTTTCGGACGTTCCCCTCAATTCAAGCAAGTACGACGTTTTTGACGGAGACATTCCTTTCTACCAGATCGTAATGAGCGGTCTCAAACCGGTTTCCACCACGGCGGTAAACGGCGACGCTCAGGTAGCCGACCTTGTTCTCAGAGCTATTGCATGCGGCTCGAACCTGCGGTTCGACTTTACTGCGGAAACCGCCGACGAGCTGAAGGATACCCGCTACGACACCCTGTACTACTCGAACTACAGGTACTGGCTGGAGGACGCTGCGGGCTGCTACAAGTTTGCCGAGGAAGTCCTTTCGCAGACGGCGGGAGCGGAGATAACAAGCTATACCGTTCAGCCCGACGGCAAGATCGAGACGGCGTATTCCAATGGTGTAACCACCGTTGTGGATCTGAACGCAAGAACCGCTGCGGTCAACGGAAAAACAATCAGCATTTACGACTATGTCGGAGAGGAGGCAATCGGCTGATGAAAAGACTTAATTTGTCCTACGAAAAGAAAAAAGGTCTTTACGGCTACGGATTTATCGCACTCTGGTTTGTCGGCGCGCTGATGTTCTTCATCATACCGCTTCTCCAGTCGTTCTACTATTCGTTCCATACGGTAACGCCCGAAACGGGTTACCTGGATATAAGACCGCTGACGAGCGGCGGAAAGACCGATATCTTCCTTAACTATAAGGACGCTTTTCTGAAGGACCCCAACTTCAGCCAGTATCTGGTCGAAGTTCTCAAGGATATGGCGCTGAACCTGCCGGTTATCGTTGTATTCTCACTGTTTGTTGCTATCGTAATCAATCAGAAGTTCCGCGGAAGAACGTTCGCAAGAGCGGTATTCTTCCTGCCGGTAATCATTGCCACAGGTCCCGTTTACGCCATCATCACCGGCGACCTTGAAACAGGCGGAAACAATGAAGCCGCGCAGTTCTCCACAATGTTCGAGGCGGACATGGTAGACCAGCTTCTGGAGTTTATCGGTATTTACGGCTTCGGCGATACCTTTACGGAGGTGCTGACGGAGATCACGTCGGATATCCTGAACCTTGTTTGGAAATGCGGTATCCAGATAATCATCTTCCTTTCGGCGCTGCAGGGCATACCCGCTTCCGCAAAGGAGGCTGCGGCTATCGAGGGCGCAACTTCATGGGAGTTCTTCTGGAAGATCACTCTGCCCTACATTTCCTCGATGATTTTGGTAAATATCGTCTATACGGTAATCGACGCGTTTATCGACCCGACCAATCAGGTAATGGAACGATTGCTAAGCGTCCAAAGCGAATGGAAGTACGGTTTCTCGGCTGCCATGGCTTGGAGCTACTTCGGTATCATTCTTATAGCGCTGGGCATCATATTCGCGATTATGAACAGACTTGTCTGGTACGATGATTAATAAGGAGGCGGAGAAAATGGCTGATACAACTATTACCACAAAAGGCGGACTCTCCGGCTTCTTACAGAAGCATAAAGCGGAGAAACCGCCCAAGGAACCCAAAATGTCCCGCAAGGAAAAACGGGAACGCTTCAAGAAAAGGCTGGAATGCCTTACCCCCGAGGAGCAGAGGTACTTAAAGAGAAAACAGGTCACCGACGCGGTATGGCCTATATTCAGAGCGGTAATTGTTTTCGGACTTTGCTTTATCATTCTTTATCCTTTGATATTCATGATCTCCTCGGCGTTCCGTCCCAGCGCGGACATGAACGACCCCACAGTCATGTGGATACCCAAGCGCCTTACCATGAGCAACCTGACCGACGTTATCAGAGCAATGAATTTCTGGAGCACGCTGGGCAACACGCTTGTGCTGAATATCGGCTGCTCGATCATACAGGTACTTACCTGCGCGGTCACGGGATACGGCTTTGCGCGGTATAATTTCAAGGGCAAGAAGATACTGTTCTTCGTGGTTATCATGATGATCCTTGTTCCCCCGCAGATCATACTTATCCCCCAGTATATGTTCTTCCGTTACTTCAATCCTCTGGGTTTATGGCACACCATTACGGGCGATTTCATCAACCTTATCAACACGCCTGTGACGATGTACTTCCCCGCTCTGACGGCAAACGGTCTGAGAGCAGGTTTGTTCATATTCCTGTTCAGACAATCCTTTATGGGACTTCCCAAGGAGCTTGAGGACGCCGCGGCTCTCGACGGCTGCTCGCCTTTCACGGCGTTTGTAAGAGTAATGGTTCCCAATGCGGGATCAACATTCCTGACGGTTTTCCTGTTCTCCATCGTGTGGTACTGGAACGACTACTATGTAAGTACGTCTTTCTTCACCGAGAACAAGACTATCGCGCTGACGCTGAAAAACCTCAGTTCCAATATCAAGGTGCTGGTATTCGGCGACGCGAACGCTCAGGTAAACACCCGCGAGATCATCGTATGGATGGAAGCGGCGTGTCTGATCTCGATACTTCCGATACTTGTGCTGTATGTGTGTCTGCAAAAGAACTTTACAGAGGGTATCGCGCGTTCGGGTCTTACCGGCATGTAACTGCGGAACGCATATCAAACAAAAAGCAGGAAAAGGGTACGGTTTTTCCGTACCCTTACTGTGTAATTGCCGTGCGCTTGATATTGCCTATATGTTCCGTTGAACAAATAAAATCTAAGGAGAAGAAATGGACAGATCATCAAATATATTATGGTACAGATCCCCCGCCGAAAACTGGGACGAGGCTCTCCCCGTGGGAAACGGCAGGCTGGGCGGAATGGTTTTCGGCAAGCCCGCGGACGAGCTGATACAGCTTAACGAGGATTCCATATGGTCGGGAGGCTTCCGCAAAAGGAACAATCCCAAGGCGTATGAAAATCTCGAAAAAATGCGCGCCCTTATCCGCGAGGGCAAAACTTCCGAAGCGGAGGCGCTTTGTTCCGACGCGTTCTACGGCACGAACGAAAATCAGCGGCACTATCAGCCGCTGGGAGATTTCCACATATGGCAGGACAATGCCGACGGCTTCACCGACTATGAAAGAAGTCTCGACATTGAAAATTCCCTCTGCGCCGCCCATTGGAAAAGCGGCGGGGTCTCCTATTCGAGGACGGTTTTCGCTTCCTTTCCCGACAACGTTATCGTAATTCGCTTTGCCGCCGACAAAAAGGGCGCTGTAGGCTTTACCGCCCTTATCGACGGCAAGGACGACGATTACGACAAAAACGAGGCTTACGACTCAAGCACCCTGCTTTTCACCATGTCGGACGGAGTACCCTACGCGGCGGCGATATCCTGCGCCGCAAAGGGCGGCAGGGCGTTCTGCGACGCGAACCGTATCCGCGTGGAGAACGCGGACGAGGCTGTGATAACGATTGCCTGTCAGACCGCTTTCCGCACCTCCGACTATGAGAAGCTTGCGATCAGTCAGGCAAAAGCGGCGGCGCGCAAGGACTTTAACATTCTCATGGCATGGCATATTGCGGACTACCGTTCGCTCTATGACCGCTGCGAGCTGAAGCTGTGCGGCAGCGGAGGCAGCGGCGGCAGCGATGGCTGCGGGGAGCTTCCAACGGACGAAAGGCTGCAAAGGGTCAGGGACGGCGAAAAGGACAACAAGCTTGCGGAGCTGTACTTCAATTTCTCCCGCTATCTGATGATATCGGGAAGCCGTCCGGGAACGCTTCCGCTGAACCTGCAGGGCATATGGAACAAGGATATGTGGCCCGCCTGGGGCGGCAAGTACACAATAAACATCAACACGGAAATGAACTACTGGGGCGCGGAGATACAGAACCTGTCCGAATGCCACACTCCCCTGTTCGACCACATCGAGCGAATGCGGGAAAACGGGCGCGTCACGGCGCGGGAAATGTACCGCTGCCGCGGAACGGTGTGCCACCACAACACGGATATCTGGGGGGACACCGCTCCGCAGGACAAATGGCTGCCCGGCACGCTTTGGGTAATGGGCATGGCTTGGCTCTGCACTCATCTGTACGAGCATTATCTTTTCACGGGGGATAAGCTTTTCCTTGCAGAGAAGTACGACACTATCCGCGAAGCGGCGGAGTTTTTCACTGACTTCCTTATCGAGGACGGTAAGGGCAGAGTGGTAACAAGTCCCTCGGTTTCTCCCGAAAATACCTATATTACAAAGGACGGCGCAAAGGGCACTATCTGTCAGGGACCTTCCATGGACAGCCAGATTTTGCACGAGCTTTTCACGGCGGTGATAAACTGCTCCGAGGCTCTGGACGAAGTCGTCAAGCCGGAGGACGACGGGGAGTTCGTTCAAAAAATAAAGTCCCTGAGAGACAGGCTGCCCAAACCGGAGATAGGCAAGTACGGTCAGATAATGGAATGGGCGGAGGACTACGACGAAGCCGAGCCGGGGCACAGGCATATATCCCAGCTTTTCGCGCTGTACCCCTACGACCTTATCACAAAGCGGCACACCCCCGAGCTTGCGGCGGCTGCCGAAGCCACGCTGATACGACGTCTCACCCACGGCGGAGGACACACGGGCTGGTCGCGGGCATGGATAATCAATATGTGGGCGCGCCTTGGGGACGGAGCGCG
Source organism: Prevotella sp. (assembly GCA_023663025.1). Taxonomy (GTDB): domain Bacteria; phylum Bacillota; class Clostridia; order Oscillospirales; family Ruminococcaceae; genus RGIG8773. Next base: position 24,283 of record JAMPIC010000019.1, read on the forward strand.
GGTGAGCGAGAATATTTCCGCGCTGCTGGCATGGTCCACCAATATAAATATGCTGGATATGCACCCGCCTTTCCAGATAGACGGAAACTTCGGCGGCGGCGCGGGAATTGCGGAAGCGCTGCTGCAAAGCCACAGCGGGGAGATCTCGCTGCTGCCCGCCCTGCCCCCCGATTGGGAGAGCGGCTCCGTCCGAGGAATGACAGCAAGAGGCGGCTTCGAGCTGTCCTTTGACTGGAGCGGCGGAAAGGCAACGCGGCTTGAAATACTGTCCAAATGCGGAAATCCTTGCAGGATCGTGGGTACGGGTCTGACCGTTTCCCGAGGAGGAGAAGCCGTTCCCGCGGAGGATAACGGGGATACGGTTCGCTTCGGTACAGAGATGGGCGGGGTCTACAGCGTAACGGGATTTTGAACCGGCGAAAAATATTTCCGAAAATTTCAGAACTTGCAGCAAATGCTATTGATTTTTACGGGAAAATACTGTATAATAATATTTAATGTGAGTCTGAGGACTCAGAGAATTTTACACCTTTGAAAGGCGGTTGTTTTAATGAAAACAAAAGTATTGAACGGCGTGTCCCTCCCCAATATCCCCTGGCAGGACAAGCCTGCGGATTGCCGCGACGTGGTTTGGCGCTACGACGCTAATCCCATTATCAAGCGCGACCATATTATGGTAAAAAAAGCCAACGGCTACAGAGAACCCTCAAACTCCATTTTCAACAGCTCCGTAGTACCCTTTGAAGTGGGTGACTACAAGTTTGCGGGCGTTTTCCGCGTTGACGACAGAGAGCGCAACATGGAGCTTCACGCGGGCTTCTCAAAGGACGGCTTCAACTGGGACATCAACGAGGAGCGCATCAAGTTCAAATGCGACATTCCCGAAGTCGGTCAGTGGCAGTACGGCTACGACCCCCGCGTTTGCAAAATCGAGGACAAGTACATCGTTACCTGGTGCAACGCCTACGGCTGGAAGCCCACTATCGGCATTGCCTACACATACGATTTCAAGGAATTCACCCAGCTTGAAAACGCCTACCTGCCTTTCAACAGAAACGGCGTAATGTTCCCCCGCAAGATTAACGGCAAGTACGTTATGATGAGCCGTCCCTCCGACAGCGGACACACTCCTTTCGGCGATATGTTCATCAGCCAGTCCCCCGACCTGACATACTGGGGCGAGCACAGACACGTTATGGGTCCCTCAAAGGGCTGGGAGGCCACCAAAATGGGCGCGGGTCCCATTCCTATCGAAACGGACAGAGGCTGGCTCATTTTCTACCACGGCGTATTGACCTCCTGCAACGGCTATGTGTACAGCTTCTCCGCCGCTCTTCTTGACAAGGACGAGCCTTGGAAGGTTCTTAAGAGGGGCGCGTCCTACCTCCTCAGCCCGCAGACCACCTACGAGCTTATAGGCGATACCGATGCTGTAACATTCCCCTGCGCAAACCTTGTTGACGCGGACACGGGCAGAATTTGCATTTACTACGGCTGCGCGGACACCTGCACGTCCCTTGCGTTTACTTACGTTGACGACGTTATGGACTTCCTTGACAATAACAGCCAGGTGTGAACAGTTTACAGTTGATAGTGTATAGTTGACAGTTAAGCGTACTCCGTTCGGGGTACGCTTTAATATTTAAAATGCTTAATTAAATTGTTAAATTGTTGTTTAGCGGCGAAACGTTTTGACACCGACCGTAGGGCGGGGGCTTGCTCCCGCCTGTTTCTGCAACGATGTTCGTAGGGGCGGGGTCTCCCCGCCCGCAGGTCACGTAACCAGCGGGACGGGAAACCCGTCCCCTACGGAATTTTACCGCAAACCTATTTAGGCGGGAGCAAGCTCCCGTCCTACCGTAATGTACAATAAACAACAATTTACCTTTCCCGCCGTTCTGATAAAAAATCTCCCGCCCTCAACGCGAACCGAAATTCTGCATTGAAGCCGGGAGAATATCATTTTAGCGTTACGCCATCAGCTTGACCATAACCGCTTTCTGCGCGTGGAGACGGTTTTCCGCCTCTTCAAAAATCTCGTTCGCGTGAGCCTCAAACACCTTTTCGGTGATCTCCTCCTCGCGGTGAGCGGGCAGACAGTGCTGCACCATTGCGTCCGACTTCGCCGCCGCCATTATCTCGTCGTTGATCTGATATCCTTTAAAGGCAGCCCTGCGTTTCTCGGCTTCGCCCTCCTGACCCATGGACGCCCACACGTCGGTAATGAGCACGTCCGCGTTCTCCGCCGCCTTTACGGGAGAATCGGTCAGCTCGAAACAGTCATATTCCTTCGCGAATTCCAGCACCTGCGGGTCGGGACGGTATCCCTCGGGACACGCCGCCGATACTGACATTCCCGCTTTCAGACAGCCAACTATAAGAGAATTCGCCATATTGTTGCCGTCGCCGATAAAGCACATTTTAAGGTCGTCGAACTGTCCCTTGAACTCGCGTATCGTCATAAGGTCGGCAAGCACCTGACAGGGGTGGCAGAAATCGGTAAGACCGTTTATAACGGGAATGCTTCCGTATTCGGCAAGCTTTTCAACTTCCTCCTGCTTGTAGGTGCGGATCATAATTCCGTCCAAATAGCGTGAAAGCACCCGCGCCGTGTCCTGAACAGGCTCGCCCCTGCCTATCTGCAAATCCGACGCGGACAGGAACAGCGCGTGTCCCCCAAGCTGATACATACCCGTCTCAAAGGACACCCTTGTGCGGGTTGAGGCTTTCTGGAAAATCATTCCCAGCGACCTGCCCTTAAGGTGCGGGTGGGGAATGCTGTGCTTCAGCTCGTATTTGAGCTGGTCGGCAAGGTTGAGAATGTCAACGATCTCCTCCTTTGAGAGATCGAGCATTTTTAAAAGATGTTTCATTTGCGTTTCCTCCTCAATGTTCCGTAAAAATATTTTTATTATCTGACCTTAGCCATAAATTCCTCGACGGTCTTGTTGAACCTGGGGGCGAACTTAAAGGGGATATTATGCGCCGCGCCGTCCCACATATCGTACTCGCAGTTGGGGTTGCGTCGGGCAAGGTCGCGGACGGACTTTCTTATATCCAGCGGCTCCTTTATCCCGCAGACGGCAAGCAAAGGCATATCCACCCCGTCATAGGACGGATAATTGTCAAGCAGCAAGCCGTTGTCTATAGCCGCCAAAATAGAGTTCATGGAGACGTTTTTGCAGTACTCGGCGTGCTCCTGTCTTTCGCCCTTGTCAAGACCCATGACAAAGCTGTCCAAACCTATTTTCAGATTGTTTTTGGACATCTTCTCGTTGTCCGACTGCTGTCTCATTGCCTTTTCTATGCCCGCGTCGTCCTTGATAAGCCAGGGACTTACCATGACTGCGCCGTTGAACAGCTCCCCGTGATCGCATATCAGCGGCAGACAAAGCTGCGCTCCCAGAGAAAATCCCATAAGCGTGACCTTTTTGCCCAGACTTTCCGCAAACTCCGCGATCTGCGACACCGCAAGCTCCGTGGAAAACGTCGTTCCGCTGTTCCGCCCGAAGCCGGGCAGATGCGGTATCAGCAGACAGTAATTTTTCGACAGCTGATCGTACTGCTTTGAAAAGCTGTGTACAAAGTTTAAGCCGTGAAGGCAAAGAATAACGGGGCTTGTGTCGTATCCGTACTTTTCGTAATAAATCATAGCGACCTCCCGAGAATTTCAATTCCCATATCGATTTCACCGCAGGTTATGTTCAGCGGCGGCAGAAGCCTGAGCTTATCCTTAGCCGTAAGAACCAGCAGACCGTTTTCAAAGCATTTTCCGCAAACGTCGGCGGCGGACTTTTCTTTAAGGCGTATTCCCAGCATAAGACCCAAACCGTCCACGCCCTCAACGCCGGGCAGCTCCGTCAGCTTTTTGCGGAAATATTCGCCCTTTGCGCGGACTTCCTCAAGAAAGCCCTCCGAGGATATCTTTTTTACCACCGCAAGTCCTCCCGCACAGGCAAGGGGATTTCCCCCGAATGTGGAGCCGTGAGCGCCCTTTGTGAGCACGTCCCCGCACTTCTCGTCCGCAAGGCAAACGCCTACGGGAATTCCTCCCGCAACGCCTTTGGCGAGAGTGGTGATGTTAGGCTTTACGCCGTACTGCTCCGAAGCGAGGAACGTCCCCGTTCTGCCCGCGCCCGTCTGAACCTCGTCGGCGATAACAAGGATATCCTTTTCGGCGCATATGCGGAAAATTTCGTCCGCAAAGTCCCTGTCGAGAGGATTTACTCCCCCCTCCCCCTGGACGAACTCAATCATCACCGCGCAGACGGTATCATCTATTTTATTCCGCAGGTCGGCGGTATTATTCGTCTCGGCGCTGACAAAGCCCTCGGTAAAGGGAAAAAAATAATTGTGGAACGAATCCTGTCCCGTGGCGGAAAGAGTGGTTATCGTCCTGCCGTGGAAGCTGTTCGTCAGGGTGACGATGTTGTAACGCTTCGCGTCCTTTCCGTATTTGTCAAAGGAATATTTGCGGGCGATCTTTATGGCGCATTCGTTTGCTTCCGCGCCGCTGTTGCCGAAAAACATCTTGTCATAGCCTGTGACCTCGGCGAGCTTTTCGGCAAAGTCCGCCTGAACTTTCGTATAGTAGTAGTTGGAGGTGTGCTGTACCGCCCGAGCCTGCGCGCATACCGCGTCCGCCCAATCCTCGTCGCAGTAGCCGAGAGAGTTTGTGCCGATGCCGCTGCCGAAGTCGATATAGCGTTTGCCGTCCTCGCCCGAAGCGGAACGTCCCTCGCCCTTTTCGAGAACAAGAGGGTAACGCCCGTATGTGCCCATAACGTGCCCGTTGAATTTTTCTATAGTATCCATTTTATTAGACCTTTCCTTTATTATGAATTTTTATTATATCATTTTTATATGAATATTTCAAGTATTTACTTATTTATATTTTGTACAGCTTCATAAAACCGTAAACCGTACACTGTACACTGTCAACTGTTAAATAAACTGTGTGCCTATGCCCTCGTTGGAAAGCAGTTCGATAAGTATGGAGTGGGGTATGCGCCCGTCAATAATACAAGTCTTTTTAACCCCCCGTCTGACAGCCTCCACACAGCAGTCTATTTTGGGTATCATACCCCCGCTGATAATGCCCTGCCGTTTCATAAAGGGGACTTCGCTGACCTGCACTGCGGGAATAAGCGTGCCCGCATCGTCCTTGTCACGGAGAAGTCCCGCGATGTCCGTCATAAGAATGAGATTTTCCGCGCCCAATTCTGCGGCGATACGGGCGGCGGCGGTATCCGCGTTGATGTTGTAGGTCTGACCGTTTTCGCCGCAGGCAACCGTTGCTATAACGGGGACGTAGCCGTTCTCCAGCGCGTCGGTAATGGGGGTAGTGTTGACGCTGCGTATTTCGCCCACAAAGCCGAGGTCAACCTCGCTCTCCATTTTGTCGGCGAGTATCATCTGACCGTCAATGCCGCAAAGTCCCAAAGCCCGACCGCCGTGCTGAGTGAGATGAGAAACAAGCTCCTTGTTGACCTTGCCCGCAAGCACCATTTTAACGATGTCCACGGTGGCTTCGTCGGTGTAGCGCAAGCCGTTTACGAACCTGCTTTCAATGCCCACTCTTTTCAGCATATCGTTAATCTCTGGACCCCCGCCGTGTACCAAAACCACCTTTACGCCCACCAGCGAGAGCAGCACAATGTCGCTCATAACGGCGTTTTTCAGCTCCTCGTTGGTCATGGCGTTGCCGCCGTACTTCACCACCACAACCTTGCCGTTGTAACGCTGTATGTAGGGCAGCGCGTCGATAAGCACCTTTGAGCGTATTTCGTTTGAGACTTTTATTTCGGTTTCTTTGTTCATTTTTGATGTTCCTTTCCTGCAATTTCTTTATCTGTACGGAAATCAATTCCGTCAATACATTCGTTATAGACAAACTCGGCGATAACGTCCGTTTCGGCGGTTTCGTAAAAATCCACAAGCAGTTTTGTAAATTCCCGTTGCTTTTCAATGGGTACGGAAATTATTCCGCAGCCGTTCATAATCATCTCGTGGTTTGCCGCAAGCATAGCCGTCCGCTTGTTTCCGTCCAAAAACATCTGGCTGCGCATACAAAAAAGCATTAGCGCAATTGCTCTTTCGGTGGAATTTTCGATATGAGAAATTTTATCAAGTTCCGCCTTGATTTTATCTTCGTCGGGCATATCCGGTTTCCAAGACGTACCGCCCATTGAGACAGGAACGGTACGCAGATACCCCGCCCGAATAATAAGATTATCCCCGCCCACAAGACGGTTCAGCTGACAGATAAATTTAAAGTCTGTGGGACAGTCGAGGGTGTCAAGCAAAAACTGCCAGGCGTGCTTTAAATTATTCACCGCCACAATGTCGGACACCTTGACGTTGGGAGCGCGCATACCGTTGTAAATAGCCTCCGTGTCGGGGTAGGTCACGCCCAAGCCCTCAAGCCGCGCGCTTTTCCATATATAGTCCACAATATTCCGCTTTGCCGTGAAAATATTTTCCTCAACGGTCATTTTGTATTTATCCTGCATAATATTCCTCCCTTTCCCCTTTAGCAAATTTTTGCACATTTTTTTACGCGCTTTGTAGGGGCGGATTCCATATCCGCCCGTTTGTACGGTTATTTGTTACGCGGGCGGATATAGAATCCGCCCCTACGGAATTTACGAACGATAATCTCCATTAATTTTTACATAATCATACGTCAAATCGCACCCCCAAGCCGTGGCGGAAACCGTGCCGCAATTCAGCTCGATGAGAATTTCAATCTCGTCCTCTTTGAGAATTTCCGCCGCCTTTTCCTCGGAGAAATCCACCCCCGCGCCGTTTCGGCAGACGGCAATTCTGCCCGCTTTTGAGGCGATGTCAACGTCCACCTTGCCTATGTCAAAATCAGCCTCGGCATAGCCTATAGCGCAGAGAATACGCCCCCAGTTCGCGTCCTCTCCGAACATTGCGCACTTTAACAGCGGCGATTTTATAACGCTTTTCGCCACGGTTATCGCCGTATCCAAATCGGGGGACGTGCCGCACACGCAGGTGATAAGCTTAGTCGCCCCCTCGCCGTCCTTGGCAAGCATAATTGTAAGATTTTTCATAACCTCATAGAGTGCATTTTTGAATATTTCGTAATCTTCATTTTCGGAAATAATTTCCGTATTCCCCGCAAGCCCCGAGGAAATCAGCATACAAGTATCGTTTGTGGACTGGTCGCCGTCCACGCTTAGGCAGTTGTATGTAATTTTAACGATTTCGGACAAAGCCTTTTGCAGCATTTGTGCGGACACAGCGCAGTCCGTGGTGATAAAATTCAGGGTGGTAGCCATATTGGGGTGTATCATTCCGCTGCCCTTTGCCATACCGCCTATGCGGCACTCCTTGCCGCCAACGGCGAATTTTACGGCGTACTCCTTGCGCACCGTGTCGGTGGTCATAATGGCTGTCGCCGCCTCGGCGTTTCCCTCATAGGAAAGCCTTTCCGCAAGCAGAGGGACGGCGTACCGAACAGGCTCGATAGGCAGAGTTACCCCGATAACCCCCGTGGAAGCCACGATTACCTGCTCTTGCGGAATGTTCAGCTGTTCGGCGGTGAGCCTGCACATTTCGAGAGCCTTTTCCTCGCCGTCGGCGTTGCAGGTGTTGGCGTTGCCCGAATTGACGATGACCGCGCGGGCTTTTCCCCCCGACTTGGCGAGGTTGTTTTTTGTGACGGTGACGGGCGCGCCCTTGACCTTGTTTGAGGTGTACACCCCTGCCGCGCTGCACTCAACGTCCGCGAAAATCATTGCAATATCGTTCTTGGAATTGCTTATCGGGGACTCGTTCCCGTTGGGCAGACCGTGCTTGATGCCGCAGTACAGACCGCTTGCCTTAAAGCCTTTTGCGGCGCAGATACCGCCGCTTATTGTTTCAAAATTTTTCATAGTGATTTCTCTCCCGAATATTTTTTATTCCAAAATAAATTCCTGTTTCAAAAAACCCGTGTCGTTTTCCTTATTTATATAAGGATTTAAAGGATCTGATATGTCGTATTCAACAATTATTGTCAGTTTCTTTTCAGCCTCGTCGTATGTATACTCCCAGCAACCCCGCTCCATAGCGAAAAAGCCCCAACCGTAAGCCTCAAATAAACTGCCCGTTTCTTTCGCGATACAGCCGCCGATTTTATAAACAAATATTTCCGCGTGATACTCGCTGTATCTGTCGTGTACCTCGTCAATCAAGACCTTTTCGTCGTCGGACAGGACAATTTTTTCGGCGGTTATTCTTTTCTTCCCGTTATAAAACGCCGTATCGTACACGACGGGGAAAAGTCCGACCAAAGCTGCTAAGCAGGTTAAAATAACAGCCTTTCTTATGCGGGATTTCTTTTCTCTCAAAACCCACCCCAGCGTTATCAAAAAAGCGGCGGCAAGCAGCCAGTACAAAGAGGAAAATTCTTTTATCAAAATCCCGAAAAATATAAACGCCCGCCCCGTTTTTTGCATATAAATCAAACCCGCCAAAGCAGCCGCGTACAGCAAAATTACCGCGGTTAATGCAACAGATTTTTTCGGTTTCATTTTTTAAAATCCCTCCTCGATCCGCAGGGGACGGAAAACCCGTCCCGCAAGACCAAAATCAACTGTCAACTATCAACTGTACACTGTACACTATATCAGCCCCGTCGTTTCATCAATCCCCATCATAATATTCATACACTGCACCGCCGCGCCGCTTGCACCTTTGCCGAGATTGTCAAGCCGCGAGCACAGAAGCACATGGTCGTCGTTGCCGAAAACAAATATCTGCATAAGATTTGTGTCCTTGAGAGTATTCGCCGCAAGGAAGCCGTCCGCAAGCACTCCCTCTCCTTGAAAGGGCATGACCTTTACAAAGTTCTGTCCCTCATAGTGCTCGGACATTACCTCCCACACATGCTGCGCCGAAGTCTTCTTTGCCATTGCACGCAGATGCAGCGGAACAGTCACCACCATGCCGTTGTAGTAATCGTCCACTATGGGATTGAATATGGGCGGGTAGGACAGCCCGCTGACCGCCATCATTTCCTTGATGTGCTTGTGGTGTTTGCCCATGGAGTACTGTCTCGGAGAATTGAACTCCTCCGGCTTGTCCGCGCCCTCGTATACGGCGATGGTTTTCTTTCCCGCGCCGCTGTAGCCCGACACCGCGTGGCAGACTATGGGGTGATAGGGAGCGACCAGTCCCTCCTTTACCAAGGGGTACAGCGCCGCGTTGAACCCGCTTGCGTAGCAGCCGGGGACAGCCGTTCTTTTGGAACAGGCTATCTTCTCCCTGTGCTGCGCCGAAAGCTCGGGCAGACCGTACGCCCAGGCGGGATTTATCCTGTGCGCCGTGGACGCGTCTATTATTTTCGTGTTCTTGTTTTCGCAGAGGGAAACAGACTCCGCCGCCGCCGCGTCCGGCAGGCAGAGGAACGTGTAGTCCGATTCGTTTATCAGCCGTTTTCTTTCAAGCGCACTTTTCCGCAGATCCTCGTCTATTTTAAGAAGCTCCACGTCCGTTCTGTTTTTGAACCGCTCGACAATGCGCAGTCCCGTGGTGCCTTCCTGTCCGTCTATAAAAACTTTGTAAGCCATATCGGTAAATCCTTTCTCAGCTGTATCGGTGTACAGCTCCGTCGTCATGAATATTCGTATGTATTTTCCCGTCGCTTTGTTATGTCAGTCTATCGCTTCTCTTACGGCTTCGATCTGACCGCGCACCTCCGAGGGAGCGGGTCCTCCGGGGATTTTCCTGCTGTTCACGCAGTTCTCCAGCCTGATCGCCTCGTAAACGTCCTCCTCAAAAGTGGCGCACAGCTTTTTGTACTCCTCTATGGGAAGCTCTTCGAGGGTCGCGCCCTTTTCTATGCATACTGCTACCAGCGTTCCCGTGATCTTATAGGCGTCGCGGAAAGGCAGACCCTTTTTCACCAGATAGTCGGCGCAGTCCGTGGCGTTGATGAAGCCCTTTGCGGCGGCGGCTCTCATATTTTCCTTATTGACCTTCATTGTGGCAAACATGGGTATGAACGTTTTTATGCAGAGCTTTACCGTATCGACCGCGTCGAATATCGCTTCCTTGTCCTCCTGCATATCCTTGTTGTAGGCAAGGGGAAGACCTTTCATCATAACGAGCAGGGTATTCAGATCGCCGTAGACCCGTCCCGTTTTGCCGCGTATAAGCTCGGTAATGTCGGGGTTTTTCTTCTGCGGCATTATGGACGAGCCGGTGGAGTACGCGTCGTCCAGCTCCACGAACTTGAATTCCCATGAGCACCACATAACTATCTCCTCGGAAAATCTCGACAAATGCATCATCAGTATGGACAGCGCGGAGCAAAGCTCTATGCAGAAATCTCTGTCGGAAACTCCGTCAAGGCTGTTGCGGGTGATGTCGTCGAAGCCCAGCATTGCCGAGACCTGTCTGCGGTCTATGGGATATGTGGTGGAAGCCAGTGCGCCGCTTCCCAAGGGCATAACGTTCATTCGCCTGTAGGTATCGGCAAGTCTGCCCAGATCGCGGACAAGCATATTTGCATACGCCATAAGGTGGTGCGCAAAGGTGATGGGCTGCGCCCTCTGGAGATGTGTATAGCCAGGCATTACCGTGTCGAGATTGTCCTCGGCAGCGGTGCAGAGAGTTTCCGCAAGCTCCCTTATCATGGAAATGATCTCCAGTATCTCGTCCCGCAGATACATTCTTATGTCGAGGGCTACCTGATCGTTTCTGCTCCGCGCGGTGTGGAGACGTTTTCCCGTATCCCCCAGACGTTCCGTCAGCACCTGCTCCACAAACATATGAATGTCCTCGGCGTTAGGGTCGATAAGAAGCTTTCCCCCGTCAATGTCGTTGAGGATACCAGTAAGTCCCTCCACGATTTTGTCGCTTTCGCTTTTGTCGATAATGCCCGTATCGCCCAGCATTTTCGCGTGAGCGATAGAGCCCCGTATGTCCTGCTTATACATTCTCGCGTCAAAAGACACAGAGGAGTTGAAGTCGTTGACCCGCTCGTCAAGCTCCTTTGAAAAGCGTCCTGCCCACATTTTATCAGCCATAGTAAAAACCTCCCGTTAAATTGCCGAAACCTTTAAGATATTTCCGTCTCCCCGCCACTCGTGGCTTCGTCCGCTTCTGTATCGGACGGCTGCGTGTCCGCCGCGGAGGAATCGCCTACATAGTCGCCGTTTTCATCCGTGACCCAGGATTCCGCGCTGTACTCGGGAACTCCCAGGCTTGCCGCCATGTCCTTGTCGAGCCTGCGGTAGGTATCGGTCTTGTCGTCCGTATGCCAGTACATTATCTGTCCGTCGTCGCTGACCGTCAGCCGCGCAAAGGAAGCGACGCCGTCCACCATAACCTTGAATTTCATATCCTCAAAGGAATAGTCGATCGGCGGATATGTCAGCGCATAACCCTGATCCAGAAGGCACGAATGCACAAGATAGTGAAAATCGTCGGTAAACTCTACCACCATCATTCCCGTAAGAGCGCCGTCCTCGGAAAACTCATTGTAACCCGTGTCAACGTCGGCTGCCCAGTATCCCACAAGCGACTTCTGGAGGGCAAGCTCCTCTTCGGTCATAACATACTCCGAGCAGCCGGACAAGCATATCAGCATTGCCGCCGCGATAAATGCAAAAACTTTTTTCACCATTATTTCCCTCCGTAATTTTTTAATTTATATCAAAATATTTTTTGCTGTTTCCCGCAAATATATTCAAAACAGTGTACAGTGTATAGTGTAAAGTTTAAACTGTCAACTGTACACTATACACTGTAAACTGTAAAAGGGACGGGTTGCCCCGCCCCTAACAGGTTGATTTATTTTATTTGCCGCGCTTAGCGTCCAGCATTGCCTTGACCTTGATGGGAAGTCCGAATAGGTTGATAAAGCCTGCGGAATCCGCCTGATTGTAAACGTTGTCCTCGTCGAATGTGGCAACTTCCTCGTCGTAAAGGGTGTAGGGCGAAGTTACCCCCGCCGTGATGATATTGCCCTTGTAAAGCTTCAGCTTCACGTCGCCCGTAACGGTTTCCTGGGTCTTGTCGACGAAAGCGGAAAGAGCCTCGCGGAGGGGCGTGTACCACTGACCGTTGTAAACGATGTCCGCAAAATCTATGGCAAGCTTCTGCTTCATACGCTGGGTCGCCTTGTCAAGGGTTATGGTCTCCAGCACGTCGTGTGCGTAGTAAAGCACCGTTCCGCCCGGGGTTTCGTAAACGCCCCTTGACTTCATACCAACGAGACGGTTCTCCACAATGTCCGCCAGACCGATACCGTTCGCGCCGCCCAATTCGTTCAGCTTCTTGATGACGGAAACGCCGTCCATTTCCTTGCCGTCGATTGCGGTGGGAATACCCTTTTCAAAGTGTATTGTTACATATGTCGCCTTGTCGGGGGCTTGAATGGGAGATACCCCCAATTCGAGGAAGCCCTCTTTTTCGTACTGCGGCTCGTTGGCGGGGTCTTCAAGGTCGAGACCCTCGTGGGACAGGTGCCACAAATTCTTGTCCTTTGAGTAATTCGTCTCCCTGTTTATTTTAAGGGGAATGTTGTGGGCTTCGGCGTAGTCGATCTCCTCGTCGCGGGACTTGATGTTCCAAATGCGCCAAGGGGCAATAATTTCCATTTCGGGGGCAAACGCCTTGATAGTCAGCTCAAAGCGCACCTGGTCGTTGCCCTTGCCGGTACAGCCGTGGCAGATGGCGTCCGCGCCCTCTTTTTTGGCTATCTCAACAATTCTCTTTGCGATAACGGGGCGTGCGAAAGAAGTACCCAGCAGATATTTTCCCTCGTAAACCGCCCCCGCCTTAACGGTGGGGAAGACAAATTCCTCAACAAATTCCTTGTTCAGATCCTCGATGTAAAGCTTGCTTGCGCCTGTCTTGATAGCCTTTTCCTCGAGACCGTCAAGCTCGGTGCCTTGACCCACGTCCCCCGAAACGGCGATGACCTCGCAGTTATTATAGTTCTCTTTCAGCCAAGGGATAATAATGGACGTGTCAAGTCCCCCCGAATAAGCAAGCACAACCTTTTTGATTTCTTTAGCCATTTTAAATTCCTCCGAAAAATAGTCTTGATTTGTAAAGTACAAGAATAATTATACACCATATAAAAGCTTTGTCAAGTATTTTTGCATATTTTTATAAAAAATTTTGTAAATATGCAAATTTTAATGTATAATTTATGGTTTATGCAGTTATTTTTGTATATTTGTGATTTGCGCTGCTTTTTTGCTTTTTGTAACTTTGTTTTTGAATTTTGGTTTCTTTGATATGTTTGAGTTGGTCGTTCACAAAGGACGAGGGGGAAAACCACAAGGGAGAGGGAGGGGGCTCATGGTAATTTGTTGGGCGCTCGCACGCCCCCTCCCTCTCCCTTATGGTTTTCCCCCTCGCCGCTCCCTCTTTCCTTAACCCTCACCCACCCCTGCTACGCTATTTGTGAACCTCTTTAGAATGTCTGCAACGGAAAGTAGTTCGCAATTTTTGTTAATCTATTCAAAAATAAAGTACCCGTTACTTCGTGTATAGACGAACCATAAAATTTCATAATATGTAGGTCTTTCTTTAGGAATAGCGTGAGCCGGGAGGGGGAGAGGGCGAGGGGAAAAGGAGCGCGAGGGAAAACCCGTGAGGGGAGAGGGGGAGGGCGGCTCAGCGTCCTAACCGTACTCCGAGAGCGCCTCCCCCTCTCCCCGGTAGGGTTGTCCCTCGCACCTTTGTGAACGAGCAACAAATACCAAAGCAAAGAAGCCAAAATTCAAAGACAAAGAAACCCAATTACCGCAAAACATTCACACAGTCGAAACAAGTTACATATTTTCCAAAACATCGAGAGCGCGGCGCAAAAATTCCGTCCTTGAAATCTCCGCTTTTTTGCAGTAACTGTCAAGGCGTTCTTTCAGTTCGGAAGTCATTGAAAACGTAATCTGCTTATAATGTTTTTTATGGTATTCCCTGTCATACTCTTTTTTATCAAACGTCTTGGGACGTTCAATGTACTTTTTATCCAAAAGAGTTTCCCTCCATGTATATGTTCATAAATAATATATAATTTATTCATTGACAAACGCTAACAAGCGTGCTATAATTTAACTATAGCAAAAAATTATTCCCCCAAAAATTTCGACAAAGGAGACTTTCCCATGACCGAATTTATCCGCGAATTTTTCGATTCCGATATGTCCGAAATAAGTCAACGGCACGTTCCGTCCCCCGCCGTGTCGGAAGCTCTGAAAAAGCAGGAAGAAATTTCCCAAAAGCTGCGGCTGTACCTCGGCAATGAAAATTACGCGATATTTGAAAAATATCGGGAAAACAACATTATCATAAACAGCGACGAACAGTTCTACGCCTTTTACTGCGGAATGAAAGCCGCTTTCAAGCTGTTTATGGGCGTTCTTGCATAGCGTTCCTCTCCGGCTTTATGTCGATGACGACGACCTCCGGCTGATTGAACACCCTCGGCAGCATATTCTTGCACAGTCCCCTGCTGACTATCATCTCCGTAGAACCGTCGTCAAGCAGATACCGTCCGCCCGCGTATTTGGGGAAAAACCCTTGGTCGGGCGCGTACAGACCGTTGAGAATATGCGGTATTATGACCTGTCCCCCGTGGGCGTGACCGCATACCACAAGGTCGAAGCCTTTTCCGCTGTACATATCCACACGGTCCGGTCTGTGGGACATAAACACGGTGAAAACACCGTCCCCCGCGCTTTCGCAGCAGGCGGAGAACTGCTCGTGGGGCAGGGAGTTGTCCGCGCCCGAAATGCGTATCGCCTGTCCCGAGGTCTCGAATATCTCGCTGTCCCCCTCCATGACCTTTACGCCGTAGGAACGGAACATCGCCTTGATGCTTTCGCATTCTCCCGACCACTCCTCATGGTTTCCCACAACATAATAGCAGCGGTAACGGCAGGTCAGCTTCTCCAGCAGCTCCTCTGTGTGCTTATGGGGACGGACTTGCTCGGCGATGTCTCCCGCAAGCAGGATAACGTCGGGGTTCTGTTCGTCGATGACGTCTGTAAGAACCTGCTGACCCTCGCCGTAGCTGCTGCTGTGAAAGTCGGTGAGCAGAACTATCCTTACGGGACTTTGCACCTTGTCCGAAAAAATTTCATATACGGGAACGGTAATGCCTGTATCCAGCGCGGCTGCGGCGACTAAAAGCAGCCAGCCCGCGCCTATGCAGGCAAATCTTTTTCCCTGCGGGGAAAGACCGTTCCACCATCTGACGATCAGCGCCTGTTTTTTACTGTTCCGTGACATACTAAAGCGCCTTTCCGAGACGTATCACCGATTCGGTGATAAGCTTTTTGAACAGGGGAGCGGCTTTGTCGGCTGTCTCCTGAACCTCCGCGTGGGTGAGCGGCTTGTCGGTAATTCCGCACGCCATATTGGATATGCAGGATATTCCCACGGTTTTCAGTCCCGCGTGATTGGCGGCGACGGCTTCGCAGGCTGTGGACATTCCCACCGCGTCCGCGCCGAGTGTGCGAACCATTCTTATCTCGGCGGGGGACTCGTAGTTAGGTCCCGTAAGCTGAATATAAACGCCCTCCCGCAGAGCGATCCCCAGATCCTTTGCGGCGCTGCGGACAATATCCCGCAGATCCCTGTCGTAGATATTGCTCATGTCGGGAAACCTAACGCCCAGCTCTGCGGCGTTCTCCCCGATAAGCGGCGAGGGAGCCATGTTGATGTGGTCGGATATCAGCATAAAATCGCCCGCGTGAAAGTCCTTGTTCACGCCGCCGGCCGCATTGGTCAGCAGCAGGACTTTCGCGCCCATCATCTTCATAAGGCGGACGGGGAGAACAACATCCTCCATTTTGTACCCCTCGTAGTAGTGAACGCGCCCCTGCATTATCACGACCTTAACGTCCCCCACATAGCCGAAAACGAAACGTCCCTTGTGTCCTTGAACGGTGGATACGGGGAAGTCCTCGATATCGCCGTAATCGAGAACGGCTTCGACCTTTATTCCGTCCGCGAAATCGCCCAGTCCCGAACCGAGGACTAACGCCACGTCGGGGACGAAATCTATTTTGGATTTGAAGCAGGAGTAACAATTTTGTAATCTTTCGTAAATTCCGCTCATATTGATACCGCCTTTCCGCAACAGTAATATATTTACAGTATAAGTATAACACGAACGGCGCGGAATTTCAAGACGTAATGTAAATTGTTGTTTAGCGCAGAACAAAACGACAGCGTAACGCGCGGCGAAGCCGCGACTAAAAAGTTCGCCAGCCTTTCAAGGCTGCGAGGTCCACGGGGCAGAGCCCCTGGTCGCCGCCCGCAGGCGGCGAAATCCCCCCGCGCCCGCAGGGCGCAGTTCGCCCCGAAACGGAGAAGAGGGTGAGGAATGGCGACAGCCATTCCGAGGGGGAGCGGACACGACCGCTCCCCCTTTGTTATGCTTGAAACAAAATATCC
>JAMPIC010000001.1:0-40920 GCA_023663025.1 Prevotella sp.
AATGGCTGTCGCCATTCCTCACCCCTTTCACCGTTTGGAACGAAAAGGATTTCGCCCTCTGCGGAGGGCGACCAAAGGGCTCTGCCCTTTGGAAACTCGCAGCCTTGAAAGGCTGGCGAACTTTTTAGTCGCGGCTTCGCCGCGCGTTACGCTGACGTTTTGTTTTGCGCTAAATTACAATTTATTCAAAGTCTGCGCTTCCCTTTCTGAGAAACTTTTTTCATTTTCATTCTTCGCTTTTTTGTCGCAAGAATGTACACAGCTATATATGCTGCCGTAAGAAAAACCGCCGCTGCCACAGCCATCTTGAACCAGAACGACCCTACAAACGCCTTTACTTTCATAATGTTGTATTCAAGCTGCGACAGCGCTACGTCCTTGTTTGCCACAAGATCCACAGTGCATAGCGTTTCTCCGGACAGTGAAAGCTTATACTTGCCGATAACCTGTCCCTTTTCCACGGGAGCGGTAACTGCGCCGTCCGCGTCAAGATATCCGTCTGTGATTATCTCCTCTTTCAGACTGGACGCGTCCAGCGTATTGGGCCAAAGCGTATAAAAGTCCTCCGCAGGGACAAGCAAAACGTGTTCCGCACCGTCGCCCAGTTTTACCGGTATTTCCGTTATTTCGTCGTCGGTAGCAAGTATCCTTTCATACGAGAATGTGCCGAAAGCCCATTCATATATTTTTTCGTGATCGGAATAATGTCCGTAGGAACGGTTTCCGTCCGCGTCGTACATTGGTGCGCCGAGCGTTATCAGCAAGTAGTTGTTTCCGTCACGGGTAGCCATTGAGGCGAGACAGCGTCCGGATTCGTCCAGCGTGCCGGTCTTAAGTCCGCGGACGGGTTCGTAGTAATATTCGCCTTTCAGGGTCATGGCATTGGTGTGGTGTATGGTCGTCCAGTTTTCCTCTTTGTAGTTTGTGCCGTGGAGAGTATATTCGGTCGTGGTGGCGATTTCCACAAATTTGGGGTAATTGTCCACCGCGTATTTAGCAATAATAGACATATCGTGAGCATTTGTATACTGCTCATCGTCGTAAAGACCGTGGGGGTTGACGAAATGCGTTCCGGTACACCCTATCTCGGCGGCTTTTTGGTTCATCATATCCACGAAGTTTGGCATGCTTCCGCCGCCCACGTTGTAGGCGAGAATACCCGCCGATTCGCACGCCGAAGCCATCAGCATGGAGTACATAAGGTCTGTGGCGGTAATAATTTCCCCGCGTGTGTAGCCCACGGAGGAGGGGTTCTTGCCGTAAAGGTCGTCGAACACCGCCAAAGGGGCTTCGTACTCGGTGTTGTCCAGGTCGGAAACGTTGTCAAGCACCACGATGGCGGTCATTATTTTCGTCAGCGAGGCGGGGTACATTTTTTTCGTGGGATTTTTTTCGTAGACCACGATGTCCTTGTCAAGGTTTATCAGGACGGCGGCTTCGCTTTCGATGGTAAAATTGGGCGTAAAAGTCACCGCCGAAACGCACGTCTGCGAGACTGTGACGAAAATCATGAGCGCGGCAAGAAGTACCGCTGTTTTCTTGAAAATGTTCATATATATCCCGTCCTCGGCTTGGGGACGGGTTCGCTCCTTTCCGAAAATAAACTGTTGGAACGCTGATTTGCGACGCAGCGTTTACGCCGGAAATCCGTAAAAATATACGCATACATTATTATAACAGATTTTCCCGCAAAATGGAAGAGTTTTTTAAAATAAAATTTTTCTCTTTACCTTTGGGGAAATTTGTGCTATACTGATAAGGAGTTGAATATGTTCGGAGGTTGGGAAATTGATTTGTGTAACAGGCGATATGCACGGCGACTACAGCCGTTTCGGAGACAGCAGAATAAAAAGGCTTAAAAAAGGCGATTTCCTTATAGTCTGCGGGGATTTCGGCTTTGTGTGGGACGGCTCGCCCAAAGAAAAGCAGACCCTTAAACGGATTGGCAAAAAGCCGTTCTACACCTTGTTTGTGGAGGGCTGCCACGAAAATTACGACCTGCTTGACCGTTATCCCGAGGAGGACTTCTGCGGCGGCAGGGTCAGCGTTATCTCGGGCAGGCTCATGCGAATGAAGCGGGGAAGTATTTTCAATTTTCAAGGGCTGACGTTTTTCGCTTTCGGCGGCGGACAGACCAAAGAACTGGAAATACGCCGCGAGTCCAAAACCTGGTGGGAGCGGGAGCTTCCCGCGCCGGAGGAGGTGGACGCGGGCGAACGTGCGCTGAAAGAGCGGGGGAACAAGGTGGACTACATCGTTACCCACGAGCCTCCCGCCAGCGTAAAGGAGTTCCTGAACTTCGAGGTGCGGCAGATAAGCTATATGCACACCTTTTTCGATAAGGTAAAGGACGAATGCGAGTTCACGAAGTGGTTTTTCGGCAAGGTACATAAAAACAAGCTTATCCCGCCGAAATATCAGTGCCTTTTCGAGGACGTGGAAGTCATAAAGACCGGCGGGAAAAGCGAATGAGTTTCCGCCGTACGGAAATTTTAAATTACGAGCGATATATAACGCCTGTAATTGATATTTGTAAAAAATCACAGGCGATATGTAACTGGTGTAATATATAAAAATATCATATTAAAGCATCTGAAAACCGATAATTTGAAAGGAAGATTTTTATGCCGCATATTTCACTGAAAATGTTAAAAGGACGTACCGAGGAGCAGAAAAAAGCCGCCGCGGACAAGCTCACCGCCGCGCTTTGCGAGGCTCTGGGCTGCGGGGACGGTCACGTTACCGTGGGTATCGAGGACTACACCCCCGAAGAGTGGCAGGAGGTTTTCGCCGAGGAGATCGAGGGCAAGTCCGATACCCTTTACAGAAAACCCAATTACGACCCTAAGAGTTTATTGTGACATTGTAGGGGACGGGTTTCCCGTCCCGATGTCACATACCTGCGGGCGGGGTAACCCCGCCCCTACAAAGACAAAGGAGCTTGTTATTATGGAGTACATAAAAAAGGGCGGGGACATTCTGCTGAAAACCCCCGACCTTGATTTGGACGAAACGCTGGACTGCGGTCAGGCGTTCCGCTGGGAGCGTTTGGGCGGCGGCGCGGACTGCGCCTATCACGGCTTTATGCTGAACACCCCGCTGACGGTTTCCGCCGAAAAGGATTTTTTTGTCTTTCACGGCACGGACGAGGAGACGTTCCAAAGGGTGTGGATACCCTATTTTGATTTGGAGACGGACTACACCGAGATAAAAGAACGGCTCTCCGAGGACGGCACTCTTGCCAAAGCCTGCGCCTATGCGGGGGGAATACGGCTGCTCCGTCAGGACAGCTGGGAGGCGCTTTGCTCCTTTATCATTTCGCAGAACAACAACATTCCACGCATAAAGGGGATAATCGGGCGGCTTTGCGAGATGTACGGCGGTTTCCCAAGCTTTGAGCAGATGAAAGGCACGTCCCCCGAGGGGTTTGCACCTTTACGGGCGGGATTTAGGGCGAAGTATATTACCGACTGTATAGAAAAACTTAACAGCGGCGAGATAAAAATCGACGAGGTTAAAAAGCTCCCCGTTGACGAGGCGAGAAAGGTACTTATGACGATAAAAGGGGTTGGTCCCAAGGTGGCGGACTGCGCATTGCTGTACGGTATGTACAGAATAGAGTGCGTACCAATGGACGTGTGGATGAAGCGTGTTATGGAGCAGTTCTACCCGGAGGGTTTTCCGGAGTTTGTTCTGCCTTACGCGGGGATTGCCCAGCAGTATCTTTTTCACTATATGCGGACGAGTTTAAATTAATTTATTGTAAAGGCGGTGAAAAGACAGTGAGCGATAATTTGAAAACCAATTTAACCGTTGGCGATATTAAAAATATTGAAAAATATCTTGAATTGCAAAAATCCAGCTGCGATGAAACTGCTAAAGCTGAGATTGACGGGTTAATAAAAAAACTTGACGAAATGGAAGCTAAAAATTAATTAACCTGTAAATTATATTGTGGAATATTTATTTTGGGTATTGACAAAAATATAATTGTGTGCTATAATGGTATACGAGAAAAGAATTGTGATTCAAGTTATACTGATGATCATTTTGAAGTCACAAAAAAAACCCGAGGCGGCAACCTCGGGTTTTTTTTGTCTCCAATATAATGTCTATGGCGCTGCCGTCTTTTACTTCTTTCTGAGGTTTAGCCACGAACAGATGCAGTCATAAATAAAATTTGCGATGACGCCTGCAATAACCGAGAAAAGAAGTCCTAACAAAATACTGATGATCATTTTTCTTCACCTCCTCTCCGCTGCTCGCGGATTAGAGTTGGCAGCATATTTATTATAGCACATTTGTCGAATTTTGGCAAGGTACATTGACAAGTTTCCCGAAAAGCGTTTTATACCTTGACAAACACCGAAAATTCCTGTATAATATAGGCAACAGATTAGAAGGGAAGTGAAAGAAGGTGAATACCGAAATGAATTTGTCCGAATTTATGAGACTGTCAAAACTGTTTAAAGGTTTAGGCTACACGGGAGACCAAATTTTAAAAGCCTTTGAATATGTTGAGTCGGGAGACGAAAAAACCTTAAACGAATTTTTATCCGAAACAACAAGTAAAAACAGCAAAACCGACAGTGAAAAATAATTAACAAGTATGATTATAATTTAAAAGGTGTAAAGTCTGTCAAGGTTTTACACCTTTTGTTATTGATTTTTTAACTTTTCAACAGTACGTTTTAAAAAATCGGGTTTGCTGATAATTATATTTTTACATGGGCGTGAACAAAATTTGACAAACCTGCCGAAAAGTGGTATTATTATGTAAATTGTATACCGTAACCAAAGGGGGTCTTGCTATGCTTGCGGAATATATATTTTATATAGCAGTCATTGTTACTGTGGGAGCTGTTTTAGGTTCGGGGGTTGTTTTTCTTATATATTTCCTCTTTTTCTGCAAGGGGCGGGAAATCCGAATATTTGTTGTGAAAAAGCGTACCAACTTGTACCAAATGTACAGCCGCGAACACGGTTCTTACACCACCGAGCATTATGTTGTGTACGCAAAATATCCCGGTTCGGAAAAAATACACACTCTTGCCTGCGACGGGTACATATACCGGAAATTAAGCGCAGGCAAAGGGTATAACGTTACGGTCAGATTTATGTGGATAAAAAAGATGCACAGAGAAAAATTCAGGTCGAAAAAGCAATGATAAAAAGAATTGTGATATAAGTTATATCCCATAACATTTTGAAATCACACAAAAAACCCGAGGGTGAGTTCCTCGGGTTTTATTATTAGGCGGATAATTTTCAGTGAAACGGTCTGCGATTTCGCAGCGGCGTTAGGGTCGTCAAACCGCTTGCGGTCAGTTCCGTTCAAGATTTTTGACGTCCATGAGTTCCTTCAGCAGCTCGGGGTCTTGGAACTGCATGGTCGTTCTGTTGTAGAAAACGTCGGTAATATCCCACAAAACGGGACACATTCCGCGTGTGTATGCCGCCTCGCATACCGAGGAAAGATATTTTCTTATCATTTCCGGAGTTTTATTTGACGTGGACGTGCCGTACTCGCCTATAATCACGGGAATGCCCTTATCCACAAAGGTGGTTTTTACCATATCCATATACTTGTCAAGCTCGGCAATGTCGGCGTCGCTGCCCCACTCGGTCTGAGCCTTTCCCCAGTCGGCGTCCTTTTCGAGGATCGCGAAAGTGGACGGCGTGTAGTAGTGTACCGATACCGCGCACCGTCCCGCAGGGTCGTCGGGCATCTTGAACAGCGGGTCGCAGGTGAGGTCAATGTCGGTTGCATATCCCGCAATAAGCAGATGACGTGTCTCGTTGTTCCCGCCCGAGGCGCGGACGATATTCACAAAGCGCTGGTTCATATCGTTGAGTATGCCGTAGGATTTCTCTTTGTCCCCCTGATTGCTGTAGCGGTTCCATATGTCCTCCCAGCCGCCCTCTTCGTTCAGGGACTCGAACATCAGCTTGCCGCCGAAGTCGTTGAAAGCCTCGCTGAGCTGCGTCCATATGCTTTCGTATTTTTCAAAGGCTTTGTCACGTTTGCCGTCGTCCGCGAAGTTTGAGAACCAGCCGCCGTCCCAGTGGATATTCATAACGACGTACAGATCCGCTTCAAGCGCCCAGCCGACGATTTCCCGCACCCTTGCGATATAGTCGGGACTTATCTCATACGTCCTGGCGTTCATAAGATTTGACCAAGCTACGGGAACTCTCAGCACGCCGAAGCCGCAGTCCTTGTAGCCCTGTATCATTTCCTTTGTAACGACGGGACTTCCCCAGCCCGTTTCGTAAGCCTGAACCGTAGCCAGATACATTCCGCTGGACTCCATTGTGTTGCCCAGATTTATGCCCAGACCCATGTCACGGACAACTTCCATGGTAGTCATATCCTTAGCGGCGTCAGCGGCGCCGCTTTCTTTCGCCTCGGCAGTGCAGCCGCTGAGTCCCGCCGCAAGGGTGCAGACTGCGACCGCCGCCGCCGCGAATTTTTTTACGAATTTGAAATTTGCCAATTTGACATCTCCTTTACTTCATAAACACAAAAGACTTCATCTCGAAAAGACATCTGCTTCGGAAGCTTTCTCCCGACCAGTCGTGAGGATACTCCGTCGTTACCTTAAAGAAAACGCTGTGCCTGCCCGTAACGGCTTTCACCCTTTCGGTGACAGCGCCGCCGTTCCTGCCTATTCTAATTTGCCCTATCTCCTCGCCGTTTTCGCCGTCGATGAGCACATGCAGTATACTGTCGCAGCCCGTACCGTTCACGTCCACGGAAAGCTCCATAGTCTTGCTGCCGAAATCGTCGCCGAAATCGAAATATTTGTAACCCATAACACAGTCCTCGGAGATATTCGTCACAACACGCTCAAAGACGTTTTTCTCGGTGACGGTAGCCCCGCCTTTCAGCACACAGGCTATTTCCGCTGGGGTGATTTTGTACGGGTCGAGAGAGTTCTCAAAGCCCAGCGAGGTCATCTCAACGGGAGGGATAGTGCCGTCGGGGAGAATGGTTATTTTTTCCGCGCAGCCTCGGCGGGACATTATCGTGCCGTTTGTCATACGGTGGTAGAAGATATACCACTGCCCGTTCAGACAGGCGATCGAGCCGTGGTCGTTGCCGCCCGGATAGTCAACGCCGTTGTCAACGATATAGCCCCGATAGGTGAAAGGACCCGTGGGCTTGTCCGAGGTGGCGTAGGCAAGTCTGCTGCCCCGCTTGGGGGAGTATATCAGGTAGTAGGTATCCCCCACCTTGCGCGGCGAGCAGGCTTCAAAAAAGAGGGCGTCCTCCTCGGGGAAAGCCTCGGTTTTTTCAATGGGTATGATGTGCTCTATGCATGTGCCGTCGAGAACCTCGTACATATTATCGCTGTTTATCTCCGCCATAAA
Organism: Prevotella sp.; assembly: GCA_023663025.1. Classification (GTDB taxonomy): domain Bacteria; phylum Bacillota; class Clostridia; order Oscillospirales; family Ruminococcaceae; genus RGIG8773. The sequence continues at coordinate 7,375 of JAMPIC010000001.1, forward strand.
GGAACGCTCGAAGCCGCAGTAGATGTAGGTTCTTCCGTCGTCGTCAACCAGTACGCCCGGGTCTATGAACCAGCCGTTGCAGCATATCTCGTCGGGGATAGTGTACTTATATTTCGACAGCAGCTTGAAAGGACCTTCGGGCTTGTCGCTGACCGCCACGCAGCCTATGGAGTTGATTATGTAGGCGTAGAGGTAATATTTGCCGTCCTTTTCCACAACGTCGGGAGCATACAGATAGTGGCTTTTGTCCGTCCAGTCGGTGTCGGCGGGGCAGTCGGGGGTCGCCTGCGTGCGGAAAATATCGCCGTGGCAGACCCAATTGTTAAGGTTATCGAGAGGGGCGCTCCAGCATTTCAGAACATAGTCGCAGAATTTGGTGGAGCCTGCGTTGTCGTGAGAACCGTATACATAAATTCTGTCCCCGAAAACGCGGGGTTCTCCGTCGGGAATATACTCCCAGAAAGGCAGGTACGGATTGGGCATAAAAATTCTTCCTTTCGGTTATTTTTCATAATATTATACAGCATTTTTGCGGACGGCGCAAGGCATAATCAATATTATGGCGGTTTTGTGCTGAAAAATGTCCGGATTGTCTTGAAAAATTTGTACGGATATGATATACTTCAGATAATAAAGGAAGTGATCCTTACGGAAAAAAATATTACCGAAGCGTGTCTGAGCTGGTTCACAAGCGAGGAGGATTTCCCGTTTTTTATACAGTACGGCGGGCACGACAGCGACCTGTACCTTCATTCGCACCGCGATTTCAACGAGCTTGTGACGGTTACCGGCGGCAGAGCGGTACATATGGTGAACGGCGAGGAATATCCCATAAAAAAGGGGGACGTTTTCGTAGTCGGAAGCGATACGGTTCACGGCTACAGAAATCCCGAAAATTTCCGTATCTGCAATGTAATGTACCGTCACGGCGAGATGTTTTCCGCAATGCCCGACATAGGCGCGAGCGCGGGATATCACGCGCTGTTCGTGATAGAGCCGCGCATCGCGAAAACGCAGGGTTTCCGCAGCAGGCTAAGTCTGAAGCAAGAGGACTACAAGTCGGTAAAGTCTCTGCTCGACGATATGGCGAGGGAGTACGGCGGAGTTTCGGAGTGCAGGAAAACCATGCTGACCGCCCAGTTCACGCGGCTTGCCGTGACGCTGTCCCGCCTGTACACCTTTGACTGCGGCAGGGACGGACAGGACGTCGTCAACATCGCAAAAGCGGTTTCGTATATTGAAAATCATTTCTGTGAAAGCATTTCCGTAGCGGAGCTTGCCGAGATGTCCCATTATTCGGAGCGGCATTTCATGCGTGTGTTCAGGAAAGCCTATAACGCTTCTCCCCTGGAATATATCATAGATATGCGGATAAATCATGCCTGCGCGCTTTTGAGAGGGACGGACATATCTGTATCGGAGACGGCTGAAAAGTGCGGATTTGACGATGTGAATTACTTCGGCAGGATATTCAAAAAGCGTATGGGCGTGTCTCCGTCACGGTACAGGAAAAGCATTTGAGCTTTTCAAAGGAACGCTTGACATGTTTTTGACCGTGTGGTAAAATAAAGTGTGAATTGTTGTTTATATGTGTATGATCTGGTTACTGTAGGGCGGGGGCTTGCTCCCGCCTAAATAGGTTTGCGGTAAAATTCTGTAGGGGACGGGTTTCCCGTCCCGCTGGTTACGTGACCTGCGGGCGGGGAGACCCCGCCCCTACGAACATCGTTGCAGAAACAGGCGGGAGCAAGCCCCCGCCCTACGGTCGGTGTCAAAACGTTTCGCCGCTAAACAACAATTTACTTCTCCGCAAGCAAGATAGGATATCCGCTTTCATACGGCTTAACTATATCCGGGTGAGAATCCGCATAGGCAAATATCTTCTCCGCCAGACCCTTATCGGTCAGTTCCCCGCACAGCTCCGACAGCGGTTTTTCAAACATTGTGGGACATATGGACGCCATCGATATAACCCTTTTCCCGCCAAGCTCCATAATACGGTACGGCCATATGCGGCAGTCAAAGGGCTTGCCGTCGCCAAGCCTGCACCCCGACTTCGGGTCAAGCATGGGACAGCGGTACAGACCGTCCTCCGACTCGTTCATGCGGAACAGCCAGCCATCCCCCTTTCGGATAAAAGATACATAGGGAAAATGCTCCGAAACATAATCTTTCAGTCCGTCCTCCAAAACGGGCGTTTCCCAAATATCGTATTTATCAAACACACAGCAGATTTTGCAGGATGCGCAGTCGTTGCTTTTTAAAATATTTTTAAGCATAAATTTTCTCCTTTCGGGAATATTTTTTCCGTTCTGAGGAACAATAATGCCAAAACCGAAAAAATCCGCACAAATCACAGAACGGAGGAATTTTTTATGAATGTCTCAAAACAGCAGTACGATACCCTGGTGAAAAAAATATCGCCCAACTCAAAAAGCTGGATCGACATACCGAAAGCCTTTGCTGTCGGAGGAATAATCTGCTGCATAGGTCAGGGATTTACCGACTTGTACGGGTGCGCGGGTTTCGACGATAAAACAGCCGCCGCCTGGACTTCTATCACCCTTGTTTTTCTCAGCGCTCTGCTGACGGGTCTGGGTGTGTACGAAAAGATAGCCAAACACGGCGGAGCGGGAACTCTCGTGCCCATAACGGGTTTTGCAAACGCGGTAACGTCCCCGGCGCTGGAATTCAAAGCCGAAGGCTTTGTCCTCGGAGTGGGCGCGAAAATTTTTACTATCGCAGGTCCCGTAATCCTTTACGGTACAGCCGCCTCGGTGCTGTACGGACTTATCTACTATCTTTTTCTGAAGCAGTAAAGCTATTTATCCGAAAAACAAGTAACAGCCACAGCCGTGATATTATCGCGGCTGCCGTTTTTTACGGCGCACTTTACCATATCGGCAAGCCTTTTGGGAAGGCTTTTCGGCTGGGCGAGAATGTCCTCAAATTCGCCGTTGGTCAGGCTGTCGGAAAGTCCGTCGCTGCACATCAGAACCACGTCGCCGTGAAGCAGCCCGCCCTCAATGGGCATTATCTGCGGCTTGGGATTTTCGGAAAGACTTCCCAGTACGGGGAATATTACATTTTTTTTCGCATGATTGCGTTTTTCCTCTCCCGTTATCATTCCCTGATCGTACAGCATCTGCACCAGCGACTGATCGCGGGAGAGCTGCTTTATTTTTCCGCCGCGGTAAAGATACATTCTGGAATCTCCCGCGTTTATCATGACCGCTCCGCCTTTGTCGTCCACGGCAAGGGCGCAGAGGGTAGTCTGCATATTTTCTTTGTTATGGGTTATGCCGTATCTTTTAAGCGAATTATGCACAGACAGTATTTTTTTTTCGTAATCGGTTTTTGAGGACGGTCTGAGACCCGAAAGCAGCTCCAGAGCCATGCGGGAAGCTACTTCTCCCGAAGCCTCGCCGCCCACTCCGTCGGCAACGGCAGCGATCATGGGAGCGGAAACATTGCTTTCCATTTCCGCCGATGACATCACAATACGGTTTATCAGAAAAGCGTCCTCGTTATTTTCACGAACGGAACCCTTGTCCGTTATTCCGCAGCAGTAAAACACAGCGCTTCCCTCCTTTCAGCAAGATGATTATATGTATATTATATACCGAATTGCTTCGTTTTTCAAGGGGTAAACAACAATTTACACTTTTACCCCGTTCGATCATCACAGCGGCTTTTTCGATATTTGACCGCCGTTCCTCGGATATTTCCCCGTCGTCGGAGAAATCTTTCTCACCGTTATAAGCACGCGTCTGTCTCCGCCCGGAAGAGCGTACTCTTTAACGTCCGCAATTTCCCCGCCCAGAAGCTTAACGGCGTTTTCCCCGTCCTTCCAGTTTTCATTCGGACCTTTCATTGCCGCAAAAAATCCGCCTATCTTAACACAAGGCAGGCAGTACTCGGCAAGCACCGGCATAGCCGCCACCGCTCTCGCAAAAGCCGCGCCGTATTTTTCCCTGTGCACCGGGTCACGTCCGCCCTCCTCCGCTCTGGCATGGACAAGCTCCGCTTTCAGTCCCGCCGCCTCGCACGCCGCGGAAAGAAAATTTATCCGCTTGTTCAGACTGTCCAGCAGCGTAAGCTTTACATCGGGACGGTATATTTTTATGGGAACGCCGGGAAATCCCGCACCGGTGCCCACGTCGATAACCCTGCACCCCTGCGGAAGCTCCGCAAATTTAAGCGGCAGAACGCTGTCCAGAAAATGCTTGACCGCTATCCCCTCGGGATCGGCAATACCCGTCAGGTTCATTTTTTTGTTCCAATCCGCAAGCGTTTCGGCATATGCGCAAAATTTCCCGTACTGTTCCTCGGAAATCTCAAATCCCTCGGCGGAGAAAAGTTCCGCAAATTTTTCAAATTCAGGCAGAGCCGGCATATTAAAATTCCCCCTTATCATTGGCGGAAAGCCAGATTATAAGTACGCTAACGTCGGCGGGAGAAACCCCCGAAATACGGCTTGCCTGTCCGATATTTTCGGGCTGTATCCTGTTCAGCTTCTCCCGCGCTTCAAGGCTCAGACCCTTGATTTTGCCGTAGTCGAAAGATTGGGGCAGGTGCTTGTTTTCAAGCTTGCGGACATGCTCCACCTCCGCAAGCTGCCGCTCAATGTACCCCTCATATTCGATCTGCAAGCCGACCTGTTCCCGCACCTCGGCGGGAAGTTCCGGTCTTTCATCATCGAACACCGCCAAGTCCTCATAGGATATCTGCGGGCGGCGGATAAGGTCGCTCATCTTCACGCCCGTGGATATCTCCGCCGTACCCTTTTCGGTCAGCAGCCTGTTCAGCTCCGCCCCGGGGGACAAAGTTTTCGACTTGACGCGGGCGATTTCCCGCTTTATCTGCAATTGTTTCACGTGGAACAATTTGTAACGTTCTTCCGAAATAAGTCCGATCTCATATCCGAGCGGCGTAAGGCGTTCGTCGGCGTTGTCCTGACGGAGCAGCAGCCTGTACTCGCTTCGGGAAGTCATCATGCGGTACGGGTCGAGACAGCCTTTTATCACAAGGTCGTCGATAAGCGTGCCGATATATGAGGATGAGCGGCTGAGAGTTATCCCCTCCTTGCCCTTGCAGTACCGCGCCGCGTTTATTCCTGCCACAAGTCCCTGAGCGGCGGCTTCCTCATAGCCGGAAGTTCCGTTGAACTGCCCCGCGCCGAAAAGTCCGCGGATATTTTTGAATTCCAGCGTGTGGCGCAGATCCTGCGGGTTGCAGCAATCGTACTCGATAGCGTAGGCGTTACGCATTATCTCCACGCGCTCCAAGCCCTTTATCGTCCGCAGAAAGGCGATCTGCACGTCCTCGGGCAGGGACGAGGACATTCCCTGCAAATAAAACTCCTCGGTGTCAAGTCCCATAGGTTCGATAAAAAGCTGATGGCGGGGACGTTCCGAAAACCGCACGATCTTGTCCTCGATGGACGGACAGTACCGCGGACCGATACCCTCGATCCTACCGGAATACATCGGCGAACGGTGGATATTTTCGCGGATAACCCTGTGGGTTTCCTCATTGGTATAGGCAACGTAGCAGGGCACGGTATTTTTAAGTCCCTCCCGGGGAGTTTCAAAGGAAAATGGCTGAATGTCCTCATCGCCGTGCTGAATTTCCAGCTTGTCGAAGTCAATGGAACGGCGGTGAACACGGCTTGGCGTGCCCGTCTTAAAACGGCGCAGTTCAATTCCCAGACCGCGCAGGCTGTCGGAAAGTCCCCTCGCGGGCAGTGTGCTGTCGGGACCGCTTTCGTAGGAAACGTCACCCACATGGATAAGTCCTTTCAGATAAGTGCCCGTGGCGATTATCGCCGTTTTGACGCGGTACTCCCCGCCCAGATGTGTAACAATTCCCGTAACAACGCCGTTTTCGGCAAGTATCTCGGTTACCTCCGCCTGCTTCACATCAAGGTTTTCCTGCATTTCGCAGATTTTTTTCATATGGTTGTGATACTTCACCCTGTCCGCTTGAACCCGCAGACTGTGAACGGCGGGACCTTTTCCCCTGTTCAGCATACGGCTTTGGATAAAACAGGCGTCGGCGGCTTTTCCCATTTCGCCGCCGAGAGCGTCTATCTCGCGGACAAGATGTCCCTTAGCCGTACCGCCGATAGACGGGTTGCAGGGCATATTGGCGATATTGTCCAGCGAAATTGTAAACATAACGGTTTTCGCTCCCAGCCGCGCCGCCGCCAGGGCAGCCTCCACGCCCGCGTGTCCCGCGCCGATCACGGCAACGTCGTAGCTGTCTATATAATGGCTCATTAAATTTCCTCCATTGAACGCACTAAAATTGTTCCACATGGAACAATTTAATAATATACTGAACGCCGCGGCTTTTCCGCATAGAACATTTTACTCCATTATTTTCATAGAGACCATGCCGCTTGCCGCGCCGAGATATTTTTTCATCATGCTTTCATACTCCTCCGGCTTCACGTCTCCCGTTCCCATAACGTCGTATGTGACTGTCGCTTCGCGTATAGTCAGCGGCAGCGGCTTCAGACCGTTTTTCAGGTAGAAACGTCTGCGCCTTTGACGTTCGGCAAAATTGTCCGCGTTTTCATCAAGCTGCTCCAGCGCAAGGAAAAGCCGCTGTCCCGCATAGTGTGTCACTATCGCCCGCAATGCTTTGCTGCCCAGACCTTTTCCACGCAACTCTTCGGAAACCGCAAGATAAAACAGATAGGACGCGCCGCCCTCGCTGATGACATAGGCAAGTCCCAGCCAATCGCCGTCGGCGTACAAACCCCAGAAATCTACGTTTTCCCTGCCCGCTTTCAGAGCCAGTAACCACATGGGCGCTCTTTCGTCGGCGGGAAAAGCAGTCCGATAGAGACAGCTTATCCTCCCGAAATCCTCGCTGAAAGCGTTTATCCTTTTCAGTGAAATTTTCATTTAAAAGATGACCTCCGCAATTTATTTTCCCACGCAGAACCGTGAGAACACCTCGTCCACCACAGCCTCGGAAGCCTTTTCTCCCGTAAGCTCCAGCAGGGAATTTTCCCCGCCGTCGATAAGTACGGTCACCGCGTCAAAGGTTGCTCCCGACTTAAGGGCGGACAAAGCTTCCTCAAAGCAAGTCAAAGCCTTTGCCGCGCAGCTTCTCTGCCGCTCGTTTGCAAGCAGGCCCATATCCGGGGCAAATCCAGAAATCCCGTAAAGCTTTTCAATCGAGGACGTCAGACGTTCAACGCCCTCGCCTTTTTCAGCGGAAACCGTTACGCTGTCCTTGAAGCAATCGGAAATTTCCGAAAAATCAAACCGCCGCTCCAGATCGGACTTGTTCAGAACGGCTATGGCGTTCCGCCCTCTGCATTTTTCTGCAAGCTCTTTGTCCTCGGCGGCAATAGCGCTTCCCGTATCAAAAACCGCCAGTATCAGATCGGCGGAACCGAGCTTTTTCCTCGCCCTGTCAACGCCTATGCTCTCAACCGTGTCGCTTGTATCCCGTATCCCGGCTGTGTCGGAAAGCCGCAGCACAATGTCCCCCAAACGGACGGATTCCTCCACCACGTCACGGGTCGTTCCCTCCGCGTCGGAAACAATGCTTCTTTCACAGCCGGACAGCAGGTTCATCAGCGTGCTTTTTCCAACATTGGGTCTGCCCGCAATGACGGTATCAAGACCTTCCCTTACTATCCGACCGCTTTCATAAGTGCCGAGCAGACTTTCCAAATCGGAGACCGCCGCTTCGAGAACGGCGGCTATCTCGTACTCCTCCACGGCGGGAATGTCGTCCTCGGGATAATCCACCCAAGCCGCAAGAGAGCCGAGAAGTCCGAGCATTCTCTCGGAGACCTTTTTTATTCTGCGGAACAGTGCGCCCTCCCGCAAAGATTCAGCGCAGCGAAGTCCCGCGCTGCCGTCGGCGGAAATAACGTCCATAACCGCCTCCGCCTGTGTAAGGCTCATTTTCCCGTTGAGGAAAGCCCTCTTTGTGAACTCCCCCGCGCCTGCGGCTTCAACGCCGCCGGAAAGAATGAGCCGCAAAATTTGCTCCGTAACAAAAATACCTCCGTGGCAGGAAATTTCCGCAACGTCCTCCCCCGTGTAGGATCTCGGCGCACGGAAAACAGTTATCACGCCGTCGTCGAGAACCCGTTCCCCGTCGGTTATCCTGCCGTAAACGCAGGTGTAGCCTTCCATTTCCGAGGGCAGAATATTCCGCGAAACAGGACGGAAAATCCTATCCGCGGCGGAAAGCGCGTCCTCCCCCGAAATGCGTATGACGGATATTCCCCCCTGCGCCCGGGGAGTTGAAATTGCCGCAACAGTTGACATAGCCGCCTCCCAAAAAAGCGGGAACACGGGAATTATCCCATGCTCCCGCATGAACTTTTTCAAATACCGTAATGTGAAAATTGTTCCACATGGAACATCTGCCGCAAGCGGAAGACGCGGGTTTTGCTTGGCAAAACATCGCCGGTGAAGCTAAACCCTTATTCCGTCAGATATCTATTTTGCCGTAAAGATCGCCCTCAACCAAATTGCTGTCCTCCGGCTTGGGACGCTTATAGTCCTTTTCAAAGGAGGTTTTCATCATATCCATGGGACGGGGCGTGTACTCGCCGGGCTTTCTGTCGCGGCGTGGTCTGCGGTCGCGGTCGCCGCGGTCGTTTTTGTAGCCATCCCTGCGGTCGCGGCGGGGAGCGGTGGAGGAAATGACCACCTTGCGGTAAGGCTCTTCGCCCACGCTCTTGGACACAACGCCCTCGATGTTCGCCACTGCCGAATGGATAATTCTTCTCTCATAGGGGTTCATAGGCTCCAGCGCGGAAGTCCTGCCTGTGCGGATAACCGTCTTGGAGATCTTCACCGCCAGCTCCTCGAGAATTGCCTTTCTCTTTTCGCGGTAGCCGCAGCAGTCCACCGTAATGCGGCAGTAATCCTTGTCGCCCCGGTTCGCAGCCATTGAAGCAAGGTACTGGATAGCGTCCAAAGTCTCGCCCCGTCTGCCGATCACCGCGCCCGTGGTATCGCCGAGTATTTCGATAAGCGCACCGTCCTCGGTTTCGGTAACGCTCACGTCGTTTTCAACGCCCATATTTTTCAGTACCGTTCTGATATAGTCCCCCGCCGCTTCGGCTTTGGACTGTTCGTAGACCGCCTCTACCTTCGCTTCGCCCTTGACTTTTCCGAAAAGACCTTTTTTAGGCTCTTCGATAACGCTGAACGTGATCTTGCTTTCTTCCGCGCCGAACTTCCGCGCTGCCATAGCCTTAGCTTCCTCTATGGACTTTGCCGTAAAAACTTCTCTTTTTTCCGCCATACCGACCTATCCTTTCATATAGAACCTGTCTTCACAGGATATGCACGCGGCTTTTCGCCAATCTTTTATCGCTGACTGCGTTAAAAATCCTTGTCATACACAAGCACGCCTGCGAATCTTTGCCTTATCATCGGCAAAATCCTGTCAAAAATCCGCATACATCTTTATGAAGCACGTTCTAAAATTTTATAAATTCCGCTTTCAATTTCAAACGGATATTTTCAAAGATCAATCCTCGTCGTCGTCGATAAATTCCTCGCCGTACTTTTCCGCCTGTCTGCGCCTTGCCTCGCGGATAATCATTTTCTCGTATTCCTTTTGCTTCGCTCTGGATATCTTCACCTCGGAGGGAGCGTCCTCGTCGTCGTCGGTTATCTTAGCCGTCACGGCGCCGCTCTTTGGCTTTGAGCTTCCGCCGTTCTGGGAAGCTGCCTGTTCCTCCATGATCTGCTGATAGCGTTCCATCATATTGGGACGGTTTTTCTTTTTGCGCTTCTGCTTATCCTTTTCAACAAGCGAAGCCACATACTCGGGGGTGTAAACATGGTACAGCACGATAGACTGCACAAAGCTGAACAGTGAGGACATAGTCCAGTAGAAACCGATACCTGCGGGATATCTGAACGCTATCCAAATGGAGAACAGGGGCATAACGTAAAGCATGATGTTCATGCCGCCCATATTGGGAGCGTCGGGGTTCATTTTCTTGTTGCGTATCTGCATATAGATCGTCATTGCAAGCTGTATCAAGCCCGACATAATGGGTATCATCAGCAGAATGACAGCCGCGGCGTTCCATGTTTCGGGGTGAAGAGTAGGAATGTCGCCCAAGTCCACAATGCCGAAAAGCTTGTTGCTGAAGCCCGTTACCTTGTCCGCAAAATCGGGGAACTGCTCCGCCATGGAAGAAAACGCGGAGGGATCTTTCTGGACTTCCTTTACTATATAAATTTCGGGACGGTGCTCAAAATACGCGGGAGCTGTTCCGCCGTCCGCAGTAAAGATGTTTCGCGTTATTTCGGTGGCCGCCGCTATAGCGTCCTTGCCCGCGTGGAGAATATGGGTCAGCGGACGGTACACAACGTCGAAAATACCGTACAGTATCGGGAACTGTATAAACAGCGGCAGACAGGAAGCCATAGGGTTTATGCCCTCCTCGGAATAGAGCTTCATCTGCTCCTCCTGAAGCTTCTGCTGATTGTTTCCGTACTGTTTTTTCAGTTTCTCCAGCTTCGGCTGGAAAGCCGCCATCGCGGCGGAAGATTTCTGCTGCTTTACGGATAACGGGAAAAGAATTATTTTTGCGACCAGTGTAAAAAGAATGATTGACCATGCGTAATTATGTGTGATCTGATACATCAGCCACATAATATACCCAAGAGGGATACCGATAAGTTCGCTCATTTTGACCTCCGATGATATTTACATATCGTATAGAATATATAGAAAGCAACCCGATGTATTATGTCTCGGATAATGTTTGCAGATTAAAAGACGTCGTTTTTGCAGCTGTCTTCCCGAGTATCGGGAAGAACCTCCCGAGCATCGGGAGGAACCTCCCGGATACCGGGAGGAACGGTTCTGCCCTTGCCGTAGCGTTTGCTCAGGGTGTAGAAGCCGAACTTGTCCGGAACTTCGTCCACTCCGCCCAAGCTCCAGGGGTTGCAGCGGAGTATCCTCCATACCGCCAGAGCCGAGCCTTTCAGCGCGCCGTGCTTTTCCAAAGCCGAAAGCGCATATGCCGAACAGGTGGGGTAATATTTGCAGCAAGGCTTTTTCAGCGGAGAAATTTTCCGCCGATAGAAATTTACTAAAAATAATAATATCTTTTTCATTACAATTTGTATATTATTTTTTCTTTTCCGCAGATCTATCCGATCTGCTCGGTCTGCCGCCGTCCTTTTTTTTCTCCATAGACCTAAGCACTGAAGGCAAAGCCTTATTTTTCAGAAAGCTGCTTATCTGAGTGGATTTGCAGTCGCCGCAGCCGGGACGTGCTACGATAACATAGTCGAAACCCTTTGGAAAGAGAGCTTCGTTTTCTCTGTAGGCGGCGCGGATTATTCTGCGGCAGCGGCTTCTTACAACGGCGTTGCCGACCTTTTTGCCCGTAGTGATGCCAAGACGTTTTTTTCCTCTGCCGTTTTTACGGTAATAGACCGTAACGGCTCTTCCCGCAGCGTATCCGCCGCGTCTGTAAGCGCTCAGGAAATCCTTGTTTTCTTTCAGAATAACAGTATATCTCATATAAAATAGTACCCAAAGTATATTTTTATAATAGCAACGAAATAAAAAGACCGCAATTCAAAGGCGATGTACCCCATTCTGCGGTCTTATCATTTTGTTTAGCACAGACCCAATCAGTGAGTAAGTCTTGCTCTGCCCTTTGCTCTTCTTCTTGCAAGAACCTTGCGACCGTTTCTTGTAGCCATTCTTTTCATAAAGCCGTGCTCTTTTTTTCTGTGAAGCTTTTTGGGCTGATAAGTTCTTTTCATTGTTTCTCCTCCTTGCATTGATCGGTTTAAAGGCAATCGGGACACAGAGATACAACTGTCCCATCAATATTAAATTATATAACATCCGCATAACGTCTGTCAAGGGGTTTTTAAAAATTTTTATATTTTTTAACAATTTTTTGTCCGGGACGTCTCCGCAAGCCGGTATGATCCCTATTCCGCACTGCCATAACGGGAAGCAATTGACATTTTTCGCCGCAGATGCTATAATAATTCCATTGTCGGCTTCTTCCGCAAGGAAGGAGGCGGAACTCGTGAACTACATAATTTCATTCATTGTGTCTGTCGCGGCAAGTGTAGCCGGTAACTACATATGCAAGTGGTTAGACAGACATAACAAGTCCGACAAGTAGCCCAAACCTCCCCTCGCAAACAAAATCCCCTGAGTGGCACCTCAGGGGATTTTGCGTTTGTGTGTCCTTGCGGATAACACTTTAAAACGTTCGTGGTATTTTTATTATACACCGCAAATCAAGCTTTGTCAAGACTTTTATGAATTTTCACGCCCGTTTCGGGATTTGACATTTCCCGCCGCAGATGCTATAATAATTCCATTGTCGGCTTCTGACCTGTCGGAGCAATCGGGCAGGGAAAGGAGGTGGAACTTGTGGAATACTTTATTACGTTCGTATTGTCTGTTATGGCAAGTGTAGCCGGTAACTACATATGCAAGTGGTTAGACAGACATAACAAGTCCGACAAGTAGCCCAAACCTCCCCTCGCAAACAAAATCCCCTGAGTGGCACCTCAGGGGATTTTGCGTTTGTGTGTCCTTGCGGATAACACTTTAAAACGTTCGTGGTATTTTTATTATACACCGCAAATCAAGCTTTGTCAAGACTTTTATGAATTTTCACGCCCGTTTCGGGATTTGACATTTCCCGCCGCAGATGCTATAATAATTCCATTGTCGGCTTCTTCCGCAAGGAAGGAGGTGGAACAAGTGCCGTACATTATCTCTTTTTTGGTGTCGGTCATGGCTAATGTGGCAAGCAGCTGCATATGCAAGTGGTTAGATAGACATGATAAGCACGACAATTAGCCCAAATGAAAGGATCGGAGTGGCAGCTCCGATCCTTTCGCTTGCATGGAACTCATGTCAAGCACATCATCTCTTTTATGCTTTTATTATACACCGCAAATCAAGCTTTGTCAAGACTTTTATGAATTTCCGCCCGAAATAAGCTTTCCGCGGTCTGTATACCGGTTTTTCCGCAAATAAAAAGTTTTGTCAATAAATCGGCGAATTGACGATAAAAAATCGCCTTTTTTAGTAAAAAAATACTTTACAAGCGGGATTATTTGTGTTAAAATAATATCAGCGTATGTACTATATATAATATCGCTTTTTTTCGGCGGTATCGTATATATCGAGTCCATACAATATGTTTTTAGGAGGATTGTCCAAAATGGCAAGAAAAAAACAAACCATGGACGGCAACAACGCCGCGGCTTGGGTCTCTTATCCCTTTACCGACGTTGCCGCCATCTACCCCATCACCCCTTCCTCTGTAATGGCTGAGGTAACCGATCAGTGGTCTGCAAAAAATCAGAACAACCTGTTCGGTCAGCCTGTAAAGGTTGCCGAAATGCAGTCCGAGGCGGGAGCTGCCGGTACTGTTCACGGCTCGCTTTCCGCAGGCGCTCTTACCACCACCTACACGGCTTCTCAGGGTCTGCTCCTGATGATCCCCAATATGTACAAGATCGCCGGCGAGCTTCTCCCCTGCGTTATCCATGTTTCCGCAAGATGCGTCGCTTCACACGCGCTGAACATCTTCGGCGACCACTCCGACGTTTACGCCTGCCGCCAGACCGGCTTCGCAATGCTCTGTTCCTCCAATGTTCAGGAAGTTATGGATCTGGGCGCGGTTGCTCACCTTTCCACTATCAAGGGCAGAGTTCCCGTTCTCCACTTCTTCGACGGCTTCCGTACCTCCCACGAGATTCAGAAGATCGACGCGTGGGACTACAAGGATCTTGAGGATATGCTGGACAAGAAAGCCGCTCAGGCGTTCAGAAACCGCTCCCTCAACCCCGAGCACCCCGTTCTCCGCGGTACGGCTCAGAACGGCGATATCTTCTTCCAGGCCCGTGAAGCCTGCAACGAGTACTACAACAAGTTCCCCGAAATTGTTGAAGAGTACATGAACAAGGTCAACAAGAAGATAGGCACAAACTACAAGCCCTTCAACTACTACGGCGCTCCCGACGCGGATCACGTTATCGTGGCTATGGGTTCGGTATGCGATACCATTGAAGAGACCATCGACTTCCTCAATAAGGAATACGGCGCTAAGCTGGGTCTTGTCAAGGTTCGTCTGTACAGACCTTTCTGCGCGGATAAGCTTGTTGAGGCTCTCCCCGACACCGTTAAGCAGATCTCCGTTCTCGACAGAACCAAAGAACCCGGCTCTCTCGGCGAACCTCTCTACCTCGACGTTGTCGCGGCTCTCAAGGGCACTAAATTCCACAACGTTGTTATCTGCGGCGGACGCTACGGTCTTGGTTCTAAGGACACAACTCCCGATCAGATCAAAGCCGTTTACTGGAACGACTACAAGAAAGAGACCTACAAGCCCCGCTTTACTATCGGCATCACCGACGACGTTACAAACCTGTCGCTTCCCAGCGAGGGCAAGATTGACACAGCTCCCGAGGGAACAGTTGCATGTAAATTCTGGGGTCTCGGCTCCGACGGCACAGTCGGCGCGAACAAGAACTCCATCAAGATCATCGGCGACCATACCGATATGTACGCACAAGCTTACTTTGCTTACGACTCCAAAAAGTCCGGCGGCGTAACCATTTCCCACCTGCGTTTCGGCAAAACGCCCATCAAGTCCACATACCTTGTTAATATGGCTGACTTCGTTGCCTGCCACAATCAGTCCTATATCGACAAGTATAATATGGTACAGGACGTTAAGCCCGGCGGAACGTTCCTCCTCAACTGCCAGTGGAGCAAGGACGAGGTTGAACAGCACCTGCCCGGTCAGGTAAAGAGATATCTCGCCGAGAACAACATCAAGTTCTACATCATCGACGGCGTTGACATCGCAAGAAAGATCGGTCTGGGCAACAGAACCTCTACGGTTCTTCAGTCCGCGTTCTTCAAGCTTGCGAACATCATTCCCGAAGCCGACGCCATCAAGTATATGAAAGAAAAAGCTCTCGCTTCCTTCGGCAAGAAGGGCGACGACGTTGTTAAGATGAACTACGACGCTATCGACGCGGGCGCTAAGAACGTTGTGGAGATCGAAGTTCCCGAGTCCTGGAAGAACTGCAAGGATTCCAAGATGGGTATGCCCAAGGCTAAGGGAGACAGAAAGGATCTCGTAAACTACGTCAACAACATTCAGATACCCGTAAACGCTCAGATGGGCGACACTCTCCCCGTTTCCGCGTTCAAGAATATGCCGGACGGCACGTTCCCCCAGGGTTCCGCCGCTTACGAGAAGAGAGGCATCGCGGTAGACGTTCCCGCATGGAACAGCGACAACTGTATCCAGTGTAACTTCTGCTCTTACGTTTGTCCTCACGCCGTTATCCGTCCCGTTGTTATGACTGACGACGAGCTGAAGAGCGCTCCCGAGGGAACAAAGGGTCTGAAGATCGCGGGTCTTGACAAAATGAACTTCGTTATGACCGTTTCCGCTCTGGACTGCACAGGCTGCGGATCGTGCGCTAACGTTTGTCCCGGCAAGAAGGGCGAAAAGGCTCTCACAATGCAGCCTCTCGCGGAACAGCTCGCCGCTCAGAACCTGTTCGCATACGGACAGGAACTTCCCGAAAAGAAAGAGGTTGCGGAGAAGTTCAAGGAAACTACGGTCAAGGGTTCGCAGTTCAAGCAGCCTCTGCTTGAATTCTCCGGCGCGTGCGCGGGCTGCGGCGAAACTCCTTACGCTAAGCTGGTAACTCAGCTCTTCGGCGACAGAATGTTTATCGCCAACGCAACAGGCTGTTCCTCCATTTGGGGCGGTTCTGCTCCCTCTACTCCGTACACCGTAAACAAAGAGGGCAAGGGTCCCGCTTGGGCTAACTCCCTGTTTGAGGACAACGCCGAGTACGGCTACGGTATGTTCCTTGCGCAGAACACTCTCCGTCAGAGAGCGGTAGCTAAGCTGCTCGAAATGCAGAAATCCGCTAAGGGCGGCGTGAAAACGGCTATCGAGAACTATATGTCCACAATGAACGACGGCAACGCAAACAAGGCTGCAACCGCTGAGCTTATCAAGGCTCTGGAGGGAAGCAAGTCCGAGGCTGCGGCTGAGGTTCTGGAGCTTAAGGATTACCTGGGCAAGAAGTCCATGTGGGTATTCGGCGGCGACGGCTGGGCTTACGATATCGGCTTCTCGGGTCTTGACCACGTTATCGCTTCCGGCGAGGACATAAACATCTTCGTATTCGATACCGAGGTTTACTCCAACACAGGCGGACAGTCCTCCAAGTCCACTCCTACGGGCGCGATCGCGCAGTTCGCGGCGGCGGGCAAGGAGACCAAGAAGAAAGACCTTGCGGGCATTGCAATGAGCTACGGATACGTTTATGTTGCTCACATCGCAATGGGCGCCGACATGAACCAGTGCATCAAGGCTATCACAGAGGCTGAAGCTTATCACGGACCTTCCCTCATTATCGCTTACGCTCCTTGTATCAACCACGGTATCAAGGCGGGTATGAGCAAGGCTATGGAGGAAGAAAAGAAAGCCGTTGAAGCAGGCTACTGGCACCTCTACAGATATAACCCCGCGCTTAAGGACGAGGGCAAGAATCCGTTCTCGCTGGACAGCAAGGTACCTGCTGTTGACGAGAAGTATAAGGACTTCCTCATGGGTGAGGTTCGTTACAACGCTCTGGCGAGACAGAACCCCGAAAGAGCGGACAGACTTTTCACAAAGGCTGTCAACAACGCAAAGGATCGTTACGATTACCTTACCAGACTTACAAAGCTGTACGGTACGGAGGAAGCTCCCAAGGCTGACAAGTAACCGAATCCAAACAGGCAAATACACTGCTCATTTAAAAAAATCTGCCGGAAGAAATTTCGGCAGATTTTTTATTTTTCATGCGTTCGTTTTCCTTTTTAAATCGTATTATAAGTGACGGAACAAAAACGGGAGGTGAAATTCCGATGGACAAGCAAACGCTTGCCGAAATATACCTGCGCAACCTCGACGCGGTATACCGGGCTTGCTGGCTCTATATGAAAAACATCGCCGATACGGAGGACGCCGTTTCGGACGTCTTTGTACGGCTGATGCGTTCGGGCATGGTTTTTGAAAGTCCCGAACATGAAAGAGCCTGGCTCATCGTCACGGCGAGAAACATATGCAGGGACGTGCTGAAAAGTCCCCGGTACAGAAGCGAACCCCTCGACGAAAATATGCTGACGGGAGACGTTTTTGCGGACGACACCCTTATCGCCCTGAAAGAGCTGCCCGAAAAGTACGGGACCGCTTTGTATCTTCACTACTACGAGGGATATTCCTGCGGGGAAATAGCCGGAATGCTCGGTTCAATGAAATCCACCGTCGCAAGCAGGCTGGCAAGAGGAAGAAAGCTTTTAAAAAAATTGATGGAAGGTGATCACAATGAAGCTGAAAAAAGCGTTGTCTCAAATCAGACCTTCGGCTGAACAGAGGGAAAAAATTTACGGCGGTATTTTGAGAAAACTTGAGGAGGAAGCTCCGGCTTTTCCCTGCCGAAAAGCTTTTCCGAAAAGAAGAATAAGCATAGCCGCTGCGGTCTGTGCGCTGGTTCTTGTATGCGGGATCACCGTTTCGGCGGTGGCAAATTTAGACTGGGTAAAATCGGTTTTAGGCAATGACATATCTCTTATAGAAAAAAATATCGGCGATTACAGCGTTGAGATAGGCAATGTCAAAATTGAAAACGCCGAGGGTCTTGACTGCAAATTTACAATAGGGGACGTTATCAGCGACGGCAGCACTATTTTGATAAATATTATTGCGGAGGACAAACCGGGCGAGCTTCAATGGGATCATCAAAGAGCCTGTCCCGGGGGCGCGCTGCTTACGGAGGAAAGCAGTTTTTACGGTTCGCATTATACGTCGGAATGGGAAGAAACGGGCAGAACAGACAACACAATAAGTACGGCTGTTATTATGTGTTTCAAGGACAAGCTGAAAAAGGGCGACATTTTGGAATTTAAACTTACAAACCATTCAATGAAGAATGATTTTCTCACTCCCGAAGAAGCTAAAAATTGGAAGTCAAATCTCGCCACCGTCAGCTTTGAAATTATGAGCGGCGTAAACAATATGAAAAAGACCGTCCAAGCAAATCAAACGGCAGCGTTCATAAACAGACCTTTTCCCGAAGATGAGAAATTTACAGCCGCCTTTGACGAAACAAAAATCACGCCCCTTAAGGTGAATATTGATACAATTGCGATTTCGCCCTTTTCCTTTGAGATAACGGGTACCGTTCTTCCGAAGCAGTACTGCACGGGACTGCACGGATACGGCAATATATGGCTTGTTTATAAAAACGGCGAAAAAATTTGCATTGTACCCGTCACCACAAAATGGAACGCCAAAGACGGCAGTGTTGTTATGACCGGCGATTTTTCGTCCCGTTCCCTCGGTGCGGATACAGGCGTAATCGACCTGAACGAAATTGAAGCAATAGAATTTGACGGTTTCACCGTACCTTTTGAATAAACTAAAACCGGAAGTTTTAAAAGACTTCCGGTTTTTTGTTATTTTTTATTCTTCCGTATCTTCCTCACGGTCATCGTCGGGTTCTTCCTCGGAGATAACCTCTGAGGATTCCGCCTTTGCCGCTTCCGCGATATCGGCTTCAAGCTCCTCTGCGGAGGGTTCTTCTATCTTTTCGGTCTCGGCTTCCTCGTCGTGCTCCGCTCTTGTGAACGAAACCACCTTAACGTCTCCCGAAACTCTCATCAGACGAACGCCCGAGGCGTAACGTCCCATAACGCGTATATCCTTCGCGCGGATACGGATTATTACTCCGTCGCTCGATATCATAATGATGTCGTCCTCTTCGTCGACCACCTTTATGCCGCAGACATAGCCTTTCTCCTCGGAAACCTTGTAGTTGTGCAGTCCGAAGCCGCCTCTGTTCTGAACGCGGTAGGAATCGAGACTTACCCGTCTGCCGTTTCCTTTGTCGGTAACGGTAAGAACGGCCGCTCCCTCGCGCACTCTCGCAACCGAGACCACGCTGTCCCCGTCACGAAGCTTTATAGCCCTTACGCCGTGAGCGGAACGGGACATTGAACGTATCCTGTTTTCCTCGATCCTGATAGCCATACCCATCTTTGTGGCGACTATCACCTGAGCGTTTCCGTCGGTAAGGCGCACTCCGGCTATCTCGTCGCCCTCGTCGAGACCTACGGCGATCAGACCGTTCTTGCGGACGTTCCTGTAGGCGTTCAGAGGAGTACGCTTGATCTTGCCGTTTTTGGTGACCATGATCAGGTACTTGCCCTCGTCAAAGTCCTCGGTCTTTATCATAGCCGCGATTTTTTCGCCCTCGCCCAGCGGGAGCATATTCACAATGTTCAGACCTCTCGCCTGCTTCGATCCCTCGGGAATTTCAAAGCATTTCAGCTTGTACATAATTCCCTTGTTGGTAATGAACAGCACGTTGTCGTGAGTGGAGCTGATAAACATTTCCTCAACGTAGTCTTCCTCACGCTGCTTCATTCCCGAAACGCCCTTGCCGCCGCGGTTCTGGGTCTTATAAACGCTTACCGGCTGGCGCTTGATGTAGCCTATGTTGGTGTAGGTGACGACGCAGTTTTCCTCGGGAATAAGATCCTCCACGTCAACTTCGCCCGTGATGTTTTCGATGGACGTTCTTCTCGCGTCCCCGAATTTATTTTTTACCACTTCAAGCTCGTCTGAAACAATTCCCATCATTTTTTCGTGGCTTGCGAGAAGCTCTGTAAATTCCCTTATCTTTTCGTGAAGAGCGGCAAGCTCGTCCTCCAGCTTCTGACGTTCCAGACCGGAGAGCTGAACAAGTCTCATCTGAGCGATAGCGTCCGCCTGAACCTCGGTTATGCCGAAACGTTCGATAAGTCTTGCCTTTATTTCGGCTGCGTCCTTTGAGGTACGGCATATGGCAACAACTTCCTCGATGTTGTCAACGGCGGTCATCAGACCCTCTAAAATGTGAGCGCGTTCCTTTGCCTTGCGCAGGTCGAACTCGGTGCGGCGGCGGATAACCTCCACCTGGAACTCGATATACTCGTGCAGCATCTGCTTCAAAGTCAGGACTTTCGGTTCTCCGCGGACAAGAGCAAGCATATTCACGCCGACCGTACTCTGAAGCTCGGTGTAGGCGAAAAGCTTGTTGAGAACTATCTGCGGAACGGCTTCCTTTTTCAGCTCCACCACAATTCTGACCGCGTGCTCCTTGTCGGATTCGTCGCGGACAAAGTGAATACCGTCGATGCGCTTTTCCTTTGCAAGCAAGGCTATTCTTTCCACAAGAGCGGCCTTGTTTACCATATAGGGAATTTCGGTGACAATAATGCACTGCCTGCCCTTGATCTCCTCGATCTCGGTGCGGGCGCGGAGGTTTATCTTTCCCTTTCCGGTGGAGTATGCCGCGCGGATACCCGCCCGTCCCATAATAATGCCGCCCGTGGGGAAATCCGGTCCCTTGACGTGCTCCATAAGCTCCTCGACGGTTATGTCGGGATTTTTTATCATGGACTGAATAGCGTCCACAGCCTCGTTAAGGTTGTGGGGCGGGATATTGGTAGCCATACCTACCGCAATTCCCACAGCTCCGTTCACCAGAATATTGGGAAACCTTGACGGAAGAACCTCCGGCTCTTTGTGGGTATCGTCATAGTTGGTCTGATAGGGGATCGTGTCCTTACCGATATCGGCGAGCATTTCCCCCGCCATTTTAGCCATTCTCGCTTCGGTGTAACGGTAAGCGGCGGGAGGGTCTCCGTCCATAGAGCCGAAGTTGCCGTGACCGTCCACGAGAGGATATCTGAGAGAAAACGGCTGCGCAAGACGGACAAGCGCGTCGTAAACGGAAGCGTCGCCGTGAGGATGGTATTTACCGAGAACCTCGCCGACTGTATAGGCACACTTGCGGTAAGGCTTTTCGGCGGTGTTTCCCGCGTCGTTCATGGTGTAGATGATACGCCTGTGAACCGGTTTGAGACCGTCCCGAACGTCGGGAAGAGCTCTCGCAACGATGACCGACATTGAATATTCCAGAAACGATTTTCTCATTTCATTTTCAATATCGACCCGGATCACCTTTGAATTTTCGTCATTATACAAAATATACAACTCCTTTTAGAGAATAGAGGTTAGAGAGCAGAGGGCAAAAGGCGGCAAGGTTTACAATGGGGAGCGGTCGTGTCCGCTCCCCATTTCAGGAGTACATGACAAACCACATTTCCGAAACGCCACAGCGCGGCGTTTCGTGCAGAACAGAATTAATATACCTTAAACCTGATACCCATAATAACCGAAAGCTTTTCCCTTATCTTTTGACATTCACCGCCGTCAAAAGCTCTTTTCGGAATAATAAACACATACGCCTTTTTTACCACAAGAATAAACATATCTTCCCTATCGAGAAGATCGACTATGGGGGAATCAAGATGTATCACCGTGGCGGGTATCTCATTGTTTTCACCGTCGAGAGCCAGGTCCGCTTCGTTTTGTTCCGTCTGTACGGACTGCTCCGGCAAGGTTTCCTCGGCGGGAGCTTCCGTTTCAACAATATTTTCCTCACAGGTGGAAATCTTTATCTTGTCGGTAAAAAACTCGGCTTTATAGCGAGCGCTCTCCATAGCGTCAAGACCTTTTAACAGCTTTTTCCTGTTGGATACGGGAGTGCTTATGAACCATACTCCGACCGAAACGCTTATCACAAGACACATCGCGGGCATAATCGGGTCTTCCGACGTCATTATCATCATCACCGACGAAGCGGCAGCCATAAGCACAAGCAGCATTTTCCATATCAAGGACTTAAACACATACCGCTTCTGATAGACCCTGTAGCCTTTCAGTATTTCCTCGGAAAGGCTTTCGTACTCTCCCTCGGCAAGAAGCTCTCCGGGGGGAGCGGCTGTCTGTCCGCCGTCTCCGTCTCCGAACATTTCATTCAATATTCCCATTTATTTTCCTTTCAAATCACCGTTATTAAACGTCGAGAGATTCCACATACTTGGCGTTTTTCTCGATAAACTCGCGGCGGGGCAGAACCTTGTCTCCCATCAGTATCGTGAATATCTCGTCAGCCTTTACGGCGTCCTCCATGGTAACTTTTAACATCGTTCTTGTTTCGGGATCCATAGTGGTCTCCCAAAGCTGTTCGGGATCCATCTCGCCCAGACCTTTGTAGCGCTGAACGTCTATCTTGGCGTTTTCGTTGCCGCCTTTCAGCTCGGAAATGTATTTGTCCCTTTCCTCGTCGGAATAAGCGTATCTCACCTGTTTAGTACCCTTGCTGACTTTAAACAGCGGCGGCTGGGCAATATAAACGTTTCCGTTCGTGATAAGCGGGCGCATAAATCTGAAAAAGAAAGTCAGCAGCAGCGTTCTGATATGGCAGCCGTCGACGTCGGCGTCCGCCATAATTATTACTTTTCCGTAACGAAGCTTGGTAATGTCGAAATCGTCGCCGATAGACGTTCCCAAAGCCGTAACCACCGGCATAAGCTTTTCGTTGCCGTAAACCTTGTCGATACGCGCTTTTTCAACGTTAAGCATTTTTCCCCAAAGGGGCAGTATAGCCTGATAATGCCTGTCCCTGCCCTGCTTTGCGGAGCCTCCCGCGGAGTCTCCCTCGACGATATATATTTCGGTTCTTTCAACGCCCTTTTCGGAGCAGTCCGCAAGCTTTCCGGGAAGAGAAGCGGACTCCATCGCGGACTTGCGGCGGGCAGTCTCACGGGCTTTTTTCGCGGCTTCGCGGGCTTTCTGAGCAGCCTGCGACTTGTCGAAAATAGCTCTCGCCACGGCGGGATTTTCTTCCAGATAGCACATCAGCTTTTCGCAGACCATATTTTCCACAAAGGGACGAACCTCGGGATTTCCCAGTCTGCCCTTTGTCTGTCCCTCAAACTCGCAGTCGGTGAGCTTGACGGAAACTATGGCGGTAAGACCTTCCCGCACGTCGTCTCCCAAAAGCTTGTCGCCGTCCTTGATAAGATTGAACTTTTTGCCGTAATCGTTTATAACCTTGGTCAGCGCGTTCTTGAAACCGGTTTCGTGAGTACCGCCGTCAATGGTGTGGATATTATTGGCAAATGATAAAATCAGCTCGTTATAGCTGTCGTTGTACATCAGCGCGACCTCGGCGGTGGAATCCCCCTGCACTCCGCTGACGTAGATGACTTCCTCCGCAAGAGGCTCGAGACCTCTCGTATTGTGGATATGCTCCACGAACTGTCTTATGCCGCCCTCATAGTGGAGGGTCTCCGTAACGTTCTCGGAATTTTCCCTCATATCGGAGAAAACAATTTTCACGCCCGCGTTCAGGAAAGCCTGTTCCCGAAGTCTTTTCAAAAGCACTTCATAGTCGTATACGGTGGTTTCCTCAAATATAGTCGGATCGGCTTTGAACATAACGGTAGTGCCGGTTTCGGTTGTCTCGCCGATTATCTTCATAGGCTCGTCGTACTGACCGCCGTTATGGAAACGCTGAAAATGAACGTTTTTGCCGTCCTTAACGGTAAGCTCCAGCCATTCCGAAAGGGCGTTTACCACGGACGCTCCCACGCCGTGGAGACCTCCCGCGACCTTGTAGCCGCCGCCGCCGAATTTTCCTCCCGCGTGGAGAATGGTGTAAACCACGGTAGCCGCGGAAATCCCCTCTTTCGGGTGGATACCGGTGGGAATGCCTCTGCCGTTGTCGGAAACGCGTATAACGTCTCCCTCCAGAATATCAACGGTGATCTGCGTGCAGTAGCCCGCCAGCGCCTCGTCGATAGCGTTGTCCACTATCTCGTAAACAAGGTGGTGCAGACCTTTCGGACCCGTGGAGCCGATATACATTCCGGGACGTTTGCGGACGGCTTCGAGACCCTCCAAAACCTGTATCTGATTTTCGTCGTAGCTTTGAGTTTCGTTAAGAATATCAGACATTATTGTAAACCTTTCCTTTCTGATTTTTACAAACACGGCAAATCTTGATTTTTATTTTTCCTGCTGTCTTAAAGACGGAAACCCCGCTTTCCCCCGCTTTTTCAGCGTAGCCGCCGATATGGGGGAAATGTAAACGGTCTTTGCGCCTTTTTCGGAGCAGACAATAAAGGACTTGGGCATATCGTAGCTGACGTTCAGCGCCTGCCCGTTTTTTCCCGCGGCGGCAAGAAACTCTTTCGTGTGCTTGCTTACCGAGGTGTTTTCGATGTCGAAGATGCCGATTATTCCCTCCGACCTGACCGCCGTTTCCTCTCCCAAATGAAGATACATATAACCGACCTTTCTTTCAGGGACTGTTCGCCCTGCCTTTTTTCATTTCAAATATTTTTCCGTCCGTCATATCCGTTACGGACTTTTTATCGCAGCAGGTAATTATTACCTGCATATCCTCTATGTTGTTCAGAATGAAGCTCCGCCTTTTTTCGTCCAGCTCGGAAAGAACGTCGTCCAGAAGCATTACGGGATATTCTCCCTGTTCGGACTTCAGTATCTCCGCGTGGGCAAGCTTCATTGCCAGAGCCGCCGAACGTGCTTGTCCCTGAGAACCGAAGTCCCGGACGGACAAACCGTCTATATAAGCTCCGATATCGTCTCTGTGAACTCCCACCGTGGTGAAGCCCGCGCGGAAATCGTTCTCCGCGGACGCTCTGAGCTTTTCGGCGTATTCCGCTTCAAGCTCCGAGGTATCGTTTATCCGTCCGTCAAGCTTTTCAAAAACCGTGGACTGATAGTACAGGTCAAGATTTTCGCCGCCGCTTGCAATAGAGCTGTAAAGAGGCTTGGTATAGCTGTTCAGAGTTACGCAGAAAGCGTATCTTAAAACCGAAATATAAGTCCCCGCCTTGACAAGCTGCTCGTTCCACACGCCGAGGAAATCCTCTCCCGAACCGTCCCTGCCCATAGATTTAAGCATGGCGTTTCTTTGGGACAGTATGGCGTTGTACTTGTTCAGCGCGTTTATATAGGAGGGCTTGATCTGCGATATGGAAAGATCCGCAAAACTTCGCCGGTTGTCGGGAGAACCCTTTATCAGGTTAAGATCCTCCGGCGTGAACACCACGCACCGAAAGCTTCCGAAAAGCTTTGACAGCAGCGGGAGCTTTACTCCGTTAAGGGTCACAAGCTTGTCTTTCAAAGAACCCCGCCTGACCTCAAATTCTATCCGCTGGCTTCTTGCCAAATCGGTAAAATCCAGCGAGACTTTGGCGGCGTCCTTGGTGAAACCGATAAAGTCCTTGTCCCGCGTTCCCCGAAAGGAGCGGCAGCCGGAACAGAGCCACACGGCTTCCACAAGATTGGTTTTCCCCTGTGCGTTTTCGCCGCAGATGATATTCATTTTCGGGTCGAGAGCGATATCTATTTCCTCGAGATTTTTATATCCGTCGGCGGTAATACGGTTGATTATCACATTTCCGAATCCTTTACAAATTATTCGACGGATATCTCATGACCGTCCACGGCGACAGTGTCTCCGCTGCGGATTTTTTTCCCCCGCATGGTGCATATTTCGCCGTTTACCGTTACCTTTCCGTCAAGTATAAGCTCCTTTGCCTCCGAACCTATGGCTGCCGCTCCCGCGAATTTCAGAAGCTGATCCAGCTTGATAAACTCGGTTTTTATCTTAACATTACTGTCCATATCAGCCTCTTTCCCGTTATTCGGATTTTAAGCGCATCGGAAGAACAAGGAACGTATAGGCGCTTCCCTCCATGGGGACTATCTTCATGGGAGAAAGTCCGCCGTTAAGCTGAAGTCTTACCTTGTCCGACTCGGAAGCTTTAAGCGCTTCAAGGAGATAGCGGCAGTTAAAGCCTATCTCCACCGGCGGACCGGACATATCCGCGTCCATCTCATCGTTGAGCTTGCCCAGAACCGAGGAGCAGGATATCTTGACGTTTCCGTCCTTAAACAGGCACTTGACGGGAGCTTTCGCCTTTTCGTTGATAAGAAGCATACATCTGTCAAGACAAGCTATGAGTTCCCTCGCGTTGATGATGATCTCGGTACTGTGCTTTTCGGGGATAGAACCCTTGTAGTTGTGGAACTCTCCCTCCAGCAGTCTTGACAGCACCATATATTTTCCTATTTCAAAGGTTATGTGCTTTTTGGAAACGTGCATGGTGACGGTCTCGTTCTCGTCGTCTTTAAGGAGCTTGGAAACTTCCGACAGCGCCTTTGCCTTTACGACGAAATTGTAATGGTTGTCCGACTCGATCTTTTCGGAACGGACCGCGAGACGGTAGCCGTCTATCGCGACCAGGTTGAAGCCGTGATCCATAATGTCGAAAAGCTCGCCCATGAGTATGGGTTTGTTGTCCGTGACGGCGACCGCGAAAATGGTCTCGTTTATCATATTTTTCAGCATAGGCTGGCGAACCGTAAAGTTATCCCCGGTGTCGTGATCGGGAATGGAGGGGTACTCGTCTGCGGGCATGGCAAGTATCTTATACTCGGCGTTCGAGCCGCGGATAGTTGTGGTAAGGTTGCCGTCCACCTCGACCTCTATTGTCTCGGAGGGCATTTTCCTGATTATCTCGTTAAAAAGCCTGCTGTTGAGAATGCACTCTCCCACGTCCTCGGAGTTCACTTCTATCGTGGTCTGGATACCCAGCTCAAGGTCATAACCGGTCAGCTCCAGCGTATTTCTGTTAAGGTAGAGCTTTACCCCCTCCAGCGCGGATATGGTCGATTTGGGAGGGACTGCTCTCGATACGTTTGCCAGAGCCTCGTTTATTTCAGCCTGTTTGCATATGAACTTCATTTTCGGGTTCACGTTCCTTTCTTTGCTATTTATTTAATATTTTGAAATTTTGTTATAATACATAGATATAGATTATTTTTCTACGTTCCAAACGTCACACTGTGACGTTTGGAAAATTAAATTTGTCGTGTACCTAAGGGGAACGCCCTCTATCGCAGGGCGTTCCCCTCTTGAAAACATCACGCAGTGATGTTTTCAATTCACCCCTTTGCGGAGCTCTTGAACGATATGCGCCTGCGGGCGCGGGGAGGAGATTTCGCGCTCTGCGGAGCGCGACCAAAGGGCGCCGCCCTTTGGAAACCTGCCGCCTTTGAAAAGGCGGGCGAAACTTTTATATATGGTACTTTTTACTTTTAATTTTTTTCCGCCGCTTGTCCTTTATCTATAAATGATAATAAATAAAAACAGCAGTAGTATTAGCAGTGTCGGTAATGTTGAAAACCCCCTCGCCCCCTTTTGGGGACTTGCTTTGAAATTCTACACCCGAAATCCAAAAACTTGTGGAAAAGAGGAAACATTTTTTCCCATGTTGAAGCCGGGTGGAATACTTGTCCTCAAAGTTGAAAAAATCTTGAAATAAATGTGGATATTATCACATATCAACAAAATGTTGAAAACATCTTTATACAAAATGTAATGTAACGGATTTACAGCGGATAAAACGGCGGTTTGTACTTTTCCACACTGTTTTCAACACCCTGTGGAAAACTCATTTTAAAACTTACAGTAATTTTTACTTTACATTTCAAATTAAGCTTTTGCGTCTCCTAAAAAATGTAATTTTTCGTCTGTGAAAAGATGTGGAAAAGTTAATTGCTTCTGATATTGTTTATGATGTCCTCTATCATTTCGCCGGTGTGGCTGTCCTTTTTAATAAGCTTTTCAATGTCGTCGCAGTAGTATATGATGGTGCTGTGATCCCTTGCGCCCAGCTCCATGCCTATTGCTTTGTAGGACATATCCGTCACCGATTTCAGCACGTAGCAGCTCACCTTTCTGGCAATGGAAACCTGCGCGCTTCTCTTTTTGGAAATGATATCCTCGGCGGTAACTCCGTAAACGCTGCCCACCTCGTTCAGTATTCTGTCGAAGGTTATGGGAGCGGAGTTTTCCTCGGAAAGAATTTCCATTACCGCAAGCCGCGCCTGAGCCATTGTGGGAGGAGTTCCCACAAGGTGCTGACCGGCTTTCAGTTTTTTGACGCAGCCCTCAAGCTGTCTGATATTGGTTTTCAGCTTGTTGGCTATGTATTCGGCAACGTCGTCGGGGAGCTGAAGATTGAGAAGCTCCGCTTTGCGGCGGATAATGGCTACCCTTGTTTCAAAATCTGGCGTGGATATATCGGCGATAAGACCCCACTCGAAGCGGGTGCGGATACGGTCCTCCAGAGTTTTGATGTCCTTGGGGGGACGGTCGGAGGTCAGAACTATCTGCTTGCCCACCTTGTGAAGCTCGTTAAAGGTGTGGAAAAATTCCTCCTGCGTGGACTCCTTGCCCGCGATAAACTGAACGTCGTCCACAAGCAGGATATCCGCGCTGCGGTATTTTGTGTGGAACTGGCTGGTGTCCTTTTTCTGCTGGATAGCGTTTATAAGCTCGTTGGCAAAGGTCTCGCCCGTGACGTAGATAATGTTCATGGAAGGATTGAGACGTTTTATCTCGTTGCTTACGGCGGTCATAAGATGGGTCTTGCCCAGTCCCGAGGAACCGTGTATAAACAACGGGTTATAGGTGCTGCCCGGTTCTTTCGCCACCGACGTGCAGGCGGCGTAAGCGAACTCATTGGAACGTCCCACTATAAAGGTGTCGAAAGTATAGTCGTACTCGGCGTTGGAGAAAGACTCTTCAAGCTCTATCTTGCGTTTGTTGGGATCGTCGTCCTCATCGTCGGAGGAATCGTCGGTGATAATGCTCAGTTCCACGTCGAAGCCGAGAACTCCCGCAAGGGCTTCTTTCAGGATAGCCGTGTAGTTTTTGGTGATGATGTTAGCCTGAAATTCCGACGGCACCGAAAAGCAAGCCACGTCCCCGTCAAGCTTTACGGGGACAAGGGACTTTATCCACAAGCGGTAAGCGACGTCGGTAAGCTCTCCGCGTTCAATTTTTTCCATGCAGTATTCCTGCACCTTATCAAAGACTTCGACAAAGGATTTCATAATAGCTTTTTACCCCTTTTAGGCGGACGTGAAAACCCGTTCGGAGTTTTCATATGTTCATAGAAAGACGAATTTAACATACTATATATTATAGCATATAATTTGGTTATTTGCAAGGGTTTTGCCATACTTTAGAAGTCTTTATTTGTAAATTTTTATTGCTTATTAACCGCGTAAACACGGTAATTTTTTTGAATAAAGCAGCAAGGCGGGAGAAATCAGCGGATATCAAAATAATGTAAAAATATAGAGTGTTCCCGTATTGACATTTCTGTAACAAAATGCTATAATAAAACCGTATAATTATTTTTCAATACTTTTTTGGAGGTCTTTTACAATGTCAAGAGTTTATAATTTCAGCGCGGGTCCCGCGGTTCTTCCCGAGGAAGTACTTAAAGAAGCGGCGGAGGAAATGCTCGACTATAAGGGTACGGGTATGTCCGTTATGGAGATGTCCCACCGCTCAAAGGCTTACGACGAGATTATCAAGGACGCGGAAAAGGATATACGCGATCTGATGAATATTCCCGACAATTACAAGGTTCTGTTTTTGCAGGGCGGCGCGTCTCAGCAGTTCGCGGCTGTGCCCATGAACCTTATGAAAAACAAGAAAGCCGCTTATATTATCACGGGTCAGTGGGCTAAGAAAGCTTTCCAGGAAGCTAAGCTGTACGGCGAGGCTGTGGATGTTGCTTCTTCCGCCGACAAGACTTTCTCCTATATTCCCGACTGCTCCGACCTTGCTATTCCCGATGATGCGGACTATGTTTACATCTGCGAGAACAATACTATTTACGGCACAAAATTCTGGCAGCTTCCCGACACTAAGGGCAAGGATTTGGTTGCGGACGTTTCCTCCTGCTTCCTCTCCGAGCCTGTGGACGTTACAAAATACGGCGTTATCTACGGCGGCGTGCAGAAAAACGTGGGTCCCGCGGGCGTGGTTATCGCAATTATCCGCGAGGATTTGATAAGAGACGACGTTCTCCCCGGCACTCCCACTATGCTGAAGTGGAAAACTCAGGCGGACAACGACAGCCTTTACAATACTCCCCCCTGCTACGGAATTTACATCTGCGGCAAGGTTTTCAAGTGGATCAAGAAAATGGGCGGTCTTGAGGCTATGAAAAAACACAACGAGAAAAAAGCCGCTATTCTGTACGATTTCCTCGACCAAAGCAAGCTTTTCAAGGGTACTGTGGAAAAGAAAGACCGCTCGCTTATGAACGTGCCTTTCGTTACGGGCAACGAGGAGCTGGACGCCAAGTTCGTAAAGGAAGCTAAGGCGGCGGGCTTTGAGAACCTTAAAGGTCATAGAACGGTGGGCGGTATGAGAGCGTCCATATACAACGCTATGCCTATCGAGGGCGTGGAAAAGCTGGTTGAATTTATGAAAAAATTCGAGCAGGAAAACGGCTAAAAATTGTAGGGGCGGGGTCTCCCCGCCCGTGGCTGCTGAACGGCGGGACGGGAAACTCGTCCTCTACGGAATTATTTCGGAGGTTCTGATATGGCTGACAGATTTAAAAAGGTATACTCCCAAGGCGGCGTGAACGTAAGCGAAATTTGGGTGGATACCGAAACGGGTATAAATTACTTTTACCATATGAGCGGCAATTCGGGCGGACTTACTCCCCTGCTTGACGAAAACGGCAAGCCGTTTATTACTCACGAATTTGACAGCGTTGGGTTTAAGATTGAGAAATAGTTCTAAAAAATTTTGAAAGAGGTCGATGAAAATGTTTAATATTCAGACTTTGAATAAAATTTCAAAGTACGGTACGGATAATTTCGATACCGCTAAGTATAACGTCGCCGACGAGGTGCAGAACCCCGACGCCATTATGGTGCGGTCGGCGGCTATGCACGATATGGCTTTCGGCGAAAATCTGCTTGCTATCGCTCGTGCAGGCGCGGGCGTGAACAATATCCCCGTCGACAAGTGCGCGGAACAGGGTATTGTTGTTTTCAACACCCCCGGCGCAAACGCAAACGCGGTTAAGGAACTCGTTATTGCGGGACTGCTTATTTCCTCGCGAAAAGTCCCCGAAGCTATGGCTTGGGCGCAGACCCTTAAGGGCAACGGCGCGGAAGTAGGGAAAATGGTTGAAAAAGGAAAATCCCAGTTTGCGGGTCCCGAGATCATGGGCAAGACTTTGGGCGTTATCGGCTTGGGAGCTATAGGCGTACTGGTTGCAAACGCGGCGGTTGCTTTGGGTATGAAAGTCGTTGGCTTTGACCCTTATCTTTCCGTAAAAGCCGCCCTCGGTCTTAACCCTGCGGTAAAGGCTGTTGCGGACGTTAAGGAGGTTTACGCGGCGGCGGACTACGTTACAATTCATGTGCCCTACAACGCCGACACTAAGGGTACTATTAACAATGACACTATCGCCCTTATGAAAGACGGCGTTCGCGTGCTGAATTTTGCCCGGGGAGAACTTGTTGACAGCGGCGCAATTATTTCTGCGCTTGAAAGCGGTAAGGTTTCCGCTTATGTTGTAGACTTCCCCGGCGACGAGGTTCTCGGGGTTAAGAATGTTATCGCTATCCCCCATTTGGGCGCGTCCACTCCCGAGTCGGAGGACAACTGCGCTATGATGGCTGCTCTGGAGCTTATCGACTACATTGAGAACGGCAACATCAAGAATTCCGTAAACTACCCCGACGCGGAAATGAACGCAGCGGGTACTAAGATTTGCGTACTGCACAAAAATATTCCCGACGTTATTTCTCAGCTGACCTCGGTACTGGGCGACGCTAAGATCAATATTGACAATATGGTGAGCAAGTCCAAAAAAGACTAT
The DNA here is from genome assembly GCA_023663025.1 of Prevotella sp. Taxonomy (GTDB): domain Bacteria; phylum Bacillota; class Clostridia; order Oscillospirales; family Ruminococcaceae; genus RGIG8773. Next base: position 39,079 of record JAMPIC010000001.1, read on the forward strand.
GCGTATACTATGCTTGACGCGGCGGGCGATATTACCGATGATATTGTCAGAAAGCTTGCCGCCGTTGACAGTGTTATCAAGATACGCGTCATTAAGTAAGGAGGACTGTTATGGCAAACTACAGCCGTAATGATATAGAAAACAATAAGGTTATTGCTGTTCTGTCTGTGTTTCCCATTCTTTTTCTGGTGTATTTTATTTCCGGCACAAATTCGGATTACGCCCGTCACTGTGCGAATTGGGGAATAATCTTTACAATATGCTTTGCCGTTATGTTCGTATTGGGAAAGCTTCTTTCCATAGTGACTTGGATTCCCCTTGTGGGAACTGTGATCGGCATTGTACTTAAAGTTATTGACGTTATATTGCTTTTAGCTGTGATAATACAGATGATAAGAGCAGCAAAGGGTACGATATGAAATTTCAAAAATAAAAAAGCACGGTAAACGATGATACAAGTTTACCGTGCTTTTTCAGAAAAATTTACCTTAGAGATTTAATGTCCCCTGTTTTGCGCAGGGGACATTAAATCACAGTTACTTTTTTTCACAGATCAAGCGAATAGCCGTTCTCACTTCTCCGTCAATCGTAACGTTAGCAAACGCAGGATAGCAAACAAGATTCACACCTATCGGAGCTAAGTATCCTCTTGCTATGGCGATCGCCTTTATAGCCTGATTTGCCGCACCCGCGCCGACAGCCTGAACCTCAACGGTTTCCTGTTCTCTCATAACGCTTGCAATTGCTCCGGCAACAGAGTTGGGAAAAGACCGTGCCGAAACTTTTAAAACCTCCACCGAAAAAACCTCCTAATTTATTTGAAATTAATATTGAAAATTTTAGTAAATATATTAATATTATTTTCACTAAACATTATACAACATATTTAAAACTGTTACAATAGCAAATAAATAAATTCGGAGTTTTATCTAATAATCAGACGTTCAATTGCAACACATTTACCATTATTTTGGTCGAATTCCACCAATACGCCGTTGATAAAGGGCGGGTTGACCGACTCGATAAATTTTACGGGAGCGTGAAAACGCTGTTTTTCAATAGCGATTTCCGTCTTTACTCCCAGCACCGAAAGTTCGGGTCCGCACATTCCCGCGTCGGTGATGTATCCCGTGTGACCGTTCAGAATAGTCTCGTCAGCAGTCTGAACGTGTGTGTGAGTACCGAAAACGGCGGTAACTTTTCCCGCAAGGTAGAAACCCATGGCTTTTTTTTCGCCGGTGGCTTCCGCGTGGAAATCCACAAAAATGTTGGGAGTTGACAATTCCCGCAGGATATTGTCAACTGCGGAAAAAGGATTGTCAAGAGCCTCCATATAGACCGTACCCATAAGGTTTATCACAGCAATGCCGCACTTTCCCATATCGTAAAGACAAACTCCGTGACCGGGATTTCCCTCGGGAAAATTTGCGGGACGGAGCAGGAAATCCTCCTTGTCAAGCATTTCGTAAATTTCTCTGCGGCGGTAGCAGTGGTTGCCGGTGGTTATGACGTCTGCGCCGTGAGAGAAAAGGTACTTTGCGGAATACGGAGTAATTCCGTTTCCGTTCGCGCTGTTTTCGCCGTTGACGATAACGATTTCGGCATTGTAGAATTGTTTGAGACTGCGGAGTTTTTCGCCGACGAATTTGCAGCCGATTTCTCCGACAACGTCGCCGAGAAAAAGTAAGTTCATATAATTTTCCTTTCAGAAGCATAATGGGTAAAAGTGTAAATTGTTGTTTAGTGCAAAACAAAACGACAGCGCATCACGCGGCGAAGCCGCGACCAAAAAGTTCGCCAGCCTTTCAAGGCTGCGAGTTTCCAAAGGGCAGAGCCCTTTGG
>JAMPIC010000001.1:41020-74239 GCA_023663025.1 Prevotella sp.
AACCTATGACCCTCTGCTTGTAAGGCAGATGCTCTCCCAGCTGAGCTATGCTCCCGTTTCACGCCTTAATATCGGCGACTTAATTATATTACACCAATCCGAGGGAAAAGTCAAGAGGTTTTTTCAAAAAAATATTAATATCGGCGATTTGCACAATTATATGTCCAAAATGAAGTAAATATGCTATAGTTTGCAATAAAAAAAGGATATTGCCGCCTTGAAACGGCAATATCCCCTTAGATTATTTATTGCAGTAACTGTCAAAATAACAGATATCCTTGGTAAAAATGCCCTTTTTGGCGTTTCCGCAGACCTCTACGGCGGATATCTCGTGTACCGAACCGTCGGGAAAAGTCACCTTGTCCCGCAGTTCCTCGCCGTTATAGCCGATGTAGGACAGAAACTTGCTCTTGCAGCCCCTTTCGGTGAAGCTCAGGCGGTATTGCAGTCCGTAATCGCTCAGTCCCACAAACTGCCTGTCGTAGGCAATGTACTTGTGGCGGACGATCCCCCGCGCCGCCGCGAAGCCGTCGGTGTAGTTGTAGCTGTAGTTTCCGTTCACGTCCTTCATGTGGTATTGGCTCACCATTTTGGAATAATCGCCGGTAATGCCCTCCTCAAAAACATTTTCGGGACGCACCGTCAGCGGATTTACGGGGGACAGCCGCACCTCGTTGACCGCTCCGATATAAGGGTAATCCCCGTTCAGCGCCAGCGAAAGACTGACTATCGCCGACCACTGGCTGTCGTGCTCGTTGACGTAGATGTACCGCACGGTTTGAGCGCTGTTCTGCCAGGTCACGTTCGGGACGATCATTTTCTCCGACATCAGCGAGTTGAGGGACAGTCCCGCCATAAGTCCCGGGGCAAGCTCGTTCTGCGCCAGCATTGAGGAAAACCCTCTCGAGGACAGTCTCAGCAGCGTTCTGCCGCCGCTTTTGGTAACGGTAAGACCGTCCATGATCCCGCGGTGCAGAACCTTTTCGCCGATGGAAAGCTTCGCCTCCACCACGTCGGATATCCCCTCTCCGCCGATAACGGTTGCGTCAAGAGAGCTGTAAGGCGTGTACCGCTCTTTCCTGCACTTGAAACCCGCAAGCTTGTTGATGACAAAGGTCGTCCCGCCCGTGGTTTTCAGGGTAAGCAGCGCATTTTCGATGTTCATTGAGCCTCGCCCTCCTTTTCGGCGACGTTTGACCTGCCGATAAATTCCACGCCGACTTTTTCCGAGCCGCCGCTTTTTCCCGCGCAGTCGTAAGAGACGAGGAAAACTCCGTCAAAAACCATTCCCGCGTAGGTCAGGGAAAACGCAGTGCCGTTTCGCAGAAGTCCGTCAAGAACGTCGGCGCAGGGGGTCTCGGAAGTTCCAGTAAGCTTTATCCGCACAGCTTTCGCGCCGCCGTTCCAAAGGTATACCGAGCCGCTTGTCAGGACTGTCTCGCCAACCGCCGCGGAGCGGGAGAACGAATACTCCTCCACGAAAAGCTTTACGCCGCCGAATTCCGCGGAATTTTTGTCAGCCGCAAATGTCATAGCCATGCCTCCTGACCTCGAAAATCACTTCGCAGTATACCCTGTCGGTCTTTGGGTCGTAAAAATTTTCGGAAATCTCCACGCCGTAAATTTCCGAGCCGCTGTCCACAACTGCGGGGATAACCACTTTTTCCGCCGTTCTGCGAACGGCTTCGCCCACAGAGCCGAACGCCTGCACAGTTACCCTGACCTGCGCCGTTACGTCGGAAACTCCGCAGCGCAGACGTTCGAGCCTGATCTTTTTTATGCCCGCATAAGCGTGTATTTCCTCACGCTTTTTTTCGATACGGTCTGCGCTGTATTCGCTGCAGCAGGGCACTCCCGCCGCAGAAACTGCGGCGATCATCGGATTTAAAATATCCATGGCATTATTCCTCCTTTCGCAAAGTTATTCTGTTCTCAGGAACAGGAAACCGTCGTCCCGTATCAGTCCCACGCAAAGAGCCTCATAGCTCCTGTAGAGCTTTTCGGCGGCTTCGATCCTGCGGGCGTAGTCGCTTTCGGCGGACACCGCCCCCGTCCTTGTGAGGGAAAGTCTCTCCCGCGCCGCCTTTATTTCAAGAACCCTGCACAGGGTCTCGGCGGCGGCAAGGTAGTACAAACGGGGATCGCCCTCGTTTTCGTCGCCGAGAATGCGCCTGCCGGTGTAGTCTGCGGCAAGCTCGGCGGCGGGGAGAAAGCTGTCCGCGTCCTCCTCGCGGTAAAAAAGCTTAAAGACCGCGAACACCTTGTTAATGTCAAGAGCTGTCATGTTCATTCCTCCGATCAGATTTTCATTGTGTAGCCATCCATGTCGGCGGGCGGTTTGGCGGCTTTTCCGGCGGAAAGTATCTTCCCCAGCTCCGCAAGCTCTCCGTCGTCAAGACCGCCGCAAACCCTGTCGAACACCTGCTTCGCGCAGCCGTCGGGACATCTCCGCGCAAGGGCGCGTCTGATGTTTGTTTCCAGTTCCCCGCGCGGTATTTCATTGGGGACGTTTTCGTCGGGAGACATATCTCCATTGGGCGACGGAGTTCCGTCCTCGGGGATATCCCCGTCAAACCTTTTTGTGACCCCCGCCCGAACCTGAGCGGGGACAGCCACAAAGCTCCACTCGTAAACGTCGGAAATGTCCTCCAGAGAAACGAAGCACTTTTCACCGTCGTAACGCCTGCCCTTGACGTGGCAGCACGCCTTGACGCGCCTGTCAGCGCCGCAGACCGAGCATATCTGCCTGTCCGCTGTGCAGGAAACGGACACTTCCTTTTTAATGCCGCCGTCGATCTCGCGGATAAGGTCGGCATTGGAGCTTGTCCGCACCATGTAGGCGTAGCCTTTGAGATAGGCGTATTTTTCACCCAGGGAATTTTCCCTGTCCTCCTCGACCACCTCCGTCATAAAGAGACGGGCGGTCTGGTTGCCGCCTTTGGGGTCGTGGTCGAAGATGCCCGTCACGCCCACGAATTTCTCCGCCATAGCTTCGAGGGACTGCCTGGTGAACCGCTCGTTGTCCCTGTCGACCTCGTTGTCGCAAAGCTTAACGGTAAAGATAAAGACCTCGTCGGCGGTATGCTCGCGGCGGGTGTAGAGATTGAGTTTTTCAAGCATTTCGGTATTTTCCATTGTATCGCTCCTTTCAGAATGCCGGCGGGAAAACCCGTCCGCAGAACTTTGCGGACGGATACCGCCGTTTGGGTTTACGCGATCGAAAGGGTCTTTACGGCGTCTGCGGAAATAACGGAGAAGCCCACGTTGACCGCCACAGCCGCGCCGTCGGACATCTTGGAGATAAGCTTGTCCACGTCCACGGAGACCTCGCCGCTGCGAATCATTTCCAGCGCGCAGGTCTTGTCCAGACCGATGATGATACCGTCGCCGACGGCGGGGGAAGCGACTATCTCCGCGCCGAAAGGCGTAACCGTGTTTCCGCCGCCTGCGGTAACGGTCTTGTTCATCTCGTCGAAAGCGAGAATTTTAGCCGCCGAAGCGGGGGAGCAGAGAATAACGTTCATGTCGCTGTCCGTGAATTTTCCCCAGAAAGCCGCAAGCTCGGAGTAACTGAACGCGCCGCCCGCCGCAATGGGCGTAACGTCCTTTGTGAGAGCAGCCACAGCCGCGCTCTCGACAGCCTTCGCAAGCTTTGCGCCCACGGCTCTGAGAGCGGCGGCGAAAACGTCCAGTCTCTGCTGTCTTACCGCCTCGTAGGGGGCGTTGATAAGTCTGCCGTACTTTTTAAGTTCGATGACCTCGGAGGAAAGGGTAATGCTGCTTTCGGGAAGAGCCGCGCCCGTTTCCACGGTATCGGTATACTTCGCCGTACCGTCCGTGAGGACAATGCCCCTGCTGTCGATACCGTCCGTAACGCTTACGGCGGCGGTGATCCTGTTAAGGCAGCCGCTGTTCAGACCGCTCTCAACGGCGCGTCTCACAAACTCGGGGAAGAGCAGCGCGCTCTCGGCAGTCTGAAAGAACTTGTCGACCTTGTCGGCGTTCACGCCGCGAACCTTGATGTCGAAACGCTTGAGCTGGCGCTCGAAAGCGTCCGCCTTGCGCAGAGCCTCGTCTGTGTAGTTCTCGGAGGGATCGGCAGCCTCAAGAGCCTGAGAAAAAGTCTTGCCGGAAAGATTGTAGAAACCCTTTTCGATCTTAACAGTATTATACATATAGTATCAATTCCTTTCTTAATTACAAATTGTTATTATTATTTTCAAGCCTGCGTTCAAGTACCGCAGCCTGAGCGTTGTGCAGTCTCGCTTCCGCAAGCACCGCCTCGTCCTGGAGATTGATGTTGTCCCAATCCACGGACACCGTACCGCTGCCGCCCAGAAGCTCCAGCCATGTCTGGCATATCTGCCTTATCACGGGAGTGAGCTGCCTGCGGTAATATTCCAGCTCCGATGTGAGGATATCCGCCTGCTGCGAGGACATTCTCTCCGTGGACGACCATGTAAGCCCCAGCAAAAACGGCGGTACGGAAAGCTTCGCCACTATCTGCTCCAGCAGCTGGCGGACGGGTATCTCCGTGTCGATGACCTGATTGTCCGCGCCGATGACCTTTATGTCAACGTCGCCCACAGCCACAAAGTCCCGCACCTCGCCGCAGCGCATGGCGTTCATACCGTCGCTCCATTCCTTGGCGATCTGCTGCGCCCGTTCCTTTGCGAAAGCCATTTCGCCGCTGTCTGAGGGCTTGTAGGTAACGGCATAGCGCACGTTCCCCACACGGTCGAAATTCTGACCGATACATTCGTACACCCTCATCAGCACCGCCGAAATACAGGGCAGACCGCGAAGTACGGACTGTCCGCCGGGGCAGCGCTCCGTGGGGTTAAGCGTGCTGTACACAACAAACCGCGGGTCGGGGACAGGTATCCAGCTCTCGCCCTCCCGCTTGAAGAACAGCCTGTCGCAGGGATTTTCCCCCGCCCTGCACAGAAATTTTTCCGTGCCTATGGGAGCAAGTCCCGCCACAGCGCCCGTTTCGGGATCGACTATCATCTCTCCCGCCGCCGAGCCGTAGGTGAGCAGACTGTCCAGAAACCCGTCCGTGAAAGCGTACAGGGACTTTCCGCCCGTTCCCACGGGGACTTCCTCAACAAACATATCCATCTCTTTCTGCCAGCGGCTGTCGGAGCACACTACCTTATAGCCGCCCGTGAGACGGATTATTTTCTGCAAAGCCGCGTCCACAATGGGGACGGAGTACCGCAGATTGTCGTAAAGCCTGTGCTCCTCCACGGCGGAGGGCTGAAGCGTAAGCAGGTTCACGCCGCCGGAGGAAAGTCTCCCGCTTGAAACTGCGGCGTCGGAAACGTCCCTGACGGGGCGGCTCATAAGCTTTTTAAGTATGTTCATTTTTATGACCATTTTCCCGCAAGGGAAAATGCGTCCTCCTTTCTAACGTATGTTTAAATGACATAAATGTCATGCGTTTTTGCGTCAGCAAAATTCCGAGCGGCAGCGAGGAAAACAAAACTCGCAGTTTGAAAATCGAAGATTTTCAAACTTTCTCCTTTCTGTATTATTTTCTGCAATTTCAACTTCGGGTAACACTTCCCGCCCAGAAACCGCCGCTCCCGTCCCGGAAAAACGGGCTTGTGACAAAATAGCGCATATCGTCCATAGCGTGGTCGTTTTCCTTGATGGGAACATCACCGCCGCGGCTTTCGTCCCAGCGGTACAAAGAAAACTCCCTCAGTATGTCGGTGCAGTCCTTGCCGAACATAAGCCTGCCGTCCCGCAAAGCGTCGGAACACCGCCTTATGCCCGAAACCACGTCGTTTTTAGCGGGAAATACGGGAAACTCGCCGTGACGGCGGACGCATTCAATAAACGAAGCCGCCGACGGGTCGACGATAACGCCCATGACCCGCCTGTCTCCTATAAGCTGACGAAGCCCCTCGTAATGCTCCTCGTCGGTGCGCGGCATTCCCTCCCGCTTTGAGCTGTAGTAATATTCGCTTATTCTGTACCAAATCCCGCCGCTTTTCCCCCAAAGCCCGAAGGAGGACGGGTTCACCGTACCGTAATCGCAGGATACCGCGTACCCCTCGAAGCTTTCGGGAAGCTCTTCGGCAACGTGCTTTTCCTCCGAAAACATGGGGTAGACCTGTCCCTCGGCGGCGACCCATTTCCCCAAAATGAACCGCTCGTAGAAAACGCCCGAATAAAGCCGTTTGTACCGTTCCCTCACCTCGTCCGAAAGAGAAGGGTTGTCGTCCATGGTGAAGTGGAGGTACAGCGTGTTTTTCTCGCGTGCTTTCAGTATCCAATCGCGGTAGAACCAATGATAGGGGTACGACGGATTGCAGCTGAACCAGAGCTTGGAGTTTTCAGCCGAGCATCTTGCGACCGCCTGCTCCACGAAAGAGCGGGGCATGAGCGCAACCTCGTCCAGCAGCGCGCCGCAGAGGGTAATGCCCTGAATGAGCGCGGCGGAGCTTTCGTCCCGTCCGCCGAAAAAGTAGAAGCGGTTCGTCCTGCCTCCCGCGCCGATATCGGCATAGCCGCCGCTGATCTTTTCCTCGCAGGTGAAGCCCAATCCCCGAAGCGCGGACAAAAGCGGCGCGGCGAGATTTCTTTTTACCGACGTGACAGTCTTTCCGCATACGGCAAAGTTCCCGCCGTTGAAATTAGCCGTCGCCCAAGCCGCGAAGGACAGCGACATACAAAGGGTCTTGCCGCTTCTCACCGCGCCGTCGCAGATTACCGCGTCGCATTTTTTGTAACGCTCGGTTTTCCACCATGTGAGGACGGTCTTTTGCTTTGCCGAAAACCGTTTAAATTTAGCCAAACAAACACACTCCTTTTTCAAATGACGATGATAGAGGACGAAAAGCGTTTCCCTCGGTTATTCGGAGAACTCCCGTTCTCCGTCCCGGGTATCGGCTGCGCCGGCTATTGCGTCGAAAAAGCTCCTTGCCTCCCCGTCGGAAGCCCTGACGTTTCGTATCTCGTTGAGCTTCTCGATAGCCTTGAGCCTGTCCGCGAACTTGATCTCGCATACGCCTTTTCCAAATTTAAGCTCGGAAACATTGTAAAGGTCAAGTCCGCGGATATCCGCCTCGGTAAGGGTCTCGGGATCGGCTCTCGCCAGTATCACCGCGTCGTTGATACGTCCGCCGATAAGCCTGTTCAGGGACTCCTCGATCTTGTCGGAGCTTTTCTCCGCAAACCTTTTCTCGGTAAGCGAAAGATTTGTCACAAACTCCATCGCCTGAGGGTGATCGAGGATCTTGATACCCTCCTCGTAAGCCCTGTCGGGGGGAATGCCGCACAGCGCGGCGGATTCCTCGATACTGCCGGTTTTCATGTAGCCGTAGAGAAATCTTTTCTGATTTCGCGTAAGAACTGCGGACAATGAGTACACCTCCTTTCCGAAAGACGTCCGTTTTAACATCGGCGCGGAGAGGTTCAAACGAAAACGCCTTTCACTATAAGGCTCGGAAACGCAAAAAGTTGCACGCGGACGTGCAACTTTCAAAAAAATATTTTTTTATTTTTGCGGATTTCGGCGATATGCCCAAATTGCAAATGCAACTGTTATGCAGTTTTATGGCAATGAGGCAGACCGCAGGAAAATATCGGTTACCGTTCACAGTTCACAGCCGCGCCGATCAATTTTTTCTCCGGAATATTGACAAAATCACAGTTAATGTGCTATAATTATTAAGAATATATTAAATTGAGAGGAGCGTTCGTTATGCGATGTCCGTTTTGCGGTTTTGAAGATACCAAGGTCGTGGACTCACGTCCCGTCGACGGAAAAAAGCGCCGCAGACGCGAGTGCACAAACTGCGGAAAAAGGTTTACCACCTACGAATCCGTGGAAATGCCCGTACTGCTTGTGCTTAAAAAGGATAACACTATCGAGATTTTCGACAGGAACAAGCTGATAAAGGGTCTTTCCACAGCTGTGAAAAAACGTCCCGTGTCAGCCGACGATATCGACATAATTGTTGACGCTGTGGAAAGCTGCTATGCCAATACCATGCGGGACCGTATCCCCTCGGCTGAGATCGGCGATATCGTTCTGAAAGAGCTTAAAGCCATAGACCAGGTCGCATATGTGCGCTTCGCTTCGGTCTATAAGGACTTCAACGACGTCGAAAGCTTCATAAACGTCATCTCCGAGCTGAAAAGGGGCTGACGTCAGCCGTAATTCATTTGTATATATTTTTCGGAGTTTTTTGTGAAAAATATACAAATCTCCAAAAACATTGTTGATATTTTTAGTTGTATAGTGTATAATTAAAGAGCATACATACCTGTTTTGAGGGGAGCGGTAACAGTATGAAAAACGATAGAAAACGACGTCTTTTTTTTATACGGCTTGCATATGCCGGCATAGCCGTTGTTCTTGCTTCGGCGGCGGCAATTGCTTTTATGCCCGCGCTGAAAAGCGTTTTTCTGACCTTGTCGGCGGTTTTTGCGGCAGGTACAGTCATAATCATTACCAATCTTTTTAACGAAATGCGCAAGCGTATCGAAAGTACCGAAAACATTATAGAAAAAGCCGACGGATACGCGGAAATAAGATACGACAAGAAAACCGAAACAGCTCATATCTCGGGAAATTTTTCCGAAATAACGGGACTTGACGCGCCGAGCGATATTCTGGACGACATCGACTACAAAAAACTGGTTACCGATATGATATCCTACCCGTCCTCTTCGGGAGCGGATATCTATATGGCTGCCCGTCCCGAAAGCTGGATACAGATACATACATATGAAAACGGCGACTACGAGTTTACCATGATCAACGACGTATCCGAGCTTGTGTCCTGCAAGAACATCATAAAGAGCCTTAAATACTACGACAGCGAAACGGGAGTTCTTTGCCGCGACGCGTTTATATCAAAGGTGCGTTCCGTCTCCGGATCGCACGCGGGGTCTGTGGGTCTGATAACCCTGCTGATAAGCGGCGTGGATAGGCTGACGTCTTTCAAGGGTACCGCGGCTGCCGACAGGGTGATCGCCAAAGCCGCGGCTTTTATAAAGAAATTTGAAAATCCTCACAATATTTTTTCGGGAAGAACTGCCACAAACGAGTTCTGCATACTCATAACGGATACCTACGAAGAAGGCTGCCGCAAATACGCGGATAAGCTTTTTGAAGGACTGAACGAAGCTTTGTCCTCGTCCGAGGGAAGCGAATATATCCGCGTTTACTGCGGATACGCCCTGTTCGGCAGCGAGGAAAACGACGCGGGAACAATGATGTCCGCCGTCGATTACGCGGCGTTTGAAGCGCAGTCCTCGTCGGCGGAGGCTCCCGTCGAATTTGACAGAGCCAATTATGTCCTGAAAGCATACGATTTCAAAAAGATACAGGTATTCAAAAGAGTTGCCGGGGAAGGTCTGGTCAGCTATTATTTCCAGCCCATCGTAGACGCCCATACCGGAGTAATATACGCATACGAGGCTCTTATGAGACCGCAGGAGATCGACGGAATAAAGCTTTCGCCCACCGAGGTCGTGGAGATCGCCGGCGAGCAGGGAATGTCCTCCGTAATCGAGTACCTGACGCTTTCAAAGACCATCTCTTACCTGTGGGACAACAAAGAGCTTTTCAGCGATAAAAAACTGTTTATCAATACAATACCCAATTGCCTTATTTCCGACGATCTGTACGAGGGACTTTCCTCTTCCTACGGCGAGATTTTCGACAAGCTGGTAATAGAGATCACAGAGGGACTTCAGGTCACTCCCAAAAGTCTGGACACGCTCCGCGAACGGTACTGCGTCAAAGGCTCGCTCCTTGCCATGGACGACTACGGAACAGGCTACGCGAACGAATCTACGCTTATTTCAATGAAACCCGATTTCATCAAGATAGACCGTTCTCTCATCATGAATATCAACGAGGACGTTCAGAAACAGCACCTTGTTTCAAATATGATCGACTTTGCAGGAAATCACGGCATAAAAGCTCTTGCCGAAGGCGTCGAAACAAAGGAAGAGCTTGAAATGCTCATTACCTTCGGAATAGACCTTATCCAGGGTTATTACACAAGCAAGCCCAATCCTGCGCTTATTACCGAAATACCGTCCGAAATAAGGGACAATATACTGAGCATAAATCTTAAAAACGTGGGCTATGCCAAAAAAGTGTTTACCGTCGATACGGAGGAACCGCAGGATCTTGCCGAGCTTGCCGTACACGGCTATACCGATGTTGTCGTCAAGGCTGAAAATGTTTTCCTGACAGGAAAATCTTCCTGCTCGGCAAGCATGAGGATAAGCTGCCCCGACGGTTACGCCGGTTGCATAAATATCAGCGGAGTAAACGTTTTCGGTCTGGAAGCGCCCGTTCTTACGCTGGGCAAAAACTGCGACGTTACGCTGACCGTCGACGGCAAAAACTGTTTCTCCTATGAGGGAATACGGGTTCCCGCGTCGAGCAGCCTTACGATCAACGGCGGAGGTCAGCTCAATATCGACATGAACAATCCGAGCGGAGTTGTAATAGGCGGCGACTGCTTTCAGGACTTCGGCGCAATTTCCGTCAATATCGGAGGCAGCCTGAATATAACCTCCCAATCGGGAAACGCCGTGGCGATCGGCGGCGGCTTCGGCGGGGAAAACTCGTCGATAGATATTACCGGAGGACTTATTACCGCCGAGCTTAAAGGCATGGCTCTTATCGGTATCGGAGCGGTTTCGGGCGCGGTCGGAATTAAACTCACAGACTGCAGCGTCGACATCGACGCTGCAGGTCAAAGCGTTGTCGCGGTCGGCTCCCGGAGCGGCAAAATCGACTTGGAGTGCTGCTCCTCCGTGGCGGCTTCCTGTTCCGGAGACAACTGCTGCTGCTTCGGAACTCTTGAAAACGGCAGCGGACGCATGAAATTCAACGGCGCAGTCTGCGACCTGACAATACATTCCAAAAACAGCGTGACCATCGGCGCTATAAACGGAAACGTTGATACCGAAATAATTTCGGGAGAATACAGCGTCTTCTGCGAGGGAAACAGCGCGGCAGGTATCGGAGACTGCTTCGGTTCCGGAAACGTCGCCATTTCCGGAGGTTCTTTCAAAATGCACATCGCGGCTTCAACGGAAGTTCCCATCGGTTCGCCTAAAGGAAAATCCGTTATCAGCGGCGGCAGCATACTCAGCGACAGCCGCGAAAAAATAAAAGCCGAAAGTCCTTACGGAGAGCCGCTTGAAGAGGTTCGGACCGAATGCGAAAGCTTCAGCGAAAAAATATCCTCCGACGGAAAAGAGTATTTGTACACAGCTTCTCCGTTCAGGGACGACAGCTTTGTCAGCGTGTATCTGCCTGTCGGATACAAAGAAAAATAATGAAAAACCCGCAGGAAAAAGTTTTTCTGCGGGTTTTTATGTTTTAATTTATGTGAAAATCAAATGAAAATTATGTGATAATCAGGTGAAATAAATATTGGCTTAATTGACAAACGTATATTTCTATAGTATAATTCGAGTTATATAATTCAAATTATATAACTCGAATTACAAAGGGAGGACAATTGTGCCGAAAACAAAAATATCCCGGGAAATGGTTGTGGACGCCGCCTTTGAGGTCGCCCGCGCCATGGGTATCGAAAACGTCAACGCCCGAACCGTCTCGGAAAAGCTGGGCTGCTCGACACAGCCCGTTATGTACTGCTTTGCCCGTATCGAGGAGCTGAAACGAGCCGTCTACGAAAAGGCGGACGGGTTTCATACCGAGTATCTTATGAACATCGACCCGACGAACGGCGTTATGCTGAGTATCGGCTTGAACTATATCCGTTTCGCCGTGAAAGAGCCGCGCCTGTTCCGCCTGCTTTTTCAGTCGGGCTTCGGGACGGAAAACAGTCTGCTCGATATGATAAATTCCGAGGAGCTTGTTCCCGTGTTGAACGCTATGCGGGGCGCAATGGGAATAACTGTTGAGCAGACAAAAAACGTCTTTACGACGATAGCGATGTTCGCCCACGGGTACGCAAGCATAATCGCCAACAATTCGCTGGAGTACGACGAAAAAACCGTCGCCGCCGACCTTGAGCGCGCGTACCTGGGAGCGGTTCTTGCCGCGGAAATGGAGGAAAATTAAATGAAAAAATTATACGAAAAAAGCGAAATATGGTTCGCGGTAGTTTGGATATTCATCTATGTAATAGCGTTAAGTCTGGCGGACGATTTTTCGGAGACCTTGGGAGTTTTTAAATCCGTCACCGCGCCTTTGAGCATAATCTTGTCGGCAGTTATTTTCATATGGATAAAAAAGAACGGTTTAACCGAAAAATACGGCTTGTGCGCCTTTGAGGGAAATATTAAAAATTACCTGTTCTTTATACCCCTTGTTATAATGGTATCCTCGCGGCTTTGGGGAGGAATTGCCGTTGTCAGACCTTTCCTCGAATGCGCACTGTACATAGTGAGTATGCTTGGCGTGGGCTTTTTGGAGGAAATTATTTTCAGAGGATTTCTTTTCAAGGGCATATGCAAAAGCAGCGTAAAGCGTGCTATAGTGATTTCAAGCGTTACATTCGGCATAGGTCACATTGTGAATTTGCTGAACGGACAGGCTACTTTGGATACCGTGGTGCAAATTGTCTTTGCGGTTGCGGTGGGCTTTTGCTTTACAATTATTTTCTACAGGGGAAAGAGCCTGCTGCCCTGTATAATTACACACGGCGTAAACAACGCGCTGGGCGTTTTCGCCGAGGGCGCGGAGACTTCGCAGACCCTTACCGTTATAACCGCCGCCGTGTTATGCGTTGTACTTTTGGCGTACACGCTGTGGATAATCAAAAAAGAAGCGGTCTTGAACGGTGCGGAGAACCGTGTATAGGGAGCGGAATTTCCCGAAATCAAAAAAGGACAGAGCGTTTATCGGCTCTGTCCTTTTTATTTTGCAGACAACCCGTCAGGAAACCATAAGTCCCAAAATGGTAATGCCCTTGTCCTCGCTGCCCTCGGCAGGCTTGATCTCGATGGTATGCTTTGCCGTCTCGTTTGTCAGCGTGACCTGCTTGGTGTTGCCGTAATTTCCCCAGCCGCCCGTAAAGTCGGCTTCCAGTTTGCCCTTGCGCTCGCCGTCCACGTAGACCTCGTAAGTGCCGCTCTTTCCGTCGGTGGTGCACATAAAGAACACGCCGAAATTCCTGCACTCAACGTCAAAGGTCAGGCTTCCTCCCGCCTCGGACTTCCAGTTGTTATGGAACTGGTCGTAGAAATCCTTTTCAACGACCTCGAAGCCCTCGGAGGACGTCGCAGTAATATCCGCCGCGCTGAGCATTTTCGCATTGGCAAAATAATCCTTTGTGGGACCCTCCGCACTGAAGGCGGTCGGTTCCTCCGTTATGCTGTCCAGACTGTCGTAAACGCCGTCGAGATAGCGCGAAACTATCTGCCCGATTATATCGTGCCCCGCGTCGTTGGGGTGGATATTGTCGGGGGAAATGTCCCTCCAGACAAGATTTCCCGCCGCCACCTCGGGATAAACCGCGTCATGGTAGCTGAGCATAGGCAGGTCGTAAGCCTCGCCTATTTCCTTGTGGACGTCCTGCAGGCTCGTGCCGTCCTCCATTGTGGTGAACAGCAGCATTACCGCGGGGTTGCTGTCGCAGGACAAAATCTTCCGCACAAGGCTGTCGTAGGAGTATTTGTTCATGGTCTTGTCCGTGTCGTTTACGGAAAATTCCACAATAACCGCGTCCGGCTTGTATGACAGCAGCTGCTCGTCCACGCGGTGAACGCCCAGATAGCTGTTCGTGCCGCCTATTCCCGCGTTGACGAAGTTCACGTTCACGCCGGGAAATTTTGTCATCCACCAGTTATAAAACAGCGAAGCGTAGCAGCTTGACGTTGAGGAAGCCAGACTTCCCTGAGTTATCGAGCCGCCGATAACTCCCACGGTAATATCCTCGCCGTTCATGGCTTTTTTCATTGCGTGAGCAAGTCTCGCGCGGTTGCCCTCGTTCATGATCGCTCTGCCGTACATCTTGTCCGACACTCCCTCCTCCAAATTTACGGGTACGCCCGCTTCGACCTCGTTCGGGTCGGCAGCCGTTGTAACGGCAGCGGGCGCGTTTGCCGACGCGGTCTCCGCTTCGCTTTGGGTAACGTCTCCGCCGCCGTCCGAGGAGCTGCTGCACGAGGCGAGCATTGCCGCACACATCACAGCCGCCGCGGCTGCGGACATGGTTTTCCTGATCTTCAATATCATCATTCCTTTTTATTTTTTATATAGCAATACTGTAAAATAACGCTTTTTGCAGGTGCGGTTATTATTTTGCAGGATTGCTGCAAAGGGACTCCAAATAGCCCGTCACAAATACCGCCGCCGAATTGCAGTATATCGCCGATTCGTTTGTGGAAAAGCTGTAAAGGATATCACAGTAGCATTTTGCGGGAGGAGTTTCAGCGGGGATATTCCATTGGGTGAAATCGTCCTCCGCGTTTTTATTGGGACCGCACACCAACAGACCGGGAACGGGTTCGTCCACCTCGTCCGCCCCCGAGGGACGGTGATGAGGGTGCATGACGCGCTTGCTCCCAAAGCCTGTAACATAGCATATATCCATAGGATTTTTCCCCAAAATGTAGTTGAGCTGTTCGCAAACGGTCTGCAAATACTCGTCGCACGCAAATATTTTGTATGCCAGAATAAGCACTATACTGTCGGTCATGGAGTACATATTGCTGCCGCGAACATAGTCCTCCTCGGACTTTGCCGTTCCGTAGCCGCTTTTTTGGCTAAGGCTGTACAAATTGTCCGCCCTCACACGAAGCTGGAGTTTTAAGGACTGCTCCACAAACTCGTTTTTCGGCTGACCGCCGAAAAGGTACGCCGCCGCGCCGAAGCCGCCGTTTTCGCGGTTTACGAAACCCGACGCATTTATGTGCCCGTAAAGAGCCATTATCCTGTCGTGGAACGTCTTGTCGCCCGTGGTCTCGTACAGCTCGCACACCGCCCAGAACATCTCGTCGTCGGGAACGTCGTCGTAGAAATCGCCCGCCGCGTTGACCGCGATGGTGGGCGGATTTTCAAAGGGCGCATATCTCGGATTGTTCATGAGCCATATCCAGGCGTTAATGGAAGCTTCGTGAAGCCTGAGCGAAAATTCCCCGTCGAACTCGCTGAACACCCGCGAAGCAAGGGAAGTCACCGCGCAGAAGCACGCCGCAGCCTGATGGGATTTCGGAAAAACGAACTGTTCCGTGAAATCCTCCTGAGGCATTACAATGGGGACTGCCCTTACGGACGATACTTTGTGGTAAACGCCGCCGTCCCGCGCCTGCATTTTCAGCAGCCATTCAAGACCCACGCGGCATTCGTTGAGGATATCGGGCACTCCGTTTCCGGATTCGGGAATATCCGCGCCGTCGGCGAAGCTTTCGGGAAACAGCTTGTAGGCATACAGAAGATGTCCGAGTGCAACGCAGGTACAGACGGTGAACTTGCCGTATCCGCCCGAATCGTGCCAGCCGCCGCTGACGTCCAAACGCTTTGCGGGAGAGCCGAACAGGGGTACTGTCTCGGAATGGCACTGCCCGTGGGCGTATTCGCCGGCGTACCGTCTGTCAAGGGAGGCGCACCTGTTGTAGCAGAAGCTTTTCAGCAAAGCTTTTTTCAGTTCGCTGTAAGGCTTTTCGGCTATGGGGAAAACAGGGGAGCGGCGCATACCCGCGCGGATATAGTAGCTGCCGCAGCGGTCGAGAGAAGAAAAGTCCAGCACAGAAACGGTATCCGCCGAAGCCTTGTCGGAAACGGGTTCGGAAGCCGCCGACCGCAGAACGGGTTTTCCTGTCAGAGCGTCCACAACGCTGAATTCGTCGGCAGCGCCGATAAACGCGGCGGTCTTGCGCATAGTGCGGCAGTATCCGAGCTGATTCAGAACTATTTTTTTGCTCACGGACAGACCCCCTTTCCCTGTAACGGACGGCGCGGAACATTCCGCCGAACGCGTCCGAAACGGCTTTGTTTTTTTCTTCACAATAATTATACACCATTCCATACGCAAAAGTGATAACCTTTTTCATAGTTTTTTTTACCTATTTGTTAAATTGCTCTACTCCGAGAAAAAATGTCGAAAAAATTTGTGCAAAATCAACAAACGTCAAAGGCTAAAATATCTAAATTATTTGTTGACTTTTTTGCGGTATTTTGATATAATAATATTGCAAATATGTGACCAATACTGTTACAAGAATAAAATTAGGAGGTTATTTAATGAAGAACACTAAGAAAATTCTTGCGGGAATTATGGCTCTCGCTATGACCGCCGGCTTTGCAGCCTGCAGCGGCGGAGACGATTCGGGTTCGGGCGACGGAGGAAACGCCGGCGGAGGCGGAGACGCCGAGGTAACCACCACGTCGGAAGCCACTACCACCACGGCTGCCACAGTCGCAATAAACGAAGAGGGACTCAAAGACGACGAAGAAGCAGTCCTCGAAAACGCTATGTCCCAGCTTCAGGACGTGGAGCTTGAAAATAAGGAGATCAAGTGGCTCGCCCACTACGATATCAACCCCAGCGGAAACGGCGCGTCCAAATCCGTCGCTCTCGAAATGTTCGAGCGCAAATACGGCGGCTCCGTAAAATTTTACGAGACCTCTTGGGAGAACCGCTACAACGACCTTTCCACATACGTTCTCGGCGGCGAGGGAATTGACTTCTTCCCCGGCGACGACGTGTACAACTACCCCAAGGGCATCATCAGCGGAATGTTCCAATCCGTTGACGATTATGTCGACATGAACTCCGCTATCTGGCAGAATACCAAAGCCGCTATGGAAATATTCAATTTCGGCGGCAAGCACTTCCAGTTCGTAACAGGCGTTGAGACCGAGGAGATCGTTATCTACAACAAGGCGACCATCGAGGCTAACGGCTTTGACGATCCATGGGATATGTACAAGGCGGGCGAATGGAACTGGGACAGCTTCAAGAGCATGCTCCAGGACTTCGTTGACGAGGAGAACGACCAGTGGGGTCTGGACGGCTACTGGGCTGAGAACTCCCTGCTCTGCTCCGGCGGCGTTCCCACAGTAAGCACCAAGGACGGTCAGCTTGTCTGCAACCTTAACGACGCGGGCATGGAAAAAGAAATGAACTTCCAGTACGAGCTGTTCACAAACGGACTTATCTTCCCCAGAGAGCAGTTCTCATGGGCTGAACAGCCTCAGATGATGGGCGAGGGCAGACAGCTCTTCTATATCATCGGACCATACGCCGTAAGATCCGACCCCGCAACATGGACTACCAAGATCGAACCCGAGGATCTGGGTATCGCTCCCGTACCGTCCCCCGCAGGCTCCGACCCGTATCAGACCGCCAAGATAAACGGTTTCGCTCTCTGCAAGGGCGCGGCTAACCCTCAGGGCGTCGCTCTGTTCGCGGAGTGCAACATCGTCGGCGCAGCTGACGAGGGCGCACAGGCTATCTCCGACAGAAAGGCTCTGGACGACTATAAGTGGTCGCAGGAGATCCTCGACAATCTGAAGGAGATCAACAAGCTTGCCGAGCAGTACCCCGTATACGACCTTGCTTCGGGCTGCTCCACGGATATCGCTTCCTACACAACGCAGGGCGGCGACAATGTGGGCACAAGAGCCGCTATGCACGGCACAGATTGGGCTACAACAAGAGAATCCATTGCGGACACTATCATCATGCTTGTAGAAGAGGTAAATACCGAGCTTCAGGCTAAGGTTTCCGAAATGTAATTTAAACGTTTTGCGGCTGCCGGATATCAGTCCGGCAGCCGCAGTCATTTGAGGAAAGCGAGTACGATCAGAGCCGCTCCGCAGAGCTTTCCGAGGTTTATGTTCGGGGAGGACGCCATTTTCCGTCCCAGACGGCAGCCGAGCGTCACCGACAGAGTTCCCGCCGCAAAGGATACGGCGGCAAGCAGGGGAACGTTCAGGTTACCGAGACCCGCGCTGACGCCGGTTACAAGAGAGTCCGCCGAAAGCGCGGCGGCAAGAACCACGGCTTCGCGGGGGGAAATGCTCTTGGAATTGTCGGCGTCCGCAGCGGTTCCGTCGAAAAACAGCGCAACGGGACCCGGGGACTTTCCCCGCCCCTTCGACCGCTCCGCAAGACGTTTGAAGTACCCCTGAAACAGATTGAACAGCCCCAGCAGTATCAGCAGAACAAATGATACCGCCCCGCAGACTTTTTCGGGAATGAACCGTCCGATCAAGTCGGCGAACGCCGCCGAACAGGTCAGGAACAGCGATCCCGTAAAGCCGATTATCACAGAGGAACGGAGGGGTATTTTTATTCCCGCAGCCCCAATGCCCGCGGCGGAAGCAAATCCGTCGGCACAGACGGCTGCCGTCAGGAGAAGAATTTTAAGCATTGTCAACCACTTTTCCTTAGGTATTCTCTTTGATATTTTATGAAAAAAGTGTAAAAATGTGATTGACTTAACGGTCGATTTGTGGTATTCTTATAATATGATTTTCGGCGGCGTACCGAAAATGTTCCGCAAAAGACGCTTGCTGCGGATATGCCTGCGCCGCCTTGTTAGGACGGTCTCAGCCGGGATCATGCCCGAAGCGCAGAAAAAAACTGCTTCGGAAGCTCCCGGTATCAAGGATCGGAATAGTTGTGTCGATTGCTCCTTCATATTAAATAATTTGTTTCAAAACGGAGGTGCGTTTATATGCCGTTAAAGGATAAGGTATTGACCGTCCTGGAAGAAAATAAGGGGAAAAGCGTGTCGGGCAGCGAGATCGCCCGCAGCGTGGGTATGACGAGAAGCGCAGTCTGGAAAGCCGTGAAAACTCTCCGCGAGGAAGGCTATTCCATATGCGCGGTGACAAACAGAGGCTACTGCCTGTCGGAGGAAAGCGATTTCCTCAGCGAACAGTCCATCGTCCCCAATCTGAGAACCAAAGCTCTGGGAAGAAAGATTGACGTTTTCAAAACAATAGACTCAACAAATAATTTTGCAAAAAGTCTCGCACAGCTTGGAGCAGTTCACGGCACAACTGTAATATCGGAAGTCCAGACGCAGGGAAAGGGGCGAATGGGCAGGGATTTCTACTCCCCTATGGGCATGGGGATATATATGAGCGTTATCCTCAGACCGAAGCTTTCGGTGGAGCATTCGCTGCTGATAACGTCCTGCGCGGCTGTGGCTGTCGCGGAAGCGGTGGAAAAGGTCGCGGATATCGAATGCAAGATCAAATGGGTGAACGATATCTACACGGGCGGGAAAAAACTCTGCGGCATTCTCACCGAGGCTTCCGTGGACGTGGAGCAGGGCGGTCTGGAGTACGCCATAGTGGGATTGGGAATAAACGTGCAGAACGTTACGTTTCCGAAAACTCTGACGGACATTGCAACGTCCGTCAAGCTTGAGACGGACAAGTCCGTGTCAAGAAGCGTGCTGACAGCGGAAATACTGAACTGCCTGGAGGAACGTCTCGAAACCATACGGGACAAAAGCTTTCTCGACGAGTACCGCAGACGCTCAAACGTGATAGGAGAACGCATAGAGGTCACGCACAACGAAACCGCCGAGCAGATGGACTGCATAGGCGTGGACGGGATAGGCAGACTGCTTGTCCGGCTTGACAGCGGCGAGGAAAAGGCTCTTACCTCGGGAACGGTCAGGATCGTAAGCCGGGAGTAAATCATAAAATCATAAAAGAAAAATAAAACCAAAGGACAGTACCTGAGCCGAAAAAAACGGCGGACAGGCAGCTGTCCTTTGATTTTGCGTCAGGAAGCCTCATTCCGCTTCCGCGAAAAGATACGTCTGCACCGCCGAGGAAATAAGCGGCTCGATAAAACCCTCCTCGCCGGAGCTGCCGCCCGCAAGTGAAACGTCCCCGCCGATAAGCCTGTCGTTGTACAGCAGCATGGTGGCGGTAACGTTTTCGGGGTGGTCGGGATAGTTCAGCACCTGATAGGTGACGACCGTCACAGGCTTTCCCTGATATTTTTCCGGGTCGAAGCCCTGCCGCTTCTGGAGAGCGGCGTATTCGGCGTAAACCTCGTCGTCGGCGGAGGGTAAGGTCACCTCTTCCTTCGAGATCGGCTCGGGCTTGACTATCCAGCCCTGCGAGTTGAGAAACTCAATGCGTTCGGCATTCGACGCCATTGTGAACATTTTGTCGGCTTCCGTATCCTCCTTTGCCTTTGAAAAGAAAAACAGCGCGGCGGCAGCGGCAGCCGCAAGAATAATAAATAAAAATATTTTAATTCCTTTTTTAGATGAACCCTTGCTCACATAAAACAGCTCCTTTGCAGGTTTTGTTTAATGTTTATGCGGGCAAGTCCGCAAAAAGTACGGGTTGTCTCAATTTATGCCGTGTCAAAAAAAATATTCCCGCATAGATTGGTAATAAGGGGAAGAAATCTCTTTCCCGATACTTATAAAAGGAGTAAGACTATGAACACAGCAAAGACGCTGTTTAATATGCGGGAGGGCAGTTCCGCCACCGTCAGGAAGCTGCTTAACGAGGGCGGAATGCGCCGCCGCTTGCAGGATATGGGACTGATCGAGGGCACGTCCGTCCGCTGCCTGCAAAGAAGTCCTGCGGGAGACCCAATCGCCTACCTGATAAGAGGAGCGGTCATCGCTCTCCGCGAGGAGGACAGCTCAAAGGTGATCGTCGAATAAAAAACCGTCCCGCTGCGGAATACTCCGAAACGGGACGGTTTTATTGTTTCCGTACAGATCAGCCCATAGCTTCAACCTGTTCGTTGAATTCGTTGATATAAATTTCAACAACGTCTAAAAGGGATTCGCGGGTGGTCGCCCATTCGTGACCCTCGAATGCGGCGCGGATACCGTATTCGCCGCTGTCAAGGATATCGTAAAGATCCGTGGGGCAGCCGGAGTGGATATCGTATACCGGGTTCTTGCGGGCAAGCTCGGTAACTGACGCGTGCATCTCGATCATCTCGTCGCTCCAGCCGTAGTCTTTGCGGCGCTTTTCGAGAGCAAGCTCCTGCGTTTCGGGATCGGCGTTCGCAGCAAGGATACATTCCATAAATCTCATAACGCCCTCGGGGTTCTGTGCGCCCTTGCAGAGCATATAGGCTTCAAGTCCTGCGGGAACGTAATGCTCCGAAGTTTCGGGATCTTTGGGCATGGGGACGAACATTACGTCCTCTTGATTGCCGAAGGTAGCCGACCACACCTCGGGTGCGCTTTCAAGGACATACATACCGCCGATGTAGAACAGCTCCCTGCCCTCGCCGATGAACTCGGGGTGCTCCGTCCAGCTGAACAGGCTCTTGTCGAGCACAAGACCGGACGTATTCAGTCCGTACATGAAATTCATAACTCTTTCGAGATTGGGGTCGTTAAGGTTGTGGACAAGCTTTCCGTCCTTGAACTCCACGGAGGGAACGCCGCTCGTCAGCATAAGAGGCTGCTCGTTGAACCAACCGTCCAGACCATACTGATCCTGTTCGGGGTCAACGTAGTCCACAAGCATGCTCTTGAAAGTGTCCCAGTTCCAATCGCCATTGGCGAAAAGCTCCGCAGGATCGTCAAAGCCCATAGATTCCACGGTTCCCCTGTTGTAGACGACCACCTGTCCCAGCGTGGACTGCGGACAGATTATATAGTGCTTGCCGTTTACGATGAACTTGTCGTTAAGGTCTTTCCATTCAGCCCAGAGGGGATTTTCCCAGTCGATGTAACTGTCGTAGGACTCGAACTGACCGTTTGGTATGCCCTTGGGGAAAGAGTCCAGATCGCCGCCCGCGATAAAGTCGATGCCGTCGCCGCCGATTATTTTTGTGGAAAGGTCGTTGAAGCGGTTTGCCCATGTGGTCTCGATATACTCGATCTCGCCGCCGTACTTGGTCTCGAAAAGCTCCAGCGAAAGAGCCTTAGTGTTGCCCGAGGTTGTGGGGTGAAACGGGTCGTAGAACGAGAACCATTTGATGGTTTTGTTTTCCAGCTCGCCGGTAAGGGAATCGGCGACGCTGCTGATCTGATCCTGCGCCTCGGAGGAAAGGGTCTCGCTGTTGATCGCCACCGTGACCGCGGGAGTTGTGGTTATCGCGGGGGTAGTCTCGTCAGGGTCGCTGCTGTCTCCGGAGCACGCCGCAAGGGAGCAGATGACCGACATGGCGGTAAGTCCCGCAAATATTCTTTTGATATTTTTCATAAAAAACGTCCTTTCGGGTAAAATAAAATTGTACAGTACCAATATTATAACAAAAAAACGAAACTTATGTCAACGTTTACATTAACATTTTTATAAATACCGGTTTGGATAATTTGCACAATTCGCGGCTTGCCGTTATTCTTCGGGCTGACCGCCGCGCAGATACACTCTGGGGACGCGCTTGCTTATTCCGCAGACTATCTCGTAGCCGATAGTTCCGCCCGCTTCGGCAAGGTCGTCGGCGGTAATTGTTTCACCGCCCGCCGAGCCGATCAGGATAACCTCGTCGCCCTCGGAAACATTTCCCGCGTCGGTAACGTCGAACATCATCTGATCCATGCATATCCTGCCCACGCCCTTTACGCGCGTTCCGCCGATAATGGCGGCGCAGTTGCCCGAAAGTATTCTCGGGTAGCCGTCCGCGTAGCCGCAGGGAACGGCGGCAATTACCCTGTCCTCTTTTGCGGTGTATATCCTGCCGTAGCTTACCGTGTCGCCCTTGTGTATCGTTCTGACCTGCGACACGACCGTCTTAAGGCTCATCACCGGTTTAAGGGCGACAGGGATATTCAGCGCGTAGGCAGGACGCAGACCGTACAAAAGTATTCCCAGACGTGCGAGAGTGCTTCTGCTGTCGTAGCTGTAGACAGTCGCCGCACTGTTGAGGAAGTGTATGTGCTTGAATTTTACGCCCAGACGTTCCGCGGCGTTTACAGCCGCAAGGAAGCTCTGTTTCTGCTCGTCCGTAAAAGCAACGTCCCCCTCGAGACGGCTGTCGGCGGCGGCGAAGTGGGTAAACACGCCCTCGACGGATATGTTCGGCAAAGCGGCTATCTCCGCGATCTCCTCGGCGCAGCGGTCGGAATCGTCCGATTCGAGACCAACTCTGTGCATTCCCGTATCAAGTTTTATGTGTACCCTCACCGGCATTGAAGCTTTTTCGGAAAATGCCGCCGCATTTTCGCGGGAAACAACGGCTGTGATAATATTGTTCCTTGCGATAATGTCCGCGTTGTTCGGATCGACCCTGCCCAAAATAAGGATATCGCTCTTGCAGCCGCCCTCCCGCAGCCGCAGAGCTTCGGGAACATTGGACACGCAGAAAAAGTCGGCGCCCAGCTCCTCATACAGCTTCATCAGCCGCAGATCGCCGTGGCCGTAGCCGTCCGCCTTTATCACGCAGGCAGGCTTTGTAAAGCCGTCGTAAAGAAAGCCTTTCAAAGCCGTGAAATTTCTTTCCGCCGCGTCGAGATCGATTTCCGCGCGAATGCGGTCCGTAAACTTATTAACCATGGTTTTTGCCGCGTCCCGAGCCGATACGCGTTCAGTCCCGCTGCCCGGCGAAGGGACGCTCCTCCTTTCAAATTTGTTAATTGTGTCAAATTTATTACAAATATCAAGTTGCTGTTGTAAAAACGAAATATTTGTGCTATAATGATTAAGCGACCGAAACGCCGCCTGTGCTGCGGTAACGCAAATATTTTGAAATGGGGATACTGTCATGTCTCTCGAAAACAATTCCGCAGACGCGGAAATCGCCGGAAAAACCGTCTGTTTCTCGGGTCACCGTCCCGAAAAGCTTCCCGACGGGGGAAACGAGCACTCACAGATCATACGCACATTAAAAAGCATACTTTACAAGGAAATAATCGACTGCGCCGAAAACGGCTATACCACCTTTATTACGGGGCTTGCCCGCGGCGTGGATCTTTGGGCGGGCGAAATGGTAATGGAACTTAAAGCTCAGGGAATGCCGCTCAGACTTGTGGCTGCCGCTCCCTACAAAGGTCACGGAAGCAGCTTCAAGGGCAAGGACAGATTTATCCTCGGCAATATATTCCTGAAAGCCGACGAGACGGTCTATGTATGCGAAAGCTACTCGCGGAACTGCATGAAGCTGAGAAACGAATATATGGTAGACCGTTCGGACAAGCTTATAGCATTGGTTTCGGACTACCGCAGCGGAACGGGTCAGACGATCAGATACGCCGAAAAGCAGCGGCTCGAAATAAAGATAATCAACGCCGACAAGCTTGAAAACGGCATGGACGGCGGTACGGGCTTTGAACAGCTTGCTTTTTAAATATTATACCACTCGGCGGCAAATTTTTCAACAGTTTTTTATTATTTTTTGAAAGGAAACGGCATTATGGCAAAAAAAGGAACAAAAATTGCCCTTACATATTTTATCACGATAATTGTTACACTTATTATTATAGGCGGGATATGCTTCATGCTTTTCCGCTATCTTACCGAACCCGGAGAACCTCAGGAAACTGCCGTTCCGGATATCGAGCGGCTTGTTTCGGACGAGTATGTCCCGTCGGCTTCGGACAGCAAAACCACGCTGTTTATCTTCGATTCGGAAAAACGGCTGAGCGGATGCTGCTTTATGATAGTCCGCATGATAGCGGACGAGCAGAGACTTGTGGTAATGCCAATTCCCGCCGATACCTGCGCCAAAGTGAACGGCACCGAGGACAGTCTGTACGAATTTTACCGCAGGGGAGGCGCACCGCAGGCCGTTTCCGCGGCGGAAAACGCCGTGGGCGTAACCGTGGACTACTATATGAAGCTGAACAACGAAAGCTTCTCCGCGCTTGTGGATATATTCGGCGGAGTGGACTTCGACGTTCCGTACAATCTGATATATTCCAATCCCGACACAGGCGAGGAAACCATTATACGAGAGGGAACGTCCTATCTCGATTCGGATACGCTGAGAAAGGTAGTGACATATCCTCTGTACAGCTCCGGCGAGGAGTACCGCGCCAAAATAGCGGGGGTTCTGATCAACGACCTTATCAACCGAAATATAGACGAAAGCTTCTCAAACCATGTGGACGACTATTTCAGCGCGGTAATAAATTCCACTGCGGAGACAAATTTTACCGCTTACGATTATGAGGAGCAGTCCGCCGCGATGAAGTACGTCGCTTCAAGCGACGGCAGAGTATCGCAGCTTGTGACGGTTACGGGGGCTTACAACGAAAACGGACTTTTTGTGCTTGACGAAAATTTCCTGAAATCTCTTACCGAGCGCTTCAAGCTGTACGAGCCGGACAGCGGCGAGACCGTGACAAGCCTTATGGCGGTAGAATAACGGCGCAGCGGTTCGCGGCTTTGCACATTAAAGGAACGGGAATATTTTCCTTACGCGCCTGCCGCGTTTGCGGCAAAGGAACGGTCTTTTGAATAAAATAAAATTTTCTGCGGATAATATTCTCGGAAGTACATCTTTCGGGAGTATTTTCTTTTTACCGTTTCTGTAGGCAGCGCCGGGTTTGCCGCTGTCTGAGCGCGGTATTCTTCGCCGGCTTGCGCCGACGTCGGATAAAGCTGCGGAAGATTTTGTTTTCCTTTGTTTATCGGAACGCCGCGCCGATGCCGGCATTGAAAGGAAGGATTGAAATGTTTGATAAAATCGCACTTGCGCTTCTTGTCGTAGGCGGTCTTAACTGGGGTCTTGTGGGAATATTCAGCTTTGACCTTGTGGCTTGGCTGTTCGGCGGAACAGGCGCGATCCTCAGCAGAGTGGTGTATGTGCTTGTAGCCCTTGCGGCGATATGGTGCATAACGCTTCTTTTCAGACGCGACAGTCTGGCTGAAAGCAGAACTTGACGAAACGAAAACGCTCAAAGCCAAGACGGTTTTGAGCGTTTCGCTTTTGCGGATACGTCGGGATAATAGTCCATATCATAAAAGCGGAAGCAGTCCCGCGCGCAATGACCTTTCGGAGCGGTCGGTATTTCGGGCGTCCCACATTCTTCATAATGCTTTCCCCTTAATCTGCGGATTTTTTTCCGCGCCTTTTTTCTTCGGGAGGCTTGCTCCATATGCCGAGATCGGGCGGCAGGAACTTATGCTCTTTCAGCCAGATCCCGACCTGCTCCTCTACCCAATCGCAGGCGGCGCGGTATCCGTCGCGGGTTATGTCGAACTCGGCTTCGGAAACCGTTTCCGATTTTTCAAAGCAGTTTATGCCGTACCACACCTGAGCGAGCAGTTTTTCTTTCGGGGTAAAACGGAAATTGAAATCGTCCCGGGCTGTTCCCCGTTTGTTTCCGCTGTATTTTCCTCCCATCTCGAAATACTCAAATTCCGGTATTTTAAACGCTTTTTCCGCCATATGATCAGTCCTTACACAATTATTGCATAAATTATACCACATTTGAAACGATCATTCAATACCGTTTTTTGCCGAAAGCCGCAATTTCCGCAAAAAATAAAAATTTTTTCAAAAATCTATTGACAACCGCCGAAATCTCTGTTATAATAATTAAGTCATTCGGAAGCGGTGAATTGGTTTGTGAACTTCCAATTTCAGGTTTCCGACCTTTGATCGCCAAACGGAGAAGTCGCCTAGCCCGGTTTATGGCGCACGACTGGAACTCGTGTATGGGTTGATAGCTCATCGAGGGTTCGAATCCCTCCTTCTCCGCCAGCGGGGTGTCCCCGCCGCCGGAAAAGCTTCTGTAGAAATACGGGAGCTTTTTTCTTTGTTATTTTCAGGAAAATCTTTTTTTCCTATACAAACACAGCGGGTGCCCCCGCTGCCGGAAAAGCTTCTGTAGAAATACGAGAGTTTTTTCTTTTGTTATTTTCAGGAAAATCTTTTTTTCTGTACAAACACAGTGCGCGTCGCCGCAGCAGTGAAACAAATTTCAACAAGTCTTTTAATAATCTTTCGTAATGGCTTCACACAATTTACACATAAGCGCGTTATTATATAACCGTAATCAAAAAACAGACCGTCCGCACATATGGGACGGAATTGCTGAAAGGCGGTTTTATTTATGTATGAAGATAACAATAACTATACTTACAGTTCCAATTACTCCCCCGAGCCGGAGCCTAAGAAAAGCGGAACGGGCAAAATAATCGCAGCCGTTCTCGCAGTCGTACTTGTGGGAGGCGCTTCCGGTTTCGGCGGAGCTTATCTGGCAAACAATATGTCCGCAGGCAGCGTTTCCTCGGCGGCGGAAGAAACCTCCGAACCCGAACGCGGCAAAACTTCCTCCGAAACCATCCAGACCGTGACCGCCGCTCCGCAGAATTCAAACGGGGACAGCGACACGTCTTTGGGAAATCTTCTCAACATCGACACTGCCAATGCGGACAGCGTTTCCGACGAAGAAGTCATTCAGAGAGCCACGCCCTCGGTAACGCTGATAACCTCCGAATTTGCCCAATCCGGTACGGGTACGGGCACCGGCATCGTGCTTTCCTCCGACGGCTATATAATCACCAATTGGCACGTTATAGAAACTTCTTACCAGACATGGCAGAACAGCGGAAACAGCAATCCTTTCGACAATCCGTTCAGCTTTTTCGGCGGCGGGTATGAGCCGGTCACCAAAACGGAGCAGGCTGCCGAAGTTACCGTTACCCTGTACGACGGCTCGGAACACAAGGCTGAGATCGTGGGCAGCGATGAGAATACAGACCTTGCCCTTCTGAAAATCGACGCGGACGGTCTTATTCCTGCGGTTCTCGGAAACAGCGACGAACTTAAACTGGGCGAAAGAGCGCTCACCCTCGGCTATCCCCTCGGTCTGGGACTTTCCGCTTCGGGCGGCATGATATCCGGTCTTGAAAAGGAAGTCACCGCCGAGCTTTCCGGCGGCGGAACGGTCACTATGACCCTTATCCAGACGGACGCTTCCATCAACCCCGGCAACTCGGGCGGTCCTCTTCTTAACGGCAAGGGCGAGGTTATCGGCATAACCTCCTCCAAAATCGCCAGCAGCAGCATTGAGGGTATCGGTTTTGCTATCCCCATAAGCGACGCCATGCCTATTTTTGACGACCTTATGAACAAGGGTTACGTCGCTACGCCGAAGATCGGCATTTCCGGAACAACTATAACGTCGGCGTCAAAGCGTTACTACAATCTTCCCGTGGATTCGGGCGTGCTTGTCGCTTCTGTTGAAGAAGGTTCCTGCGCCGATATCGCCGGTATAGAGGAGGGCGACGTTATCGTTGCCGCCGACGGCAAGGATATCGTTGATATGGACGCTCTTATAGCAGTTAAAAATTCCCACAAGCCCGGAGATACCATGACGGTAACGCTTGCAAGAAGCGACGGAAATATCGATATTGAGATAATTCTCGATGAAACTCCCAAAGATGAATAAAGCTTGTTCGGCTCTTTCTTTATAATCGGCGCAATGCGGCTTCGAGCCGTGCGGAATATGTCCGGTAAGCGCGGATCTTTCGTCCTCAATTCAAAAACGGCACTGTCTGTCAAAACAGCGCCGTTTTTTTATTCCGCTTAATTTATTGTTTGTTCAACACGCCTTGAAACCACCGAATCCTTCTTTCCATTGCCTCCGACACAATTCCGCTTTCAAGCGCCGTTTCAAAGCCGTGGCACGCGCCTTTCACTTCATATAGGTCTGTAATGACGCCTTCCGACCGCAGTCTGTCCGCAAAGGCAGTTCCCTCGTCGCGAAGGCAATCAAATTCCGCCGTTTCAATATAAGTATTCGGAAAATGTTCCAATGATTTTGCCTCTATTGGCGACGCATACTGAATTTGTTCCGGCTCTTTATCCCCTAAATACGCTCGCCAAAACATTTTTGTCCGCTTCGCGTCCCAAATGGGAGTATCCGTGAACGTCTTCATTGAGTTTGTTATCATACGCCTATCCGTGACCGGATATATAAGCATCGCCCCCAAAGGGGAGAGACGGTCTCTGTCCCATAGCATTAACGTAACGGCAGCAGCCAGATTCCCGCCCGCGCTGTCGCCTGCCACAATTATTTTGTTCCTGTCTATTTCTAACATATCATCATTATCAAGCACCCATTTATAGGTGCAATAGCAGTCCTCAACAGCAACGGGAAATTTATTTTTAGGCAATAATCTGTAATCGGCGAACACCACCTTGCACTTTGCTTTCTCCGCGTACCATTTGGCAATTCGGTAATGCGCTTTTGAAGCTTTTAACAAAAGTCCTCCGCCGTGGTAAAATATGATACACGGAAGAACACCGCTGCGTCCCTGCGGTTCAATAGTAAGCGTGGAAAGCTCCGCGTTCTCATATCCCGGAGTTACATATTTATTAACGGTAACCTTATCATCCGATGTGCATACGGATAATTTCATCGCAGCATTCACAACAGGGTATAAATATATGTTTGACGGCGCTTTATTTCTTGCTATTTTCTGTAATCCTCCGTCTATTTTGTATTTCATCGCATCAGCTCCTTATAACCGCATGGAAAATATATTCGGCTGTACTTATCAATTCGTGAATTTCAAGATCGGGATTACGCTTGCGGTATATTTTCCGCGAATGACTTTATTCTATCACATTTTCGTCTTTCTTTCAACCCCTTTATCTGCTTTTGCCAAATTTCTATTGCGGCACGACACCTCTGTTTTTTCAAAATTTTAAAAAAAGTCTTTACAAACTGAATTTTTTATGGTATAATATTTTATGTTCCGGCGTCAATAATATTACGAGGTGTGGCTCAGTTTGGTAGAGCGCTGCGTTCGGGACGCAGAGGCCGTGGGTTCGAGTCCCGTCACCTCGACCAGTTAAAAAAGTCCGCAAATGCGTTATCTAAACGGTTTGCGGACTTTTACTTTCCTTTTTTATCATCACAAAAATACTGTAAAAGCAGTAGAAATATTATGAAAAAGCGCAGATATGCGGGTCAAAATGCGGGTCAAAATATCCCCGCAGACAACCGCCCCGCGGGGATATAACTTTATTTTTCCTTATTTTTAACCTGCTCCAGCACATCAAGCAGCTTAGGCGGATAGGGCAAACCCAGCTTACCCGTGTTCTCCAGCAAGGATATAACCTCGTTCGCCGCGTAGAAAATAATCGTGATATTCCGCAGACCCGCGCCGCCGATGATCTGAACGTCAAGCACGTTAGCGACCGCGACAATTATCAGCATAAGCAAAGCTTTGTACAGACCGTCGAACTTACCGATAAGGAATCCCGCAACGCCGATAATACCGCTGATAATGCTTTTAAAAACGTTGTTCACGGTAACGCCTCCTATCCCTTTTTCTGAATAACGGACATACCCATCTGCTCGCAGGCGGATTTTACAGTCCCCGCCTTAGTCGTTGGCGTAGCTGAAGTGATACGCGCCGACAGGTATTCCGAGCCGTTTGCACTCGCTGTAGTTCCGTTCAAATTTATCAGTTAATGCCCAGTTCAAGGCATGACAAACGAAATTCAAAGTCAAGATCGATCACCGACCGCAAAGGTTCTCCAAGGGTGACGGAAACGGTTTTCGTTCCGTTTTCAAAGACCTCCCGCACCTCTGCGATCTGCACCCTATACGCCTGTTTGCGCTTGCTGTCATTGACGGTGACATAATCGCCGACCTGCCATTCACTGCGGTATCCGTCCCCGACAGCCTCGCATTCAAAGCTTTCGGAGAACGGCGCGTATGCCTCCTCGCAAGCTGCTTTGAGCTGAGCGCGGCAAAGCGGGTAATTGACATATTCTCCGGTTCTGTACTGACCGCTTTCATCTGTCAGGAAGCCGCCGTTCCCGTCCGGTACCGCCAGACTGTCCGTCGGAGCCTCAATTTTCAGCGCAAGCACCGTCAGACCCAGCCCATTCGCCTCGGCGTCGCCCACAGTATAATGCAGATATTCTTCCTTGCCCTCATAAATCTTTGCTCCGTAAGGGATCAGAGCCGTACCCTCGACGCGGTTGTAACAGCCGACCTCCGAATATTCATACCGCTGACTTGTAAGATTTCCGTCCTCGATATCAAAAATAATATGGGTATTAGCCGTCTGTTCCGCGCTTCTGTCCGCAACGGGACGGACACGGCAGTACAGCTTTCTGTTCTCCGCGTCAAAATCAACGTACAGACGCTTGTCCGCAAGACCAAGCTGTTCACGGGCAAGCTCCCCCAGATTTCTGAACCATCCCGCGCCCGTTGCCATAATAACATCGAAATCATCTTCCGAAGCAATATCAATATGCATTTTCCGAAAACCGTACTGCCTGCCGTTCTCCGCAGCCTTTGATTTCAGAGACGCGATAAACGTACCGTCGTAACTGTCGGTGCAGCGTTTGTCAAGCAGCCCGTCCGTCGAATCGCCCGATACGATCAGCACATCTCCCGACTCGTCATACTGCTCAATGACCGACTTTATAAATACAGCCTCTTTCACGTCGGGACGGTATATGTACCGCTGTTTCCGCAAAAGCCGTATATTGTTTTCTGTCATGGGAGCTTTCAGTTCAAACCCGCCCGCCGCCGAATGTCTGACCGTCCATACCAGCGACGCGAACGTATCGGCAATACCCAGCTCCCGCAAGTATAACGCTGTTTTCCCCGCTTACACGCCAGTACGGATCGGGACATACAAAAGATATCTGCGTAACCATCGGTCGGACGTTCGGCGGAGTATCAATATTTTCCGCGTAACCGTCAATGTAATAATCTATATTGTCTGTTATGTATCTTATCCTTACCGTATCCTTATGTCCGAGAATTTTCATCAGCCTGTTTTTATAAGCTTCATGTTTCCATGCCGATCCTATGTACCTGACGATCAGAGAAATATTCCGTTCCTTTAGTCTGCCGCTTTGAAACCTCGACCCGTCGGAGCCGTACATATCGGACGTGCTGACGGTGTTTTCAAAGCTTATCCCGCTTATCTTTACAATGCGGATACCCTTGCCGCCGTACAGCTCGACCTGCTCTCCGTTTGAGGATAAAATCAGTTTATGCATACTGCCCGCCTCCTATCTGACTATGGCTGCAAGCTGTAACGCCTGCTTTGCAAGTCTTGCCGATTCAGCCGCGCTGATATTTTTCGGACTGTAATTGTTCTGGACAAAGCTGAACGACCCGCCCGCTTCGGTCTGAGCGGTGCCGTATTTTCGCCGCCTTGAACTGCGCTTCACCGTCCAGCGTCAGCCGCGTACCGATCTCTCTCTTAGCCATATTATTCACCTCCGCAGCAGCGTACAGTGTACACTGTCAACCGTACGCCTCCGCAGTATAGGCATAATGGGTAAACCCCGTACCGTCCTCATAGTCAATGTAATTTCCCGCAATGTAATCATCGGGGGTGAACTCCTTGCCCGAAAATTCCTCGGAGACCGCATTAAGAAGCGGGTCAATGCAGACCGTCAGCATATAGTCAACAGCGTCGTTAATGCCCGATACCTCCCCGAGCACCAGCTGGGGCGGAACTTTGAACGCCTGCGCCGCCCTTGTGACCGCGCCGTCGAAAATGCTCTTTATGTCGGAAATCTCTTTCCCGCCGCCGCTGCCTTTAAGTTCGGTGTACTTCATGCCCTGAAACAAAGTCAGCGTTGCGTCCCGCGCCCTGTTAAATTCTCTCATGCGCTTGTTGAGGGATTTGCTGTATTCCTCCTCCGTTTTGGGATCGCCCGCAGGAAGCGTATCAACCTCGATAACACCCTTTGAGCCTCCCGAACGGATATAGTTATTCGCCGCCTCGCCGAAAAGCGTTGAGTACACCGAAAGCACACCGCCGATTATCGGCTTGACGTTTTTGTTTGAGTACCGTATATAAAACACCTCGGAGGAATGGAACGCCTTGTTGAATGTAAACGCCCCGCGGGTCACTCCCGTGAAAACATTTTCCCGCAGCGCGTATTCGTCAAGACCAAAGCTGTCCGCGATAATTTTCTGACCGTTCACGGGAACAATAAGCAAGCTCCCCTCAAAAAGCAGCTTTGAATACGCCTCTTTCCAAAACTCCGTTGCCGACTGATTTACGTTGGGACGGATATTCAGATTATGCCACTCCAAGCCCTTAAAAGGCTTTCCGTCTTTGTAGGTTTTCAGCTCCGCCGCCGCGCAAAGGGAAGCGACCGTATCAATGACCGCGAAAACCGCAAAGGCATTGATCGCTCCCGTATAAAGTTCCTCATAACTTCCGCTTTCGGACATAACGTCTCCCGACGCGGATTTTGAGGGCTTTTTAAAGAAATTTCCGAGAAATTCTTTGAATGTCATTTTTTCACCAACCTAAAAATTTTGCTCATAAAGTATTGACAGCGTGATTACAATGAGATATAATAGTAATGAAAGACCTGCAAATAAAAGTCAAGCCTTAAAAAGCAGAGTTTACAAATAATTAAC